>NZ_CP011390.1:2290000-2890000 GCF_001644645.1 Flavisolibacter tropicus | reverse complement strand
TTATATTATGTTGTAAGGTGTAGTACACTTTGACAGCATCTTGTTTCTTTACCCCTACTTTGTTAATAATTTCAACAAAAGGCGCGCTGCTACCATCTAAAATGGGAATTTCTACACCATCAATTTCAATCAATACGTTATCTACACCACAGCCTACCAGGGCTGCCATAAGGTGTTCAATAGTACTTACGCGAGCACCATTTGCTTCTATGGTGGTGCTACGGTTGGTTTCTATTACGTTATCTACATCTGCTTTTACAGTAGGCTTTCCTTCTAGATCTACTCTTTGAAAAACTATACCTGTGTTGGGATCAGCTGGTTTTAAAACTATATTTACGGTTTGGCCCGAATGTATGCCAACGCCACTGATCGATGTTTCAGCCGTCAATGTGTGCTGAAATTCCTGATTCGTCTGATTATCCGAGAGCATGCGGCGAAAGTAGGAAAAAAGCAAATGTACTACAGCTGAAATCTGGTAGAAACCAATCAAGTCAAGTCCTCAGCTTCATTATTCCTGTTGAAATTGATTATAGTTGGGTGTTCTACAAATAATTAAACGCTCATTCCAGGCATAATTTAAGAACAGTTTACATCTCTTTGACAATCCGATGTGCTTCACCCTATTACCTTTGCGTTTGAACATGCAGGCTGTTTCTACTTTTCAATGGATTGACGCATCATCTGCCACACAACGTTTGGTATTTGAGGCTGGGCAGGAAATACCCGGCTCCGTGCATTATGCTATCAAACGTTTTGCTAAACCAGACGATTGGATGAGTGAGGATTTAGGTATACTCCATTATCATTATACCCCTTCCAATACCGATCAGCAATATGTGGAGCTGCGTTTTTGTATTACGGGCAACATGTATTGCCGACAATACAATGAAGCCTGTTGTGCACGCTGCATACACCAGGTGCAAAAGAATTGCAATGAAAAAATAGAAAGCATCGATATGTTTTCTTTTGTTTTCAATGCCTCTTTTTTGAACCAGTTTAGTAAAGGCAAGAACAGCCATTCAGTGTTAAGTGATGAAATTTTAGCGTTTACGCATACATCTTCCTTTTCAAAGCCTTTGCCGCTTTGCAATAAAACAAGGGCGGTTTTGGAAGGCTTGGTCAATCACAACTATACCGACTCCTTGGCAAACATCTATGTAAATGCGCAAACCCAGATGTTGTTGTTATACAGTTTAGACTGTATTATGGGTGAAAAGGAAATCAATACGATTACTTGTAAGTTCTTGGCCAACGAGGCTGACCGCGATAAAGTGATCCGCTCTCGAGAGATCCTGATTGAGCATATCGGGGAGCCTATAACAATTAAGGAACTGAGTCGGAAAGTAGCCATGAACGAATGCTATTTAAAAAAGGGGTTTAAGCAATTGTTTGGTACAACGATTTTTGAATTTTACCAAAGTCAACGGATGGAGCACGCCAAATACCTGTTGTATGAAAAAGGACTAAGCGTTACGGAAGTGTCTGTTCTGTTGGGATATTCTTCTATTTCTCATTTTTCCACTGCATTTAAAAAACATACAGGCTTAAAGCCTTGCGAACTGCTGTTTCGGTAGGAGTTCCCAAGTTTGAATGTTTACATGTTAAATTAACTTTCAGAAAATAAATGCTATTTCATTAAACGAGTGAACAAGTAAACTTGTAAACACGTAAACCCTTATACTTGCAAACTTTAAACAACTCAATCTTTCATGTATAGTGTTATAGCCGGTACCGTATTATTAGCCATTGTTCATGCGCTTATACCCAACCACTGGTTGCCACTGGTGGCGGTAGCTAAAGCTGAACAATGGAAATCCCGGGATGTTAACTTGGTTACACTATTGGCTGCTTTGGCTCATGTATTAGGTACTGTAGCCTTGGGGATTGTGCTGGGTTTTATCGGTAAAGAGCTGGTACAACAATACGGAAACGCAATTTATGTCGGGTCTTCTGTCTTGTTAATTGTTTTTGGTTTAGTTTATTATACAGTGAACCTTCCACACCACCATCATAGCGAGCAAAGTGATGTAGTGGCTTATAAGCGCAGCAAACGGAAATGGGTGCTGATATTTATAGTCATGATGTTTTTATCTCCTTGCCTGGAGGTAGAAAGTCTTTTCCTGTCTGCAGGAGCGTATGGTATGGGAATGGTGACCTTGCTGTCCATTATATATGCTATTGTTAGCATATCAGGCATTTTACTGCTGGTCAACTTAGGGTATAAGGGCACCCGACTTCTAAGTGCTCACTTTATTGAACACAATGAAAAGCGTATCAGCGGAATTGTATTAATAATAGTGGGAATTATCTCCTTTTTCTTGCATTAAAAGTTATGCTTAGTCGTCTGTTAAAAAACTATAATCGATCCCCTCTTACAGAGGAGTTACAGAGGATATCCTTCTCTACTCCTCCTACCATCCTCCTATACTACTTCACTAAACCCTCCCTACAGACTCTCCGCTCACCACTGACTAATGTCTATTGACCTTTCTCACTGCTCACCATTCGTAGCTTTAATCCCGGCTTGTAAACTTACTTGCCTTAATGATAAAATATGAAGACCAAGAGCCAGTACAACTAATATCCCTGGTAAATAAATAAAGTAGGGGCTACCGAGCAATAGCAAACGTTCATCAAATGGATATTGCTGAATTGGAGAGGGCATTGATAAAGCCGCTGCCCGTAGCGTGTTCAGTAGGATCAAGATGCCTGCAATATTATAAAAAAGCGTTATAGCGCGTGCGGTACTTGGTTTCTTAAGTATCAGAAAGCCTGTTACCAACGCAAGCAAACCAGAAATAATATCTAAATTGGCACCTTCAAATGTCATTAGCTTTGGAAAGACGCCTGTTTTATAAGTATACCAAAACCACAATTCTACACCCACCCGAAATACTTGGAAGAAAACCAACCAATACAATGGCGTAACCCCTAAAATAATCTTAGCCGTTGAGGTAAATGAAATAGCTAGAATAATAATTAAACCAAGGAGAACTGTCAACATAGGACGAGGAGGAAATCCTTGTACTGCAAATACATGCTGACGAGCCAATATATGCAATAAGGTCATCCAGCCAGCTATGACTAAGCTAGTAATAATTAGTGTCCGTTGTTGTGTATGAGTCGGAAGTGAAGTATAACGTAGTGCCTGGCGTAGCCCAATTAAAAAAACAATAATACAGAGCAATGCATAAACAGCAATGAGTATCCCGGCAGAAGTAATTGGATTCATTACTATTTGTTTTGATAACGCAAAGTTGTACAATTCTTTTTACTCCTAAAAGCGGCTACCTACATTTTGTAGATCATCATTCATTACAATGTAAATAAAGGCAGGTGTTAAAATCTACCTATATCAAATTGTGAAAATTCAGAGAAATGATGTTGTGTTATAAATGCTTGCTTTTCATAAATAATAAAATATAAGTAAACCATTATCCATATGGTAATGAGTCATCAATTGTAAAAGTAGATTCATTACAGATTAGTTGAAATTGATACTGGCTTTTCCCCGGTTGATGTTATATAAGGGTTATTCCAGAAGTCGCACCCAGTACTTTAGTGCCCTCAATCAAAGCTACTCTTATGAAGATGAAATTTCTTGCATTCTCAATGTTGGCTACGGCTGTAGTCATTGTAAGTTGTAAAGGCGACAAAGGGGAATTAGGTCCCGCTGGCCCAAATGGTAAAAACAGTTTAACACGCACAATAGCGGAAGCTGCTGGCAGTAATTGTGCCACAGGAGGTTTAAAAGTTGAAACCGGTATTGATGCTAACAACAATGGTACTTTAGAAGATAGCGAAGTAGACGCTACTAAAACAAAATATGTATGTAATGGGGCTACTGGTTCTACTGGTGCAACAGGTACTGCTAATGTATACTACTCTGATTGGATCGTGGTAAATGATACAAAATGGGTGGAAACCAATCGCCAGATTACACCAAACGTTCCTTATACAGATTATAATAGTTGGCTGTCTGGCTCTTATGCAGTGGATAACTATACGGATACATCCATTACTTATCAGGCAGAGGTCCTGACGCCAAAAGTAACTCAGGAGATCTTGGACAAAGGTGTTGTATTCTACTACTTTAAAGACATGACAGCTCCTTCTAATGGAAAGATTTTTCCTTTCCAGTCTTGGGATGGTTGGAGCGTAGGTATGACTAACCGTACTACCGATTGGAGTAATGCTTCCTATTTTTATTTTGAGAACGCTAGTGAAAATGGTGATATTCAAAAAGACAAGATGGTATTCCGAACTTCATACGAGGGATCTGCTGCTTATTATGACGCTGCTTTGAATAGAAATGGCCAACCTAGATATCATTATTCTAATGGTAACGCTGGTAAGAGAATTAAGTACAGTGAACTAAAACCCAAGACTAACTTCGCTATCCGCTATGTAGTAATTCCTGGCGGTATTACAGGTAAGTACGCCGGTGTTGACTTTAAAAACTACGAGCAAGTAAAGAAGCTGTTGAACATCAAAGATTAATACCAGAATCTAACTATATAATAGATAAAGCCGGTCCTGTTGGAACCGGCTTTATCTATTATCATCACTTAAATTTCTTACATAGATTGCTGAATTTCCAACAAACTTTCATTCACCGCCAAAATGGTCAGATCCAAATCCTCATACGTCAAAGCATTGTTCAAAAACCAGCTTTCAAAGGCAGAAGGTGGCAAATAGATTCCACGGTTCAACATGGCATGGAAAAATTTATTGAACAGTGTATTAGTAGCCGCAGACGCAGAAGCAAAGTCCTTAACTGGTTGCTCACTAAAATGCACGCTGATCATCGAACCCAATTGATTGATCACATAAGGGAAGCCAGATGCATCAAATGCATTGATAAGCCCAGCTTTTAGGTAAATGGTTTTTTCATCCAACTCTTGGTAGATAGATGGATTATTATGCAGTTCACTTAACAATGTAAATCCAGCCACCATCGCTAATGGATTACCGCTGAGCGTACCTGCTTGGTACACACTACCCAGGGGAGCTATATGTTGCATGATTTCGCTGCGGCCACCAAATGCACCAACCGGCATACCGGCACCAATTACTTTACCATAGGTCACCAGGTCAGCATCAATTTGTAAACGCTCTTGCGCTCCACCCGGCGCCAAGCGGAAGCCTGTCATCACCTCATCAAAAATGAGTATGATATTGTTGTCTGTACAGATCTGACGTAATCCTTCTAAGAAACCAGGTTCTGGTAAAATACAACCCATGTTGCCGGCAACCGGTTCTATAATGACTGCAGCAATTTCTGTTGGATGAGCAGCCACTAGTGCTTCTACGGCTTGTAGATCATTGTATGGTGCAGTCAATGTATCATTCGCTACCCCAGCTGTAACACCCGGTACAGTCTGTATATTAAAAGTAGCTACCCCACTTCCGGCCTTTACTAGAAAGGAATCAGCATGTCCATGATAACAACCTTCAAACTTGATGATCTTGTTGCGTCCAGTAAAACCTCTTGCTAATCGCACTGCACTCATACACGCTTCCGTTCCACTGCTCACCATACGTATAAGGTCTACATTAGGCACCATACCTTTAATAAGCTCAGCCATATCCACTTCTAACTCGGTGGGTGCGCCAAAAGAAGTAGACTCCGTGGCTTTCTGCTGAATAGCTTTTACCACAGGTTCATAAGCATGCCCTAAGATCATTGGCCCCCATGAAGCGATATAATCTATATACCGGTTCCCATCTTCATCATATAGGTAGGCACCCTTAGCTCGTTGTATAAAAATAGGATTGCCACCTACACTTTTAAAAGCTCTTACAGGCGAGTTAACACCACCGGGAATACTATTTTGCGCTCGTTCAAATAAACTTTTACTCTTCTGAATGTTCATGACTTTTAAGCTATACGTTCTTGAATATTATGTGCTTGTTTCGAAGGTATAAACTCAGTTATCTTATACTCGGCTAACTGATGTTTATAAAACGGATCTTCTGCTATAATCTTTTCCACTTCACTTTTGCTTTTTGCTGCTGCCAGAATAATGCCACCATCCCTTGGTACCTTTCTGCCAGACACAATAAAGTTGCCACTACCATAGAACTTGTCCAAAAATTGTACATGCGCTGCTAAGTGCACATCTATTTGCTCCAATGGAGCGTTATAGGTCAGTTCAACAATAAACATTTGCTTAGGCGTTTAGTAAGCGAACAGCGTCTTTGGCAAAATAGGTGGCGATAAGATCCGCACCCGCACGTTTCATGGATGTCAGCGTTTCTAAAATAGCTTTTTCTTCATTGATCCAACCCATCTTTGCTGCCGCCTTTATCATCGCATACTCACCACTGATATTATATGCGCTTACGGGTACATCTACTGCATTCTTCACTTCACGAATAATATCAAGGTAAGCGAGTGCAGGTTTTACCATTACAATATCAGCGCCTTCTTCTACATCCATTACAGCTTCACGCACCGCTTCTATGCGATTAGCATAATCCATTTGATACGTTTTCTTATCACCAAAGCCTGGTGCAGAATCTAAAGCATCACGGAAGGGCCCATAAAAACAAGAAGCATATTTAGCGCTATAGGCCATGATGCCTGTTTTGGTAAAGCCATTGTGTTCCAGAGCTTCACGGATGGCAGCAATACGGCCGTCCATCATATCGCTGGGTGCTACAAAATCAGCGCCAGCCTGGGCATGGCTTACACTCATCTGTGCCAATACCTCTACTGTAGCATCGTTGACAATCTCTCCGTTCTCTACAATGCCATCATGCCCATACGAAGAAAAAGGATCCAGTGCTACATCCGTCATTACTACCATCTCAGGAACAGCATCTTTAATAGCTTTAATGCTGCGTTGCATTAATCCGTTTGGATTAACAGCTTCAGTACCCTTATTATCTTTTACTTCATCTTTTGCTTTTACAAACAGCAATACACTTTTAATACCCATGCTGTATAGCTCCTTTACTTCTTTTATCGTCAGATCCAATGAGCGACGATAGTAATTGGGCATAGAAGCAATTTCAGTATTTACATTTTCGCCTTCGTCAATAAATATAGGCGCAATGAAATCACTGGGAGTTAACAAAGTTTCTGCTATCAAACTCCTGATAGCAGGCGATTGTCTTAAGATTCTATTCCGTCTTTGTAAATACATAATTTAATCTTTAGCATTTATTGGCATTTCTTGCCCAGTTTAAACGATCTTCTTCAGTAGGTTCAGATGCTACCCATTCTCTTGGGTGTAAGCAGGCCTGCAATAGTTTGTCTTCTTCACTGCCAGGCACTGGCTGGTAGTTGTACTCAAAGCGCACAGTAGGTGGTAGGCTCATCAAGATGCTCTCAATACGTCCATTCGTCTTTAAACCAAAAATAGTCCCTCGGTCGTGAACTAGATTGAACTCTGTGTAACGTCCCCGACGAATCTCCTGCCAATGTTTGTTCTCTGATGTAAATGGCATGAGCTTTCTTTTTTCTACGATAGGAACATATGCCGGTATAAAAGCATCACCACAAGCTTTTGCAAAGTTCAACCAGAAGTTTACATCTTGAGTTTCAGAAGGACGTTGGTAATCATAAAAGATACCACCAATACCTCTACGCTCATTGTTGCGGTGGGCATTGACAAAATAGTTGTCACATACTTCTTTGAACTTGGGATAAAAAGAAAGATCAAATTGATCGCACACGTCTTTGTAGGATTGATGGAAATGTTTGGCATCTTCTTCAAACAAATAATAGGGCGTTAAGTCGGTGCCACCGCCAAACCAGCGATCAATGACTTCATCGTTTTCATTATACAGTTCAAACATCCGGTAATTGCAATGCACCGTAGGTACAAAGGGATTAAAAGGATGTATCACCAGCGACAAACCGCAGGCAAACCATTTCGCGCCATCGATCTTTAATTGTGTGCGCATCGCATCGGTTACTTCACCATATACAACAGAGGTATTAACGCCTCCTTTTTCAATCACATTGCCATTTGCTATCACGCGGGTTTTACCACCGCCGCCTTCAGGTCGCTGCCAGGCATCTTCTATAAATTTTGCTTTTCCGTCCGATTGTTCCAATGCAGCACAAATGCGATTCTGCAAGTCGTGTATATACGCTACAAATTGATCTTTGATCGATAGTTCTATTTCAGACTTTATATTCATCAAGTAGACTTTCGTTTATTGTTGAAGAAATTCTAATACTGGTGTAATGAACAAATCAAAACGCTCTATATGGGGTAGGTGACCAACACCATCAATCTCTACTAATTGGGATCCTTTGATTTTCCGTTGAGTGCTTTTGCCCAGGGCAGGGTAATTGCCCATCGTTTTACGCACATCTTCAGATACTAAAGGTTTTCCTAAAGCAGTACGGTCACGCTGACCAATGATCAACAGGGTAGGCACAGTTATGTTTTGGAACTCATACATCACCGGTTGCGTTATGATCATATCTGAAGTGAGTGCTGCATTCCACGCTATTACAGAATACTTTGGATTTTGCGTCCAGCCGGCCAGCATAGTTACCCACTTATCATACTGAGGTTTCCATTGGTCACCATAGTAGTTTTCCAGCTGGTAGCTTTTGATCTTGGAATAATCCTGTTTTAGTTCATTCTGATAGGCTTCATCAATGGATTGATACGGCACTTTTACTTTATAGTCCTCTAACCCTATTGGGTTTTCCAATATCAGTTTCTCTACACGTTCCGGGTACATTAATGTAAAACGGGTGGCCAGCATGCCACCCATTGAATGTCCTAATACAGTAACCTTTTCCACTTTTAAACTATCTAGCAACTGTTTAGTATTGCGGGCTAATAGCTGAAAGGAATATTGTAATGTTTCTGGTTTCGATGATTTGCCAAAGCCAATCTGGTCAGGCATGATCACACGATAACCTTTTTGTGTCAACACATTCGCAGTGCTGTCCCAATACGCACCACTGAAATTTTTGCCATGCAGCAGCAGTACGGTTTTACCATTCCATTGCTGTGGCTTTACATCCATATAGGCCATTTGCAGCCGCTGTTTCTGAATGTTCAGCTGTAGGTAATGTACAGGGTAGGGGTAGGGAAACTCTTCCAGCTGCAGCCCCAAGGTTTTTACTTGTGCAGATGCTGTAACACTAGTAGTAAAAACACCAGTAATAAATAAGAATACAATAAACAAAACTTTAATTCCGCTCTTCATCATCACATTTCATTTTTAAGCTTATACAATTCTATTCTCACATCACTCCTCTAGCAGTTATTGATAACACACTCTCTTCTATCGCCCGTCGTCTATTAACCGTAGACTTCTCTCTCGGCTGTTTGGCTTGTAGCGTGTAGCTTACAGCGTGCAGCTTTTCTCTTTCACCACTCATTACTCATTATTCATCATTTCTTCCCCCCAATCCCTAATTCCCAATTCCTTCTCCCTTCATCATTCCTTGTTCAATATTCTCTGTGCCCCCCTGTGTTCCCTGTGCCTCCGTGGTTCCTCCCTCCACGTACTCCGCGTCCTCTGCGCGAAATCATAAAAGCGCGAAGCGCTCTCCTTACGCCTTATATGACTTAACTGCTTCCACAAACGCCTTCGCATGGTCTACCGGTACATTAGGCGTAATCCCATGACCCAGGTTAGCAATGTAGCGCTGGGTACCAAAGCCATCGATCATTTCTTTCACCCATTGCTTGATCTGCGGAATGGGTGCTAAAAGTTTAGCCGGATCAAAATTGCCTTGAATAGTAATGGCATTATTGGTCAATTCTCTTGCCAGTTTAGGCTCTATGCTCCAGTCAATACCAATACCGCTGGCACTGCTTTGGCTTAGATCTTTTAATGCATACCAAGTGCCCTTGGGGAACAGGATCACCGGCGCATCATCTTTTACAGCATCACTTATTTGTAATAAATAGGGTTGCGCAAAAGCTTTGAAATCAGCTGGACTCAACGATCCTGCCCAGCTATCAAATACCTGCACAGTATCAGCACCTGCTTTCACTTGTGCTTTCAGGTAATCAATGGTAATATCGGTGATCTTTTGTAAAAGTTGGTGTGCTAATTCTGGTTGCGTATAGGCAAACTGCTTTGCCTTATCCCAGGTCTTACTGCCCTTACCTTCAATCATATAACATAAAAGGGTCCATGGAGCACCGGCAAAGCCAATCAATGGTACACGCCCATTCAATTCTTTTTTTGTTAAGGCTAATGCATCCATTACATATTTTAAATGGTCTTCAGCATTAGCTGTATTCAGGGCATCAATATCTTGTTTTGTTTTGATTGTTTTTGGTAGTAAAGGACCTTTCCCTTCTTCCATTAACACTTCTACTCCCATGGCTTGTGGGATCACCAATATATCTGAGAAGATTATGGCAGCATCTACACCCACCTGGTCAATCGGTTGCAGCGTAATTTCTGTTGCTAACTCAGGTGTCTGGCAGCGGGTAAAGAAATCATATTTCTCTCTTAGCTTAATATAATCGGGTAAATATCTTCCAGCCTGGCGCATCATCCATACTGGAGGACGTTCTACTTGTTCTCCACGTAAGGCTCTTAATAGCAAGTCATTTTTTAGTGCTGTCATATCGTATTTTCTGTGCTTGTTGTTATAAAGTGGTTTGATGCAAATAGTCAATGGCTTCCAATGCCATTTCCATTTTGTCGGTTACATTGGCCACCACAATCTTATGGCCTTTATGTTCACGGATGGCTTCTTCGGTAGTTTTGCCAATAGCAAATAGAGTTGTGCTTTTTGAAGGCTTATTCTGGCTGTAGTAGGCATGCACGGCACTGGGACTGAAAAACAAAATGCCATCATATTCCTTCTCTAGTTTAGAAGGTGTTTCATTTGTTTCATAAACCACTACCTCTTCTACTTTGCCTCCTTCAGAGCGCATTTTATTGGGTAGTTCATTCCGTCTGATGTTGCCACAAAAGAAAACTACGTCTTTTACACCATCATCAATTAATCGTTCGCCTAACCGCTGCGCATTTTCAGCCGTTGCTATTATTTTGTCTGCGCCCCATTTTTCTTCAATCAACTTACGGGTAGTGTTACCAATGCAGTAGATCTTCCAGGCCGGTGTCTCATTAATTTGAGCAGCCACAGCTTCCACCGCGCTCATACTGGTAAAAACAACGTAGTGCTGTTCGGCAGCAATGGCTTTTATCTTTTGAAATAGTTCATCATCTTCTATAGGCTGGGTAGCTATGAAGGATAATTCTTCGATGATGACATTCTTTTTGGCGCCTTCTTCATGAACGGTCTTGGGTAAGGGACGAGTACTGAGCAAGTATTTTTTATTGCTTTCCATTCCGTACTGTTTCTATGATATGTTGGGTGCGGGCGTCTAAAAGCAGCGTTTTGCCAGCTTCTTCACCCACGTTTGCACTGTCTTTTACTTCCTTTATAATTTCTATACTCACCAGGTCACTTCCATCCGGAGCACAAATGTTTCCGTTGAATTGTATGGTTTCTCCTTTTTTAACCGCCAGCCCACTAATAGGTGTAGTACAGCCACCCATTAACACACGCAAGAAGTCTTTCTCAATCTTTGTGCATAATGCGGTTGCTTCATCATTGAAAGGTTGGCAGGCATCAAATGCTTGATGATCGCCTTCACGGCATACCACCATAATAGCACCTTGCGATGGAGCAGGCAACATCCAATCCAGGTTAATGGAGTGTTCCGGACGAAGGTTGATTCTCTCCAGTCCTGCCGCAGCAAAAATGGCACCTTGCCAATTGCTTTCTTCCAGCTTGCGTAAACGGGTGTTTACGTTACCACGCAGGTTTTCCACTTTATTAGTAGGATAGCGATGTAACCATTGAGCTATCCTTCGTACAGAACTAGTACCAATAGTAAATGGTGAATGTTGATCGCACCCTTTCACGTTTGACGTCTCACGTTTCACGATCTCTCCTTCATTCCATTCTCCATTCACGAATCCTATCGCCTCTAAGTCCTGCTCGTTTTTGTAAACAAGTATGTCTTTGTGCGAAGCTCTTTTTAAAACAGCAGCTTGCTGAATGCCTTCTGCCAGTTTGGTTGGTACATCCTTCATAGAATGCACCGCAATATCAATGCGTTTGTTTAGGAGTGCGGCATCCAATGTTTTAGTGAAAACACCCGTTACACCCAAGTCATATAATGGCGTAATGGTGTCAATGTCACCTTCACTTTTTATATATACCAATTCAGAAGCAATACCTGCTTCTTTCAAAAGATTCTGTACCAATGTAGCTTGCCACACAGCCAACTGGCTGTCGCGGGTTCCAATGCGTAAAGTTTGTGCTGCCATTAATTTTTCGCACTTATAAATTCAGTAATAGCGTTGATGTATTGACAGCCACGTTGATTGTTCAACTTGATCTTACCGGCTGTGTCGTTCAATACTCGTTGAATCTGTACATCCAATGTTTTAGGGCAAGTAGTTGTTGCCAGGTGTAGATGCTGATGATGTGTATAGAGCGATTTCAATTTGCTTTTCAGATCTTTCAGCAGCGGTACGTGCTTGCGCATATCATACCAGTCCATAAACTCAATCATCAACTCTCCAATAATACCTTTAGCCTTAGGCACTTCTGCCTCGCGCTTCTTCAAGGTCTCATCTTTTAGTTTGGAAAGCTCGTCCACATTAACCATTTGCACATTCGGAAGCAGTTGGGCTGCATCTTCTACGTTATAAGGAATAGAAAGATCAATGATCAGTTTTTGAGAGCCGCCTTCTAAGTGCGATTTTAAAATGGTAGGCTCGGCTGCGTTTGTGGCTACTAAAATGATATCGGCTTTTTTGATATGAGCATCAAGATCACTTAAAGGAGCACAGCTCAGGCCTAGCTCATTTGCCAATTCAGCCGCTTTTTCAGTAGTGCGGTTGATTAGGGTAATATTCGTTGTTTCCAGGTAATCAACAAGGTTCTTACAGGTGTTGCGTCCTATTTTACCAACACCCAGTAACAGTATGTTCTTGGAACGGATGTCAGTAACAGTATCGCGGATATATTGAACAGCAGCAAAAGAAACCGAAACGGTACCGCCGCTTAAGGCTGTACTATTTTTGATTAGTTTGGAAGATTGCAGTACACAATTGATCAAACGTTCTGTAAAAGCACCAACGAATCCTCTTTCTTTAGAAAATTTAACCGCTGTCTTCAGTTGCCCCACAATTTCATAGTCACCCAGTATCTGGGAATCCAGACCCGCGCCCACCTGAAATACATGTTCTACGGCGTGCTGGCCTTTTTTTATGTAAGCGGCTTTCTTAAAAGTAGCGGCATCACCTGCAGTTTGTGAACAAAGCAAGTCAATCAGTTGTTCACTGGAATAGCCAAAGCCATAGATCTCAGTACGATTGCAAGTGGAAAGAATAAAGAGTTCATTCAATCCTCTTTCAGCAGCTAATGTTAAAATAGCTTCGTATTGTTCGTTAGTAATGGCAAACTGTCCTCTGATAGAAGCATCAGATTTTTTATAATTGATCCCGGCTACGTAGAAATTTGATATGTGCTTGTAATCGTTGGAATTCATTCTGTTATATATCTCAAAATCACCGTTGCAAAAGTATTAACGGTCAGCGGCACTTCCGAATATCTCTGTCATTGCTCTGTCATTTTGGGAGTTGATTTTAATCAGTTGTCATACTAAGATGATTCAATTGAAGGTTTTTGAATATGAGTTGCATTCACAAACTACATTTGTAAACATTTATACGTAATAATGAAAAGAGCGGTTGTCTTAATGAACCTGGGAAGTCCGGATTCTACTGAAGTGAAAGATGTGAAGTGTTACCTGGACGAGTTTTTAATGGATGAACGGGTGATCGATAAGCCTTGGCTAATGAGAGCCTTGTTGGTCAAAGGAATTATTGTACCCTTTCGTGCGCCCAAATCTGCAGAAGCTTATAAATCAATTTGGACCGATCAGGGATCACCACTGATTGTTATTAGTGAACAATTGGGTAAAGCCCTGGATAAAGAAGTGGAGGAGCCTGTTACTATCGCCATGCGCTATGGTAATCCTTCTCCTAAGGCAGCCTACGATGAATTAGTACAGCAGAATCCGGATCTGGAAGAAGTCATCTTGGTACCCATGTACCCACACTATGCCATGAGCAGTTATGAAACGGCTGTTGAATATGCTAAAGAACAATATAAAAAAGGTGGGTATGCGTTTAAGCTAACAACCATAAAGCCCTACTATGATAATGCTGATTACCTGGAAGCATTGGCCGAGAGCATGAGGCCGTACTTAGATAAAGAGTACGATCAAATACTTTTCTCTTATCATGGTGTGCCTGAGCGCCATATATATAAAGGTGATATAACCGGGCAACATTGCCTCAAAGTGCCTAACTGTTGCGATGTTCCTTCCAAAGCACATGAGTACTGCTATCGTCACCAATGCTGGCAAACGTCCAAGATGGTGACAGAAATGCTGGGCATTCCCAAAGAAAAATGGGGCTTTTCATTTCAGTCGCGCCTAGGTAGAGACCCCTGGTTACAACCTTATACCGCCATGCGTTTTGAACAACTGCCTAAAGAAGGAGTCAAGAAACTGCTGGTGGTATGTCCTGCCTTTGTAAGCGATTGCCTGGAAACCCTGGAAGAAATCGCGGTAGAAGGCAAAGAAATTTTTATGCACAATGGCGGTGAAAGCTTTGAAATGATCCCTTGTCTGAACGTGCATCCGCTATGGGTGTCCACCATGGCCAAATGGATCAAGGAATATGCAACTGGAAGCAAAGAGATGGTCTTATCGTGAGTGGTGAGTAGTGAATGGTGAGTTTGGTTAACTTAGATCAAACCGTTCCTATGTTTTTACAACTATCACACACGAAACTGGATGTCTTCCAAGTTTCAAAGCAATTAGCACTAGAATGCTATAAGATTACAAAAGCATTTCCAAGTGAAGAAAAGTTCGCATTAGTGCAGCAAGTCAGAAGGGCTGCACTGTCAGTTCATTTAAATATAGCTGAAGGTTGTTCAAGAACATCTGCTGTAGAGAGAAAACGCTACTTTGAAATATCGAGAGGCTCTGTTATCGAAATACATACAGCATTGGATATTGCAGAATGCTTAGGCTATTGTAATCAAGAACAACTTTCCCGATTGGGTAAATTAATTATACAAACATTTAAAATACTGAGCGGTATGATGAGCTCTAGGAACTAACTCACCATTCACCACTCACCATTCACCATATGTATTTCTACATAAAGGCCCTCCATATCATTTTTATTGTGACCTGGTTTGCAGGAATGTTCTATATCGTGCGTTTGTTTATCTATAATACAGAAGCAAAAGAGAAAACTGAGCCTGAGCGATCTATTCTTCAAAAGCAGTTTTCAATAATGATCAAGCGCCTATGGCTTGGGATTACATGGCCATCGGCAATCCTTACATTGATCTTTGGACCTCTAGTGATGTTTCTGGGCAACTGGCAAAATACCTTAACAGAGCCTGAAGGAAGATGGTTGTTGATCAAGCTGCTGTTTGTCGTCGGCCTCTATGCCTACCATTTTACATTACACAGTATGTACAAGCAACAAATGCAAGGCATCTTCAAATACTCCTCTCAAAAGCTGCGCGTTTGGAATGAAGTAGCCACGATCTTTTTGGTAGCAATTGTAATGTTGGCAGCAGTAAAACAAAGCTTGAGCTTTGTGTGGGGACTAACAGGTTTAATTGCATTTGTAATAATCTTAATGACAGCTATTAAAATTTATAAGCGTGCAAGATCATAGTAACGCATCTGATAACCATGTCTGTTAGGTAGCAGCAGGGTTATTTCATTGGATATTGGTATTTGTGGTTTGGAGTCTATTCTTACCCATAAAGTTCAATATTTATATTCTCCAGATGTATCAATAAAATTGTTGGCTCTGCAAATCATGTTATAGATTATAAAAGTTTGTGCGCTTAAGCTGAAGTTGCCAGCCCCAGATGTGCGCTTGTTATAGCTTAAAAAAGCTTTCATGTAGGAAATGCTCACTCACCCCCAATCAGTCCTTCTCAAGAAACACTTACCCTTAAAGCAAAGTAGCGGAGTGGTTCAGCGCCTTGATTCCGCGGACCTATGTACACTCCAAACCATAACGACTGTGGAGCGGAATCACAGCGCCTGCAGTATCTTACCTACTCAGCACATACTTCTTCATGCTGTCAGCTATAAACGCTTGCACTGGTACGCGTAAAACGACCTGCCTATCGTAAGTAATAATCAAATCACTTTGAGTGCTACAGCAGCCGAGCCGGCCCAACGCGCGGAGCGGTTTGGGCTGTCCCGACACTTCGGGATTGATTTTTTTGCTCCACTTTTGTATCAAGTGACCAGTAGTAATAAGCTACCAACCCGGAGAAGTAACTTGTGAGCTAAGGAAGCATTGCCGTAGACCGTCTTTTGCCGTGGTGCTTTGTAAACCCGTCATCAAGTTTGGTAAAGTTCTTTGAATGACAACCCGTATTTGGAGGTGGCAGTAGCCAACCCCGTTTAAGAGCGTATTAGTTATCGAAAGAACTGACAACGCTTCCTTGTTGTTTGTCACTTTAAAATTACTTCAAGTATGAAAGACAAAAACAAGGCGTTTCCTGTTTTTTATCCCGACGCTGCGGGAATTGATATCTCCAGTAAAGAGCATTGGGTAGCCGTAGCGCCCAATCGGGACGCACAACCGGTTCGCTGCTTTGGTTGCTTTACAGAAGATTTACATGCTATCGCCAACTGGTTAAAGGAATGTGACGTCGACACTGTGGCCATGGAAGCGACCGGTATTTACTGGATCAGTTTGTTCTTAATTCTGGAAGAGGCCGGTTTTGAGGTCGTGTTGGACAATGCAAAGCATGTAAAAAATGTAAGGGGAAAGAAAACCGACATGAGTGATGCAGAATGGATCCGCCAATTACACAGTTGTGGTTTGCTGTCGGCCTCCTTCCAACCCGATACGTACACCAGAAAACTCCGTACGTATATGCGCTATCGGAAAAATTTAATTGAAATGAGTGCCACACATATCCGCATGATGCAAAAAGCCATGGAGCAAATGAATATCAAGTTGCAGCATGTCATTGCTGACATCACCGGAAAGACCGGACAACGAATCATCCAAACCATACTGCAAGGACAACGAGATCCTCAGGTGCTGCTCAAACTAGTTGATGGCCGAATCAAAGCCAGTCCTGATGATATATGCCGATCCCTGGAGGGCGTATGGAAAGAAGAACATCTTTTTGAACTGCGTTTGTCTTTTGAGCTGTATCACCAGTATCGCCAAAGGATATTAGAATGTGACCAGCAGATCCAGGCGCTGCTCCTTCAAAAAACCAATAGCACTCACGCTCTGGCCAAGAAGCAAAATGTGAAAAGCAACAAGAACAATTTAAGTTTTGATGCCAAACCAATACTACAGGAGATAACAGGCACCGACCTCACAGAAATTTTTGGGATTAATGACAGCACGGCTATTGAAATCTTAAGTGAAACGGGTCTTACTATGAATAAATGGCCAACTGAAAAACATTTTACCTCGTGGCTCAACCTGGCACCCTACAATAAAATTTCTGGTGGTAAGCTGTTGAGCAGTAAAATACCAAAGAAAAAAAACCGGGCGGGCCAGGTCTTCAAACTGGCAGCTTTTGCTGTCCAGCGCAGTCAGAACTGGTTAGCGGTGTTCTACCATAGAATAAAAGCGCGGTCCGGACCAGCGAAGGCCATCACCGCTACTGCAAGAAAAATTGCAGTGATCTTTTATCACATGATGCGGGACCGGGTTAGGTTTAATCCGATCAGCCTGGAAAACTATGTTGAAAGCTTTAGAGAAAAACAAGTAAGAAAACTCAAAAAACAAGCTAAGAGGCTTGGGCTTGAACTTAAACCGGCTTAAGTTTCTTAAGAGGCAAAAGATAGAAAAGACAAATAGTGAAGGAACACTAAAAACGAAAAGTCTCTCATCCTGTTAATCCCACTAATCCAAACAATCCGCGGTCCATCAAGGCAAAAGTGGAAAAGCAAGGATAAGAAGGAATGCCAGCAATAGAAACCTGATCACATCCTATACAGCAGGAGCATTAACAGCATCAAAGAAATAGTGGACTTTGATATTTCAAACACATAAGGTTGCAAACCAGTAGCAAAACATTTGTAGTCTTGAGTGCCTGCTCTTTGTTAAGGCAAGAATGATCTCCGCTGGTATTTGAAATGTAGTCTTTAATCAGCCTCCGAATTACGTACTTACTACTTTTAGATTCCAGATAATTACCGCACTATTTAATGAAAAACGCTTTTAGGCAACAGCAGTTTCCTTTTTTGTTGCATGCATAGGTCCACTTTTCTTTTTGCTTTTCTTAGTTCTGTTGATCCACATGATCACACCGGTAATAGGGAAGGTTACACCCATTATACAAACAAGCAGCGCAATGATCTTTGAGGGCGTGCCCCAGATACTACCTGTGTGTACAGGCTTAAAGGTAGAACGCACTCTTGCACCTAAGCTTCTGTTTTCATAGGCTAATTGACCTGCCACTTTTCCAGAGTACTGATCTACATAAACCGCATTGGTAGCGCTTTCATGTACAGCATTGGCAGGCAGGGCCGATACATTAAAGACTTCAGTGGAATCTTTTGGAGCTGAAATAGTGTAAAACTCCGCCCCATTATAAACGGTCTTTGCGCTAGCCAGTGCTGCATCAAAAGAAATACGGTCCGTGTTGGCCGCATATTCCGACTTTGGTGGGGCTGGTGGCTTACTCGATGAGTTGGTCACTTTATATATCCCGTCATTGAACCACTCAAACGACCAGGCAAGTCCCGTAAAGGCAAAGATGAATAAGAAGATGGCGCTGTAAAAACCAAACACCAGGTGAAAGTCGTGGTTGATGCGTTTCCAGCCTGCATCCCATTTTACAGTCAAACGCTGCTTTAATATCTTCTTTGTCTTAGGCCACCAAAGGATAATCCCGGTAATTAAAATGAACAGAAATATAAATGTCGATACACCAACAATGTATTTACCTGCGCTTTTCTCGCCACCTAATAACCAGCGGTGCAAGGCAAATACCTGGTAAAAAGAAGTTTCTTTATAACTATACTTTTCAAGTAAATCGCCTGTATAAGGATTTACAAAAATGGTAAAGCCAGGTTGCCTGCCGGCAGGTGCGGCCGTTTTTTCTTTTCCCTTTGCAGCAGCTGGTAGACCTTCTGCCTTTTTATCCTTTTTAGGCGCTGGCGACACGCTGAATTCAACCGAACGCGTTGGGTCCTCATATACTTTAACGCCGTTGATCTTCATTTCCGGAAAACCTTGTTTTACCACTTTGGATAGCTGGTCCAAAGAAAGGCGTTGACTTCCTTGGGCTACAAAATACCGCTCTTTGTTGAAGGCCATTTGAAGGTCTTTTTCAAAGACCAGTATAGCCCCAGTTAAGCAGCAGGTTAATATAACCAATCCGGCGGCCAGGCTTAAATAAAGGTGAATACGGCGGAAAAATACTTTCATGTATATACGATTTCAAGATGCAAAAAGAGGCAAAACCTTGCGGGCTTTGCCTCTTTGTTTAGTTAATTAATTAAAATTTATAGGAAACGGTACCAACTACTTGTGTTGGAGGAATAGGGTTAATGCTATAGTTCTCGTGAACATAATAGTTGTAAGTGTTGGTTAGGTTAGAAACCTTGGCCAGGATAGAGAACTTCTTGTAGCTGTAGCCCGCAGAGAAGTCCATGGTGGTAAAGCCTTCTACTGGAATCAAACGATTACGATAGGTAATAGTAGATCCATCGATCTTCGTGACATCAGTGTTCCAGCCACCATTACGGTCACCTACATAATAGGCAGATAATCCTAGCTTCAATCCTTTCAGGCTTGATTTCTGGAAAGTATAGAATACGCTACCATTAGCTGTATGGGCTGGCGTATTTACCAGGCGCTCACCTTCTTTATAGTTGCCTACCGCAACCGGTACATCTGTATAGCGCATGTCGTTGTAGCTATAGCCCGCCATAATATCCAAGCCTATCGCAGGGTGTCCTGCAAGGTCTACTTCTACACCTTTGCTGGTAGTTTCACCAACCAACGCTTTTAAGGCAGTATTGCTATTAGGATTGCCGTTTTTATCATTTTGTGCGGTTTGTGCCAGGTTGTTATTCTTTATTTGATAGAGAGTAACATTCGCAGACAGCTTGCCATTGAAGAAATCATTCTTAACACCTAATTCATACTGGTCAATCAAAGATGGATCTAAAACTTGTCCATAGATATCGGTACCCGTGTTCACTGTAAAGGAGTTAGAATAGCTGGCAAATACTGATGTGGCTTCGGTTGGCTTATATACCAATCCAAAACGAGGAGAGAAGGCATCATTGTATTGCGACTTGCCTTTGATCTTCGCATTAGTAGCCAGCGTTGTAGAATCGGGTTGATCGCTATATACCGAAGACCAGCGGATACCAGCTAATATATTGAACTTGCTGGAAAGCTTGATCAGGTCTTGTACGTAAATGCCATTTCTGTCTACAGGCGCTACAACCTTACGGATCTTTTCAGTGGCAGGTATATCGGTACGCGCTGTATACTTCGCTGGATTCAATATGTTGATCTTGTCGTAATTCGTTCCACCTGCAATAGTATAATTATAGTTAGTGGTTACACTACGGTCAGCATCAACACCAGCTAAAAGTGTATGCTCCAGGCTTTTCGTTTTAAACTTACCTGTCAGGTTTGCCTGGCCAGTAAAGTAGTTCTCTTCTGTATTGGTTCTACCAAGCGGGCGCGTCCAATCGCCAATAGCATCTGCTTGTATACGCTCGGTAGAGAAATAGTCTCTATAGTAGTTCTGGTAAGATAAAGAGGTATTGATCTGCCAGTTGTCATTGAAGTAATGCTTTAGCGTAGTAGTAGCAGTAGCTTGTTGCGTTTTAGCATATTGCCAGCTAGTACCTAAGAATGTATTGCGGGGCAGGTCAGGAATAGTTGTGCCTCCTAAAGAACCAATACCAAAATCTGGTGTAAAGTCATGTTTCAAGTAATCGCCTTCTACCACCAGGTCTGTTTTAGTACCTAGTTTAAACAGGAAAGACGGGTTTACATAATAGCGGTCAGAATGCACTACATCGCGGTAGCTATTGGCGCTTTCATACGTACCATTTACACGGAAAGCTACGTTGGAAGAAATCGGTCCATAAATATCAAAAGATGGCTTGTACAGGTCGTAGCTGCCCATGCGCATAGCTACTTCTCCACCAAACTTGAACTTAGGTTCCTTGGTTACCATATTCACAATACCGCCTGGAGATACCTGGCCATAAAGGATAGCGGCGCTTCCTTTCAATACTTCTACACGCTCTAATGAACTCATTTCAGGCATTGTGCCAGAGTTGATACGAGCTCCATTTTTAAACATATTGCTGCTACCAAAGGAGTAACCGCGGGCAGAAAAGTTTTCCTGTGTGCTGGCGCGGGCGGTAGCTAAATAAACGCCATTCACGTTCTTGATCACATCACTCAGGCGCTGCGCTTGTTGATCTCGAATAACTCCTTGACCCAAAACAGCGATGCTTTGCGGCAGATCCATTGGATCGATAGGCGCCTTGCCTATAATAACCGGACGCTGGTTTAGCGACTTGGCGCTGGTAACCACCACGCGAGATAATTGCTTGGCATCTTCAACAAGCGCCAGGCTTATGGTAGTTAATTGATCTTTCTTTACAGAAATTGCTTTTTCCTGCGACTGCAGTCCGATCATCGATACTTCCAGCACATAATTACCTTCTTTAACGCTCTTTAAAATAAAAGCACCGTTTTCGTCAGTTACAGTGTTAATGTTGGTGCCTTTTAAATGCACGGTTACATAAGCCGCTGGCTGATTGTCTGTCGTTGTCAACAAGCCTTGTACAGTACCGGTTGGGGCATCTGGATTGTCAGCAGTATTCGAATAAGTATAGTTGGTAAATTTAAAGTTGTTTTGGCTTGATGCATTTAATGTCAATAAAGCCATTGCTATCAAACAGTACGATCTTCTCACGTTCTAATTTTTTTGCAAAGAGACAACACTCGTATTTCCTATAAATGCCGGATGAGGAAAAATTGCTTACGGTATGCGGAAAGCTTTTTTGCTTTTGTCACGTCTCTGTCAGGTACTTGGTTTTTTTAAGCCTGAGTGCCGGTTTTCCCAATTATGTAATGTGTAAGTTTCAACAAATCCACCCATCATTCATCCTTCCTTGTTCAATATTCTTTCTTCTCAACCTAAATCCGCCATCCTCCATCCCCACTTCATCCATTTCCTCTACTTCTTCCTTCATCATTCCTTGTTCCTTGTTCAATATTCCTTTCCCTCGGCTGTTTAGCTTACAGCTTACAGCTTACAGCTTACAGCTTACAGCTTACAGCTTACAGCTTACAGCTTACAGCTTACAGCTTACAGCTTACAGCTTACAGCTTACAGCTTACAGCTTACAGCTTACAGCTTACAGCTTACAGCTTGCAGCTTGCAGCTCTCTTCTCACTCACCACTCACCACTGTCTTTCCTTCTGTGGACTGTCGTCTGTCGACTGTGGACCATCTCTCGCGGCTGTTTAGCTTGTAGCGTGCAGCGTGCAGCTTGCAGCTTCCCTCTCCCAGTTTCTCCTTCTTCCTTCATCATGCTTGTTCCTTGTTCATTATTCCTCTTCTCCTTTTCTCCTTTCCCTCTTTTCATCTCTTAGCTTCCCTGTCAACCCAAATCAGCCATCCGCCATCCCTACATCAGCCATCCGCCATCCCTACATCCGCCATTTCTCCCTAATCCCTAAATCTCCCCAAATCCCGGTTCAGACAATTTCCCCCTGTCTCCGTGGTTCCTTCCCTTGCGCTCCCAGCGCCTTTGCGTGAAACCAATAAGCGCGAAGCGCTTTCTTTAGAAGACGGGCGTGTCTTGTATGCAGTAATTAATTTGGGCTTGTCGAAACGGTGTGAAGCAGTAATTTTTCTTTGTTGGAACCATTAGCCTATTAAGTAAAGCAACGTGACGGTTCAACGACGCTACGTTTTTTCTTGTTAGTGTTCTACTTTCGATTTTTAGGAAAGCACTTCCAGTTCATGGCGAAGTTTAATTAGGCCGTCCACCTTAGTTTTTATGGCTTCGCTTCCGCAATAGTTGGCCGGGTAACAATCTAAAAGCAAGGAGTTGATTTCCCTCAACCTGTTCTGGTTATTCGCATCCAGGATCATGGGGGTAACCTCCATGCCGTCTTTGTGTGTAAAAGGTATTCCGTAAGGCAAGAAACCCAGCTTGAAATAAAGCCGTTCTAACGATAGTACGCCGTCTATTATCAGAATAGAAATGCCATTATCAAATGCCGTTTTTACCACGCTTTTTACTAATAATTTAAAGGCATTCGTTCTTCGATAAGAAGGGTGTAATAGTAGTCTTGATGCAATGCCTACTTGATGAGCAAAGGCATGTTGACTAAAATAGTCTAAGCAGTGATAGGGGTAGCCAGAAAGGTCCTGAAGATCTGTTAAGCGGTTAACCCTGCAGGAGCCAATTCCTTCATCAGCATCTATATGGGCAAATAATAATCCAGTATCATCCAGTGGCTCTTTAACGAGTTTATTCGAATGATCGGCATACGTTGGTTGTTTATGTTGCTCTGTTACAAGTATGTTATACCGAAGTTTATAAATATGCTGACGTAGCTGGGATTGGTGTTGATCTACTAACATAGTTGGATTTTCAGTGTGATTAGTTTTGATCGTTACAGGCAGATATACAGGATACACCCATTAGCCCGAAATAAGGCTCGCTGGCATTTAGAATAGATTCCTTTATGCTGTGGTATAATTCCAGTCCATGTATGTCGCTATAAGCATAGTTTGCTCTAAAGGAAATGGCAACTTCTAGGAACAGCTTCATGCCTGCAATGTCAGAGGAGAATGGAACAATTTCAAGTTGGGGAGTTCCTAGTCCAGCATTACGTAAAAGGTTGGGTAAGGCTTTTGCTATCAGGCGGTTGCCTCCTTGTTTTTGCTGATAATCAATACTGGCATTTACCAAACGATCAAATGCAGGAAGACTAGGTTCTAAAAAGAGCCATTCATCATTAACATCGATTATGCAAATTCTTCCACCTGGTTTTAAGTATTGTTTTAGATGTAATAGCGCCGTTAATGGATCTTTTAGATGCTGAAACAAAAGGCGCGCATAGATAAAGTCATACTGCTTTTCAGGCGTATACTCTAAAATGGCACTACAGTGATATCTTAGGTTGGGCGAGAGAAACGTTTGCTGCGCCTCTTGAACAAACGCGGCATTGATATCCACACCGTCAATCTGGCCACTGGTCAGGTAGCCAGAAACCAGGTGCGCCAGAAAACCTTGCCCACAGCCTATGTCTAAAACGTCATGATGCTCTTTTAAACCATGTCTTATTAAGATGTCAAGTTCAACCTGGTGAAGAAATGTGGCTTGTATGGTCAGACGTTTGCTTTCTTCCTCAAAGTCTACAAAGACGTTTTTTTGATAGGAGTTTTCCTGGATTGTTTTCATATATGAACAGGAAATTAGCTGAATAACGAAGCCTCATATTCGGATTTCGAATGAAGTGTCGAATATTGATTATTTGTATATATAGCATTCATGTAAATGGGATAGCTTACCGGTCCTAAACACTAAAGGAGGTAAGTTATGCAACAGCTTTTTATTGGTTTAGATGTCCACAAAAAAACGTGGGCGGTTACTATCCAGGAAGAACACCTTGTTGTCAAACGCTTCACTATGGAAGCCAATGCAGCCATCTTAGTGAACTATATTCAAAAGCATTTTCCCCATCACCAGGTACAGTGCTGTTATGAGAGCTGCTGCTGCGGCTACCACATCTACCACTCCCTGACGGCTGCGGGTTGGCAGGTGCTGGTGGTCAACCCCGGTGATATTGCCCGTGGCCATAAACTTGCCGTTTGTAAAACCGATAAGATTGACAGCACCCACCTGGCCCAGGAACTGGCGGCGGGACGACTCACCGGCATTTATATTCCATCGCACGAACAAGAACAGTTCCGTAGCCTTTTTCGCCGGCGTAATGACCTGGTTAAAAATATCCGGCGTATTAAGTGCAGCATTAAAAGCATGCTCTTGTACTATGGCATTGTACTGCCTAAAAAATACGACACCATCACCTGGAGTAAAGAGATGCTCCAGTGGCTGGGGCAGCAGCATTGGTCTTACACACCAGCTACCACAGCCATGCACAGCCGATTAGCAGAACTGGAATTTTTGAAAACCCAGTTCCTACAGGTCTCCAAGGAGTTGCGCATCTATACCCGCAAAAACCACCGCCAGGATTATTACCTGTTGCGCTCGCTACCGGGTGTGGGCCCCCTAACCGCCATCGGGGTCTTGGCTGAAGTGGGCGACATCCGCCGCTTTAAAGGCATCGACCGCTTAAGTGCCTATGTGGGGTTAGTACCTGCCGTACACAGCTCCGGTGGACGCACCTATACCAAGGGACTAACCCGGCGTAGTAAAGCCCTGTTGAGAAGCTATTTGGTAGAGGCGGCCTGGGTGGCATGCAAAAAAGATCCGGTCTTAATGCAGTACTACCAGGAGCGCAAAGGTGGTGATCATAAAAAGCTGATCGTCAAGCTGGCTGCCAAGACCCTCAGCCGGATGTACCATGTGATCAAAACAGGAGAACCCTACCAATTGGAAAAAGTAAAAGCCCTGGCCTAACAGAGGCCTGTATCTTATTACCGTTCTGATCTTTTAACACAATGCAGAAAAGGCATTTAAAAATAAAAAGTGGCGACTGTAAAACACGCTATGCAGCTCCCTGTGCTTAGTATAGGCCGAAGACTGCTGTCGTATAGCATACAGCGCCACTTCCTTTGCCTGTAATAAATGCTTGCAGCGGACACAAGGACTCCGACTGCTGATAGGATGCCAAGACAAAGGTAATAAGGTGAAAAAAGACAACCCGACCGCGCAGCTGGCGTAAGGCTTTTTTTAGTAATCAAAAGGGAAACGGATTAAAGGATTTAGTCAGCTGGCAGGGCCCCTATTGTGCTTTAGAATACAGCGGCGGCGGCCCTACCAACTTACCGCTTATACTACACTTTGAAAACCAACGTATCTTTATCAGCAACCAGCTATCCCTATTACATAGGATGAGCGTGTTATACAGGATTGCGGAGAATTGGAGTAGTGTATCAATTATCGTTTGTGCGTTTCTGTAAAAGCTGCTATTAAACGAAATGATAAATGAAGTAGTAACATGTCTTGCATTCAATGGTATCTGGGCGCTTTATGGTAGTTAAATCCTCTGTTTTAGTTTATCCGTAGCGTATGAATAAAAGATGTAGTTGAATACTGGCATTGCTGTTGTATATATAGGCAAAGCAAGATCTTTACTTTTGCAGCCGAAAGTATTAGTCTAAAACCTAGAATAAACATGAAGAAGATTTTTTTGATCAGTAGTTTAACAGCCACGGTTTTGTTTTTTAGCGAATGTGCCAAAAACCCCGTTACGGGAAAGAGTCAAGTGGCGCTTATTTCAGAGAAACAGGAAATTGCAATGGGTAAAGAAGCCGACCCTCAAATTATTGCCGAATACGGATTATATGAAGATGCTAACCTTCAAGCCTTTATAAACCAGAAAGGCAAAGAAATGGCAGCCATATCACACCGTCCTAATCTGGATTACCAGTTTCGTATTGTTAACTCCAATATATTGAACGCCTTTGCAGTACCAGGCGGCTACGTGTACTTTACCCGTGGTATTATGGCACACTTTAACAGCGAAGCCGAATTCGCGGGTGTGCTAGGTCACGAGATCGGCCACATCACTGCCCGCCACTCGGTATCACAGCAAAGCAAGGCCATCCTGGGGCAAATAGGTTTGATAGGTGCCATGGTGGTTAGCCCACAGTTTGCTCAATTTGGTCAAGAGGCTTCACAAGGTTTAAGCCTGCTATTTTTAAAGTTTGGCCGCGATGCTGAGCGCCAGTCAGACGATTTGGGTGTTGAATACTCTTCTAAAATTGGATATGACGCACAGCAAATGGCCGACTTCTTCACTGTACTGCAACGCGAGGGTGAGCAATCGGGTAATGCTGAGCTGCCTACGTTTTTATCTACCCACCCCAATCCCGGCGACCGCCATATAGCTGTGGCTAAAAAAGCAACGGAGTGGAAGCAGAAGCTGAATCTTACCAGCCCTAAGATCAATCGCAACGAATACCTCCACCGCATTGAAGGACTGGTGTATGGCGATGATCCACGCGAAGGTTATTTGGAAAATAATGTGTTTTATCATCCGGTATTGAAGTTCCAGTTCAACGTTCCGGCCAACTGGAATTACCAGAATACGCCACAAAAGGTAAACATGGCCCCTAAAGATGGAAAGGCGTTGATGTTTATGACATTAGCACAAGGCACATCTTTACAGCAGGCGGCTAATACAGCTATGCAGCAATATCAACTTACAGCTACTGGCTCTAGAGAAACAACCGTAAATGGACTGCCGGCCCTGATGGTAGAAGCCAACCAGCAACAACAAGGTGGGGTAGTGAATACCTTATCATATTTCATCCAGTATAATAATGCTATTTATCAAATTACAGGGGTAACCAGCCAAGCCGATTATTCATCATATGCCAATACGTTTAACAATGTAATGCAAAGCTTTAGACAGGTAACCGACCAGGCCAAGCTGAATAAGCAACCAGAACGCATTCGTATTAAAACAGTAGGCCAAACCGCTACCTTACAACAAGTGTTACGTGGTTTCAATATGGCGGATAATCGAATGAATGAATTGGCACTCCTGAATGGCATGCTGCTGACCGATCAAGTACAGAAGGGAACCCTGATCAAAGTTTTAGGGCAATAGTCCTCATCATAACTACTAAAAAAGCAGTTCTTGCGTAACGTAAGAACTGCTTTTTTAGTATGTAGCAAAGCGGTTTTGTAATCAATGTGTCATCCTGTTAGTGGGTTTAACGGCACTGGCTTTGATCGTTGATCAAAGATTTGTTTAAGTGTTCAAATTCTAATTCTGACGCATCATATTAGGTATAATTTTTGTCTTATTTATGTAAATTGGTTTCCCTTTATTTTGTTCTATTTGAATGAATTATCTAGTAACTTAGTATTGACTCGGGAGACCTCTTTTTTTTACCCCTCATGAAAGCTCCTAACATCGTTTGATGGCTCGTACTCTTGAAATTGGGAAGTAATTGTTTACAAGATTGTTGTGTCAGCCTATTGCAAGCTCGTAGCGTGTATTTGTTATAACGTGCGCACCTTTAAAACGAAGCAATATGAAAAATGAACACACCCCCTTCTTCGGAAGCCTGTTCGGCACTAAAAGTCAGCCAGCAGAAACAGATCAGCCCAAGCAAGTGGTTGTAACTTCCTATTCACAACCACATGTGCTGCAGCAACGCATGCGCGAAGAACGTTTGTCACATGGAGAAACTGTAACAGCTAACATTGCTCCCGTTCGTTTGGAAACAGAACGCGGAAAAATGGTAATGTACTTTTGCCCCATGAAGTCCATCGAAGTGCTGAACACAATAGCATCAGGAGATGGCGGAACATTGCCAGCACAGGTAATTGTAGAAGGACTTACTGTTCCTGAAAACCTGAAGCCAGGTATGTACAAGTTGAAAAATGTTACTCTTTCTTCTAATGGTACCATGCAAGTAAAAGCTACTGCTGATACACTTTGGGAAATGGCCTGATCAACCTGAACCTGCACAATAGGTTTTCCGATGGAATGACTGCATGTCCTCCTGAAAATCGGTTAACGAAACACCGCTTACCATAAAATGGCAGGCCGTGTTTCGTTTTATTTTACGCTCCTTTCTTCATTACATCTGGCTCCGTATCTTCTTTCCCGCTAAGTATTTCACTTGTCAAGGGTTCATTCTGTTTAGCAAAGAATATAAGCGCATAGGCCACTTGGTTTACTTTATATAATGATGGCTATTACTCACACAAACGCCTGTTCAGGTAACCGTTTCCATCTTGACCCCCCCTAGGTGTTTCTCATAGATTTATGTATTGTAATTTTTCTGTAACCCTATTTTCTAGCACCTTTGCGGCCCTTTTATTATAAACACCGCATCATGCTTTGGATTATTGTTTTGTTTTTTGTGTTGCATTGGTACCTGTCCTTATTTGCACAAACCTTCTTTTTACATAGATACTCAGCTCATAAAGCTTTTACAATGAGTAGGGGCTGGGAACGTTTCTTTTTCATTTTCTGTTACATTACGCAAGGTTCATCTTATTTAAGTCCCTGGGCGTATGGCATCATGCACCGCATCCACCACGCCTATACCGATACAGAAGATGATCCGCATTCACCTTCATTCGATAAGAACTTAATGGCCATGATGTGGCGTACTAAAAAAATGTATGCAGGTATTCTGCAAAAGCAAATACCAGTAGAAGAGAAGTTTACCAAGAACGTACCCGACTGGCGCTGGTTCGACCTTATGGCCAACAGCGGTCTGTCACGCCTTTTGTGGATTGGCGTATACGTATGGTTCTATATTGTCTTTGCACCTTCTTTATGGTTTCTTTTGTTAATTCCTATTCATGCAGCTATGGGGCCTATTCATGGAGTGGTCATCAACTGGTTTGCCCATAAATATGGTGAGGTGAACCATGAACAGGACAATACATCTAAAAACCTCTTCAAGGTAGACTGGCTGATGTTCGGCGAAGGTTATCACAATAACCATCATAAATACCCTTCCCGCACCAACTTTGCCACCCACAAAGGCGAGTTTGATTTCTGTTACCCCATCATTTTGCTGCTGAGTAAGCTAAAAGTGATACAGATGGCCAAATAGGCAACGCTGGCGCGCACGCCCCCAACCCCTGAAGGGGAGGACGCCCGCACAGGTGTCCCGCAGATGGCGCCGATCGGCGCAGAAGGGGAACCACAGAGACAGGGGGGAACAGGGAGAGACACAGAGAATTGAAAGAAAGAATCGAATTATAAGAAAAGCACTCCACTTAAGGGGTGTTTTTTTATTTACTGCCTCCATTAATAATCAATCATTATTCATTACTAATCATTGATTATTAATTATTGAGCGTTGAGCATTGAACATTCCTTCTTTCTTCCTTTCGCATTTCGGATTTCCCTTTTTGAACATTTCCTCCCTTCTTCCTTCATCATTCCTTGTTCCTTGTTCATTATTCCCTTCCTTGTCAACTTATCAACTTGTTAACCTGTCAACCCTTCTCTTTTCCTCTTTCTGCTCTTTTATCTCTTAGCTTCCTTCTCAACTTCTCAACCCGTCAACCCAAATCCGCCATCCGCCATCCTCACATCAGCCATTTCTCCTTAATCCCTAAATCTCCCCAAATCCCGGTTCAGACAATTCCCTCCGTGTCCCTCCCTGCCCCCGTGTCCCTGTGGTTCCTCCCTCTCCGCGCCAAAGGCGCACCCAGCGTTCTCAGCGCTCTGCGTGAAACCTGTCAAACGCGCCCTCCTTTGTTTTTTCGTACCTTTGCCAACATTTTTTACCAAGAAGCACATTATGGCTGTTCGTTATAAAGAATTTAAACACCTTAACCTGCCTTCCATCGAGAAGGAGATCCTGAACAAATGGAAACAAGAGCAGGCTTTTGAAAAAAGTATCGAGTTAAGAGAAGGTGCTACACCCTTTGTATTCTACGAGGGTCCACCTAGTGCCAATGGTATGCCCGGTATTCACCACGTGATTTCCCGCACCCTGAAAGATCTGGTTTGTCGCTACAAAACCATGAAGGGCTTTAAAGTGCAGCGTAAGGGCGGCTGGGATACCCATGGTTTGCCGGTAGAGCTGGGCGTAGAAAAAGAACTGGGCATTACAAAAGAAGATATTGGTAAAAAGATCTCTGTTGCCGAGTATAACCAAAAATGCCGTGAAGCAGTATTACGCTATAAAGACAAGTGGGACGACCTGACCACCAAAATGGGCTACTGGGTTGACCTGCAAAATCCTTATATCACCTTCACCAATGAATATATAGAAAGCTTGTGGTGGTGCTTGAAAGAGCTCTACAGAAAAGGATTATTATATAAGAGTGTGTCTATCCAGCCCTATTCACCAGCGGCAGGTACCGGTTTAAGCTCTCACGAGCTGAACCAACCAGGCACTTACCGTAATGTGAAGGACACAAGTATTACCACGCTGTTTAAGCTGAAGCAGTCGCCCAAAGCACAGTTCCTGTTCGATGCTGCAAACCAGACATCCTCACATCAGCCATCAGACATTTTTGTCCTGGCTTGGACAACTACTCCTTGGACCCTGCCTTCCAACCTGGGATTAACAGTAGGGCCTAACATTGATTATGTATTGGTAAAAACCTTCAATCCTTATACACACGTTCCTCAAAACGTGATCATAGCTAAAGATCTTATTGGAAAATACCTGAAACCTGAAGGAGAGAATGGTGATTTCGATGGGTATGTAGCGCAGCACTTCCTCCCTGCCGGGGAGGGCCGGGGTGGGGCCGTTCTGCCTTGGAAGATCATTGCTGAGTTTAAAGGCAAGGACTTAGAGAACATAGAGTACGAGCCATTGCTTCCTTACGAGGCCAACTCTTTAGAAGCAGTGCATGCAGTTACTCCCGATGCTAAACCGTGGCGCATTCTGTTAGGTGACTTTGTTACAACAGAAGACGGAACCGGTGTGGTACATACCGCTCCAGCCTTTGGTGCAGATGACTATAAAGTTGGGAAGAAGTATAACATTGGTATCCTGACCCTCGTAGACCGTGAAGGAAAGTTTGTGAACGGTCTGGGTGAGTTTAGCAACCGCTTTATAAAAGATTATAAGAGCGCGCCGGATTATGTAGATGTAAACGTAGACATCTCTGTAAAACTGAAAAAAGAAGACCGCGCCTTTAAAGTAGAAAAATACGAACACAGCTATCCACACTGCTGGCGTACCGATAAGCCGGTAGTATACTATCCGCTGGATGCTTGGTTTATTAAAACCACTGCCCTGCGCGATAGAATGGTAGAGCTGAATAAAACCATCAACTGGAAACCTGCAGCTACCGGTACTGGCCGCTTCGGTAACTGGCTGGAGAATATGGTGGACTGGAACCTGAGCCGCAGTCGCTACTGGGGTACACCATTGCCTATCTGGCGTACAGAAGATGGAACAGAAGAAAAATGTATTGGTTCTATTGAAGAACTAAATACCGAGATCCGGAAGGCTAATGAAGTGTTGGGGGGCGATGTAAACACGCACTACCTGCACGATGGTATCCTGGATCTGCACAAACCTTATGTAGATGAGGTGATCCTGGTGTCTGAAAGCGGTAAGCCTATGCGCCGTGAGCCAGACCTGATCGACGTGTGGTTTGATAGTGGTGCTATGCCGTATGCACAGTGGCATTATCCTTTTGAGAATAGGGAAACGTTTAAGGAAAACTTCCCGGCCGACTTTATTGCAGAGGGCGTTGACCAAACACGCGGTTGGTTCTATACCCTGCATGCTTTGGGGGTAATGCTGTTTGATAGAGTGGCTTATAAAACCGTAGTTTCCAATGGTTTAGTATTGGATAAGAACGGGAACAAAATGAGTAAGCGCCTGGGCAATGTGGTAGATCCATTCAAAACTATTGAAGACTTTGGTGCCGATGCTACTCGCTGGTACCTGATCACCAATGCGTCGCCTTGGGATAACCTGAAGTTTGATTTAGAAGGAATTAAGGAAGTGCAACGCAAATTCTTTGGTACCTTATATAATACATACCAGTTCTTTGGGCTGTATGCGAATGTAGATGGTTTTACCTTCCAGGAAGAGTATATCCCCGTAGCAGAGCGTCCGGAGATTGACCGCTGGATTCTTTCTTCACTGCAAACACTGGTGAAAAAGGTAAACGCAGCGTTTGATGAGTATGAGCCTACCCAAGCAGGTCGCCTGATTGAAGATTTTGTGGATGAGCATTTAAGTAACTGGTATGTACGCTTGTGCCGCCGCCGTTTCTGGAAAGGGGAGTATGAGGTGGATAAAATAGCCGCTTACCAAACCCTGTACGAATGTTTAGAAACAGTGACCATGTTGATGGCGCCGATTTCTCCATTCTTTAGTGATGAGCTGTTCCGAAACCTGAATGCCGCTACTGGCAGACATAAAGAAGCTTCTGTTCACCATGCAGCCTTTCCTGTGGCCAATGAATCTTTGATAGATGCAGCCTTGGAAGAGCGGATGCAGCTGGCGCAGGATGCCTCTTCTTTGGTACTGTCATTGCGGAAAAAAGCCAATATCAAGGTGCGTCAGCCACTGCAAAAAGTGCTGATCCCCGTATTGAACCCGGCCATGGAACAACAATTGCAGAAGATAGAAGATCTGGTGAAGGCGGAAGTGAACATAAAAGAAGTGGAATATTTGATCGACACGGAAGGATTTATTAAAAAGAAGATCAAACCCAATTTTCAGGCGCTGGGTAAGAAGTTAGGGGCAAAAATGAAAGCGGTTTCCACAGCTCTGAATAACTTTAGTCAACATGATATTTCGCTATTTGAAAAAGAAGGGCGATATTCAATCCCTGTTGACGGAGAAGAGTATATTGAGTTGATGTTGAGCGAAGTAGAAATCACCAGCGAGGATATTCCGGGCTGGTCGGTAGCTTCCAAGGGCCCGTTAACCGTTGCCTTAGATATTAATGTTACTCCAGAGTTAGTTCAGGAAGGTGATGCTAGAGAGTTTGTCAACCGTATCCAGAAAATAAGAAAGGATAGTGGATTTGATGTAACCGATCGCATAGATGTAAAAGTGACAGCTTCTAACGGCATAAAAGAATCATTGGCGAAGTATAATAATTATATTTGCTCGGAAATTCTGGCAGATTCACTAGAATTCCAAACTGAACTAAACGATGGCCTTGAGATAGAAATTAATGACAATCCATTGAAGGTTATCGTAACTAAAAAGGGATAAACCGTATGGCAACCAAAAAATCCGCAACAAAGAAGCCAGCAGCTAAGCCGGCTAAAAGCGCAAAACCCGCTGTAAAGGCAGCGGTAGCTAAAAAAGCAGTTGCACCTAAGAATACAAAAACAGCAGTTAAAGCCGCGCCAGCTAAAAAAGTAGCTGCCAAGAAAGCAGCCCCTGCTAAAAAAGCGGCCCCTGCTAAGAAGGTAGCAGTTGCTCCTAAAAAAGCAGCTCCTGCCAAAAAAGTAGAGCCCATAAAGAAAGCGGCCCCGGTTGCCACAAAGTCGGCTCCTGTCGCCAAGAAAGCTGCTCCCGAAAAAGTAGCAGTAAAGCCAGCTCCAGCCCCTGTAAAGAAAACCGCAGAGCCTGCCGTAAAGCAGCCTGTTGCTGTAAAGCCGGTTCAGGAAGTAAAATCCACAGTAAAGGCGCCTGTTAAAGCAGCGCCTGCTAAGAAAGAACCCGCTAAACCAGTTGTTATTCCTAAGACATCTACTACTAAATCTGTAAAGTATGAACCGGATTTTACAAAGTCAGTATTAGACATTCGTAACCAAACACAAGAACATACAGGACCTACCATGCGTTATTCAGATGCAGAGCTAGCAGAGTTCAGAGATTTAATTAATCGTAAGTTGGATACCGCCAAGAAAGAATTGGCCTATTTGCAGGGATTAATTACACGTAAAGATGAGAGCGGAGACATTGAAGATGGACGTTACATGACCATGGAAGATGGAAGCATGAGCATGGAACGCGAACAATTGAGCCAGATGGCCAGCCGCCAAATTCAGTTTATTGATCACTTGGAAAAAGCAATCATGCGCATAGAAAATAAAACATATGGTGTATGCCGCGTTACAGGTAAGCTGATTGATAAGGCTCGTCTGCGTGCTGTACCGCATGCTACCTTAAGCATTGAAGCTAAACAAATGATGAATAAATAAGCGAAAACGTATTATCTCTATAAAGCCCTGCAGCCTGCAGGGCTTTTTTTTATATCATAGATTTGGGGATTAAGGATTTGATATTTGGAGTTTGAGATTTGAAATTGTTTCTGATTACAGTGTCTTCATCCAGTTAATTGGGTGTTTGTTCTTGCTGTACCATTCCAAGTATTTGAATATTTAGTCTCTATAAGTTGCTTTTCCTCATAACATAGAAACAGCCTTTGCCAAACCCGTAAACTCAGCCAGCCACACACCCCGACCTATAAAAGGGAGAAGGCTGGGCGCGTGAAACGTCAAACGTGAAAGGTGAATCCGGCAGTACGAGTTTTCTTCAATTATCAATAACTATTCATTACTGATCATTGCTTATTGAGCGTTGAGCATTGAACATTTCCTCCCTTCTTCCTTCATCATTCCATGTTCCTTGTTCATTATTCCCTTCCTTGTCAACTTATCAACTTGTTAACCTGTCAACCCAAATCAGCCGTCCGCCATCCCTACATCCGCCATTTCCTCTGTGTGCCTCCCCTTTAGTGGCCAGGTCTTATTGGAGTGATTGCGCAAAAATAGTTGAAACAGAATGTGTGTAAAATGTAGGCTAACTGTACCTTCATCCCATGACCGTTAATTTTTCGTACGATAAAAGACAGGTATTGCAAGCGTTGCGCTTCCACTTTCTGTCGCGGCCCGAGATTCGGGTCATGATCATACTGGTAAATGTCTTTGCCTTGTTTTCTGCCGCTTTGTTCTATTTCAAAAAAGTAACACCGCTGGCTTTTTTGATAGGATCATTATTGTGGATCTTTATTATGATCTCTATCTGGTTTGTTCTTCCAGGAGCTGTATACCGGAGGGCTGCCACTTTCCGGGATCATTTTACTATGGAGTTTGAAAATGATTTCTTTTCCTTAGGCAATGAACGTGGTTCCCGCTCCTGGCAGTGGTCGTCGCTGACAAAGTTTATTGAAACACCCAATTTCTTTCACTTATACTTTGATCCACGCTCTTTCTTTTTAGTACCTAAGAGCAGTTTTGGTAGCAGCGATGCCATTTTTGAGATACGGCAGCTGTTTAAAGAAAAGATTCAGAAGAAGGCATGATGGGAGTGAGTGGTAAGTTCCGTGAACCGTGAACGCAGCAAGTAGAGGGATGAGGAAGTGAGCTGAGTGCTGAAAAACGAATAATGACAGATTATTGAAAATCATTGATAAAGAAAGGGGGACGCTAATTAGCGTCCCCCTTTCTTTATTGTTGTTTATAATCAGGAATGATTAAAATTCAATTATAATTTCCTCATAATCTCTTACAATCCTATATCCTATAAATCCTGGTTCTGTTCTATAGTTGTTTTTCCATCACGTAGTGAGGGATAGTGATTTCTTGAAACTCTTCGCCTACTTTCTTATATCCCATTTTTTCATAAAAGCCTAAGGCGTTCTTTCGGGCATGCATGGTAATTCTTCTGAAACCGCGGTCCCGCGCCAGGTTTTCCGCAAAGGTCATTAGGGCGCTCCCAATGCCTTTTCCCTGTAAGTCGTTCATTACGGCCATCTGGCGGAGACGTACAGTTTGCGGGTCTTCCTCTACCAGCATACAGCAGCCTAGCATACGATCGTCTTCATAAGCGGCTACTAATAAATTATCTTTTTCTGATTCTAATTCTTCTTCTGTAAAATGTAATCCAAGGGGTTTCCGCAGGATGTCGTCGCGCAGTTGCACCATCTTACGATATTCCTGGCTTCCGTGATCAATGATTTTCAATGCCATAGCTCCTGTTTGGGTGCCTCAATTTACAAATATCTGCGCATACGGCAAATCTGGAATGGTTACAGTTTGCATTTTAAAAAAGAAGTAAATACTTTGGCGAGCAGAACAACTATTACGGAAGAATGTGAGTTATATCAAAAACCTATATTTTTGCACCACTATAATCATAACCAAACTTTTTACAACATGTCAGACATTGCAGCAAGAGTAAAAAAGATCATAGTTGACAAACTAGGCGTTGACGAAGGAGAAGTAACTAACGAGGCTTCTTTTACAAATGATCTGGGAGCCGATTCTCTTGACACCGTAGAGCTTATTATGGAATTCGAGAAGGAATTCAATATTTCTATTCCAGATGAGCAGGCTGAAACAATTACTACCGTAGGTCAGGCTGTGTCTTACCTGGAAGAACATGCCAAGTAATTAAAAACTACTTTCCGATAATCGGAATTAACTTTACCCGCCTTCTCGGCTGTGATTGCAGCAGTGAAGGCGGTTTTCTCTTACACAAAATTTTACAGCAGGCTGTATGCAGTTTAAAAGGATCGTTGTAACAGGAATGGGATGTTTGACACCGTTGGGTAATTCCATTACCGAGTATTGGAATAATTTGCGTAATGGTGTTAGTGGGGCTGATTTCATTACACAGTTCGACGCCTCCAAGTTCAAAACCCGATTTGCCTGTGAGATCAAGAACTTTGATCCAACGCATTATCTCGATAAAAAGGAAGCGCGTAAACTGGACCGCTTTACCCAAACGGCTCTCGTTGCCTCTGATTTTGCTGTACAAGATGCAGGAATTGATAAGGACAATGTAAACCCAGATCGCGTGGGTGTGGTCTTTGCTTCCGGTATTGGAGGCTTGATTACCTTCCAGGAAGAAGTAATGAATTTTGCAAAAGGCGATGGAACGCCTCGTTTCAACCCTTTCTTTATCCCTAAAATGATTTCTGATATTGCCGCAGGTCATATTTCTATGCGACATGGTTTCAGAGGCCCAAACTTCTCAGTTGTAAGCGCTTGCGCTTCCAGCTCGAATGCTATGATGGAGGCCTTGAACCTGATTCGTTTAGGAAAATCAGATATTATTATTACGGGTGGTGCGGAAAGTGTTATCTCTGAAGCGGGCGTAGGTGGCTTTAATGCCATGAAGGCCCTGAGCGAGCGTAACGATGATCCTAAAACCGCTAGCCGTCCTTACGACAAAGACCGTGATGGCTTTGTAATGGGTGAAGGCGCCGGTGTATTAGTATTTGAAGAACTGGAGCATGCCTTGGCCCGTGGCGCTAAGATCTATTGCGAAGTAGCTGGTGCCGGTGCAACAGCTGATGCACACCATATTACAGCCCCTCATCCGGAAGGACTGGGTGCTAAAAATGTAATGATCCAGGCTTTGGACGATGCAGGTATGCAGCCAACTGAAATAGATTACATAAATACACACGGTACTTCTACACCATTAGGTGATATTGCCGAAGTAAAAGCTATTCAAGCCGTATTTGGTGAACATGCCTACAACCTTAACATCAGCTCTACCAAGTCTATGACAGGTCACTGTCTGGGTGCTGCCGGTGTTATAGAAGCTATAGCATGTATCATGAGCGTGCAAAATGATATTGTGCCGCCAACGATTAACCACTTTACTGACGATCCTGAATTAGATCCACGTCTGAACTTCACTTTTGGTGAAGCGCAAAAGCGCGTGGTAAATGCAGCCTTAAGTAATACATTTGGTTTTGGTGGACATAATGCCTGTGTGATCTTTAAGAAGTATCAATAAAAGTCTTCTGGAAATGCATTAGAAAAAAGTCGTAGCTTCCTTCGGGTAATTGTTACGACTTTTTATTTTTTTGACTATCAAATTCGGTTGTGGATTTCTGGAACCCCTTTAAGAAACATTCTGGGTCAACTTTCAAGAAGCAATTGAAAGGTGTATTAGGGTATACCCCTGGCGAAGCGGCGCTTTATAAAACGGCATTGACCCATCGTTCAATTAAAGAAACCAGCGATGAAAACAACGAGCGCTTAGAGTACCTGGGTGATGCTATTTTGAGCGCCTTGGTAGCCGAATACTTATTCAAGCGTTATCCTTATAGAGAAGAAGGTTTTTTAACCGAAATGCGCAGCAAGATGGTAAACCGTCAGCAGCTGAATGAAATTGCGGTGAAAATGGGGTTGAAAAAAATTACCCTGTACAATAAAGCCGACGCATCTTTAAAAACCAGCCAGATTTTTGGTAACACCTTGGAAGCCTTAGTAGGCGCTGTTTACCTGGATAAAGGCTATAAAAAAACGGCTCGCTGGGTTACCGAACGCATTATCATTCCTCACATGTATATGGATGATCTTGAAATCCTGGAGATCAACCATAAGAACAAACTGTATGGGTGGGCCAACAAAAACGGTAAACAACTAGAGTTTGAAACCGTCAATGAACAGTTGGAAAATGGCCGCCGCCTCTTTACAATAGCCGCTGTTATTAACGGAAAGATCATTGCAGAAGGAAAGGCCTTTAATAAAAAAGATGCCTCTCAGATTGCTGCCCAATTGGCCGTAGAGAAAATGGGCATTGCCAATGCCGACTCTCCCGGTATTCAGGAATAAACGTACATCTCCATTCCCCCTTTTTAAGTTTCTGCTCTATTCAGGAAGAACGTTTTCTGTTTATACGTTTCGCTTTACCTCTTCAGGGAGATTATGCTGTTGTGACTTTTATCCGCATAGCCCTACTTGTTTATTTTCACTTTTTTTCTAAGTAAGTCTAAGTCATAGGCTATAAAACCTAAGCGTTTCATTTAGGTATAAAGGACTAAGTAAGTAAGAGTAAAACTTAGTGTGTGCCCAATTGTTGTATATATAGCGCAACTATGCAAAAAGTTGAGTAGTGGCCGCGGTCTAAGTGAAATGTGGTACTAAATAGTAGTGCAAAACATAATAACTAACTACAATCTATCTGCGAAAATCCTCAATTGATCCGTGTTTCCAATAGTATTTTGTTTATATATAATTCCTCCGCTATCTTTGCGCTCGCTAAATAAAGCAGTAAGAAAAATCCCTTAGAAAACAGTAGTCGCTTTATTTAGTTGGATAAATTAAAAAAATAAATGATCCGTGCCATGAGGAAGTTATTAGCCTTACTGCTGATAGTTAGTAGTTTCTCTGCTGCTGCAACCCCTATTAAATCCAAAATCAAAAAAGGAATGTGGTCGGATAATTCTACATGGGATCTGACCAGGTCGCCTAACCCTGGCGACACAGTTATTATCAAGGCATATGACACCGTTCTTGTTGACAGAAATCTGTCTGTGAGCAATATCCACATTCAAGTTCAAGGGGCATTGCAATTCACTGGTGGTGGTGCAAAATTGGTTCTCGATGCGGTCAGCACTGTTGAAGTAATGGCTGGTGGTACAATTTCTTCTGATAAAAACGCTTCTCAAATTATTAGCATTGGTGGCGCTTTGAAATACCCTGGCAATGGAGTAGTCATAAGCGGTCCGGCCATTGCCAATAGTGCAACCACTGGATTTTTAATACCTGTCGTTTTACCCGTTAAATACCTTGGTTTTAGCGCTGTACGCAAAAGCACAGATGTATTTGTGCAATGGGCTACTTCGCAAGAGTCCGGCGCTGATTATTATGAAATAGAGCGTAGTGAAGATGGTTCAAACTGGAAAGCTATTGGTAGGGTAAGCGCAACAGGAACTTCAAATAACACTTCTAATTATTCCTATACCGACAAAAACGCAAGTTCTAAAACTGTCTACTACCGTATTAAGCAAGTAGATCTGAATGAGCGTTATGAGTACACTTCGGTAAGAATTGTAAAAGCAGATGGCAATAATATCGTAGACGCTACAGCCGTTCGTGGAAACATTGTTCTGCAATTTGCTAAACAAGTGCAAGGGCAGGTAGAGGTTAGGCTGGTATCTTTTAATGGTACTGTAGTAAGCCGCCAACAGATTAATAGGCCTGTTGGACAGCTGATTATTCCTGCTACTGTAAAAGGAAATTATATTCTAACAGTCTCTGATCAACAAGATATACAAGTAAATAAGCAGATCCTATTGTAGTCCTAGTGAAACTGCCATAATAAAAACCTCCAGTATGAACTGGAGGTTTTTATTTATATTGGTAGTACCATGCGAAAATACATACTACCCCTTTTAACCATTCTCTTGATTGCAGCTGCCTGTAATACCGCACCAAAAGCTACTGGCAGAAATGGTATTCAGTTTAAAACGCCTACGGAATACAATGACTATATTATTACCCGCCAGCAAGAGGTGGCAAGGCTTATTGATCAATTTACGGCTGCGTCAGCTTTTGATGAAGACTCTGCACAGGCTGTTTTGCAAAAGAGTAGTCGTATAACAGGTGAGTACCTGACTGATTTATCGGCCATGAGTGATTATAAGGGCGATACTGCGTTTCGCAATGCAGCGGTGAATAATTTTACTTTCTATAAGCGCATATTTGATAACGAGTATAAGACCCTGCTGGTCATCAATTCAAAAGGTAATAAAGTTAGTGCAGCAGATGCTCAACGGGCAATAGCAATAACGCAATCCTTAACGGCAGAGGAAGCAGAGCTGGATAAGCATTTCACAAATGCACAACACAACTTTGCGCAGAAAAACAAGTTAAGTCTTGAATCGGCAATACCTGCCAAGCCAAATGCTTCCAAAGATTAGGGTTGCTCTTGGCAAAGCTCAATCAAAACACCATTGGTTCCCTTAGGGTGAAGGAAGCAAACGAGTTTATTGTCAGCTCCTTTTTTGGGTGTTTCGTTTAACAGCGTAAAGCCTTCGCTTTGTAAGCGCTTCATTTCGGCATAGATATCGGCAACATCAAAAGCAATATGATGCAGGCCTTCGCCCTTTTTTTCAATAAACTTAGCTATCACACCATCGGGTGAACTGCTTTCAACCAGTTCGATCTTTGTTTCTCCTGTTTGGAAAAAGGCGGTTGTTACCTTTTCGCTTTCTACGGCTTCTGTTTTGTAGCAAGGTGTGTTTAAAAGCTTTTCAAAAAGAGGAACGGAGTCTGTTAAAGACTTTACTGCAATACCGATATGTTCTACTTTACGCATAAGGTGCAATTGTACGAAAAGATTGACCGCAGATGAACAGGATTTAGAAAGGATTAGCAGGATTTCTTTGATTTGATAGTTGAGGTTTGAAATTGTTATCGCAAACGGAAAAAGGAGAAGAATTTCAAGATTTCTGATTTCAAATTTCAGGTCGCAAGTTTCTGGTTTCAGGTTTAACCTTTTGGGCTCAACCAGCCTGCTATTCCTAACGCGGCTGGCTTCTGTCATCCTGAACGCATTGAAGGATCTCAGAGACTTCGTTTATAGTACAAACGGCTTGGGCAATGCCTCTTGCTGTCACCCTGAACTCGTTTCAGGGTCTGCTCTCACTTTAATTAAAGCCTAAACCGCAAGGGAACTCTTACACTTTAGGCTAAAATAATCCCACTAATCCTTGAATCCGCGGTCCTATCCATCTGTGGTCCATGCAAAACATAAATTGTTATAGTATCCTTGAGAACCCAGGGTTGGGGTTAAATTTGTATTGTATTACCGGACGTCTTTATGTTAAAACTTCCTATTTACCTGGACTATAATGCTACTACGCCCTGCGACCTTAGGGTGGTAGAAGCGATGCTGCCCTATTTTACGGAACATTTTGGCAATGCGGCTAGCCGCAGTCATCCGTTTGGGTGGCATGCCGAGGAAGCCGTTGAATATGCGCGAGAGCAGGTAGCCCGGCTTATAGGAGCAGAGCCTAAAGAAATTGTTTTTACATCGGGGGCAACAGAGGCTGATAACCTGGCTTTAAAGGGTGTTTATGACACCTATGCCACCAAAGGAAACCATATTATTACCTGCCAGATTGAGCATAAAGCAGTTTTGGATACCTGTAAGCATTTGGAGAAGGAAGGTGCTGAAGTAACGTATCTGCCGGTAAGCGCCGAAGGGCTGATCGACCTGGAAGCCTTGGAGGCCGCCATTCAGCCCAATACAATTCTGATTGCTATAATGTATGCCAATAACGAGCTGGGTACGGTGATGCCCATACAGGAGGTTGGCGCTATTGCCCGGAAACACGGGGTTTTATTTTTTACAGATGCCGCCCAGGCTGTGGGAAAGATTCCAGTGGATGTAAACAGTGATAACATAGATCTATTAACGCTAAGTGCTCATAAAATGTATGGGCCTAAAGGTATAGGTGCTATATATGTACGTCGGAAAGGGCCACGTGTAAAGCTGGCGGCTCAAATAGACGGCGGCGGACATGAAAGAGGTATGCGTAGCGGTACGTTGAATGTGCCAGGTATAGTGGGACTGGGTAAGGCGGCAGAACTGTGCCTGCAGGAAATGACTTCCGATGCCCAGCGATTGAGCATTATGCGCGATCGATTGGAGGGGGCGCTATTAGGAATGGGTGATGTGGCAGTAAATGGTAGTCGTGCCCACCGCTTACCTCATGTAACCAATTTGTCATTTAAAGACGCAGAAGCCAATGGATTGATGATGGAGCTAAATAAGGAGATAGCTTTGTCTTCTGGTTCAGCTTGTACCTCGGCTACCTTGGAGCCTTCTTATGTGTTAAAGGCGTTGGGACTGCCGGATGAACTGGCACACAGTTCGTTACGATTTGGATTAGGAAGGAATACAACTGAAGAAGAGATTGATTATGTGATTGAGCGGGTAACGAGGGCAGTGAAGGAGGTGAGAGCTAGAGTTATTAGGATGGAGGAGTAATAATTACTAATTAATAATTATTGATTAGTGGCGGAGTAGAATAGGAAAGCATTTTGAAGTAAATTGTAATAAATAAAAAAAGGCCGGTGAAAGTAGCGAGTAGCTGAAGATGGCAGCGGTCTTACAAACAACAATACCTATATGTTAGCAACAGATAATGCAGTTACAGTAAGTGAAAAAGCCCGCGAAAGGGTAATTCAATTGATGCAGGAAAATGGTCACTCCCTTGAAACGCACTTTTTAAGAGTTAGCGTTGTGGGTGGCGGCTGCTCCGGCTTGAGCTATAAAATGGACTTTGATAGCGAGTTAAAACCAACCGACCAGGTGTTTGAACACAATGGTGTAAAGGTGGTAACAGATCTGAAAAGCTTTTTATACCTGGTGAATACCGAGTTGGACTTTTCCGATGGCTTGAACGGTAAGGGCTTCCATTTTAATAACCCCAATGCCAGTAGAACTTGCGCATGTGGGGAAAGCTTCGCGGTGTAGAGCGGCCCTCCTAAATCCTCCCGATACATTCGAGCCATAGGTGGTTATAGTTGTTAGCTTTGTGTTTTGAAAATTGTTTTCCCCGATGCGATTAAAGAGTGATGCAGCTATTGAGTTCCGCTTTGAACTGATAGCCAAACTTTCCGGTGAGGGCAAAACGCAGACAGCGATTGCCCAACTACTGCAGTGCAGCCAGGCCTGGGTGAGTAAGTTTCTAAAACGCTACCGCCAGGCAGGCACAGCGGCGGTAAAGGTCCGGCCGGCAAGCGGCGGTAAAGCGGCCTATCTCCGGCAAGAGCAGTTTGAACGGCTCAAAGGGATGCTTTTACAAGGAGCTTTGCACCACCGCTTTCCCACCGATAACTGGACCCGGGAAAGGATAGCCGCTCTTATCCAGGAGCAGTTTTCAGTACACTACCATCCTTCTCACGTCTCCAAACTAATGCGAAAGCTGGGCTTCACCCTTCAAAAGCCCCGGCGAAGAAGCTTTAAAAAAGACCAGGAGGCGGTCAGGAAGTGGTACCAGGACACCCTGCCTGCTTTGAAAAAAAAAGGCCCGTGAAGAAGACTACCTGTTATTGTATTCAGATGAAGCCAGCATCAGTGTGGCCTCTGTGCTCACCCATACCTATGCGCCCAAGGGCAGGACACCGGTGATTACCACCAGTACGGAAACAAGCCTCCGGCTTTATCTGGCAAGTGCCATCACCGCCTCCGGGCAGTTGCGCTATATGGTACGTCACCAGCCCTTTGATGGCAAAGCGATTATTGAGTACCTGGAATACTTAGCGGAAAGCCTGCAAAGAAAGCTGCTCATTGTCTGGGATGGCGCTTCTATTCACCACTCCAAAGAAGTCCGGAAATACCTGGAAAGCAAAACACAAAATGAACTGCATTTGGTCCTGCAGCCCCATTACTCGCCGGAGCTCAATGCCGACGAACAGGTCTGGAACTATTTAAAACAACATAAACTCAAAAACACCTGCAACCCGACCATCCAGGAATTAAAAGAAAAAATCACCACCGTCATGGAAAACCTAAAGCACCAACCCCAAATCATCCAAAACTTTTTCCACCATCCAGACCTCGGCTTCCATAACTAATCAAAGCTCGAATGTAAAGGGAGGACTTCGCCGCCGCCCAGCACCAAAAGATTATACAGTATTATATAACATAAGCACTCCTTCAGTGGAGTGCTTTTTTGTTTATTGATCTAATTGTAAAAGTAAAGTATCGTGGCAAAGCTGGCCTCTGTGCGACAGTATTCACCCCCTTGGGAGGAGTTAGAGGGGCCGTTCCACTCTCCTTCGGGGAGGCCGGGTGAGGCCTCTATTATTCGTGTTAACTAAACACTATAACTCATCACTCTTTACTCATTATTCATCATTCATCACTCCTTATGCCTTATTTTGCAGCTACGTCGTACCAACTGAATAATCCATGTGGTCAATTTGTAAAAAAGAGCTAGGACAGTTTTTTAGTAGTCTTACCGGCTATATAGCTATAGTGGTTTTCCTGTTAGTGAATGGTTTGGTGTTGTTTGTCTTTCGTAATAATATCCTGGATAATGGCTATGCTTCGCTGGAAGATTTCTTTGCCTTTGCTCCCTGGATACTGCTGTTTTTAGTGCCTGCAATTACCATGCGCAGCCTGGCGGATGAATACCGTGGCGGTACGTTTGAAATATTGCGTACAAAACCAGTAACAACAGGCCAGATCGTATGGGGGAAGTTTCTGGGTGCCTTCATTGTAGCCTTGATTGCGTTGTTACCCACCATTATCTATTATTTTACAATTAGCAATCTGGCTGCTACAAGCGGTATTGATGCCGGGGCGGCTATCGGCTCTTACTTGGGACTGTTGTTTTTAACAGCAGCCTTTACGGCTATTGGTATTTGTATCAGCTCATTTACAAATAATGCGGTTGTGGCTTTTATTATTAGCCTGATTGCTTGTGTGGTGTTGTATTATGGCTTTCGGGCGGTTAGTCAGCTGCCAGCCTTAGAAAGCGGTGCCGATTATTATGTGGAGATGCTAGGGATCGATTTCCATTACAGCAGCATTAGCCGCGGTGTGATTGATACACGCGATATTATTTACTTCCTGAGCGTAACAGCTTTCTTTTTATTGATCACCCGTCAAAATTTATTGAAACGATAAGCATGAAAGGCAAAAAGACGAACAACCGGCTTTGGTGGATTGGTATTGCAGGCGCGTTGGCATTGATCAATGTATTGGCTGCACAGTTTCATCAACGTTTTGACTTAACGGAAGAAAAACGCTTTTCGCTGAGTAAACCTACCAAAGACTTACTGCGTCAGCTAGAGGCACCCGTTACCATAGATGTATATCTTACTGGAAAAGAGTTGCCGGCCGTGGTGCGTAAGTTTCGAAATACGCTTAGCGATTTCTTATTTGAGACCAAGCAGTATGCGGGTAATAACCTGCAGTTCAATTTTATAGATCCTTATGCAAGTAATGATACGGCGGTAGTGCGTCAACTGCAAGATTCATTGGCCACCAACTATGGGCTGACTCCTGTAGTGATCAATGCACCTGCTGCAGTAGGTGATGAGCTAAAGATCAAGCAGCTAATACATGGTGCGGTGGTTCGCTATGGCGACCGCTCTGTAGGTGTGGACCTACTTCAAGGGGAGAAATCTTTCGGTACTGAAAAGGAGCAATTGGCTGCCTTGTACAACAACATGGAGGCACGCATCGAGTACAAGTTTGCTTCTGCCATACAAAAGATAACAACCAAGCAAAAGCCAGTGGTGGCCTATGCTTTGGGGCATGGTGAAACTTTTGACGCGCGGGTGAATGATGCTTTCATTACCATCCGTGAAAACTACTCAGGCGATACGATCAACATAAAAGAGGTGCCGTTCATTCCTTCCCAGATCAATGCGCTGGTGATTCTGAAGCCCACCCAGCCTTTTGCTGATGCTGATAAGTTAAAGATCGATCAGTATGTAATGAATGGTGGAAAGGTGTTTTGGATGATCGATAATATGTACGCGGAGTTTGATAGCTTATATAAATCCAATGGCTTTATTGCTTACGATAGAGGGTTGAATTTAGAAGATCTGTTGTTTACGTATGGCGTGCGGATCAACCAAACGCTATTGCAGGACATGCAATGCGATAAGCTGCCACAAGTAGGCCCTAATGGTCAGCAGATGTTGGTGGACTGGCCTTTCTTCCCCATTCTGAATGGCACAGATCATCCGATCAGTAAGAACCTGGATGGTATTCGATCCATGTTCCCCACTACCTTAGATACTGTACAGGCTGCGGGTATTCGTAAAACAGTTTTGCTGCAGTCTTCCAATAACAGTCGTTACCTCGAGGCTCCTGCCAAAATAGACTTTGAGTTTTTGCAGATTGCGCCCGATCAGAAACTATTCCATAAGCCAGCCACTCCGGTTGCGTATTTGCTGGAAGGTAAATTTCGCTCCTTGTACACCGGTAGAGTACCGCGTGCTGTAGCCGATTCTTTAAAACAAATGAATCATCCATTTCAGAACACTGCCGTTACTGATGGGAAAATGATTGTGGTAGCTGATGGGGATATTGCCATGAATCAGTTTAGTTCCAGTGCGGGCCCTTTACCAATGGGTATGAATGTATTTACACGGTACACGTTTGCTAACAAGGATTTCTTTGTTAACAGCCTTGAATACCTGGTAAACCCTACTGATATTTTACAAACCCGCTCTAAAGAGTATACACTTCGCTTGCTGGATCCCCGTCGGGTGGATGAGCAACGCTCTACTTGGCAACTGGTCAATATTGCCTTGCCAATAGTGTTGGTAGTACTATTTGGTTATATCTACCAGCAAGTCAGAAAGCGGACGTATACAGTTGGGAATCCGAAAAATTAGAATGCCGAAATCCGAAATAGGAAATCAGAAACATCAATTTCCAAACCCCAAATTTCAAATCCCAAAACAGTTTTCTAATCATTCTGCAGCCAATCAGAAAACGAAGCGGCTTATCTTTGGCGTTTTAAATATTGGGAACGAATGACAGCGGATCAGATCACGTACTTAGTTTTTGGGATTGTTATTTTATTAGCACTGGTATTTGACTTGGGGCTGCTCAGCAAAAAGTCAACAGAGATCAGTATCAAAAAAGCATTGTATCAAACCTTGTTCTGGGTGGCTCTTGCTTTTGCTTTTGGTGGCTTTTTATGGTTTGAGACTGGTAAGGCTTCCGCTTTGGAATATGTTAGTGCTTACTTAATGGAGTGGAGCCTGAGCATTGATAACATCTTTGTCTTCATCCTGATCTTTTCCTTTTTTAATATTCGTACCGATCATGTAGCCAGAGCGTTGCTGGTGGGTATTTTGATGGCCATCGTTTTCCGTATCATCTTTATCACTGTAGGTGTTGCCCTGGTAGAACGCTTTAACTGGCTGTTGTACATTTTCGGTGCCTTCCTGGTGTATACTGGCTTTAAGATCTTTACGGTTAGACAAGAAGATGAGTTTGATCCCGCTACTAGCCCTGTATATAAATTCCTCAACCGCTTTTTCCCGATCATTCATGAAGATGTAAGTGGAAAGCTGTCCATTAAAAAAGATGGTAAGCGCTTTTTTACCAGCATGTTTGTGGTGATTGTGATGCTGGCTACAACAGATATTGTTTTTGCCTTAGATAGCATACCGGCGGTATTTGCCATTGTCACGGAGTCGCCCAATAAAGAGTTGATCATTTATACCAGCAACATCTTTGCGGTATTAGGTCTTCGTTCACTCTTCTTCTTATTGAAGGGCGCCGTCAATAAGTTTGAGTACCTACAGCAAGGCATTGCCATTGTACTCATCTTTATTGGAGCGAAAATGATAGTGCCACTCTTTGTGCCAGGCTTCCATTTGCCAGTGACCATTTCACTGATCGTGATCTTGATTTGCCTGGGTGGTTCGGTGTTGTATTCAATACAGGCAGCCAAGCGCCGTCCTGAAGAAAATGATTTAGTGTAAATTAGGTTTGTGTATAAGATTGAATCCATTGCTCAAATTGTAAACGGTACCTTTCTTCAGAAAGGCGACAACGCAGTTATTGAGCATTTACTATATGATAGCCGCACGGTTTCTTTTCCGGCGGCTTCTCTTTTTTTTGCCTTGCATACCCAGCGTCAAGATGGGCATTATTTTATAGCAGATGCCTACCGAAAGGGTGTTCGGTGTTTTGTAGTAGACCGTGAAATTGTGTTAGACGAATTGCCGGGGGCTACGGTTTTGCGAGTGGCTAATACCTTGCAGGCCTTGCAGCAGTTGGCTATGCATCATCGTAAGCAGTTTTCAATTCCTGTTATTGGCATTACTGGGAGCAATGGGAAAACGGTAGTCAAGGAATGGCTTTACCAGTTGTTGCAAATGGATTATAAAATAGCGCGTAGTCCTAAAAGCTATAACTCGCAAATAGGTGTGCCGCTTAGTGTTTGGCAGTTGCAGCCCGAACATACCCTGGCCCTATTTGAAGCGGGTATTTCGCATAAAGGTGAAATGCAGACGCTGGCAGCCATTATACAGCCTACCATTGGCGTACTAACCAATATTGGTGAAGCACACAGCGAGAACTTTGACAGCCTGGAACAAAAAGCTATTGAAAAAGTACAACTATTTCAAACGGCAGAAGTGGTGGTGTACCCGGAAGATGATAGCGTGGCCAGCCTGGTACTACATCAAGGAGAAAGAAGTGATTTGTTGCCCTATAAGCACTTCTCATGGGGTAATAGTCCTTATGCACAACTACACGTAGATGCTGTTTCTATACAGGATGGACGTGCACTGGTAGCGGCTGTATACAATAAGCAGTCTTTTCAAATTATTGTTCCCTTTATTGATGACGCATCGGTACAAAATGCATTAACCTGCAGTAGTGTTCTATTGCAGTTGGGATATAGTGTTGATGTAATTAATGAACGCCTGCAAGGCTTGCATGCTGTAGACATGCGACTGCAGCTGAAACACGGACTGAATAATAGTGTTATCATCAATGATAGCTATAGTGCAGATTTGACCTCGCTACACATTGCCCTGCACTTTATGTCGCAGCAAAATGTAGAACAGAAGCGTACCGTAATTCTGTCAGACTTTGTAGAATCAGGACTTGTAGAAACGAGGCTGTATGAAATCATTGCAGCAGCTCTTGTGCAGCACCGGGTATCACGGGTTATAGCTATTGGTGAAAAAATCTCCCGATACATTGTTGCTTACTTGCCAGACTCAATACAGCTACAATGTTTTTTAAGCACCGAGGAGTTTTTAGCCCAGATCAAGATATCAACGTTTCAGCAGGAAGTGATACTGGTGAAAGGGGCGCGCCGCTTTCTTTTTGAACGAGTTGTGCAGTTGCTGGAAGTGAAAGTGCACCAGACAAGATTGGAGATCAACCTCAATGCTATTTCGCATAACTTAAAACAATACCAGGCGCTATTAAAACCATCTACTAAAGTAATGGTGATGGTAAAGGCGTTTGCCTACGGGAGTGGTAGTTCTGAAATAGCGAGTGTGCTGCAATTCAATAAAGTAGATTATTTGGGTGTGGCCTATGCCGATGAAGGTGTGGCACTGCGGAAGGGCGGAATATCGCTACCCATAATGGTAATGAATGCAGATGAAGCCTCTTTTTATTCTATTACGGAATATAACCTGCAGCCTGTACTCTATTCCTTTGAGATATTGGAACGTTTTGAACAGCATGTGCAGAATACAGGATTACAAAACTACCCGGTGCACCTGGAAGTAGAAACCGGTATGAACAGGTTGGGTTTTGCAGTAAGTGATATAGAGGCTGTAGGGAAGCATTTGCGTGATCAATCCTTGCTGGCTGTGGAAAGCCTGTTTAGTCACCTGGCAGCCAGTGAAGACCCTGCTCAAGATGCCTATACGCAACAGCAGGCGGGCTTGTATCAGCAGGCTGCTGCTGCTTTGGAAAAATATATTACGTATCCCTTCTTAAAACATATCTCTAATTCGGCAGCCATAGTGCGGCACCCACAACTGCAATGGGATATGGTGCGTCTGGGAATTGGTGTTTATGGTGTAGAGATTGCTACTGAAAAGCTGGACCTGCAGCCTGTAGCGACACTGCGTACCACCATTGCGCAATTAAAACACTTAATACCTGGTGAGTCGGTCAGCTATAACCGCAGGGGCGTAGTAACAGCGCCTTCATTGATAGCCACAGTTAGGATTGGTTATGCTGATGGATACAGTCGCCGCCTAGGATATGGCACGGGAAAAATGTGGGTGAATGGCCAGCTGGTGCCCGTAATTGGTACCGTGTGTATGGACATGACCATGATCAATGTGACCCATTTGCCTCATGTGAAAGTAGGAGATGAGGTAGTAGTGTTTGGCAACGAACTGCCCATTGAACAACTGGCGGGGTGGGCTGGAACCATTCCTTACGAGATCATGACAGGCATTTCGCAGCGGGTAAAACGGGTGTATTTCCAGGAATAGGCTTTAACAGGTTATGTATAGACAGCCACAACACAACCCTTATCTTTGTTACCCTTAACACGGAGCGGTAGCTACAGAAGAAATGACAGCATTTGCTTAACAAAACATAAGGTTTCTTTTAGCATTTAGCTTGTTCTTACCGAACACTGTTTATCTTTAACGGCAACGCCCTTTTAATTTATAGCTTGTGAAATTACGTTCTGCAGTACTTATTATTCTGGCCATCATTATAGCTGATCAGGCATTAAAGATTTGGATCAAAACGTCGTACCCTTTTGGGGAAGTGATGCGCATATTTGGTTCAGAATCATCGCCAGGAGAGTTCCGGGGCTTTAAACTGTACTTCATAGAAAATGAAGGGATGGCTTGGGGTTGGAAGTTTGGCGGTGACTGGGGTAAAATGTTGTTAACCCTGTTCCGCTTGGCTGCTGTAGGTTTTGGTACCTGGTACTTAGGACGTATTGTAAAGCAAGGGCATAGCAAAGGATTTATCATTTGCGCTTCTTTAATTTATGCCGGTGCTTTAGGAAACCTGATTGATAGCATGTTCTATGGACTGATCTTTTCATCAAGCAGTTATAATACCATAGCTACGATGTTTCCTGCGCAAGGCTATGCTGGCTTTTTGCACGGCCATGTGGTAGACATGCTCTATTTTCCCGTGATCAAAACAACGTATCCAAGCTGGATTCCATTCCTGGGTGGTAAAGAGTTTGAGTTCTTTAGTCCCATTTTCAATATTGCCGATGCGGCGATCTCTGTAGGTGTGATTACCTTGTTAGTGTTTCAAAAACGCTTCCTGCATAAGCATGAAGAGAAGTATGGGCAACCTACTGTTGAAACGGCAGCGGAAAATAATGATAGAGCACACGTAATGTAAGTGGTCGCATATCAAAATACAAAAGGCGAAGCCCGAAAACGAACATCCGTTTTCGGGCTTCGCCTTTTTATCTAAAGGATAATTGGAATTCAAATAATCGTATACTACTTGTACTGTAGAAATAGGGACATCTATGAGCAAACGCCAAGCGATCAAAAGGACGGAGGAACCTCACTGTCACGTTTCACATCTCATGATGCCTGTTTTTAGAATCGAATAGGTATACTTGTCTTTTGCTTGCAGCGTATAGCTTGTAGCATGCAGCTCCCTTTCACCTATTACTCATAGTTATCGAACCAGGCCATATCCCAGTTAGTGGATTGCTGCACCTGGTACGAAGGCACCTCTTTTAATTGCAGGTTTACTGACTTTACGGGGAACGAATGAACGGAGGTAGCTGTTTCTTTCTTTGATGTGTAGGCCACTCTCATTATTTCGTAATTGTTGTCTAATTGGAGTTGAAGTACACTTTTCATAGTCAAGTTATTTCATACTTAATTAGAGTCCATAAATAGCATTAGGTTAAAGGCAAACTTGGACTTTAACAACTAGTTATAAAAAAAGGAAGCTACAATGAGCTTCCTTTTTTTATTTATGCGTTTGTGGTTCTTTATTTCAGTTCACCAACCATGTTGGCAGGAATAACCCACTGGTCAAATTCCTCAGGCGTTACATAGCCAAGTTTCACCGCCATTTCTTTTAATGTAGTACCTTCTTTATGGGCTTTCTGAGCAATCTCTGCTGCTTTGTAATAGCCAATCTTTGTATTTAAAGAGGTTACCAACATTAAAGAATTATCCACGTGCTTTTTGATGTTAGCCTCAATAGCTTCAATACCTTCAGCACATTTGTCATTAAAGCTTACACAACCATCACCAATCAGGCGAGCACTGTGCAGGAAGTTGTAGATCATCATTGGCTTGAACACGTTCAGCTCAAAATGACCCATAGAACCACCAATGTTAATGGCTACATCGTTACCCATTACCTGGGCAGCAATCATGGTTAAAGCTTCACACTGGGTAGGATTTACCTTGCCCGGCATGATAGAAGAACCTGGCTCATTATCAGGGATGAACAACTCGCCAATACCGCTTCTTGGACCAGAAGCCAACATACGGATATCGTTAGCGATCTTCATCAGGCTGACAGCAACTGTCTTTAAAGCACCATGAGATTCTACAATCGCATCGTGAGCAGCCAGTGCCTCAAATTTGTTTTCAGCCGTTACAAAAGGTAAGCCTGTTAGTGCCGCAATATGCTTGGCTACATTCTCTGAGTAACCAGCTGGTGTATTGATACCAGTACCAACAGCTGTACCGCCTAATGCTAATTCAGACAGGTGGGGTAAGGTGTTTTTAATAGCACGTAAACCATGGTCTAGTTGTGATACATAGCCACTGAACTCTTGTCCTACAGTAAGTGGGGTTGCATCCATAAAGTGAGTGCGACCGATCTTCACGATATTCATAAACTGGCGGCTCTTGGCAGCCAGGGTGTTGCGCAGCTTTTCAATGCCGGGGATGGTTACTTCTACCAGCATTTTATAGGCTGCAATATGCATTGCTGTAGGGAAGGTGTCGTTAGAAGACTGCGACTTATTTACATCATCGTTAGGGTGTAATGTCTTTTCTTTATCGGTTAGCTGACCACCTGCCATTACATGGCCACGGTAAGCAACTACTTCGTTTACATTCATATTGCTTTGCGTACCGCTTCCTGTTTGCCATACCACCAGAGGAAAGTATTGATCCAGCTTGCCTTCCAGGATCTCATCACACACGCTGCTGATCAGCTCCATTTTTTCTTTTGGTAAAACACCCGCTTCAAAATTGGTGATAGCTGCTGCTTTCTTCAGGTAAGCAAAGGCACGAATGATCTCTTTCGGCATCCGGTTAATGTCTTGCGCAATTTTGAAGTTCTCAATACTACGCTGTGTTTGTGCACCATACAAGGCATCAACAGGCACCTGTACTTCGCCCATTGTGTCTTTTTCAATCCGGTAATTTGACATATGCTTGTTTTAAAGTGGTGCAAAGATAGACCGCGGAGTAGTTGGATAAGCAGGATTAATGGGATTATTATTGACATAAGGGCTACACGCTATACGCCTTACGCTGCACGCAAAAATGACACGCAAACGCCTTTCATATCTGAACTCAAATCAGAAATCATTATATCAGCGATCCGCCATCTCTCTCTGGTTTTGTTTTTGTTGTTGAATAGGCATGGAAAAAGTGCAATGGATGATATTGGGCGTAGGAATGGTGCTACTGCTGAGCGCCTGCGACTTTACAGTGCCTTCCAATAATGAAGGCTTAGTGGATACACTTTCAAACACCGATACAAGAGAAGCGAAGTCGGATACAACAACCAGCCTGGTAGATAGTATGCCGCCCGATCAAACAATTGTAAGGGACACACCAGCACTGCCGCCGGCTCAGATCATAGAAACCGGGCAGGTACAACCAGAACAAGTAATGGCTTTTGCTGAAACGCTGATGGGCACACCTTATGTGTATGCTTCTACAAATCCCAAGGTGGGCTTTGATTGCTCAGGGTTTATCACTTATGTCTTCAATCATTTTAATATTCGTGTGCCACGATCATCCATAGATTTTACGAATGTTGGCAAACCTATACCTGTAGAGCAGGCTAAGCGCGGAGATATTATATTGTTTACAGGAACAGATTCTACAGAAAGATTTGTAGGTCATATGGGTTTGGTAGTTGCCAATACGGATACTTTACGCTTTATACATTCTACATCTGGGAAGGCTATGGGGGTTACGATAACGCCATTAAGTAAGTATTACCGATCGCGGTTTGTAAAAACTATACGCATCTTTCCACAGAATGATTCCCAAGGCTTGCTTTAGGGAGCTTCGGGCTTAATTATTTCGCGCAGAGGAAAGGAGAAAAGGAGAATTAGCTGATGTGAAGATTAGCTAATTCTAGTTGATAGGCTGGCTAGTTGATAAGTTGACAATAAAGGAGAAATTCAGAAAGATTTCACGCAGAGGCGCAAAGATTATAAGGCGCAAAGAAATGAAGGGCTGACTATAAATGAAAAGCACTCCGTAATTGGAGTGCTTTTCATTTATCAATTTATTCTCTCTTTATTGAACATTGATCGTTGAGAATTGAGCATTGAACATTTCTTCTCTCCTTACTCATCACTAATTATTCATCATTCATCATTCCTTGTTCAATATTCTCTCTCTCTTACTTAAAGTCCTCTTCCTTCACACCTTCATTTACCTTAATCGTTTTGAACTGTAAGGTAAGCTCTTGTGCGCCCATAGGTGTTTGTACGCTCATCACCATTGCGAAAGGAAGTAGCAGATCAGCTGCTTTTTTATAGTCTTTATAGGTTATTGTTTGTGTGATGGTTTGGCCTTGCGCTTCTTCTGATGATTCTTTCTTCAGCAATAAGCCGCTTTTAGCATCATACCACTCTGTAGACGGGCTTCCTTTGGCAGGAGTGATAACCAGTTTGTAAGCATCAGCACCTTCAACTTTTTCCATACCCGCCAGCTCTAACTTGTAGTCAGAAGAAGTATAAAAGGCTTGCTCAATGATGCCTTTTTTGATCTTTTTCTCTTCCACTTTGTCAGCCTTATAAGCTTCTTTCTGTCCCATTTGAGAAGCATAGCCTTCTTGTCCATTAAAGACTTCTTTCATCACTGTCATGCCATTCATGCTCATTTCAATGGACTCTTTGTTAGGCGCCTGCTCTTTTCTTACTACATTAAGCTGCTGTCCTTGTACCGCTAAAGTTCCTTCCATTAGTAAGGAACGCACGTTCTTAATAGTGGCTTCACCACCAATGGCATTCAGGTATTGATTCACCACAGTTTGAGCAGTTACGCCAGCAGGCAATGCTGCAGCACCCTGCGCTGTAGCTACAACAGGTTTGGCATATTTGTCATATTGCTTAATAGGAAGACCTAATCTTTTCAGCGGCTCGCTGATCTGTGAAGATTTACCGGTAACTACTACACGCGTATTAGAGTAGTTGAAATACTTCTGTGCTACACGCTGTACATCTGCTACAGTTACGGCATTGATGTTTTTCAGATAGTTGCGGTAGAAATCTTTCGGCAGGTTGTTGATCAAAATATTCGTAGTGAATTCAGCTATAGTAGATGGATTCTCTAACTGAATGGCAAAGTTCCCATTGTAAAGATCCTTAGCATTTTGCAGTTCTTGAGCCGTTACAGGCGCCGTACGGAGCAAATTGATTTCGTTAAGAATATCAGCTACAGCACTATCTGTTTTTTCATTACGCACAGAAGCAGAAGCAGAGAACTTGCTTTGGAAACGGCTACCCTTAATGCTGGAATAGCTGCCATAGGTAAACCCGCGCTTTTCACGCAGTGTTGTAAACAAATGGCTGTTAGCACCACCACCTAAAATATAGTTGGCCAACAATACAGCATGGTAATCCGGATGGCTAACAGGCAGTTCTACCACGTTTACTACGTTGATGATAGATTGAACAGCATTAGGTACGTCTACGATATCAATTTCTGTAGTAGCAGGGTTAGTTACATTAGTCAAGGTTGGTAAGGTCAGCATAGAACCCTTCCAGGTGCTGAATAACTTATCTGCTAGTGTGCGTGCTGCTGTAGGGGTGATGTCTCCAATGAAAGTAAGATAAGCACGACTAGGTGTAATGTATTTTTTATACTGCGCTTTTACATCATCCAAAGTGATACCCTTTAGTGAGGTTTCGGTTACAAACTCGCCCATAGGGTGCTTGGTACCAAAGGCCAAGGCATTCACTGCACGACCAGAAATAGCATTAGGATCTTTTTCGCTGGATTGAAAAGCCGTAATGTTTTGTGTTTTTACCTTGTCAAACGACGCTTTGGTAAAAGCTGGATGTTGTAGGGCATCAGCCATTAATGCTAAAGCTTGTGGAAAATAACGGCTCAGTGAAGAAGCATAGCCACCGCCAGAAGAAAGGGAAACAGAAGCACCGATACGGTCTACTGCCTCATCAAATGCATCTTTAGGTTTAGTAGTAGTGCCTTCGTTCAGCATGGTGCCCATAATGGAGGTAACACCTGTCTTAGCGCCTTCTGTAATAGGGCCGGCATCAATCGTAAGACTGGCGCTTACTACAGGTAGTTTTTTATTTTCAACCACCAATACCGTTAAGCCATTGGCCAATTTAAACTGTACAGGATCGGGAATAGAAAGCACTGGCGCAGGTCCTGACTTTGGCGGATGTGTGCGGTCAATTTGTGCATAGGTTCCTAGTTGCAGTAACAAGAAGGAAGAAAGAAAAAGCTTTTTCATCAAATTATATTTTTAAGAAGTGGCTTTGTAAATAGCCGCTTCCAGTTAATAGTTTATATAGGCCGGGACTAGTCGTCCCGCTAGTAATTGTTGTTTGGGTGATTAAAATGTTTTTTCACCGGACTTGGGTAAATAATAAAGTAACTGGCGAGCGTTAGGCTGCAGGTATTTCTGCGCTGCAGCACGTAGTTCTTCACGGGTGATAGAACGATAGGTTGCCAGTTCTTCATTAATGCTATTGGTGCTCTTCGTGAACATATACGCATCAGCCAGGTTGTTGGCAACTTCTGCCATAGACGTATTATTGTTTACAATGCGTGTTTCTATTTGAGCTTGTAGCTTCTGGAATTCCGCTTCGGGGATCAACTCTGTTTGCACGCGTTTGATCTCGTCATCAATATCTTTTTGCAGATCGGCTAATGAAGCATTGTTATTAGGTATGGCATACAAAATGTACATGCCATAGTCTTCCAAAGAATAAGGGAAAGCGCCCACCTGTAAAGCGTTTTGCTTTACATCCATCATCTTCTTAGTTAGACGGCTGCTGCTGCCACCACTTAACAAGGTGCCCAACATGTCCAGCACTTTCGCATCGCGAGTAGCCATACCCGGTGTGCGATAGCTAACAACCACAGCAGGTAATTGTATGTTGGCATCGTAGGCAGTATCAATGATCGTTTTAGTGATCGGCTGTTCCTTAGCTACGTTGCGTGTAGGCTTTGGACCAGCAGGTATATCACCAAAATACGCCTTTACCAATTGTTTGGTTTTGTCGGTATCAATATCACCGGCAATGGTTAATACGGCATTGTTTGGCAGATAGTATTTTTTAAAGAAAGCCTGGAACTCTGGTAAGCTGGCTGCATCTAAGTGCTCCATAGATCCAATTGTAGGCCAACGATAAGGGTGTGTTTTGAATAAACCTTTGAATACATTAGAGATCAAAGCGCCATACGGTTGGTTGTCCATACGCAGTCGTTTTTCCTCTTTTACTACTTCGTTTTGTGTTTCCACACCCACTTCATTGATGACAGGGTGCATCATACGCTCACTTTCCATCCACAGACCCATTTCTAATTGGTTGCTAGGGTATACTACGTGGTAGTAGGTGCGGTCTTGTGTTGTGTTGGCGTTGGAGTTACCACCACGGCTGGTTACCAGTCGGTCCCATTCGCCACGTTTAATATTATCAGTGCCTTCAAACAACAGGTGTTCAAAGAAGTGTGCAAAACCAGTGCGGGCGGTGTCTTCATCTTTTGACCCTACATGGTACATCACAGATACAGCTACAACGGGCGCTGTTTTGTCCTGGTGCAGGATCACGTGCAGGCCGTTCGGGAGGTCATACTCAGTAAAAGCAATCTTTTGGGCGTAGCTGTTGGCCAATGCCATACACGCTATCCCCAAGCAGGCGAAATGTTTCATAACTACTTCTTAGTTTATATAATAAAAGATGTCAAATCCTATAAGAATAGGGTACGCGTTTTCATGTGTGGAAAAAACAAACCCTTCAAAGGGAGCGAAGGGTTTGTTTCTAAGTAGTTGTGTGAGCAGTTATTTACCGATAAAGTTGGGCTTCCGCTTTTCCAAGAAAGCAGCAGCACCTTCCTTCATGTCTTCTGTGTTAAAGCAATCGCCAAAGGCTTCAAGCTCTTGTTTATAGCCATCTTTGGTATGATCAAATACCGCGTTCGCCGCCTGGATGCAACGGCTGATGGCCAAAGGTGCTTTTGCAATAATGGTTTGTAATAAACCAGTGGCTTTTGCTATCAGTTCTTCTTGTGGTACTACATAGTTAACCAAGCCATATTGCAGGGCAGTAGGAGCATCGATCATACCGCCGGTCATTAATAATTCTAAAGCTCTTCCTTTTCCTATCAATTGTACCAAACGTTGTGTACCACCATAGCCAGGAATCAAACCCAGGTTTACTTCCGGCTGGCCAAATTTAGCGTTTTCTGCGGCAATGCGAAAATGACAAGCCATCGCCAGTTCACAACCGCCACCTAAAGCAAAACCATTTACAGCCGCAATTACCGGCTTTGAACAGTTTTCAAATTTGAAAAAGATCTCCTGGCCTCTTCTGGCCAGGTCCATACCCTCGCCACTCGTCAAGCCTACAAATTCGCTGATATCAGCACCAGCCACAAAGCCCTTTTGTCCGGAACCCGTAAGGATCACGGCTTTGATCTCGGCATTGGCCTCCACTTCATGTATCGCATCATTCAGGTCCAGCATCACCTGTTTGTTCAAAGCGTTTAACTTATCCGGGCGATTGATTGTAATGGTAAAAATGCCATTCTCTAGTGATGTTAGTAAAGTTTGATACATGTTAGAGTTTTGGGCTTTTGCGGAAAGCTGGTTAGCTAAAGGCTACACGCTGTACGCTTCACGCTGCAAGCTGGTTAAGAATTTATTGTAATGAGCTATTTAGTTTTTGTTGAAAGCCAGTAAGCATTCGTTGATGATCTACTAGCATGGCTTTTAGTTCTTGTAACAAGTTTGGGTTGCCTTTATTAAGTTGTTCTGCAATAATCAACTGCGTTTCCAACTCAAAGTTTGAACCCAAGGAAATATCAATAAACCGCGCATAATCTTTTTCACTTCTTCGGCTGCTCCCTTCTGCAATGTTCGAAGGAATGGATACACCAGCATTCGTCATTTGCTGACAAATACCATACTTGTCTTCCTTTGGAAATGTTTCAATGAGCTTAAAAGTTTTTACTGCAATCTCAATCCCCTTCTGCCAAATTCTTAGTTCTTTAAAGTTTCTCCTATGCTAAGTTTTGATGGTTTGCAGTTGGCGTGCAGCGTGAAGCGTGAAGCGCATTTCCTAAAAAGCCCTATGCTCTTTCACCCACTCCGTAATATATCCCGCAATATCTGCCGTAGCCGTTCCCGGAGGGAAAAGCTTTCCTACACCTTTTTCATTGAGTTGCTGCATGTCGTCGTCAGGAATAATGCCGCCACCGGTTAGGAGCACATCATTCATGCCTTTTTCCTGCATCAGCTGTAATAGTTTGGGGAATACGGTCATATGGGCACCAGAGAGAATGGATACGCCAATGGCGTCTACGTCTTCCTGAAGGGCTGCATTCACTACCATTTCTGGAGTTTGGCGCAGGCCTGTATAAATTACTTCCATACCGGCATCTCGTAATGCCGTAGCAATCACTTTAGCACCGCGATCGTGACCGTCCAAGCCAACCTTGGCTACCAGTACACGAATCGGTCTGTTTAGCATCGTTGTCATAAATCGGGGTCAAAAATAGGGTTCTTTACCTATCCAGATTGTAATTTCAAGCATGCAATACAGAAAATTCGGAAATACCGATTTACAGGTCAGCGAGATCGGTTTTGGCGCCTGGGCCATCGGCGGCAATGCCAAAGTTGGGAACACACCCATTGGCTGGGGCAAGGCAGATGATGCTACCTCTCAAAAAGCGCTGCAGGCCGCTGTGGATGCTGGTATCAACTTTTTTGATACGGCCGATTTCTACGGGTTGGGGCATTCAGAAAACCTGATAGGGCAGGCCTTGAAAGGGAATAAAGACGCCATCATTGCCACTAAGGTGGGGCACCGCAATATCAAAGAGTCCATTGTGCTGGATTATTCTAAAGCCTATATAATTGAGGCCTGTGAGCAAAGCCTGAAACGCTTGCAACGCGATGCAATTGATTACTATCAATTGCACTCCGCCCGCCTGAATCATTTACAGCAAGGCGAATGCATAGAGGCTATGGAGCAATTAAAGCAGCAGGGTAAGATCCGCTACTGGGGATTGTCTCTCAATACTTTTCACCCAGCGCCAGAGGCCGATTTCCTAATGCAACAGAATTATGGCGATGGCTTTCAGTTGGTGTTTAATGTTATTAACCAACGCGCTATTGAAACCATTGAGCAAGCAGGAGCGAAGGGCTATGGTATTATTGCCCGCATGCCGCTTCAGTTTGGCTTGCTGACGGGTAAGTTTTCCGCTAACAGCACCTTTGCAGAAGATGACCACCGCCACTTCCGCTTAACGCCCGGCATCTTACAACAAACCTTGCAGGTGTTGGAAGAGAAAGTGTGGCCGCTGGCTGCTAAGGAGCAAATGAGTCCTACAGCAATGGCCTTGAGTTTTATTCTCAATCATCCGCAGGTATCTACGATTATACCTGGTATTCGTACACCAGAGCATGTGTCTTCAAATACAAGTGGATTAAAGAAGTTGTCCTCAGCAACCATGCAGCAGCTAACCGCACTCCGCAACAGCGATTGGATACGGGTGTTGGATGCAATGGAAAAAGCAGGGTAGAGAAAGCGACCAAGCACACCCCCAGCCCCTAAAGGGGAGCACCCACGCACAAAAGAGCAAACATGCTTTAAATAAAAAAAGCACTCCGTTAAGTGGAGTGCTTTTTTTATTTATCAATTTATACTCTCTTTATTGAAATTTGATCGTTGAATATTGAGCATTGAACATTCCCTCTTTCTCTACTTCTTCATTCTTCCTTCCTTGTTCCTTGTTCAATATTCTCCTTTCCTTCTTCTCCTTTTTTCTCTCTTAGCTACTCAAACGCCGGCAGCGCCGTCTGTATTCGCTGAATCGTTTCCTCTTTCCCAATAATTTCAGCGATATCAAATACGGGGGGACCAAACTTGCCACCTACCAACATAATACGCATAGGTAGTTGTAATTCGCCAGGTTTAATTCCTGCTGTAGCTGCAAACTGTTTGAAAGCGTTTTCAATAAAAGCGCTTGTCCATTCCGGTAAGCTTTGCAGCTCCTGTTGAAAGTCCTGGAAGAACTTAGCCTTATCAGCATTCCACTTGGGCTTTACAGACGCTGCGTCAAGAGCAGTGGGCGCTTGGTAGAAGAAAGAAGCCTGCTCCCAGAAATCGGTTAGCAAATGGCAACGGTCTTTTACCAATTCCAATATACGTTCAAACTGCTGGTCGTTATCAATGATGGGACCCTTACTTTCAAACAGGTCTTTTACCTGTTGTTTGTAAGTGCTTAATGGTAAGCGCTTGATCCACTCATGGTTGAACCATTTTGCTTTTTCATAGTCGAACTTAGCCCCGCCCTTATGTACTTTTTCAATCGTAAAGCGTTGGATCAATTCTTCTAAAGTGAATAGCTCTTGCTCGGTACCATCGTTCCAACCCAGCATGGCCAGCAGGTTTACAAAGGCTTGTGGTAAAAAGCCTTTTTCTTTAAAACCTTCCGTAAGCTCGCCGCTCTTTGGATCGGCCCAGTTCATGGAAAATACCGGGAAGCCATACTTGGCACCATCACGCTTGCTAAGCTTACCGCTTGGGCCTAAGATCAATGGCAGGTGCGCCCACTGTGGCATGTTTTCTAAGCCAAACAGGTGCTGCCATAATAGAATGTGCACAGGAGCACTTGGTAACCACTCCTCACCACGGAAGGCATGGGTGATCTCCATCAGGCGGTCGTCTACTACCACCGCTAAGTGATAGGTTGGCATGCCATCGGCTTTCAATAATACTTTGTCATCTACAATGGCGGTTTCAAAACTTACCTCACCACGGATCATGTCATTGAAGCTAACGGTCTCGCCCACGGGCATTTTAATCCGGATCACGTGAGGCGTATTATTTTGTAGTAAGCTGTCTACTTCTTCTGCTGATAGCGTCAGCGAGTTCCGCATTTTGGTACGGATCGACTGATCGTATTGTGGAGTAGGATTGCTTTCGGTTTTAAAGTTGTGGCGCATTTTTTCCAGCTCTTCTGTGGTGTCAAATGCATAATACGCTACGCCTTTTTGTACCAGTTGCTCGGCGTACTGGCGATACAGCTCTTTACGCTCACTCTGGCGGTAAGGACCAAAAGCCCCCGGCTTGCGGGTACTTTCATCAGGCTCCAGTCCGGCCCAGCTTAAAGTGTCAAATATGTAATCTTCCGCACCAGGCACATAGCGGTTCTGGTCGGTATCTTCTATACGTAGTACAAAATCACCACCATGCTGTTTAGCAAACAAATAATTATACAACACGGTGCGAACACCCCCTAAATGCAATCCGCCGGTTGGCGATGGCGCAAAGCGCACCCGAACTCGTTTTTCCATACGCGGCAAAAGTAGGCAATACTCGGGGAGAAAAAGCTGCAAGCTGTACGCTACTCGCTGCACGCGGAGCGCGCCAGGGCGCGGAGAGGGAGGAACCACGGAGGCACAAAGGCACGAAGGCATGGGTGGCCCGCAGATAGCGCAGATAGACGCAGAAGAAGGGTTGCGCACAGAGCGAAGGAGGAAAGGAGAAGAATAGGTAATGCTGCACGCTGTACGCAATAGAATGCCCGTTATGAAAAGCGTTCACGGATAGCAGGCGACCGTCCGCTGCCAGAAACCGGCTGTTGGGCTTGTAGCGTGTAGCATGCAGCTTGTAGCGATTCCCTGTAGCTTGCAGCTTTCTCTCCTATCTTTGACCGGCATGCATCAATACTTCATTAAAACGCCGTGGCTGGTTAAGAAACTCTATTCCCAATACGTGTGGGATAGGCAGGCCACTAATAATGAAGTCTACCTGACATTTGACGACGGCCCGCACCCACAGATCACGCCTTGGGTGTTGGAGCAATTAAAGGCCTATGAAGCTAAGGCCACCTTCTTTTGTATAGGAAAAAATGTGGTGCAATACCCCGATGTCTATCAGCAAATACTAGCCGAAGGTCATGCCGTGGGCAACCATACGCACAACCACCTGAATGGCTGGAAAGTGCCAGTGACCGACTACATAGCCAATAGCAAAGAGGCAGCTAAGCATATCCAATCACCCCTGTTTCGTCCGCCGTATGGACGCATCAAACGAAAGCACCTGCCATTTTTAAAGGAGGCTGTGCATGCAGATATAAAAGTGATCATGTGGGATGTGTTGAGTGCCGACTTTGATACCTCTATTACAAAGGAGCAATGCGCGGCCAATGTGCTAAAGCATACGCAGCCGGGATCGATCATTGTATTTCACGACAGTGAAAAAGCGTTTCCCAATTTAGCATATGCCTTGCCTTTAGTATTGGAAGAATGGAAGAAGATGGGAGTGGTTTGTAAGGCCTTATCGTAATAGCCTGTTTAGAAGGTTCTATAAAAAAATAGGGCCTGGGTGAAAACCCTGGCCCGTTTTTAATCCGTACCCTATGAAAACTGGATCAAAGGTATACTTATTTTTGAATATGTGCTATGGTTTTCAAATAAGTTTTGTTAATAAAATGCAGTGCTGTAGCGGGTTACAGCTTATCCTACTCTAGGGGTAGATTTTATTTTGTTGCTCAGTTTTTTGACGGTTGCGGAAGAGGTGCTCACCAGTGATGAGTTTATGATTTCTTTCTCGTGCAACCCTGTTTTATCTAACTATTTTTCGGCAGCTTTGCAGCCAGTTTGTTTAATTATGCATTTGATTGATAGTCACGCACATATTTATGTGCCGGAGTTTGATAGTGAGCGAAAAGCCTTGATAGAAAAAGCTACAGCGCAAGGCGTAGAGCAAATATTAATGCCAGCTATTGATGCCACTACGCATCAGCTTATGCTGCAGGTTGAAGAGGATTATCCTTCCTGCAAAGCTATGATGGGCTTACATCCCTGCTCAGTTAATGCAGAGTATAAAACTGAACTGGCTATTATAAAAGACTGGCTGGAACGCCGCTCTTTTATTGCTATTGGCGAAATAGGGCTCGACTTCTATTGGGACAAAACCTTTACTCAACAACAATATGATTGCTTTCACCAGCAAATAGAATGGGCCCTTCAATACCAGCTACCTATTGTTATCCATTCGCGCGATGCTGTTGACGAAGCCATTGCCGTGGTGAAGCAATATCCCACACTAAGAGGTGTGTTTCATTGCTTCTCTGGTACTATTGCGCAGGCCGAGCAGATCATGGCGCTGAACTTTATGTTGGGTATTGGCGGTGTGGTTACGTTTAAGAATGCCGGCTTAGATAAAGTGGTGCAGCATATTGGTCTGGATGCCCTGATCCTGGAAACCGATGCGCCCTACCTTGCGCCGGTTCCATACCGTGGTAAGCGCAATCAGGTAGATTATTTACCGTTGGTAGCCGATAAAATAGCCAGTGTTACCGGGAAAACTATAGAGGAAGTAGCAAAAATCACAACACAAAACACAATCAATCTCTTTAATCTCTAGAGATATTGTATATTCGCAGCCCCAAAATCAAAGGAGAGTTGTCCGAGTGGTTGAAGGAGCACGCCTGGAAAGTGTGTATACCTCTAAAGGGTATCGAGGGTTCGAATCCCTCACTCTCCGCCAAAGAAAACAAAGCCCCGCGTTATGCGGGGTTTTTTATTTCCATGGCATTGCAAAGCTCGCTTCAGCAATGCCATGGAAATAAAAAAGTAATGAGCGGAGCGAATGGCTTTGTTTTCTTTGAAGCCTCCCCTTTTAGGATCAGTGAAACGAATCCCCTAACTCTCTACCAAAAGATAAAAGCCACTACAACAGAGGCTTTTATCTTTTGGTAGTTGCTTTATAACAGGTTGTTTTACTGTAATGCTTGAGACGAGGAGCTCCTGCTGTAATAAATAAAGCAATCTTAGCAAATACTATATTTGCAGCGTTCAATTGGATAGCGGTAGTTCTTGGAATAATGTCAGTATTACTTTTTAGTTGCCCAGATGTGACTTTTTTTCAGTTTGCGATGGGGGTTATTAGTATTAATAATTTTATGAAACAACTAAATGTAAATGATATGAAAAATAACATAATAAGGTGGGTTAGGGCTAGTATGGGGATCCAGAAAAAGTTAATCACTGACTAAGGAAGAGAACGAGTTGTCATATAGCCCCGAGGTTCAAGTCCTCAATCCCCACACTATAGCCCAGAGTAATCCTCTGGGCTATTTTTATGGTTAAATCAATATTTCCTCCCATCTGGCGCAAGTATGCCGGTAGGCTCATGTGCGGATGTTTACTTGTGCCGTAAAATCAGAGTCATTATACCATACTAGCTAACTGCTACATGGGTTTGCTTGTAATAACAGGATACAAGTACGCCTGGCGACAAAAGCTAGGCTGCATACTTGCGCCAGCATTGGGGAATAACCATATAGAAATCTTGGCTAAGTAGTGAAGGTTGCCTATTTTGCTTGTCCTATTACTGCTTGACTTTTTGTACCATGGACAAACTAACTGACTTTTTTAGTGATATTAAAGAACGTCTCGCTAGCCCACTTTTTTCTTCTTTTCTCATTTCATGGTTAGTGATTAACTGGCAAATACCTATTGGTTTGCTGTTTTATAAAAGCAATGATCTTAAAGCAGATGGATATTTATCTTACATTGACTTGATCAATAAAGCTGGAACCCCTAATAAGGTATTTTGGCAACCGTTTGGGTTGGCCTTGGCCTATACATTCGGTTATCCAATAATAAAAAATGTCATTCAAGCAGTCCATGCTTGGGCAAAAACATGGGGCACCAACTTAAACCTCAGAATCACAAAGACAGGAAAGGTTTCTGTATCAAAATACATTCAGCTACGCGATAACTATATTGAACGGACGCATCTTTTAGAACAAGTGTTAGAGAAAGAAAGCGAATATTTAAAGGAAAATGAATCATTGAAGACTACCCATCTGGAACTTACTCACACAGCCAATGAGAACCAAAGCTGGATTAACAGATGGCGGCGATTAAATAATATTGGCTTAATGAACGGTCAATGGAGCGTCACAATGCAGAATGAGGAGAATAAATTCACTTTATCTTATGTGATTTTCATAGACGGTGGGGCAATTTCACAACTTGATGAGTCTACTAAACAAACGGAATATGTTTCCAGTATTGAAAATTTTCATTGTAATCCAGATACTCAGGAAATAATTTTTGTTTTGATGTCAGCAGGCAAGAGGCACCTATCAGGAGTTCACACACTCACCATAGTAGAAGAAGGGAAATACTTGAGAGGGTTTGCAGATAAAACAAACCCTATCGAATACAAAAGAGTAAATATTGAAACCCGTTATTTATAAAGAATAACCACGAATTGACATGCTTATGAAAAAATACATAGTCGTTTAGTTAAGTGACTAATAATTTGAATTCCAAGCAGCTTGCATTTGTTTATTAAATCGAAGCAAAGATGAAACATATTAAAAATGGCTTTTATGGCTTTTTGTTGGGAGGATTTGTAGGCATATTGGCAGGATTTGGTGAAATAAACATGATAAAGAAATCTCAACGCACAGGGCCTGTAGTTGCTATTGTAGTAGGTCTAACTGCATTGATTGGTGGTATTGTAGGTGCTAATTATGGCATCAAGGCATCACAAGAAGATGAAATAAAGCGAATAGAAGCCCAAAAAAATCATGAAGCCTACCTGAGAATGCAAGAAAGAGCCAGAATTGAAAAAGAAAAAAATGATGCCATTGAAGCCAGACTCGGTATAAATAAAGCAATAGACAAGTTTATGAAAGAGGGCCGGTTTTGGGTAGCTACCACTACATGGCGAGATGAAGAGGGCAAAGAATACTTATTGATCACTAAAAAGAGTTCAGAAGGCAATTTAATGTCCTCTTTAAATGATGTGTTAGTGTTTAGTCATACAGAAACGTCAACAGCACAAACTGTGTTGCCGAAATGCCATGCAAAAGCTTTACGAATGGTTTTTGCCAAACTAAGACAAGGTTTAAGATCGGAGCAGGTCTAGAGGAATGCCATATCTACTAAGCTGCGATGGCCATAAATATCTTAAGTAACAGTAGTAAACTTGTGTCAATATGTATTGTAAATCATGCGGAAAAGAAATCGATAATGACAGTGTATATTGTTCTTTTTGTGGAACCAAACAATTTGCAGAAAATAAGCCTCTAGAAATTGAAAATAAGAGTGACAGTAAAAGAGGGGGATTCGATGAAGAGATTTGGAATTATAAAAGAGAACTAGCTGATACAGTTCCAGAAAACTTACAGATGACAGACGAGCTATTCAGGTGTATGAAATTGAACGAAAATGCTGCTGTTGAGAAGTTGGAAGCCAAAGCTAAGCTATCTTATATTGTGGGCGTTACAGGCGGGCCTCCACCTAATATTCCAGAAGAGATTGCGAAATGGCGCAAGGAATATTTTCAAAACTTAATGGTAAAGGCAAAGGAGTTCGAGAATCTTAGTACTGAGTTCAATAAGCTAAAACTACAGATTGAGCGCATTCAGTATTATTATGGATTTAACCTCGACGAGAAGGTACAGGTGGAAAAGTCAAACGAACGTGAAAGGGGCAGAAAAGCGATATTGGCTTTGTTTGGTAATGAAGAAACTGTCGAAAATAATAATAAATCAAAGTAGTTGAACGAGCTAGATTTAACATGAGAATCTGTATTTATTGTAACCGGGAGAAAGAAGAAGGTGAATTTTCGCAAGAACATATTTTGCCTCGTGCAATTGGAGGCGTTCTTCAGCCTATAAATCCATTCTCAACTGACCTTGTTTGTGAAAGATGCAATAATATTGCAGGCTTCTTTATTGATGCGCCTTTTACTAAAAGCTGGTTTATAAATAATTACCGTGCTAGTAATGCTACAAAATACACTCGCCTAACCCCCGATACTATTTTGCCATTGATATACATGGGAGTAATTAAAGAGTTGGCCTTTGAGGGGAAGATATGTGAAAACTATCTTGGCCCAACAGGTGACTTAATTTATCACTTCCATGCGCCTTATTCAAATGATCTAGATACGCCAGTGATGGTTGGAGTTCCTCCACATATACGAAAGGCTAATGTTGATTATGGATTTGCGTTTATTTTCCTTCGTTCAAATAATCCAGCTTGGTTACCTACAGTAATTTATTCTTTTGCTAGTGCTTTTAAGAAGTCGCCTCTTTATTTAGGTAATGGTCCAACTCCGGATATTGACGGGATCGGTTTTAAAGATATTCCTGATGAATTAATAGACTTACATGCTAGGCTTTGGGAAATGCAAGGCAAACAACATGCTATGACCTTTACGATAGACGTGGATTTAGGTAATCGTTTTTTAGCAAAATTAGCACTCGGGCTTGGGTGTATTTTTCTTCATGATAGTTTTAAAACTAGTGAAGATGCATCACTCTTAAGAAAGTTCATGTGGACAAAAGATAGAGAAGAAAGAGATAAGATTCCAATCCACGGGTCGGGCTTTATCGGAGGTGACGGCTTTGAAAATATCGATTCGTTTCTTAAGTGGGAGGGAGGCCATGTAATAAACTTACTTATTGCTGATAATAAGCTGCTTTTATATTCGAACTTTTATGGAGCAAGAGGCTCTCTTATACAGGTAACCCAAAATAAAACACATTGGCAGGGCAAAATTGATGAGAGTAAGATGTTTATTATAATGCCTGAAATGCAAAGGTGCATCGGCCCAATTCATATGGCCCATTTACTGGCACATCGTACGAGTGATTATAGAAATGAAGATATTGCCTCTTTAGAAGCTGAGATAGCAAGTTTACCTTCATTACCACCATTTGTCATTCAAAATGGCTTAAAATGAAGACTTGAATTAGAAGGTGTAAACTAAATGTAATCACTACAAATTCATTAACTTAGAGAAAATAAAGCCAGTTTTATTGCAGGCGAGTCTAAATCGAGACTCATGGTTTGATCACCCGCCGAAAGGCTTGAAAATAAAGGCGTAGCGGAGTAGGTTCGAATCCCTCACTCTGCGCCAAATAAAACAAAGCCCCGCTTTTGGCGGGGCTTCTTGTTTCTGGTAAGTAAAGTTAGTTCGCAGTAAACCACTTTTGGTACGTGTCTATTTCCCCTATCTGTAGCATCCTGCGTAATTAGAAATAGGGAATAATTTTTCATCCTTGTCTTTTATCTCGTTTCCTATACTTCCTTATTTCAAGGAGTAAGCAGGAGTCCCTTTCTCTAAAATATCCCGGTAGTTCATCAGCAACTTGGCCGGATAAACGGTGCTGTTCAACCATAGGTTCAACGGGTATTTAGTAAAATACGTTGGGTAATCACCGTTATGCGCCTTCTGTGCCAAGGTAAAGGAATTGGCGATGGATTTGGCCTTGGCGAGGTAAAGCTCCTTGCCCGTGGCTTTATAGGCGCTCAGGAACGTTTCCATCATTACGCCTGCCGCTCTTCCTACTGGCATCCAGAACACGTACTGCTCCTGCACAGATGGTGTGATCCAGTTTTCTGAGCGTCCGCCGGGCTTGGGATCCTGGAAGGCAACCTTTACCGGTTGTTCCCAGATAACAAACTGGTCTTCCGAAAAGCGCACCAATTCCTCGGCCAACACTAGGTCTTTTTTGTTGCGGAACAGGTACATAGCCAGATCGCAGGCCTGCTCGCGACTCAGATTTCCATAAGATGCCCGTGCTGCAATGTCTTCAAACTGTCCTTGCCAATCAAAGGTCTTAACCGGGTTGTTCATGATCCAGTCCAGCGCTTTTTGAGTGGAAGCCTCCAGGCCTTGCATCTTATAGTTATGTTGCAGTCGGTCAAAGTAGTTGATGATCGATGTCGGAATAACAATGTTTTTAGCAGTTGGCTCGCCAGTCTCGTGGTTAACAAACTGGTACCAACTGCCACCAGGTAGCTGCGTTTTTAAATAGGTTTGGGCAATATGTTGTGCGGCTTCCAGGTATTTTTTATCTCCCGTGAAGTCGTAGAGGTCCAGAAACGCATTACCGGCATCTACACCCATGATGGAGAAGCTGTTGATTGGTTTAAGGTGCTGCGTGGTGGTCTTTTCGGAGCGAGGGCCATAGTAGGTGGGTACAAAATACTCCCATGGCGTACCTTCTTTAAACCGGATGCTCAGCATATAGTCGGCCACTATGCGGGCCAGTTCGGTTGAACGCTGCGCGTCGGGAGTGCCAGCTTTGAGGCGGGCGTGGGTGATGGCTCCGATAACCAGGGCACTGTAGATCTTGGCGGGGTAGCTGTAATTGATATAATCCCATTTGGGTGTTTTATGCTCAAACCAGTAGGTCACGTAATCTTTTTCCATCAGCCGGTCCAGGGCCAGACGGGCACTGGAGTCGTAGGGTAGTGCAGGCGTATGATACACGCCATTAAATGGAGCAGCGCGGTAGTAACGTCCTTTACCTGCCAGACCTACAGAGTCGCCTTTGGCCGAGATCCCTGCCACTGAAAGATTGAAGTATCCCACCGGTACATCAGCCCATACCTTGCTAAGAGGTGTATAGGGTACATCGCTTTCAAAGCTATAGGTCTTACCGTTAGTTTCTTGTGTAATGGTATAGCGGTACTTAGTGGCGTTTGTCACCTGCTGGTAGTCAAAAGCAGGTGCATAAATAAACTGGCGCGCGTTGGCATTCCAAAAGGGCGTCTTGCCCGGCACTCCCGGGCGAACAGGGGTCACCGATTCGGCCCAGGCTTGTTTCCCATAAGCCGTTTTATCAGTTGTTGTTTGCGCAGATGGCTGTGTGTGGCAAGCAGCAAGAAAGGCGGCAGCCAGCAAGGTATAAAGCGTTCTTTTCATGTTCACGGTTTAAATCAGCAGTCGATCACTGATCTTTAAAAATGGTTGTTTTGCCTTTGCGTGGAAAGGTAATCTTATTTAAGGCTGGGATTGTTATCTACTTCCGCCCAGGGATCGGCTAGTATGCGAAGCCCATATAGCAAACAAGCAGAACCAGTACCTCACTACTCCTCAAAACTATACAGCACGCAAGGGAAAAAGTTTTAATAATAGCGTTAGTTTCTATACTTTTTTAACAATTTGACCGCGTATAGTCAGGCGGTGCAGTGTAGATGAGGTTTGTAACGTATGTTGTGTCACGAAAATGGCCGCACTGGTCGTAAAAGCATACGGCACTATGCGAAAGGAGGGTGAATGCCGACCGCCAAATAGTAAATATTCAATCTTAAATATTATATAGAGGGTAATATGTTAGAAACGGTTACTGAGCACCTGTGTCTCTTGGGGGAATCACCTCTTTGGGATGCTGCATCCGGAACGATCTTCTGGGTAGATATCCTACAGGGAGAGATCCATGCCTGGGGAGGGCTGGCGCAAAACCACCGGACGTGGAAAATGAAACAACCCATAGGTGCCATTGCCTTGTGTACCTCCGGCCGACTGGTGGGGGCACTGCAGCAGGGGTTTTTCTATATTAACAAGGATAATGGGCAGCTGGATTTTATAGCTAATCCGGAAGCGCACCTGCCGGGCAACCGTTTTAACGATGGCAAGTGCGATCCCGCCGGCCGCTTCTGGGCTGGCACCATGAGCACCGCCGGGGTGCCGGAAGCTGGCAGTCTCTACACCCTCGAACGCAATGGCTCGTATAGCCGCAAGGTGGCTGATGTAAGTGTTTCTAACGGTATGGCCTGGAGTCCGGATGCAAGCCAGTTCTATTTTATTGATACACCCACTCGCGTAGTGGTGGCCTATGATTTCGATGTTGAAAGTGGGGTTATCAGTAATAAAAGAATAGTAGTTCGTATTCCAGAGAACATGGGCAAGCCAGATGGTATGACTATCGACGAAGAAGGAATGTTGTGGATCGCCTTGTGGGGGGGTGGTAAAGTAACCCGCTGGGATCCTGCCACCGGACGACTGTTACACCAGTTTACATTACCGGTGACCCACGTTAGTTCCTGTACTTTCGGAGGAGATGATCTCAATGATTTGTATGTGACCACCTCCCGTGTAGGATTGAACGAGCAAGCGTTGGCGGAACAACCGCAGGCAGGTACTCTTTTTGTGCTGAAGAACTGTGGTTTTAGAGGATTACCTGCCAACCGGTTTAAAGATCAGGAGCCGTAGCTGCACCAGTGGCGATCTTCAAAAACTGCCGGCGATAGTCTTTGGGAACGAAGCCTGTCACTTTTTTAAAATGCCGGTAAAAATTGGATAGATTCTCAAAGCCACATCCATAACCGATCTCCGAAATACTTTCTTCTCCCTGCATCAATAGGCGACAAGCATTGCTGATACGCACTTCGGTCAGGTAGCTCGTATACGTCTTTTGGGTATGATGCTTGAAATACCGCGAAAATGCCGCTTCACTCATATTGAGCATGGCGGCCACTTCTGATATATAAATATCATTCATGTAGTTCTTCATGATGTATTCCAGCACCTTTTGTATGCGCAGGGTATCTTTTGTATTGATGTTGTGATTTGGCGCAAAGCGGGTGGAAAGGAGCGGTTTCAGCTCCCTGCTTTCTGAAAGCGTAAGCAGGATATCCAGCAGACTGAGCAAACGCTTCGGCGGCGATTGCGTTTGCATCTGGTGCAATTGCTCGGTCACTTCTTTGCGGGTTTGCCCATGTACTTCCAGTGCAAAGGCCGATTGGTCAAGCAGCTGGTGCACCCCTTTTAACTCGGGGAGGCTCAGGAAGCGGTCGCCAAAAAGGTCCTGGGTAAAATGTATAAATACAGAATGGGCTCCCGGGCTGTCGGTATAATATGTTTCATCATTACGAAACAGGTGCGGGATATTGGAGCCAATGAGAAACAGGTCTCCCTCCTCGAACAAACTCACGCTGTCGCCAATGAATTTGGTGCCTCTACTCTTATCGATCAGTACCAGCTCATATTCTTCATGAAAATGCCAGGGTTTGTCAAAATAGGGACATTCCCATTGGCTGTACAAAAAGGAAACGTCGTTGTGTAGTGGTAGTTTGTGTAAGCGGGCTTTCATATTAATTGAACCGGTGGGGAAGATAAGAAAACCGCTGAGCTTAGCGTGTTAAAAAAGTATAATTCTTGAATTGTTTATTGGACTTTTCTTCTATATGGCCGCGCTACATTTGGTGACATGTTTAGGCTCCATCGCTCCATAGGATGGATGGGGCTGCGGTACCTTCACTAACTGCATTACAGATAGCGGACCGTAGAACACTGGCTGTATTAATACACCTCTAACAACTAATAAATAATCAATGGGAACTTTTTCAGGACAGGTAGCCCTGGTAACGGGTGCTGCCTCCGGTATAGGACTGGCCATTTCGCGCAAGCTGCTGGAAGAAGGCGCAAAGGTGGTAGCTTACGACATCAATAAGACGGCCCTTGACGAGGCCTTTGCCTCCTATGGCGCCACCGTAAAAATAGTGGCTATCGACCTGACCCAGCAAGACCAGGTGAATGCCTCGGTTGACGAAGTGATCGCTGAATACGGAAGGATCGATATGCTGATCAATTGTGCAGGTATAACGGGTATAACCAATACAAAAAGCCATGAAGTGTGCCCGGAGAATCTGCAGAAGGTCTTTGAGCTGAATTTTATGAGCTCTTTTTATACGGCTAGGGCCGTTTTACCCCAAATGCTGAAAGCCAACTACGGCCGTATTTTGCATATGGCCTCCGTGGCAGGCAAGGAAGGCAATGCGGGCATGCTGGCCTATTCGTCTTCCAAGGCGGCAGTAATTGGAATGACTAAGGTGCAGGGTAAGGAGTATGCCGAAACTGGCATCACCGTCAATGCCATGGCACCGGCGGTGATACGGACCCCATTGGTAGATGCTATGCCCGAGGCGCAGGTAAAATACATGACCGACAAAATTCCCATGAAACGGTGTGGTACACTTGACGAAGCTGTCAACATGGCTTTGTATATTGTGTCCCCGCAAAACAGCTTTACTACGGGCTTCACCTTTGACCTTACCGGCGGACGCGCCACTTATTAATGGTTGCTGCCAAAGGCTGCAAAATAGAACCCAGACACTGAAAATATAAACCACGATGAAGATCCTTTATTTTAGGAAAGACAACCAATTGTATCCCGGCATAGCCACTGAAGAAGGGGTGCTGGATATCGATAAATACCTCGCAGAACAGAATACAACATGGCGGCCTCAAAACCCGATGACCCTGGATGATGTAGCAGAACTGGAAACGCTGGCTGCTAACGGACTGAATGATCCGCAATACCGCCTACCCGAAGAAGGGCTGACGATTGCGCCTTGCGTACCCCGTCCACCCAAGATCATTTGCATTGGTCTCAACTATCGCCAGCACGCCATTGAAAGCGGAATGGCCATACCTACCGTGCCCGTGGCCTTTACCAAGTATAGCAATACCCTTACGGACTTTCAATCGGATGTGCCTCTGGGTTCAGTGGGGGTGGAGTTTGACTACGAGGTGGAACTGGCCGTGGTCATTGGAAAAAAGGGTAAGCATGTGCAAAAAGAGGAGGCCTTAGACTATGTGCTGGGCTATTGCGTGGCTAACGATCTGTCCTGTCGCGACCTGCAGTTCATGAGCTCACAGTGGTTGATGGGTAAAAGCCTCGATGCATTCCTGCCACTTGGCAAATACCTGGTCACCGCCGATGAAGTGGGCGACCCGCAGACCCTGCAGTTGACCTGCACCCTTAACGGAGAACAGCGGCAAAACTCCAACACCGCCGACATGGTCTTTACAGTGGCGGAGATTATTGAGTTCCTATCTAAGCATATGACCCTGGAGCCCGGCGACCTGATCCTGACCGGCACACCGCAAGGTGTGATCATGGGCCATAAAGAAAAAGTATGGTTAAAGCCCGGCGACGTAGTAAACGTAGCCATCGACAAACTGGGATATACCGAAAATAAAATGGCATAAGTGAGCGTGGAAACTATGGAAAACAAAATAGCATTGATCAGTGGGGGGCTTGGTGACATCGGCCAGGCGATAGCTATTCACCTGGGAAAACTGGGAGCAAAGATTGCCCTCAGCGACCTACAGGAAGAAGCTGCGGTACAATCACAACTGGAGGCCTTACGCACCGCAGGTTGTCGTGAGCTGCTTTATACCCGCGCTGATGTGTCGGTAGAAGCGGAAGTAACGGACTGGCTTAACCGCGTAGAAGAACACTGGGGTACGCCCCAGGTAGTAGTGCCCAATGCAGGTATTGTAGTAGCGGGATCGCTTAGCGATATGCCTTCGTCCGAGTTGCGTCGGCAGATGGATGTGAACTTCTGGGGTAGTTATCATATGGCAGTACAGGCAGCGCAACGTATCAAAAACAAGGAACTGCCCGGTCGCATTGTATTTATCGGTAGCTGGGCGGCCGAGCGACCTAATGCACGCATTTCATCCTATTGTATTTCTAAAGCCGCCATCCGCATGTTGTGCAAGAGCCTGGCGCTCGAACTGGCGGCGCACCATATCCTGGTAAACGAAGTGGCACCCGGTATTGTAGAAGGTGGTCTGTCGAAAAAGAACCAGCAGAAAGATCCTGCCTTGCGGCAGACGCACCTGGATTCTATACCCATGCATACACTGGTGTCGGTAGAGGAAGTAGCGGACCATGTGGGTATGCTGTCTTCTTTTACAGGAATGAATATTACTGGTACAACCCTCCTGGTGGATGGAGGGCTTTCTCTGACTTCAAAAATGACTCCCTGATGCCGTCGCTGCTGTTATTGTTTTTTGCCTTTCTGCTGGCTGGCTGGATCCAGGGACTCATTGGCTTCGGCTTTGCTATCGCTACTACGCTGTTGCTGGTAGACAAGCTGGACTTTACCATGCTGGTTTACTTCAACCTCTGTATGTCGGTACTCACTTCCTTAGTGGCGATGTTCTCTGGTAAAAATCTCCAGTCTATCCAACGGGGCACCCTGCTCAAACTGATCGTTAGTGCGACTGTCGGACTATTAGTAGGATTGGCGATTATCAGCTACGTCAATGCGCTGGTGCTAAAGCAGGTAACCCTTGGCGTTATCCTGTTGGCCTCTGTAGTATCGCTGACTAAAAACAAAGTATTCTTTGCACATAATTATATGTCATGGGTGGGCGGATTTTTCAGTGGCGTGCTCACTCCCTCTACAGGGATCAACGGACCACTGGTGGCCCTGCACCTCAACGCTGTGTTCACCAATAAGGAACAAACAAGAAACACCATGTTGTCCTACCTGTTCCTGATCATGAGCTTTGGTGTTATCAGCATGACGCTGCAAACCGACTTTGCGCCCGGTACAATGCCGCTGTTGCTCAAGCTTATAGGGCCTTCGCTGGCTGGCTATGTGCTGGGCATGCTTTCTTTTCGCATGCTGCCCAATCATATATTTCAAAAAACAGTGACCCTGTTTTTGATCCTTTCGTCTCTACTATCATTAATCTATTTAATCTTATAAACCTTTCATGGCACCACAACATTCTTTTAGAGGAACTTTTGCTATTCTCGGAACCTGTTTTCACGACGATGAGCGTATCGATTATGAAAGCCAGGAGAACCTGATCAACTATTGTATTGATAACGGATTACATGGCCTGGTTACTGGGGCTAATGCCTCGGAAGGCCACCTGATGCTGGACGAAGAGAAAAAGGCGCTTACCGCCTTTGTGATCCAAAAAGTAAATGGTCGTATACCAGTAGTGGTTACCGTCAATCACCCTTCATCATACTGCGCTGCCCAGCTGGCTCGCCAGGCCGAGGAGGCAGGAGCTGCCGCGGTAATGTGTATGCCTCCTTTCTTTGGCCGCTGGCGTTCAGGCCTCGGGGAAATAGAGTCCTATTTTACCGCTATTGACAAAGCGATTAATATTCCCATCATTTTGCAGGACCACCAGCTTAGTGATATTTCGCTGCCGGTAGATTTCCTGGCCAATCTTTCTTCCCGCCTGGAAAACCTGAAGTATATCAAACTGGAGTCAGGCAATATCATTCACAAAGCCCGCAAGCTGCTGGCACATCCAAAAAATAACCTCGTAGGTGTGTTTGGTGGCAACAGCGGCGTGTTCCTGCCGGAAGAATATGAGGCAGGTTGCTGTGGTACCATGCCGGCCTGTTATATGCCGGCAGAGTTCAGCAATACCTGGAACCTGTTGGAGGAAGGTAAGATGCAAGAAGCGGTTAACTATTTTGCACCATACTCACGACTAGCCGCATACGAAAAAGATGTGGCCAACCGTTGCCTGTGGAAAGAGATCCTAGTAAAGAAAGGTGTGATTCGCTCTTCCAAAGTAAGAGGCCCCGAGCCAGCTTTCTTCGAGCCATGGGATGTAGACCAGCTACTGAGTGTGGCGGCTGCTGCAGGCATTGAGCTGCCCCTGAACGAAAGCATCCTGTAATAAAAACTAAACCAATGAACGAGTGGAAGGAGTAATGGTTTGCAAAACCATGTTCCTTTTCCCTTATCTAACAATCACGCACACATGGGATCAAACCTCTCTGCTTTGGATGCCATCATTTTCGGGGTCTATATCCTGGGCGTACTGGGCTTGGGCCTGTATGCATCTACTAAGCGAAAGAAAACCAAAAGGGACTACTTCCTCGCCGGCGATAAGCTGCCTTGGTGGATGATCGGCGGCAGTATCATGGCCGCCAATATCAGCAGCCACCAATTGGTGGGTACTATGGGTGTTGCCTATAGCCGCGGCTTTGTAGCCATCCTCACCGAGTGGGGCGCTGTATTGCTAGGCTTTAACGCACTGCTGTGGATCTTCCTGCCTTATTACCTGCGCAACGGCTTTTATACCATGCCCGAGTTTTTGCAAAAAAGGTTTGGCGGTGCAGCCCGCACCAACTATTCGGTACTGGTCGTATTCACCTACATCTTCGTAGAGATCGGCGCAGTGCTCTATCTCGGTGCGTTGTCGCTGCACTCGCTGCTCGGCATTCCTATGGCCTGGAGCGTGGTAGCCTTAGCAGCCGCCACTGGCTTGTATACCATCCTGGGCGGACTGCGTGCCGTGATCTGGACCGAGATGCTGCAATTGGGTGTGCTGATCTTAGGTATGGTGGCCTTGTCATTCTTTACCATACGCGCTGCCGGTGGTGTTGACGCTGTGTTGGCTACCTCCAAGGATTGGGATATGCTGCTACCGGCCAGCGACCCTGCCTTTCCCTGGACAATGTACCTGGGTGGCGCCATCTGCATTAGCGTATTTTATTGCGCTACCAACCAGTTTATCGTGCAGCGTACCTTAGCGGCGAAAAACGAATGGCACGCCCGTATGGGTGTCATCTTTGCCGACTACCTGAAGTTCCTCATTCCTATAATGATCATCGGCCCGGCGCTGGTGGCTCCCAAACTATTTCCCAACCTGGAAAAAGCCGACCTGGTGTTTCCCACCCTGGTGCAAAACCTGCTGCCAAAGGGACTCTCCGGCCTGGTAATGGCAGGTTTGATTGCCGCTATCATGTCGCACCTCTCCGGGGCTATTAACTCTTGTACTACCATCCTAACTATGGATGTGTACCTGCCCTATTTCAAAAAGAATGCAACAGAGGTGCAATCGGTGCGCTTTGGACGGCGCGCAGGCGTTGTCGTTATCATCCTGGGTATTATGTGTACAGCTATGCTGATCACGGCTTCCGACAAGCCCGTGTTTCTGTACCTGCTTAGCGCCTATGGGCTCTTTACACCGGGCATTGCCACTATGTTTCTTTTGGGTATCCTGTGGAAGCGCACTACCCAGGCGGGCGCCCTTACCGCAGGCCTGCTGACGATACCACTTTCCTTTGGCCTGCAATTCTTTTTTCCCAGCATGCCGTTTTACAACCGCACCGGTATTGTGTTCTGGACCTGCATGGGGCTCTGTGCGCTGGTGAGCCTGTTCACGCCGGGAAAAACGGAGGCCGAACTACAGGGGCTGATCTGGAAAAAAGACAGCCTGAGCCTGCCACCGGCAGAAAAGCACCACCAACGTGGTTGGCGCAACCCCACTATCTGGTGGGCCATCATTACATCTGTCATCCTGTTTTTTTATATCAAATTTGGATAAGGCCTCAAAGCAACGATTATGCAGATACAAAGCGTAGAAGTTTTTGTCTTTAAATACGATCATCACTACCGCATAGGCGGTCATGGCGACGCTCCTAATCGCCTGCCCGGTACCGACTACTATTTTGAGCCGCAGTGGCAACATGCCTACAGCCGCCTCACCGAGTCGTGCCTGGTAAAGATTACCACAGACACTGGTCTGGTGGGTTGGGGCGAAGGCCAGGCGCCACTGGTACCCGAAGTGCCGGCTACCCTAATTGCGCGCTTACTAGGACCAGCCTTGCTGGGTATGGATCCCCGCAATCCCCACGCTGTTTATGACCGCCTGTACCACCTCAATCATGTGCGGGGGCATTATGCATCCTATACCATTGATGCCATTGCGGCTATCGATATCGCATTGTGGGATATCAAAGGGCAGGCAGAAGGTATAGCGGTAAACCAGTTATTGGGCACGGTGCATCATCCGGAGCTGCCACAATACGTGTCAGGGCTGCGCCTGCCTACACGCGCCGAGCGCCAGGCCTTGGCCAAAGAAAAAGTGAGTGAAGGCTTTAAAGGCGTTAAAGTGTTTATTGGCGATACAGCCGAAAACACGATACGCGAATGTGCTGCTATCCGCGAGGCCATAGGAGAGGAGGCCGACCTGGCTTTCGACGCCATCTGCCGCCATGAGTATCAAGCGGCATATGAGATTGGCCTTGGGCTGGATGAATTAAGGGCCGCCTGGTTTGAGTCGCCCCTGGACCCTGAAGATGTTGCCGGCCATAGCAAACTGGCAAAGGCTATAAAAACGCCACTGGCTATTGGCGAGCCGCTTCGCACCGTGCGGGAATTCGAGCCTTGGATCAAACAACGGGCCATGCAGGTGGCCCAGCCCGATATTGTGCGCTGTGGCATCACCGGTGGACAGCGGATCATCGCGCAGTGTAGTGAGCACGGGCTACGCATAGCCCCTCACCTGGGTGTGTGCACCGCTATCGGTGTAGCCGCCACCTGGCATGTTACGGCTGTGGTTGCCAACCCTGTCCCCCAGGAGCACCAGCTGGATATGTTCCCTACGGCCAATAAGGTGCTGACCAGTCCTCTAAAGGTGGAAGGCGGACGTGCAATAGTGCCCACCGGCACTGGCCTTGGTATCTCTGTGGATGAAGATTTTGTGCGCGCCCATAGTGCAGAACACTGGCAGATCACACCCGCCGGGATCAAGTGGCAGGAGGGAGGAGTTGGTAGGGTGAATAACGTGCTGCTAGGCTAATAGAAACGCGCATGCATCTCCCTGTTATGATTAAATAATAAACGCATTAAAGACAGCTATATGAAGCTATTCAAAACAACTCTTTTGTTCTTTTTGGTAGGCTGTACTACTCTAGCTTGGGGAAGAAATTATTCCGACTCGGTTCGGGTGTACAATGCCGGTGTCAATGGCAATAGTACTACCAATCTGCTGACACGCTTGGAGCGCGACGTGCTTAGTAAAAGCCCTGAACTGGTAGTATTGATGGTGGGCACTAACGATATGCTGCATACGGATAAAAGCCTCTCTATGGCACAATACGAGGCCAACTACCAAAAACTCATTTCCTCGATCCGCAAAAAGTCCGACCTGGTGCTAATGACCATTCCACCCATCTATGCACCCTACGTCATTCAGCGGAAGCCGCAGTTCAATGGAGATGAGAAGGCACCACAGGCCCGCGTGGATTCTGCAAACCAGGTGATCCGTCGACTGGCCGCCAAGAATAAATGCACACTCATAGATCTGAACGCCATTCTCACGGCCTGCGGTGGCGCCAACACCGACAAGAACAGCCTGTTCCAAAACGAAGCCAATTTCAATATCGCCGATGGCATTCATCCAACAGCGGCTGGCTACCAGGTTATTGCCACTGCTGTTTACCAAACCATTAAAGGCTATAAACCCGGCGTACACTCTGTAATGTGTTTCGGCGACAGCATTACCAATGGCTACCGCATCACCGGCCAAGGCACCACCGAAGGCGATGTCTACCCAGCCGTACTAAAGCGCATGCTAAACCTGTAGGGTAGGTGCGCCGGGGGCGCTGTGGATTGAACCACGGCGACACAGCGAGCACAAAGGGGCACAGAGAACAGTAAAGAATAAATAGATCTATAAAATAGAAAAGCACTCCGCTATTGGAGTGCTCTTTCTTTTATAGCAATAGTGCTTTGGGAAACTCTTACAGGTTTGGCGTCATTCCCTCCCCCCTTACAACCTGCCTGCCAGCCATAATGCCTCTGGCGTTTGTCATCCAGAGCGATAGCGAAGGATCTCAGAGACGCGCATCTAAAATAAGTTTGAAATGTGTAATGCCTCTTGCTGTCATGCTGCATTTATTTCAGCATCTGCTGTTGCCTAAAAGGACGAATAAGTACATTTCAACCTCTTCGCTTTGAGAGCAATTTCGGCTCTGATTATTACGATTTTATTTTAGGATTGATGGAGGCTGGTAGGGGCAGTAGAGGAGGATGGTGGGAGGAGTAGTGAATGTGGAAGGCAGGTAGAGGGCTTTATCTGTGCAGTTGGTACGGACTTACCTACAGAAGAGGTACAGAAGAGGTACAGACTAGGTACAGGAGAGGTACAAGAGACCAGGGAGATAGGAGGGAGAGAATAATGAACAAGGAACAAGGAATGATGAATATAGAAGGGAGGAAATGTTCAATGCTCAACTTTCAATACTCAATGTTCAATGAAGAGAGATGGAATTGGGAATTAGGGTATTGGGGATTAGGAGAAAGCCGGGGCTTTTGGTTTCACGCAGAGACGCGGAGGGTTTAATGATATTAGAAGTGGCTTACATGTGTATAACTAAAGTGAGTAAAACCCTTGTAAGAGGAGCATCTCTTTAGTAAATTTGCTAAAATACTTAGCATTTAAAATCATCACTAATCTCCCGTACACCATGGCAAAACAAATAGGCCCCGTATTCATCACCGGCACCATCGATGGCATCATCTTTTATAAGCTCAATGGGCAGTATTACCTGCGCTCAAAGGGTGATTATAAGAGTGGTAAAAAGATGCGCAAGGATCCTAGCCTCCAGCGCACCATGGCCAATGCCGAGCGGTTTGGGGTGGCCGCCAGGATGGTGAAGCGGGTGTACTACCGCCAGCTTCCAGGGACCGTGCGCAAACCTGGCTTGTTTGCCAGGCTAACTGGCATGGTCAATAAGTGGTTGTACCAGGGCCATACCAAAGAAGAAGCACAGGAGCTATTGTTGGCGCATTGTCAGAAATTAACGACCAAGCAAACGGCGATAGAAGCTACGCCTTCTGTATGTACAACTGCACCTGTGGTGCCACCGCAGCCAACACCAGCACCTGCTGGGAGGGAAATAAAACCAGCAGTACCAACATCAGCACACCACGTTAAGCAGGCGCGCTACCTATCTAAATGGAAGGTTAAACGCAATGGTCGGTTACATATACCCAGGAACGCTAGTACTTATTGCCAAAAGAGCGATGGTATGAATGATGAAAGATTGCTCGTATAGCCATGCCGGTTATGAAGGTCCACGAGAAGCCGTAGCTAGAAGAACTTAAACGAAGCTTAACAGGGAATAGGATAATTTCTCAGGAGCAGGCTTAATCAGCAGCAAAGCCAGCGTTGCCTGCTTGTAACGGATGAGGAGGAAGCGCCTACACTTAATAAACCAAATGAAAGGTTTCTTGCTGATATCTCTCAACCGCTACTTGCCGTGGATTGTTCCAATCTATTTCAAGAATGTGTTGTAACGCTGCTGCTAACGTGTTAAATGAGCTAGGTTTGGAAAGAAAAAGATTGGCGCCCAGGTTATAGGCCATCGCAACGCGCTGAGGATTTAGTGTGGTGCTATACATGATAATTGGAATTTCGGTGGCCAGCCTTTCACGGATCCCCTTGAGCCAATGAAAGCCATCAAACTCCGGCATATTAATGTCTAAAAAAATTAAGTCGGGTTGGGGTAAGGCCCGAAGTCTTTCGATATTGCATTCGCCGGCATAAAGCAAGCGAATGGGTAAGCCAAATTCCTCAATGGCTACTTCAAAGAGTTCCAACTCTTCAGGATCATCATCAATCAAGAGAATGGTCTTTTGCACGGAAAGCATGGCGTAAGAGCTTTTATACTATAAAGTAACAATAAAAGGCCACACCATTTACCAAACTCCCAAAATTAAATATAACCAGCTGCCATACCTGCTAAAGCAGCTATACACCAGTAAGAGATGCGATTTGCTATGCTTCACCTTGCCATCAAACACATGCCTTAATTTCATGTAAATAGGATACGGCTAATAGTTATATGGCGGCCTCTTTATCTGGCAATAAGCAGGAATTGCGTGCGATCTTTCGTCTTCAGGGGGGGCTTTGACTTTTAGCAATAAAAATCCCCTCCGGAAAGAGGGGAAAGACGTTGCAACTCGGCCAGTTAAGGGATTGGAAAATTTGTTAACCCGGATCGGTTGAACGTGGTTTTAAGGTATATTGGAGCTTACTAAGTGCAACACGAAAATAGGGCAACACGTGCATTGATAAAACACCTTTACCAAATTCAATAATAAGTTTCTCTACGCCATTGTTGGTGCTTTTCTTATCCCTTGTGCTGCAGCTGCACCAACAACTGGAAGCTGTAAGGTTACTTGCTTTTAGTTATTTGTCTTTGCCCTTGTATTTGGTGGGCTAGTTACATTGTCTTTATCCCAACAACGATATAATTTAAAAATTAGAACAGGGTTCAGTCCAAAAGGATTTACAAAATGAACTGTGCAGTAAAGTTTATGATTGGTACACTTTTTAGGAGTTGCGACACTTTTAATTTTGCAGTATTGTTTATTTAAAATACTGAACAATGCAAGCTCAACTAATCACCTATCAATTAAAGGATATTTCTCAAGAGGAATATCTTAAGCAAATGGTGGAACCAGATGCACCAATTTTAGCGCAGGTAAAAGGACTGATTTCAAAAGTTTGGCTTTCAGACATAGAAAAAAACACTTTTGGCGGGTTCTATTTATGGGAAAGCAAAACGGCAATGGAAGATTTTATGAATTCTGACTTGGTAAAAGCAGTTGTAAGCCGACCGTACGTAAAGAATGTTTCTTCGGTTGACTATGAAGTAAATCAGAAAGCTTCATTGATTACTCGAGGAATAAAATAGGTAGTTGATGCTTCTTCAATGTTGACAGCGTCACTACTGCTACCAGCGGTTGGGAGCAATGGAGGCTTCAGAATATGTCCCGGTAGGGAGTAATTCTAATCAACTTTTGTACATTAGCTCAGCAGCATTAATACGGATACCCAAAACTGCAACTAGCCTAAGATGTTAGTAACAATCTTACTTTAGCCAATTTATGCAGCAAGCTATATGACAATTCGAATTTTAATAGCCGTGCTCTTTTTCACTCTTGTTTTCAATGGTTGCAAATGCACCAAAGAGTATGAGTGCGGAGATCCACCCATTTATCCCGCTTTTATTGGTTTTTCTGCTGCCGATATTGATACATTCGTTGTTAGGAAATATCAGCCAAACACAAACTACCAAAGCCTTGTTGATACCTTCGTTATAAAATACAGCGAATATTACCGGACGTCTAACGATACAACTAAAGTCATCTTGTACCTGAAGGGCGACCAAGGAATAAAGCCAGGATTTGACTGGCAGGTGTTTATCCCTGCTTTACAAAAGACCGTCTTTGTCTCTGATATAAGGGGTAATAAGAAAACAACGGAGTGTGGTGCATTAGCTGCCCCTATTAATTGCGGTTGTGCCAACGACTTGTTTTCCGCCAAGCTGGATAATCAAACGATAACCTTTGCCGATACAGATAGACAGCCTCCTTTTATTTATATAAAAAGGTAAAATCTGTCTGCTGTTAACATGAATATTGCTTCAATACAGGCTTTGTGCTAGTTTTCAACCTAAATAACAAATCAACAACTGAGTAAGGTTAAGCAGTAATGACATCAGCGTCCTGTACTGTCAGTAATACCTTCTACATTAGTTACCACTATATGAAGACCCTATTAACAATTTCTGCTTTATTAATATTAACAGTTTCTGCAACTGCGCAACGACAAATCTCGTATGCTTACACAGAAATCAAAAAAGGTCAGTATAATACTTGTGCTAGGACATCCTACCTTCTGAAAAACGCCCAAATAAAAAAACAGTCAGGCAAGCTCTCAATTCCAATTGCAGGTAGACCTGCGAAAGTTTTTAAGGACGACAACTCTGATGAGAATTTTCATGAATTTGACTATATGGGTGAAATAAAAGGCACAAAACTTTCACTGGTAAAGCGAACAGACTACAATCACGAAGAGTTTTATCTTCTTAATCGGTCGACTGGAGCTATTGATACACTCATCGGAGAACCTGTATTCGCTCAAAACATGAGAGATTTTGCCTGCATCAATAATCCAGGAACAGACGAGGAGCAGCAAGTACAAATTTGCGAAATAAATAAGGGAGCAGTCAATACTAGAGTGTATTTGAAGGGGAAAGCTGATGCCTTTTTAGAAGGCATTGCCTGTATCAAACGAAACTTTCTTTATGCAAAGGATAATCAAGGCAGTTACTGGAAATTAAGCTTTGAAATTGGAGACGAATAACGACAAATAACACAAGTTTCATGCAATTACTGCTGGCGAATGAAAGCCTATGATAAATCTCTATTTTACATAGGCAAATAAGTGAAGCTACAGTCCCTGAAATTCCTGTACTGCATAAAGTCCATCTCCATTAGTGGTCATTCAATTTTAAACTTATACGCCGTTGTTGGTGTTCCGCTTAGCCCTTGTGCTGCAGCTGCACCAACAACTAGAAGGTATAAAGCTATCCTGCAATAAGTTATTTATCTTCACTCTTGTTGTTGGTGGGTTAGTCACGTAGTTTTTGCCTCAACACCGAAAATGGTGTAATATAACAACGGTGAAGCTGATGGAACACAAACAACTACAGCTTAAGGAACACATTTAACATTAGCGGCAACTTTATGGGACTCGATATACAACTTTCAGTAAATAATGCAGACGAAGTATTGACTCCTGATTATTATGAGAATAAGGAAATAGACTCTTTTTATAAACATAATCTTAGCAGAACATTTTGCAACTTTATGTGCAAACAGGACGCTGTTAGTGGAGAGCCTGAACTTGATCAAATTGGGCGTATCACTTCGGTAGATATAGTGCCCTTATATGATATGAATAAGTATTGGGTGCCAGAGAGTATTGAACATCAGCTCTCGTTTGCCGAAACAGAAGAAGAGAAGCAACAAATATTTGAAAGAATCAATACAGACAGAGCTAGATTAGAAACGAACCTTGAAATAGTCCTCTCGACTGTAAGCACTTTAATTGAAAAGATATCCAATATCCAAAATCTGCCTGAACTCCTGAATGACAATGGCTTTGACAGCTTAAATAATAACTATTACTTTTCTGACTTTAATATTGATAAAGGAGATGGCTATATAGGAAATAACTTCGGGCAGGACTTAAGGAATTTCAAACGGTTTCTTGAATATGTGAAAAGTAAAGGCTCTACTGGTGTTTACTTTATATATGGATAAAGATTTTGCTGCTAGCACGAGTTTTTCGCCAGCTAGGCAGACATTCATATTGTCAGCTTTATTTTCCAATGAACTAGTTTATCTTCAACCAAGGCTGGCGTTCAATGCATGCCCACGCAGACGCAAAGCTCTATTCCATTAGCAGCAATTTACAGATACTCATTAACTCTAAGAGATGATACTTTCCACTTTCACTATTTCTCAAAGTTCCACCGAAGAAGACAGGCCGCCAATATCTTATAGAGTGAAAGAGTATTTTGAATGCTTCATTACTACTGAAGTTCTGGAGCAGAAAAACATTATCCTGAAAGCTAAATGGAACATCGTATTAGCTATCTATTTTATACGAAAGGGGAAATATGGTCCTGATGCTGTATTTCTGGCTAAAGGTTCAAGGATTATTAGTGCAGAAAGCACTAAAATTTACGAGGTACTCATCCCTATGCAGTTGATTGATGCTGCAAGCGACAAGCAATTAAAAACAATTGAACTAATGTATGAAGGGATTGCATTGTTCCTGACGTCCACTTATAAAACAGTGTCAACGGAGTTTATGAAGCAGCTTTGAGAAAAAGTAGACAAAGCATATTTACTGTCATTACCTTATCCTACGGCAGTCGAAGAACAAAAATATTTGATAGATGAAGTGCTGAAAAGGCAGGGCCACTAACACAAGCTTCCAAAAATGACAGCTAGGTGTTATTTTCAACCACAAACAACAATCAGCCACTGGATGGTTACCAGCCCACAGTAATTCAACAATTGATTTTAACAAAACAGCATGAGAAAGCTAATTGCAGCAATCAATATGACGCTTGACGGTTATTGCGACCATACAGCCATCAATCCTGATGAAGAAATACATCAACATTACGCGGACCTGTTAAATAACGCAGGTGTCATTCTATATGGCAGGGTCACCTATCAATTGATGGAGTATTGGCGAACCATTTTGGAAAATCCAACAGGCGATAAAGCAACGGATGAATTTGCTATAGCAATGGACAAGATTCCTAAAATTGTTTTTTCGCACACGCTGCAAAATGTAGATTGGAAAAGTGCAACCTTGGCAAATAAAGACATCGAAGCAACCGTCTTAGAACTTAAACGCCAGGAAGGGAAAGACATTTTTGTTGGCAGTCCGGGTTTGATTGTGGAGCTGATGAAACTGAATTTAATAGACGAATACCAACTTTGTATTCATCCTGTAATAGTAGGGAGTGGATCGCCGCTATTTAAAAACATAAGCGAAAAGATGATGCTTAAACTTATGAAGACAAAAACCTTCGGTTCTGGAGCTGTAATACATTACTATGAACCAACAAAACAATAGCCAATAGGCAGCTCGTTATACAGTTTATAGGTTAATGAAAAACGCGTCATTCTATATTGCTTTCACTTGTATGAACGGTACGCCTTTGATCTCATCAATGTTTAACCCTTTTGAGGCAAATTGCCGTATCTTACTTGTCGCGTTAGGCCATGAAGATTGTCGCATTCATACTGTCATGGCGCCAAGGTTTTTGCGAGATTTACAGCTGGTAAACGAATAGCGATGAGATAACTAATTTTAGGAATAACCGTAATTGCTGACCGTTTTATTGGTAGACCTAATGATAAACCTGGGTAGCTCTATCGGATTAGCTAATTAGGTACAATTTTTAAGGCGAAGAATTGAAATAAGAAAACCAACTTAAGAAATATAAATTATGGCACAAATCAATCCCCACATCAACTTCAACGGAAATGCTGAAGAAGCGTTTACTTTTTACAAATCAGTATTTGGTGGTGAGTTTGCAAAAGTTGTTCGTTTCAAAGATATTGCGAGTCCAGAGTTCCCCGTAGCGGAACATGAAGAAAACAAAATTATGCATATTGCTTTGCCTATCGGTAAAGGTGATATGTTGATGGCTAATGATGTTCCGGAAATTTTAGGAAAAACTAACGAAAATGAGAACAGAAGTAAAATTGTAATATTTGCGGAGAGTAAAGAAGAAGCAGACAAATTATTTAACGGGCTTTCAGCAGGAGGACAAATAGAAGGGCCTATTGGTGATAGTTTTTGGGGTTCCTATTTTGGTTGTTTTAGAGACAAATACGGTATTGAATGGATGGTGGAATTTGCCCCAAAATCTAATAGTCAAAACTAATTGACGAAGAACAATGAATGCCTAACATCTGTTTAGCAAAAGCAGGATTGATGTGGCAACCTGGCCTGTAAATAAATAGTGAGCAGCGAGATTGGAGCAGGCTCAAGAATTTTGTGGTTTAGTAAAGCCAACTACGTTGGCTAAAACTTATTTAAAGGCGTTTAGAAATAAGGTTATTGAGGAAAGCTCTGTATACTATACAGAGCTTTTCATTTACAACGAGATAAATTATGACGAAAAGTAATTTGCTGCGAATGGACAATGTCGGCATCGTGGTAGAATCCCTTGATGATGCCATTGCTTTTTTCACAGAAATAGGTCTGAGCCTGGAAGGGCGAGCTACCATTGAAGGAGAATGGGCTGGACGCGTCACCGGGTTGGATTCTCAGCGTGTAGAAATCGCTATGATGGTTACCCCTGATGGCCACAGTCGCCTGGAGCTCTCTCGGTTTATCGACCCTTCAACTGTTGCAGATCACCGTGTGGCTCCTGTGAACTCGCTGGGGTACTTACGCGTTATGTTCACCGTTGACAACATTGACGAATTGCTCACGAGGCTCTATAAGCATGGCGCTACACTGGTTGGCGAAGTGGTTCAATACGAGAACGCATATAGGCTCTGTTACATTCGCGGAAATGATGGACTCCTTATTGGGCTTGCAGAACAACTCGGTAAAAAATAAGTAGGGGTGCTTTCTGAAAACTGTTTGTAGAGGGTTTCGCACAGAGGAAAGGAGAAAAGGAGAAGAATATTAGCTGATGTGATAATTAGCTGATGAAAGAACGAATGTCAATAAATTAAAAAGCACTCCACTGAGGGAGTGTTTTTCTTATGTAATGTTGTTTGATATTGGGCTTGTGCGGCAGCTAATGACTATTGACTAATGACCATTGATTAGGCTGGCGCTGCGCGGCCCTATCCAGGTTATCCTTATTGTTTCTTCAAATTATAAACGACAGCTATACGACGTTTGCGACTCTGTACTTTTTCGCTCTAGCGTGGTGTTAGGAAAGAAATGCAAACTCATAATAGCATTCGCAAAACAGCCTCATCAATAAGCCACTGGCACTATCATTGTTCAGTCTTATGAAAAGTGAACGATGGATAAGTTGAGCAATGAGCACTATGCCTGGAATAAAATTCCCCAGTTAACCCTACTGTTCTGGATCACCAAGATCACCGCTACTACCTTAGGTGAAACGGGTGGCGACTTATTGGCGCAAACCATGAACGTAGGTTATGCCACCAGTACGCTCATCTTTTTTTCCTTCTTCTTGGTAGCTCTAACAGCACAGTTGATCGTTAAGCGATATGTGCCGCCCATTTACTGGGCTGTGATTGTTGCCACCAGTACGGCAGGTACCACCATGTCCGATTACATGGATCGTACATTGGAACTGGGTTATGCACTGGGCAGCCTCATACTCATCTCTATTCTTATTGTTATACTCGTTATATGGAAGCTTTCTGAAAAGACCCTTTCGGTCACCGACATACGAACAAGAAGAGGAGAGATCTTTTATTGGGTGGCTATTCTGTTCTCCAACACGCTGGGCACAGCGCTGGGCGATTTCCTGGCCGATGATTCGGGTCTTGGTTTCGGCGGCAGTGCCTTATTGATCAGTAGTGTATTGCTGTTGATTGTTCTTGCCTACTATTTTACACGCATATCCAGAGTGCTTCTTTTCTGGATCGCCTTTGTATTGACAAGGCCTTTTGGTGCCACCTTTGGCGACTTGCTCACGAAGCCGCACGATAAAGGCGGACTGGGTTATGGCACAATAGGCGCTACCCTTATTCTCTTTGGCTTACTTGTCTTTTTTGTGATTTATGAAACAGTACAATTAAGAATGCACCTGCATTCGGGAGCGCAAACAAAGCTGGTGAAGCAATAAAGGAGGTAGGGTAAGAGCAGAAAGTGAATGTTTGTTAAGATGTTGCTATTTTTAACAGCAACATCTGTAAATTTCGGTCCAAGCCGTGTCTCCTTTGTATAGCCTTGCGCGTGGGAAGGGACACGGCGGCAGTCGCGAAAGTTAAATTGCCGGCTTTCTTGTATACCTGTTAAACAGCCATTGAGGAAAGTTACAGTTATTGCTTCCTGCCACCGCAGTGTCCCTGCTATCACACTAAGCCAAGCTTAGGAGACACGGCGGGGACTGAATGCAGTTAGAAACGGAAGTGTATTCAATCCCGATACTATTTATTTTAATAGAGGGGCGCCTATTTATCATCCATAATAAAAAGCAATAATGCGGGTTCTATTTTTTGTTCTGTCTTTTTTTCTTCTGGCACCTGTAGGGATAGGTCAGGTACGAAAAGTATATGGGCGTGATTTTGATTACCGTACGCTTTTTGCGAAAGATACAGTAAGCGCTAATGCCCTGCCCCGAAACTATGTGTGTTGCACGTATCAGGGGGAGTATCCTCACCGATATTGACATTTTTCGCCAGGAAGATTGGATGAAAGAACCTTTGCAAACCCATGCCCGTGTTGTAAGACAAGGAAAGCATACCTTTTTTATTTACGATGCCGGTAAAACCAAGAGCGGGGGTTATGGCCGGTTGTTTTCTAAAAAAATACAGTTTAGCGATACAGCAATGTTTGTCAATGATACCTTGATTTATAAGCGTACGACACCCATTTCTGTTTATTATCAATATGCTACTGGTATTTATTCAGACTCGATTGTAGTTAATGATAAAACTTTTGGAGGGTATACGAAAAAGGAATTGCAGACTTCTCCTTTAATGTCTTTTGCCAATTATACTCTATGGCCATTAGTTGATACCTATACCAGGTATTACCAGATAGCCATTACGCCTAGCCAACAGCAGGTAGTCAAAGCCAAAAGAATGATTGCAGACGGAACTGCAGATTATAGTTTTGGTTATGCTCATAGCCAAGATTATTTTACCCAAAGAGGCATACCGGCTTCTTTATTCTGGATCAAGCATTTAGGACTAATATATTAAGACAGTATGAATATAAATCTTTTCGGTCCCCGCCGTGTCTCCTTTGCCTAGCCTTGTGCGTGGCAAGGGACGCGACGGTGGTCGTGACTGTTTGATACCAAATTCTTACAGAGGTTCATAAATTAGCATGCCAGCGATAATTTGTAACAACAACGAAAATTTTGAAAAATAATAGGTCAAAAGGATTGATGACATTTTATCATTGCACTTAAATACAGAATGACCAAACTTGAGCAATATTACTATGAGGCGAAAGGAAACAAATGGTTTCACTACTTCACTGTTTGTTGCCGTGTAGCATTGGCCTTTGGGTTCATTCCATCGGGTATAGTAAAAATTATGGGTGAACGCTTTACGGCCTTACCAGCTAATCATCCATTGGGACATTATTTCGATGCCTTACACCAAACAGGGTTCTATTATACATTTATCGGGGTTGGACAACTACTAACAGCTATCTTACTAATCATACCAAGAACGGCACTTCTTGGTGCAATTATGTATTTCCCAGCTATCCTGAACATTTGTATTTTGGCTTATGCTACTCGGTTTGAAGGAACTCGTATCACAACACTGATGTTATTGGCAAACATATATCTGCTATGCTGGGACTATGAACGAATAAAATATGTCTTACCATTTAAGCGATCGAACACTGAAATTGACGCAGCAAAAAAGAAGGCGTCAACCAGTAAGTTTCCGTTTGCGTTTTTTGGAGGCGTGTTGGCGACAGTAGTTTTAGTTATTGTAATAAACATTTTTATATTCGAAGTCCGCCCTGGTAATTCGCTGATAGAATGCGAGAATGGATGTGTAGATAGCAAATATCCAAAGGCTTCCAAAGAATTTTGCAATTGTATTTATAATCAGGGTAAACCGCTTGACAAATGTTTAGAAGAATATAAGCAGGCAAAAGAAAAAGAAAAATGATCCTTCAATTACTTCAGTGCAACTTATAACTGCTATCTATAAACAACAACCTGGATTCTCCATTCAAAAAAAGGGAGTAGGTATCTTTCCCTGGAAGCAATTGATTTTATATATTTCATTCACGTACAAAAAACAGGCTCAGGAAAACAGGAGAAGGGTTTCACGAAAAGGCGTAAAGATGTAAAGACGCTAAGAAGTAACAGGTTATATACTAAAAGCACTCCGTTAAGTGGAGTACTTTTTTATTTACCGTCTCCTTCAATAATTATTTATTACTACTCATTGATTATTGAGCGTTGAGCATTGAACATTTCCTTCTCTCCTTACTCCTTACTCATCACTCATTATTCATCATTCCTTGTTCCTTGTTCATTATTCCTTCTCTTGTACTTTGATCATTGAAAATTGAGCATTGAGCATTCCTCCCTTCTTCAATTCCCAATCCCTCCTTATCAACTTATCAACTTATCAACTTCTCAACCTGTCAACCCAAATCAGCCATCAGCCATCCTCACATCAGCCATTTCCTTCCAATCCTTTAATCTCCCCAAATCCCGGTTCAGACATTCTTCTCTCCTCCATGATAATATCGTACAATAAGTTGCAAAGCAGTTGCAGGAAACTGTTGTGTCAATCAAAGAAATTTGCTAAAGACTGAAAGAAATTAGGACCGGTTGTGAAAACGATAAATATATTTACCCCTTTCCGTCTATAGGCTCTCACCACATTTAGATTTCGTATTTGGAATTTGGCTTTTGGAATTTGTGATTTGGAATTTGCTCTAAATTTCAGATTCCCTTGTACCTGAAAAGATTGCCCTTTTAAAATCAATTGTTGGCTAAAATGTAATGAGAATATGAAAAAGATTGTTTGCTTCCCCATCCTCCTCCTTTTAGGGAGTGGCGTTCCAGGCGCTTACGCCCAAAAGAAAACGGCCGCTACTACTGTAACGCAACAAGAAGTAAAAGTTGTGCCCGTAGTGAAAGTTGCTCCCTCCATTAATTTATCGGCAGCTAGTTTGGTACTGGCACCAGGCATGAGTAAACAAGAGCGAAAAGCTGCTGAAATGTTGCTCGAAGAAGTAGAAAAGCGCAGCATGGTTCGTTGGCCCATAGAAGATCAATTGGCAAAGGAGGGCAAGACCTCTGTTGTACTGGGACGCCGGTCGGAATTGATCCGTGCCTATCCGGAGTTGGCCAATAGCTTAACAACGAACAATGCCGATAAACCAGAAGGATACCAGATTGTTTGTACAAAGCAAAATCAAATTATTGTAGCCGGTAACGATGCACGTGGTGTACTCTATGGCGCTGGTCGTCTGTTACGCCTGTTAAACTATAGTCCTGCTACTGTTTCGTTGAATGCTAATACTGCTATCAACACGGCACCGCAATATCCCTTGCGCGGCCACCAGTTGGGTTACCGTCCTAAAACTAATTCATACGATGCCTGGGATGTAAAAATGTGGGAGCAATACATTCGCGACTTGGTGATCTTTGGCGCCAATGCTATTGAATTGATCCCGCCGGTATCAGATGATGATTCCACCAGTCCGCACTTCCCGCTTCCGCAAATAAAAATGATGGCCGAAATGTCGCGCATTGCGGCCGATTACGGCATTGAGTGTTGGGTCTGGTATCCGGCCCTGGAAAAAAGCTATGCAGACCCTGCTACCGTTCAAAAAGCAGTGAAGGAGTGGGGTGATGTTCTTCGTCAGTTGCCACGCGTAGATGCTGTTTTTGTACCGGGTGGCGATCCGGGCCATACACCACCGAAAGATCTTTTCCCGATGTTGGAAAAGCAGACGGCACAATTGCAAAAGCTGCATCCGGGTGCTAAAATGTGGATGTCACCACAGGGCTTCACCGCCGATTGGATGAATGATTTCTACCAGCTCATGAAAGCCGAACCTATCTGGCTGGAAGGGATTGTGTTTGGCCCACAGCAGCGGGAAAGTATACAGGATCTTAGCGCTAAATTGCCAAAGCGTTACAAGCTTCGCTTTTACCCGGATATCACGCATACCATCCGTGCGCAATACCCAGTACCGGATTGGGACTTTGCTTACAGATATACACTAAATCGCGAGCCGATCAACCCGCGCCCTATCGATGAAGCCAATATATTCCGTAAGCTGCAGCCGATTATGGCACATGGCTTTCTTACCTACTCAGAGGGCTGTAATGATGATGTAAACAAGTTTGTATGGAGTGGCCTGGGTTGGGATGCTTCTGCAGATATTACCAGCATTCTTACTGATTATAGTCGCTACTTTATTGGCGCTGACAAGGCCGATGCTTTTGCACAGGGTTTGTTATCTCTGGAGCAGAACTGGCGCGGTCCATTGGCGGTAAACCAAACGGTGCAAACAACCTTGCTGCAGTTCCAGGATATGGAGCGTACAGCTACCCCTTCGCAACTGTTAAACTGGCGCTTTCAGCAGGCTATGTACAGAGCCTATTACGATGCATCGTTACGTAGTCGCCTGATCACGGAAATGGCCCAGGAAGAAAAAGCAATGGAGATACTCCGTAAAGCACCTTTACTGGGTTCAGTTTCTGCAATAGAAGCCGCTAAACAAGCGTTGGATAGAAACAACTGTTCGCCTTCTATATTCAGAGGCCGGGCATTTGAGCTGGCCGAAGCCCTTTATCAAAGCATACGCATGCAGCTAAGTGTGTCCAAATACAAAGCCATTGCCATTGGCCGCGGCGCCAACCTCGATCTGATCGACTTCCCATTAACAAATGCGCCCTGGTTAAACAGTCGCCTGGCTGAAGTAGAAAAGCTGTCAACAGAGGCCGATCGCTTGCGCATGATCAATGATATTTTGAATTACAACAACCCGGGTGCTGGTGGTTTCTATGATGACCTTGGTAACCCATATGCACAACCGCATTTGGTAAAGGGTACCAGCTATGACGATGACCCTGCCTACTTGCAGGCGCCTATGTCGGGCTTTACCGTTCGTTTTCAAGATAATACGGCCCGTGTATCGGCGGCTACGTTTGCCGAGTCTTTACACGATCGTCCATTAGAGATGCTATATACGAATTTGAATAAAAATGCGCAATACCGCCTGCGGATAGTATATGGTGCGGAGGCAAAGTCTGATATTCAATTAATGGCCAATGGTTCATATACCGTGCATCCAATGCGTGCCAAAGAAATGAACTTACAGCCAGTGGAGTTTGATCTGCCCACTTCGCTGACTGAAAATGGCCAGTTGCGTTTATCATGGACACGCCCTGCCGGTTTAGGGGGTAGCGGCCGTGGGGCGCAGGTTTCAGAGGTTTGGTTGATCCCAGTAACTGAAGCTCCTGCTTCCGCAACTAAACCACTATAATTGTACTTTCTTAGCCCCGGCAGTTCCTTGATTTGACCAAATGAGGCAGCCGGGGCTTTTTATATGCTGTTGAATAAGAAAATTGGAGATGGCGAGAGAAAAATTCCAAAAAACAAATCTCAAATCTCAAATTCCCCAGATGTAGCCATCTAATGACAGTGTAATCCTTAAATGGTTTACGCTCCATTGGGTCAGATAGCTTATTTTTCAAGCCCCATATTTTGCCCTATAAACGGTGGATCTATAACAGAATAGATAAGCACAGAAGCAAGTAGAGTGGACGTTTTCAATTGTATTTACTGCTAAAAAAGAAGATATTAAAAGCCTGTCTAATAGGGCCTTTTAATACAAAATCCTAGTTTGTACTAGAGATTTCAAATTTCAAATCTCAAATTCTATAATAAATAAGATGATGAAACTAAAGTCAAGCCGTGTTAAAAAGATCTTACGGGAAGGAGGTATCTGTTATGGTACCATGTTGCGGATGTTGCGCACGCCGCAAGCCGTTGCCCTTTGTGCTTCCCAGCACTGGGATTATGTGATCCTGGATACCGAGCACAATGATTATGATCTAGAGACCCTCAGTAATTTCTGCCTGGCATCTAAGTATGTAGATATGGACCTTTATGTTCGTGTGCCCGACAAATTATACCACCAAATGGCGCAAATGCTGGATGTGGGTGCTGAGGGTTTAATACTGCCCCAGGTAAGAACAGATGAAGAAGCCAGGCGCATTATCAATGCTACCAAGTATGCGCCTTTAGGAAAGCGCGGTGTTAGCTTGTCTGAAACAGTTACCCTTTTTGGCGACTACAGCCAGGCGGCCTATACCCAATGGGCCAATGAAGAATTGATGAACATCATCCAAATTGAAAGTGAAGAGGGCGTAAATAATGTCGGTAAAATACTTTCCAATAAAGGCATCGATGCAGTAATGATTGGCCCGGCCGATATGTCTCAGGATATGGGCATTTCTGGTCAGTTGGAACATCCCCGATTGGAAGAAGCCTTCCATGAAATAATTGAGCAATGCAACAAATACGATGTAGCGCCCGGTATTCATTTCTCCAAAATGGAGTATGTAGAAAAATGGGTGAAGGAGGGAATGCGCTTTGTAACCTATAGCTATGATAGCAAATTCATAAAAGATGCTTATAGCGAGTCGTTGCAAAAGCTACGGAGTTTTAAACCCGCACAAACACTAGTTTGAAATTTAAAATCTGAAATTTGAAATGGCTGATGTATGATTTAGGATTTTAAATTTCACCTTTCACCTTTCACGTTTTCTTTTTCTCATCCCGCATTTCTCTAAATGGTAAGATCGTATAATAATTAGCCAAGAAGCCATAAGGATTGCGGGTTATGAGATTCTACTTTTATAAAACACAAATGGATCGTTAACTACTATCTCTAACCTCCTCAATTGTTGCTGTATGAATCGAAAATTAAACTTCAGGGAGCTATCCCTATGCCTTCAGCACGCTTGTAACAAGCTGCCGCATTTTAAAAACCTAACATTATTACTGCTGCTCGTTGGTGTACTTTCTGTATCAGCAAGTGCGCAAACGGCTACTATTAAAGGAACTGTAAGAGATACAAAAGGAGAAGCACTGGAAGGGGTAAATATTGTTGTGAAAAATTCAACAGTAGGTACAACCTCTAATGCCAGTGGACATTATACAATAACTGTAAAGGGGCCGAATGATGTCCTGGTTTTTTCGTCTGTAGGCTATGAGAACAGCGAAGTGGTGGTTGGCGGTAATGGCAGTATTGACCTTATGCTAACGCCAAAGACCATAACGGGAAATGAGGTGGTAGTAGTGGGTTATGGTACACAATCAAAACGCAACATTACCGGTGCTGTTGCTAAAGCAGATCTGTCACGTAGCGAAAACCTGCCAAATACCAACATTACACAGGCCTTAAGAGGAAGTGTTGCCGGTGTTCAGGTTACGGACAACGGACGTCCAGGCCAGGGTGGTACCATCCTGATCCGCGGTCCTCGTTCATTGAGTGCATCCAACAATCCATTAGTGGTATTAGACGGTATTATTTTTGGCGGTAGCCTTGCTGATATTAATCCGAATGATATCTTGTCTATGGACATTCTTAAAGACGCTAGTGCGGCGGCCATTTACGGTTCGCGCGCTGCCAATGGTGTTATACTGGTTACTTCTAAAAAAGGCGTTACTGAAAAGCCAACAATTCGTGTGAATACATTTCATGGCGTTTCAGATTGGGCTTATAAGATGAAGACCTTTGATACAGAGCGTTATGTACAAAGCAAGCTTGACTACCGCAAGCAATCTGGCCTGGAAGCAGATCCTGCTAAGATCCTCGACTATCTGAACAAATCAGAAGCAGACAATTATAAGAATGGTGTTTCGCACGATCCATGGGAAATGGCTTCACAAAAAGGAAGAATCAGTTCGTATGACCTGAGTGTTTCCGGAAGAGCAAAAGCGGTGAACTATTACCTGTCTGCCGGCCTGGTAGACGAGAAAGGGTTGATCTATAACGATAATCAAAAACGTACATCACTGCGTGCCAACTTAGATACTAAAATCACCGACTGGTTGAACATCGGTACCAATGCCACATTTGTACAGCGCGACTTGTCTGGTGTAAGTGCTGATCTAAGCTTTGCTTATACCAACAGCCCATTAGGAAACTGGTTTTATCCAGACGGTGAGCCTACGCAGTATATTGTTGCAGAAGACCAGGCGTATGGTAACCCCCTCAGGGCTCCACTGTTAACCACAAACGAAGAGATCAATAATAGTTTGTTTAGCAACTTCTATGCTAAGGTAGACGTGCCTTTTGTGAAAGGCCTGTCATACCGTATGAATTATTCTCCAAACTATCGTTGGAACCACAACTATGACTTCTTCCGCCAGGACAAACACCTGACTAATAATACTACCAGCGCCACAAAGTACAATTTTGAAGGCTTTGACTGGGTGTTGGAAAACATCCTTACCTACAAGCGCAAGATTGCCAGAGATCATAACGTTGATTTTACCTTCCTGTATGGCCGTAATCACAGCGAAACGGAAAGCACTACCGCTACAGCATCACAGCTTAGTGTAGATGCATTGGGTTATAACAACCTGGGTTTGGGTACAGTACTGAGTACTACATCTGCTGCAGATGCATCAGAGGGTATTTCGTCTATGGCTCGTGTTAACTACCAGTTTAGAAACAAATACATGTTAACGCTTACTGCCCGTAGAGATGCCAGCTCCGTATTTGCTGAAAATAATAAGTACGCCACTTTCCCTTCAGGCTCCATTGCATGGATCTTATCTGATGAGTCGTTCATGAGCCGGTATAAGTTTATTGATATGTTGAAGCTTAGATTATCCTATGGCTCTGTAGGTAACCAGGCTATTAACCCCTATCAATCATTAGGTCTTTCAAACACTACACAGTATGTGTTTGCAGATGGTGGATCTACTTCTGTTGGTGTATTCCCATCTTCTATGGCGAATCCTAATCTGAAATGGGAAACAACGAATACCGCCAATTTGGGTTTAGACTTTACCGTACTGAATGGAAGATTAGGTGGTACAGTGGAAGTGTATAATAGTGATACACGCGACTTGTTAGTAAGACGTACCATCCCAACGCTTACCGGTTACAGCAGTATTTTCACCAACATCGGTGAAACCAATAACCGTGGTATAGAACTGTCACTTAACTCTGTAAACGTTCAGGGAAAGAACTTTGAGTGGACCAGCAATTTTGTACTCTCTCACAATAAAAATAAGATCGTACATCTTTATGGCTCTGATATCAACAATGATGGTAAAGAAGATGATGATATTTCTAACAGATGGTTTATTGGTCAGCCTATTACTACCTATTTCGACTATGTGTTTGATGGCATTTACCAGGAAGGCGATAATATTCCTGCCGGTTCAAAACCTGGCTTTGTACGCCTGAAAGATGTAGATGGTAATAAGAAGATCGATGCTAATGATAGAGCCATTGTAGGTTCAGGTGGTCAGCCTAAATACCGCTTTGGTATTACCAACAACTTTAAGTATCGTAATCTGTCACTGTCTGTATTTGTAAATGGCATGCAAGGTTGGATCTCTTCCTTCCCGCTGTTAAATACAGCCGTTAGTCCAAATGCGCCGGGTAGAGGCTTGAACCAAATGGATGCCGGTTATTGGACAGCTGAAAATAAATCAGCTACACGTCCTTCGCTGGTATATAATAACCCGTTGGGACACAACTGGTATATGAGCCGCAACTTCGTACGGATACAGGATGTATCACTGGCGTATGAGTTCTCTAAGGATATGTTATCTAAAGTGAAGTTGCAGAACCTGCGAGTATTTGTAAGTGGTAAGAACCTGTACACTTTCACTGATTGGTTAGGCGCAGACCCGGAAGTAGGCGGTACGCAGCCTGGCGATTTGTATCCAATGCCACGTTCATTAACCATCGGTCTTAACGTAGGTTTTTAATCATTACTATCAACCATTCATTTAATTAAAAATATTGTTATGTACAGTTTTAAACAGACAATAAATAATAAAAGCTTTTGGGCATTGCCGCTGGCACTTTGCCTGCTTACTTTCAACTCATGCAAACAGGATCTGCTGGATGAAGCACCTTTATCTTCATTGAGTTCAGATGCCGTATTAACATCAAAAGCTGGTTTTGAAACCTACCTGGTAGGCTTGCACCAGGCAGCCCGGGAAGAAATGACCATGGATGATCAGACCTATATCATGAACTTCATTGGTACCGATGTGGCATCTGCTGCGGGGGTAGAGTTTGTGTTTTATAAGGACTATAATTCTTACTTAAACCCAGCTACCCGCGAAGTGGTAAACATCTGGAACTGGGCCTATACGCAAATGATCCTGCGTGCTAACACGGTAATAACTTATGCAGAAAAGCCGGAGTCGGCTTCCATCTGGGCCACTGAAGCGGAGAAGAATGCAGTGATAGCAGAAGCAAAATTCTTTAGAGCCTATACGTATAATTTATTGGCCAATTTATACGGCGGTGTGCCTATTGTAAAAGAGATCTATTCTGCTCCCAAAACAGATTTCGTACGGGCGGCTAGAAAAGATGTGTATGAGTTGGCTAAGAGTGACCTGGAGTTTGCTTCTAAGTGGTTACCTGCTACTGTTGTTAAAACAAAAGAAGGTCGTATTGTAAAAGCAGCAGCAGATCATCTGTTGAGTGAAGTATACATCAGCCTTGGCGATTACGATAAGTCAATTGCAAGTGCATCCGCGGTTATTAATTCTGGCTTGTACCAGATCATGACCAATCGTTTTGGTGTGCAAAAAGATCAACCTGGCGATGTGTACTCTGATCTGTTTGTAGAAGGTAACCAAAACCGTAGCACAGGCAACCTGGAAACGATCTACGCCTGGCAGTTTGAAAACTTTACTGCTGGTGGTGGCGGTTCTCAAGGAGGAAACAGCATGATCAGACAATGGGCGCCGTTCTTATCGAAAATTAAAGATCCAAGCGGTGGTGCCATGTTGGTTGTAGATAGCCTGGGTCGCGGTACGGGTCCTATTCGCGGAACCAATTATTACCTGTATGATATATGGAGTAGCGACTGGAGTAACGATATCCGTAATTCCGTATATAACATGCGTCGCAGCTTCTTGTATAACAACCCCGCTTCTGCGGCTTACTTTGGTAAGCCTGTAGAGCAGAAGACAAACCAGGAAGACACTATGCGTAACATTTATGCCTACCCTCGCAAAGTAGAAGGCAAGCCCTGGAACAATACCAATACATCTGGCCGTACAGGAAAAGATGCCATCATCTACCGCCTGGCAGAAACCTATTTACTTCGTGCAGAAGCTTATTTAAGAAAAGGTGATCCTGCAAAGGCTGCTGATGATATCAATGTAATAAGAGCAAGAGCGAAAGCAAAACCTGTTGCTCCAGGTAGTGTTACACTGGATTATATTTTGGATGAGCGTGCGCGTGAGTTAATTTCAGAAGAACCCAGGCGCCGTACATTAACAAGAATGGGTAAGCTGGTAGAGCGCGTTCGCAAATACAGCCTGTTACAAAGCACACGAACAACAATTCAAGATAAACACGAATTTTTCCCAATTCCTCAAACAGCAATCGATGCCAACTTCAGTGCAAAGTTGGAACAGAATACAGGTTATTAATAACCTGGAACATGCAGCACGCTGAACTACTGACACCGGTGTGCTGCTGTTATTCTGTTTATTAAAATGCAAAGCCTTTACTGGGTTTGTAGCCTTGATTATCACATACCAGTAATGGGTAAAAGAACAAACGATTAATTATGAAACACATTAAAACACTTGCAATAGCCCTTTTTTCACAAGTAGCTTTTTGCTATGGACAAGGTACCTGGGTAAAAGCGCAGGAAGAACTGCTATTTAATAATCCACCCTTCCGTGAGTGCCATGCATCTACCATTTTGGAGGTAAAGCCGGGTAAGCGTTTAGTCGCCTATTTCGGCGGCACGCGGGAAGGACACAAAGATGTAGCCATCTGGCTTTCGGAAGAAGAAAATGGTAAATGGAAGCAGCCGGTAGAAATGGCGAATGGGATCATTAATGATACCTTGCGTTATCCTACCTGGAACCCGGTGCTCTTTAAGGCAAAAGAAGGAAAGGTTTTCTTATTCTATAAAGAAGGCCCATCACCACGCGACTGGTGGGGGATGGTGCGTACATCAATGGATGATGGGAAAACATGGACAGCCCCTGTGAAATTACCGGATGGCGTATTGGGGCCCATTAAGAATAAACCTATTCAATTGGCGGATGGTACCATCTTAGCGCCTTCCAGTACCGAGACCAGGGAAAGTTGGAAAGTGCATATTGAAAAGACAACGGACCTGGGTGCTACGTGGCAGATCATTCCTGTAGATGTACAGACCGAGTTCAATGTTATACAGCCTAGTATTTTGAGCTATGCCAATAATAAGCTGCAAATTCTTTGCAGAAGCAGACACGACAGGGTGGTACAAGCCTTTTCAGAGGATAATGGAAAAACCTGGGGTGCATTAAGCAAAACAGACATCTTGAATCCGAACTCTGGTACCGATGCTGTGACATTGAAAAATGGTTGGCAGTTATTGGTCTACAATCCTACCATTAGAGGTAAAGAGTGGTCAACTGGAAGAGCCAAGCTAAATGTGGCGGTATCCAAAGATGGCGCGCAGTGGACAGATATCGCTGTTTTAGAAGATGGTACTACAGAGGAATTTAGCTACCCGGCCGTCATTCAAACAAAAGATGGTAAAGTGCATATCACTTATACCTACGATCGTAAAAGCATTAAGCACGTGGTGTTAGAACAGAAATAGTTTTAGTATCCAGCAGTAGTTAGTATAACAGTACAGCATAGCTGATATCTATTCAAAGGGTGCAGCATTGTATGATATCAATTATTGTTTGTTGTTCTTACCAGTTTCGCATTTATCATTTTGAATTTGCTTCTTGGTATTTGTTATTTGGTTTTTAGTATTTGTTGTTTCTTAATTCTCTTGAATGAAAAATCTTCCCATTTTAGACCTTTCGATAATTGCCCTTTACTTGTTGGCCATGGTGGTGGTGGGCGTTTATTTTTCCCGGAAAAATAAAAGTGCCGAGCAATTTACAAAGGCATCAGGTTCTATTCCTGGTTGGGCCATTGGGTTGTCTATCTATGCTACCTTTTTGAGCAGTAATACATTCCTGGGTGTACCGGGTAAGGCATTTGGCAGTAACTGGAATGCATTTGTCTTTAGTATCTCTATGCCCTTTGCAGCTTGGGTAGCTTCTAAATACTTTGTCCCCTTCTATCGTAAATCTGGCGAAATATCGGCTTATACGCATCTTGAACATCGTTTTGGACCATGGGCCCGTACCTATACCGTGGTGTGCTTCCTGCTGACCCAGTTGGCAAGAATGGGTTCCATCTTCTTTGGTATTGCTTTGAGCCTACAGGCCTTGATTGGCTACCCGATGTCTACCATCATGGTGGTGATGGGTGCCTGCATCATTTTGTATACCGTATTAGGGGGTATGGAAGCTGTTATATGGACGGAAGTAATACAAGGCATTATCAAAACATTAGGTGCCCTATTGATCCTCTATTTGATTATTGCCGATATGCCAGGTGGTGTGTCGAAAATGATAGAGATTGGAGTTAGTGATAAAAAGTTCGGCCTGGGAAGTATATCACCCAATTTTGTAGAATCGACCTTCTGGGTGGTGCTGTTTTATGGGTTCTTTATCAACCTGAATAATTTTGGGATGGACCAGAATTATGTGCAGCGCTATCATACGGCGGCTTCACAAAAGGAAGCGTCACGGTCCTTATGGCTGTGTGTGGCCATGTATGTACCCGCGTCACTTTTGTTCTTCATCATTGGAGCCGCCCTTTATTCCTATTACCAGATCCATCCGGAACAAATAGAAACTGTACGACAGCAGGTGGCGGCAGAACGATTAGGTGCTGCGGCTACATCTGCACAGATCAGCCAGATGGCCGCTTCGTTACGACCTGAAGATTATGGTGATAAAGTAATGCCCTTCTTTATGGTAAGTAAAATGCCAACAGGTATATTAGGTCTGGTTGTATCCGCGCTGTTATCAGCGGCTATGAGTACCATTAGTTCGGGTATGAATGCATCAGCAACGGTATTTACAGTTGATATCTATAAACGCTATTTTAAACCCAACCTGTCTGATTCTCGCACCTTACGAACACTTCATATTGCCACAGTGGTATTCGGCTTATTCGGTTTGTGTACAGGGCTGGCTATGATTGGCGTAAAAAGTGTGTTAGATATCTGGTGGCAGCTCTCTGGCATATTTGCCGGTGGTATGCTGGGTCTTTTCCTTCTTGGTATTATTAGCCGCCAAACTAAAAATGCAGAAGCACTAACGGCTACGATCATAGGCATTGTGGTAATCTTATGGTTAACCTTTTCCGCTAAGTTGCCACAACAGTATGAGTTCTTACGTAATCCATTGCATACAAATATGACCATTGTGGTGGGAACACTCACCATCTTCCTGATCGGTCTTGCACTTACACAATCAAAAAGAAAACGTAAAGAGGAACCACTACAAGTTGTAGAGTTAGAAACAAGTATGTAGAGGGTAGATGCCTCTAATTGATTTCAACACCTTGAAAAAAATAATTATGAACAAAGGATTTATTCCTGTTATGCTGACACCATACACAGCAACAGGTAAAGTTGACTATGATGGGCTAACCCAATTAACAGAATATTACCTGCAGGCAGGTGCCAGGGGACTTTTTGCCAACTGTCTTTCCAGTGAAATGTATGAGCTGACCGAAGAAGAAAGAATCCATGTAGTAAAGCATGTGGTAAAAGTGGCTAACGGAACAGTGCCTGTGGTAGCTACAGGTACATTTGATAAGACTTTAGAAAAGCAGGCCGAGTTCATAAAGCGGATAAATGATACGGGCACACAGGCTGTAATTGCTATTACTTCTATCATTGCAGAAAAGCAGGAAAGTGATGAGGTTTTTAATGAAAGAGTTTTTAAACTATTAGAGGCGACAGAAGATATTCCTATCGGTTTCTATGAATGTCCTGTTCCCTATAAACGCTTACTATCGGCACAACAGCTGGCCTTATTTGTAAAAACAGGACGGGTTACTTATCATAAGGATACCTGCCTGGATATTACACAAGTACGTGAGAAGATCAAAGCAGGTGAGGGGCATAGCTTTGGACTGTATGACGCCTATATGGTGAACGCTGTGAAATCACTAAAAGCGGGTGCTGCAGGGCTCTCCTGCATCCAGGGTAATTATTTCCCACGATTGATTGTATGGTTGTGTGATAATTATGATAAGCCGGAACTGCTAGCAGAAGTGGCAATGGTTCAGGAGTTTTTTGTTCGGCATATGGATGTCATGCACGATCACTATCCACTCTCTGCCAAGTATTGCCTGCAAAAGCAAGGTCTGAATATTTCTACACTGGTTCGTATCCCTGGTCAATCTGCAGCAATAGTTGATACAAGGAAAATAGATGCCTTATTAAACGAATATCTGGAGCTGGAAAGAACGCTTCAGTTGGAAGTGCCTGCCTGATGCTAAGCGCAAAGTTCTATCCCTTCTTATTTTTACTTCTTTTTAATACGCAAGCTATGGATGATTTGAGAGGTCATGCACTGCAGGAGAAGCAATTGACGTATGGCGAACATGGATTTACCATCAACCATACGCAATGCTTTTCTGCAGATGATAAATGGATTGTTTTTGACACAAGAAATGAGGATACACATATTAGTCGCACCGGTACCATTGGTATTGTGAATGTAGAAACGGGTGAAGTAAAGCCCGTATATCATACCGAAAACCAAACAGCGTTTGGCCCGGGCGTTGGTGCTGCCAGTTTTTCTCCTATCCAGGATCGGGTGATTTTTCTTCGTGGTTTAACCAATGCCAATGAGAAACAGCCTTACGGTTTTGCAAGACGTTCCTGTATTGGCATTGATATAGCGAATCCGTTAAAACCAATTGCAATGGATGCCCGTGATGTGGACCATCCTTTTACGAAGGGCGCATTGCGTGGTGGTACACATGCACACTCGTTCAGTGGCGATGGTCGGTGGATAAGCTATACCTATAACGACTATGTATTGGAGCAACACAGCCTGGTAGATCAATCCATAAAAGACCTGCGGGTAGTGGGTGTGATGATGCCAGCTCGGGTAGAAGTAACCGATGCTGATTCAGCAGAGAATTTTACAGGCGAAATGTTTTCGGCTATTGTTACTGAAGTTACAGAACAACCCAGGTGGGGCACCGATGAAATTGAAAAAGCTTTTGATGAAACCTGGATTGGCAAGAGTGGCTATGTGCATAAAGACGGAAGTAGACAAGAGCGGGCTATTGCTTTTCAAGGGCATGTACGCGATAAGGACGGAAACTTGAAAACGGAAGTCTTTGTTGTTGATCTGCCAAACGATATCAGGCAAGAGCGTCCCGGTAAACCACTGGAGGGAACAGCTACTAGTCGACCTAATGTTCCGGCAGGCGTTACACAACGCCGCGTTACCTATACGAATAACGGCGTGCAGGGCCCGAGACATTGGTTGCGTTCTACGAAAGACGGATCAATCATTGCCTTTCTTTCTTCTGATGAAAATGGACATATCCAAGTCTTTTGTGTGTCTCCCAATGGAGGCGATAGTAAACAGCTAACGCATAATGCGTTTTCCATTCAGGGCATGTTCAATTTTAGTCCTGATGATACCAAGCTGGCCTATATAGGAAATAATACCTTGTACGTAACAGAACTTTCTACTGGTAAAACCACTCAATTGCTACCATCCTTTTCGGATGAAGAGCGCCCTGTAGGTGGGGTGGTCTGGTCTAATAACGGAAAACAACTTGCCTATAACCGTTATACGAAAGGCGAGAAAGGTAAATACCTGCACATTTTCCTATTGGATGTTGCTGGCCTATAGCTATCGGAGGTTAGGCATTTACCGGCATTTTTAAATACTCCCTTTTGTACTCTAAAGGTGTTAATGAAGTAATGTTTTTAAAGTGCCTGTAGAAATTAGAGATGTTATTAAAGCCGCACTGAAAACAAATCAGTTCTGTTGGAAGCCGGTCTTCAATCAATAGCCGGCAGGCATGACTGATACGGATCTCTGTTAAAAAATCATTGTAGGTCTTATTGGTCATTTGTTTGAAATAGCGGCAAAACGAAGTAACGCTTAAGTTGCTGATGGAGGCTATTTCTTCAAGGGTAATGTTTTTCTTGTAATTGGCCAGCGTATAGGCGCAAACTGTATTCAATCGTTGTGTTTCTACATCGTCTGATTTATAAAAGGCATGTGGTGAAGAAATTGAATGGTAGTCTTTTGATTCCGCCAGTATTTTAATAATGGAGAGCAGTAGTATAATGCGGTCAAGATTGGTGGCTTGCAATGCGGCAAACATTAACTCGCCAATTTTCTCTTTTGATTTGCCGCCCAGTACCATGCCTCTCTTTGCTTTTTCTAGCAGTTTTGGAATGAGGTAAGCCTCAGGCAGGCTTAAGAAATCTTTGCCCAGGCAAGTAGGTAAGAACTGTAGTACAATGGCTTCCACTTGCAGGTTGGAGGCCTCCTGGAAATATTCCTCTTTACACCGCCAGGTATGGGGCAGGTTCTGACCCATAAATAAGATCTCGCCCGGTGAGAAGTTGCTGATATTATCACCAATGAAGCGAACCCCTTCGCCTTTAATAACATAATGCAGTTCCAATTCTGGATGCAAGTGCCAGGTTGTTGGAAAACAGCGCTGTACGTCGTGGCGGATACTGAATGAGCTTTGCAAGCTCACAGGAACTTTGTGAAAATGTGGCTTCATAAGTGCTTGAATACGATCTTTTTAAAAATGTTACAGGCAGATCAGGGGCTTTGTTTATTACAACCCCTATAGCATACACAAGAACGAGGTGCCGGTAGTAGCAGATCACCGCCTTTTTAAATATACTGGATTATTTAATATGATGGAACCAGCTTATGATAAGATCGTATAGTAAGTTGGTAAAAACAGGTAGAAATCCCCTTAGCATTCCTAGGATATTTGTAAGAATACACTCCCTCACTTGTGTTCAATAGATGGAACTTCTAAATGTTCTATACGAGTGGGCGAAAGCTTGCAAACGATGTTGCTATACGGATGGCTTGCTATCTCTTTTAGAGAACGCTTCTGGCGTTTTAATCCTTCCGGTTCAACAACCTTTTGCTGTTAGTATCAATTATTCAACTTTTTTAATACACATCTACCATGTTTAAAGAAAATGAGGTTTTACTGGTTGCCAGTGGCGATTTGCGACTTTCCGCCAATCAAAGTTGTTGGGCTGCCCAGGAAGAAATGGAATTACAATTGGCCCGCGCTTTTGAAATGCAAGGCTGGACCATTAAACGGGCTCACGCATATGATCCGGTAAAAAAGCATGGTTTCATTGACTCTCAGAGAATGGGAATTGAGGCGTTTAAAAACATCAACCCTCATCAGCCTATTGTGGTGGCTGAAAGTGTTTGGCAGTATACCCATCATGTGTTAGCAGGCTTGTCTACGCACAAGGGCCCCATTCTTACCGTAGCAAATTGGAGCGGCATGTGGCCAGGATTGGTAGGTATGTTAAATATGAATGGCTCACTGACAAAAGCAGGCGTTGAATACAGCACGCTGTGGAGTGAAACCTTTGATGATCCCTTTTTTGTAAATGGTTTACAGGAATGGTTAGACACTGGTGTTATCAAGCATGATCAGAGCCATGTAGTTAGCTATGACTTAGTAAAGATACCTGGAGAGGAAGAGCATAAAGGCCGCTCATTTGCTCAGCGCCTGAAACACAATAAAGCCATAATGGGCGTTTTTGATGAGGGTTGTATGGGTATGTATAATGCCATTGTGCCTGATGCACTATTACATGATGTTGGCATATTCAAAGAACGCTTGAGCCAGGCTACTTTATATGCGCGTATGCTGAGCGTAAAAGATGAAGAAGCTGCCGCAGTACTGGACTGGCTGGTGCAAAAGGGTATGCGCTTTAATTGGGGAACCAATGGTGCTGAAGAATTGACAAAAGAACAAACGCTGGAGCAGTGTAAAATGTATATCGCGGCCTTACGTATTGCCGACGAGTTTGGCTGTGATACGATCGGTATTCAATACCAGCAAGGGTTAAAAGATCTAACAGTAGCCAGTGACCTCGTAGAGGGCTTATTGAACAACCAGGAACGTCCACCTGCGTTTTCAGAAGATGGCAGATTGCTATACGCCAATGAAGCGATGCCGCACTTCAATGAAGTAGATGAATGTGCCGGTATTGATGCCTTAGTGACGTATCATCTATGGCGCGAGATGGGTATGCCTGGAGAGAACACACTGCACGACTTGCGTTGGGGTCAACATTATAAAGGAAATGGGATTGATGCCTTTGTATGGGTATTCCTCATCTCAGGTGCAGCGCCTCCTGCACACTTTATTGATGGATATAAAGGGGCCAGTAGTGAACGTCAGCCTAGCATGTACTTCCGCTTGGGCGGTGGCAGCTTAAAAGGTGTTAGTAAGCCGGGAGCTATTGTATGGAGCCGCATTTATGTAATGGATAATCGTTTGCAGTGCGACTTGGGTGTAGGTGAAGTAGTAGCCTTACCAGAGGAGGAAACACAACGCCGTTGGCAAGAGACCACATCCCAATGGCCTATAATGCATGCGGTGCTGCATGGTGTAAGCCGGGATCAAATGATGGCCAGGCACAAGGCCAATCATATTCATGTAGTATATACTCTCGATTTGGACCAGGCACATCGCGCCTGTCGTATCAAAGCAGCTGCGCTGGCTGAACTAGGTATCGATGTTCATTTTTGTGGTGATGTAAAGTTTGGAAACGAATCATTGTAAAAAGCGTTCTTTATGAGTTCATATGTTATTGGTGTCGACTTTGGGACCGACTCGGTGCGTGCTTTATTAGTGAATGCACATACCGGCGAGGAGGTAGCTACGGCTGTACATAGCTATAAGCGGTGGGCAGAAGGGTTGTATTGTAATCCGGCGCATGCCCAATTCCGGCAACATCCGCTGGATTATATAGAAGGCTTGGAAGCATCGATTACACAAGTGCTTAGTCAGGTTTCGGATACGGTTAAGAGTGGAGTGGTGGGTATTTCTGTGGATACAACAGGATCAACGCCTGTAGCTGTGGATGAAAAGGCCACTCCCTTAGCCTTGTTGCCCGAATTTGCCGACAATCCCAATGCCATGTTTATTCTTTGGAAGGATCATACGGCCAATGAAGAAGCGCGGGAAATAAACGAACTGGCCAGGACTTGGGAAGTAGATTATACAAAATATTCCGGTGGCTTGTATTCTTCTGAATGGTTCTGGTCAAAGATCCTGCATACGATACGCATTGATGATGCGGTGGCCGCTAAGGCCTATTCCTGGCTGGAGCATTGCGATTGGATACCGGCCTTACTAACAGGAAACACAGACCCTCACTCTATCAAAAGAGGTCGTTGTGCCGCGGGCCATAAGGCCATGTGGCATGAGGAGTTTGGCGGGCTGCCGTCGGACAAATTTTTGTCGGCTTTGGATTTTCGCATGAAAGGACTTCGTTCTCGTCTATATACCGAAACCTATACTTCCGATCATGCAGCAGGTACATTGTCTGCTGAATGGAGTAGGCGGTTAGGGTTATCTGAAAACGTAGTTGTAGGTGTAGGTGCCATCGATGCGCATTTTGGTGCTGTTGGCGCTAAGATCGAACCCTTCCATTTGGTAAAGGTGATGGGCACATCTACCTGCGATATGTTGATTGCTCCCACATCTCTTTTTGAAGGTATTTGCATAAAAGGAATTTGTGGACAGGTAGACGGCTCTATTATTCCGGGCATGTTGGCTATGGAGGCCGGACAATCGGCCTATGGCGATCTCTTTCAATGGTTCAGTCAGTTACTGTCATTTCCTGTAAGAACGCTTTTTGGTGATACGTTGCCTAAAGGCATGATTGATAAAATGATTGCACAAATATTGCCAACACTGAATGATAAAGCAGCCACTCTACCAGTAACAGCTTCCGATGCCGTGGCGCTTGATTGGATCAATGGTCGCCGTACACCAGATGTGGACCTGGATATGAAGTGTATGATTTCTGGAATACATCTTGGAACGGATGCGGTGAGTATATATAAGACGTTGGTAGAGGCTACTGCATTTGGATCAAAAGCCATTGTGGAGCGTTATGAAGAAGAAGGTGTGACGATCAGCAAAGTGATTGCCTTAGGCGGCCTATCAAAGAAAGCGGCCTTTGTAATGCAAACGCTTGCCAATATCCTTGAGCTGCCCATCGCTGTTGTAAAAAGTGAACAAGCATGTGCCTTGGGGGCAGCTATGTTTGCGGCTACGGCAGCTGGTGTGTATCCTGCAATAGGAGATGCGCAAGCTGCCATGCATTCAGGCTATGAAAAAGAATACTATCCTGAAGAAAATAAGCGTGCTGTTTACCAGGAATTATACAAGAAGTATAAAGATCTGGGGGCTTTTGCAAAGAAGAATAAGCATCAAAAGAAAACCAATGCAACGGAGTCGGTTAATTAGGATATTGATCTTTCGTTTGTATGGATATGAAATGAATAACGTTTAGGAATGTCGTTTCTTTGGAAAAGATCAAAATAGTAATATGAAGATAGTTGTGTTGGATGGCTATACCTTAAATCCGGGTGATCTGGATGGGTCGGCCTTGCAATCCTTAGGTGATGTGACCATTCACGATCGAACACCGGCTGATAAGGTTTTAGAACGCGCTCAAATGGCGGAAATACTGGTGACCAATAAAACCGTATTGAATGCAAGTCATATTCAGCAGTTGCCACAGTTGAAGTATATAGGCGTTTTAGCTACTGGTTATAATGTGGTTGATGTGGAAGCGGCCAAACAGAAAAGCATCCCCGTGACCAATGTACCAGGTTATAGTTCGGCATCGGTGGCTCAATTAACCTTTGCCTTGATCCTGGAGCTTTGTCATCATGTACAAAAACATAGCGATAGTGTCAGAGAAGGGAAGTGGTCTCAATCGAAGGATTTTTGTTTTTGGGATTATCCCTTGATCGAACTGGCAGGGAAAACCATTGGTATTATTGGTATGGGAGATATTGGCTCACAGGTTGCCGATATTTCAACAGCCTTTGGAATGAATATCATTGGTGCCAGCCGAACGCAAAAAGGACAAACACATCGAACAAACTTTAGATGGGCATCTATAGAGGGGTTGTTGGATCAATCGGATATCGTAAGCTTGCATACGCCGTTGGTAGCTGAAACCAAAGGGTTGATCAATCGGAGCAACCTGCAACGGATGAAGCGTTCAGCTTTTTTGATCAACACCTCCCGGGGACCATTAGTGATGGATAAAGATTTAGCTGATGCCTTGAATACGGGTGTGATTGCTGGTGCTGGTATTGATGTACTGTCCATGGAGCCGCCATCGGCAGACAACCCGTTGCTGTCTGCTAAAAACTGTATCATCACACCTCATATTGCGTGGGCTACAAAAGAAGCAAGGACCCGGTTGATGGATGTGGCTGTAAAAAACATAGCTGCATTTTTGGAGGGGAAACCGGTTAATGTAGTGAACGCATAATTATAGGTATCGAATAAACCCATAGGTCTTCTTTTTCATAAGCAAAAGGCGACACTAGTGAAAAATAGAAGCCCTCTGTATAAACAGAGGGCTTTAATCATAACTAAACAATATGGAATTGTGTATCTATTGCCGTTTTGCTATTTACAATGACTTATTCTACTGTTACCGTTTTAGAGGTGGTAGCCTGTGCACTGAAGTAGCCTAAGGCACCGCCATTAATATTGCTCTCCGGGTTAGCAGGAGAAGCTGAATTGCCATCGCCTGTAGCACTTTGCGATAGGGTAAGCCAAAACTTATAAACGGCGGCATCGATGGATAGCAGTTCTACGCGTATCTGGTCGCCTACTTTAAGTTTATCGTTGTCGCGGCCATATAAGGAGTTGGTAATTTTCTTTCCGTTAGAGATGTCGTCATTCTGCAGAAATACATCTTTTCCTTTTACACCATTTACGTATTGTACGTACCGGTAGGCATTTCCTTTTTCTACTGGATCCATGATTGCCACATTGGCATAATACATCTTCTCATTGGTAAAGTTCATTGACGAAACATAAAGACTGTCTATCGAAACGGGTTGCGGCATTTGAGAGGTGGCGCTAAAGGTTTTGCCACCAATGTTTACCTGCAGACTATAACGCTTGCCGGGTACACCTATTAAGCTGCTTTGATACACACCCGTGCTGGTTTCTGTTAAAGTGGTTGCTGTCCCATTTTCATCTGTGATTTTTACTTGTGCGCTGGTTACACCTGCAAAGCTGTTGGTCTCGCTAATGGACTTCGTTTTTGATATCTTCACCTGGCAGCCTTCTGCCTCGTTGGTGATTATGCCTTCGATGACGTATTGTTTATCAGCATCAGCCACACTTACATCAATGACCTTTTCACAAGAGCTCAAAAAGAGTACAGAAAGTATGGTGATAAAGAAGTATAGTATATAGTTCATGGTCTTAGAATTTAAAGTTGTAAGAAATGGAAGGCACGTATTTGAAAAGCGTGGTTTGTACCGCTTCGGTCTTCTCCGGGTTGTCTTCACTTTCCCGGAAGTTGATGGTGTACGCATTCTCCCGGCCATACGCATTGTAAAGACTAAAGCTTAACTCGGAAGAATAGCGACCTCTCTTTTTTAGTTGCTTGGTAGCACCTAAGTCCAGGCGGTGATAGTTGGGCATACGGTACCCATTGCGTTCAGTATAGTAGAAAACTACACGGTCATCAACGGTGTATTTTCCGGTAGGGAAGGTAACGGCATCACCAGTGTAGAAGATCCAGTTGGCCGAAAGTGTCCACTTGTCATTGAGTTTATAGGAACCTACAATGGCAATATCATGCGTGCGGTCCTGGCGGGCATTGAACCACTTATTGTTGTTGATGCCATCGAATTTTCGCTCTGTTTTGGAAAGGGTATAGCTGATCCAGCCATTGAAGCGGCCTTCTTTTTTCTTCAAAAGCCACTCGATGCCATACGCTCTTCCCTTCCCAAACAGCAATTGTGATTCAATCGCATCATTGGTATAGATGTCAGCGCCATTGCGGTAGTCAATTTGATTTTGCATGTCCTTATAGTAGGCCTCAATCGTTAGCTCATATTGGTTGGCCGCCAGGTTCTTATAATAACCCACCGATACCTGGTCCGACACTTCGGGTTTAATGATATTTGAACTGGCTACCCATTTATCTGTGGGGCTGGTTGTAGTGGAATTAGAGACCAGGTGCAGGTTCTGCACATTACGTACATAGGCTGCTTTTATGGATGATGAGGCATTCAATAGATAGCTTGCCGCTATGCGGGGTTCTGCGTTTACATAGGTCTTTACAATCTCTCCTTTATTATAACTCATGGTATCGATTACCTTCCCATTGTTGTCAATTGTATAATAGTTGCCCTCACCCAATACACTGAATGCTGTAGTGCGCAAGCCATAGGTAAGATTGAGCTTATCGGAGGCCTTCCAGGTATTAGAGATATAAGCAGCGTTTTCCCAGGCGCGTCTTTTTTGTAAGAAGAAGTCATCGATTTCGGAAGTTTGAGAAGCCCTTACTTCGCCAGGTCGAATGATATGGTAAACGGAGTTGAAGCCAAAGCGAATGGTGTTGCGGCTGCCCGCAAACCACTGGTAGTCCTGTTTCAGGTTGAGATCGCGAATCTGGGAGAAGATGGTGAAGTCGTTCGCTTCATTTTTGATATTGATCTTATAGTTGTAATTGCTGAAAATAAGCGAGGTGTTCACAAACAACTTGCTGTTGAACAAGTGGTTCCAGCGCAATGTGCCGGTACCATTGCCCCAGTTGATGCCAAACTTGTCCTGGAAGCCCAGTACATCGCGGCCAAAATAACCAGAGAGGTACAGATGATCGTTTTTCCCCAGTTTGTAATTCAGCTTGGTATTCAGATCATAGAAATACAATTTGTTCTTGTTAATGGTAGAATCAGGCGACAGTTTTAAAAACAGGTCGGCATAGGTTCTTCTGGCAGAAACCAGGAAAGAAGATTTATCTTTTTGAATCGGGCCTTCTACATTCAGCTTGGAAGAGATCAGGCCAATGCCGCCGCTAACGTCGTAGTCTTTGTTATTGCCTTCATTCATTTTGATATCCAGTACGGAAGAAAGACGCCCGCCATACTGGGCTGGCATGCCGCCTTTGTATACCGCTATGTCTTTGATAGCATCTGAATTGAAAGTGGAAAAGAAACCCAGTAAATGCGATGCATTATAAACAGTGGCTTCATCTAACAAAATAAGATTTTGGTCTGCCGCTCCACCACGTACAAAAAAGCCACTGCCACCTTCTCCAGCCGATTTGATGCCAGGAAGTAGTTGTATGGTCTTTAATACATCGCGTTCACCTAGCAAAACAGGGAGATTCTTGATTTCACTGATGCTTAATCGCTCAACGCCCATTTGAGGATTGCTTAAGCTACGTGTACTTTTTTTGGCCACCACTACTACGCCTTCCAGATCCTGTTCCTTGTTTGCTAAACTGATGTCTTGTGATTGGTTCTTATCCAGCGTCAGTGTAATGGTTTGCATAGCTAATCCCACTGCTGAATACTCAAGGGTATACGTTCCTTTTGATAAAGTGAGAGAGTAAAAGCCATATTCATTTGTGAACGTGGCTGCATTTCTTCCTTTTACAGTTATTGTGGCACTTGGTAGTTTTTCGCCAGTTCGTTGCGCTGTAACTGTTCCACTAAGAGTGAACTTCTCCTGCGCAAGAGCCGGAACGGCTAATAGTGAGAAAAATAACAAGTAAAAGAGAATCGTCAGTTTTGGTCTTCTTTTCATAAATCCGTGTTTTAACATAGCAGTAGGTTTAATCCGCCGCAAAAGTAGTTGCGTTAACAGAGCAGCTTGTTATATAATTATTAAAAGAGTTTATATAATTCAGGATTTGGCTGTAGGTAAAGTGTCAACATTTATAAAGGAACATAGCGTGAAGAGATATCAAATAGGTGTATGGGACAGCGGGTAATGCTTTTTGTGCGGAATTATTACTGGATCAATACGCTTCCTTTTATGACTCCTTATCCTAAAAAAGAGACTATGTGACTTCTTACAAAAGGGCTGTTTATGTAAGCATTATTAGCTAACTAACTACATCATATTCAATTATAATTACCTTTTTTTGATGGGTTCAGATAGAATAGTAAAACAACGCACTGTTTATCCGCTTACCCAACTTATAAATTACAAAGTATGTTTACTGAAGCAAATCAAGCTACCCGGGCGGTTCTGGAAAAAAATACATCGGCCGGTGCAGCAGGCTATCTTATGCGCATTTCCCTCACAGCTGCATTGGCGGGATTTATTTTCGGCTTTGATACCGTTGTTATTTCCGGCGCCAACTTGCCTATTAAGGAACTTTGGCACACATCTCCTTGGTTTCACGGTTTCTTTATTATGTCAATGGCTTTATGGGGGACAGTATTAGGTGCTATTTTTGGTGGGATACCAACAGATAAGTATGGGAGAAAGAACGTGCTGATTTGGATTGGTATTCTATTCTCGCTTTCTGCTGTGGGTACAGCATTGGCCCCTGACCCTTACAGTTTTTCTTTTTTTCGTTTTATTGGTGGCATCGGGATTGGTGTTTCTTCTGTGACAGCACCTACTTATATCTCTGAAATTTCTACGCCTGCCAACCGCGGACGATTAGTAGCACTCTATCAATTCAATATTGTTTTTGGAATACTGTTGGCTTTTCTCTCTAATTATTTATTAAAAGGAGTGGGTGGTGCCGATGACTGGCGTTATATGCTGGGTGTTTTGGCAATTCCTGCTATCATATATTCTTTACTGGTGGTTGGAATACCCGAAAGTCCGCGCTGGCTCATAGCAAAAAAGAACAAAAGCAGTCAGGCTAAACAGGTATTGTCTAAGTTAGGCATTGTGGATGTAGATGCTGAGGTGACAACGATTGTAAAGAGCCATCAGCATGAAGCTGCAACTGGTCACAGCAAGAACCTATTGGATCGAAAATACCGCAAGGTCATGTGGTTGGCGTTTTTAGTGGCATTCTTTAACCAATGGTCGGGCATCAACTTTATCTTGTACTATGCACCAGAGATTTTAGAACGGGCAGGCCTTGCTGCTAAAGATTCGCTTTTTAATTCAATCGCCATTGGCGGCACCAATCTTATATTCACCTTCTTAGGCTTATACCTTATTGATAAATTAGGAAGAAAGACGTTGTTGGTTATTGGATCACTGGGCTATATAATAAGTCTTGCTGCTGTTGCCTGGTGTTTTGCAGACAATGCCAGTGCCGGCGTGTTAATGACATTTTTGCTCCTGTTTATTGCTTCACACGCCATTGGCCAAGGTGCGGTGATCTGGGTGTTCATCGCTGAAATATTCCCCAACAACGTAAGAGCTTTAGGACAATCATTCGGGGCGTCAGTACACTGGGTATTTGCCGCTTTGATTACCTTGATCACACCAGTTTTTTTGGATGGAGAGAACGGCATTTTTAAAGATAATCCCTGGCCCATTTTCGCTTTTCTTGCCTTTATGATGGCTTTGCAGTTAGTGTGGGTGTTAACCAAAGTGCCGGAAACAAAGGGCGTTTCACTGGAAGTTTTGGAGAAGCAATTGGTAAAACAGTAATACGAACGCGTTAGCACAATTGTCTTTATAAAAAAGCGTCCCGCTACAACGGGACGCTTTTTTATAAAGAAGTATCTAAAAATTAAAATACAAACGTCATAATGGAATGTGGTAGGGCCTTGGTTTGTGCCGCCTTACCAGCCACCCACAAATGAAATGGCATTTCTTTACTGGCCGTGTTCATTACCACTACTACTGTTTTGCCATCGCTGTTTTTGAACGCTGTTGTCAGTAATGGGCTTCTACTAGCCGAGCTGATGATGCGCTTAGCGCCTGGGCGAATGAACTTAGAGAAATGGCCAATATAATAGTAGGCATTTGTATAAATCAATTCGCCACTTTTGGTATTAGCATGAATGGGTGCAAAGCAAAAGTTTTTTACGTGGTTAGGGCCACCTTGTTCATCCAGCAAGACATTCCAATCTGTCCAGCCTACCGTACCATTGTTGAAGTCGTTGATCATAGACTTGCCATAACGCTCTCCTAAATCCCAATTGTTAACACTGTCCATATTGAACGGACCATTACAGCCTTCGGTGAAGAGTAGGTTTTTATCTGGATAACGTTCGGCTACTCTTTTCAGGTTTTCAAAAACCTGGTCAGCGCCACTCCAGTCTTCATACCAGTGATATCCTATGCCCCAAGCGTATTTAGCGGCTTCCGGATCATCTAAAAGGGTGCTGCTTCGCTGATAGATCAGGTCGCGGTTGTGGTCCCATACAATGATCTTTTTATTGCCTAGGCCATCTTTCTTTAAGGTGGGTCCCAGGTATTTTTTCAAAAAGTCTCTTTCCTCTTCTGCCGTGAAGATGCAAGACTCCCAGGTTTGTTTGGCCATGGGTTCGTTTTGAATGGTAAGTCCCCATACAGGAATACCTTCTTTCTCGTAGGCTTTAATAAACCTGGTATAATAGTTCGCCCAGGTTTGATAATACTCTTTCTTTAGTTTGCCACCTTGCAGCATGGTGTTATTGTCTTTCATCCAAGCTGGCGGGCTCCAGGGGCTGGCAAACAATGTCAGCTTGCCACCGGCTGCTGCGATCGCTTGCTTGATAAAAGGAATGCGATACTGCTTGTCGTGATCAACACTAAAAGAGCTAAGGCTTTTATCACCGTCGGCCACATAGGTATAACTACCGCTGGAGAAGTCGCAACTATGAATGTTGGTGCGGGCCAGTGTATAGCCGATACCCTTTGTAGGGTGGTAGTAGGCTTGCAAAAATTCCTGTTGCTTTTCTTTCGGAAGCTTTGCAAAGGTTTCAGCTGAGGCATCAGTTAATGCGCCTCCTATGCCCATGAATGTTTGGAAAGACTTGGTTGGATCGACAAAGATGCAGGGTTGCGTTTCCAGTGGCTGCCCAAAGTCTTTAAAGGTAAGAGTATCGGTAGTGGACAATCGAAAATTGGTGCCTAGGGCGGTGGTGTAAATAATGATTGGTTTGGCTGCCAGTTGTTTATTCTTCTCTCCGGGATCATTATCCTTATCGCGGCTTATGAATGCAAAGCCGGAGATAAAGAGTGCACTTAAAAAGATGGTTTTTTTCATGTGTTTCAATGGTTGTTTATGTTGTACGTGTTTAAGAGCTACCATACATAGGTGCCTACAGCGCCCGCAGGTAAAGAGGTGTAAGCCCACTTGTTAGCAAACTGGATATTGAAGGAGGCGCTAGCAGATCCTTCGTTTAAAACAATGAGTGCCTTTTTCCCTTCAGGTGTTTTGAATGCTACAGAGTAGAGACTGCCTACATTGCTGCTTTCAATACGAACAGAGCCTGCTGGAACAAACTTGGAAGCTTGGGCAATGATATAGTAGCTGACGTTGCGAGTGATACCGTTGCCAATGGTTAGGGCTCCTTTACACTCGGTGCAGCCGCCAGGCGTATGCGGTCCATAAGTGGGATCATTGGCCAGGTTCCACTCCAAGGCTACACGGCTCCAATTGCGCATGGTGCCGATGATGATGTTTTTGGTATGCCATTTCAGGTCGCCGTCAAATGAGCCGTTGGCGCCAGTCCACTGTTCAGTAAAGTAAATTGCCTTGTCGGGGTGGGCTTGCTGTACCTGTCCTAAGGCCGAAACATCACCACCATATAAATGGAAGGCCGATCCGTTTACAAATTGCTTTGCAGCAGCATCATTTAAAATGGCAAGTGGATAGTCGGGTCGATCCGCATTATGATCATAGACCACGATCTTGGTTTGTATGCCAGCCTGTTGGAAAGCGGGGCCCAGATGGTTTTTAATGAAGTCGGCCTGCTGCACGGCTGGCATAAGCATACTTGGATTGTTGCCGGGATGTAGTGGCTCATTTTGCGGCGTGATAGCATCGATAGTAATGCCTTCTGCCTTCATCTGCTGGATGTATTTTACAAAGTAATTTGCATACGTGCTGTAATACGCGGATTTCAGACTGCCGCCAATGGAGTTGTTATTATCCTTCATCCATATTGGTGGGGACCAAGGCGTAGCCATGATCTTGATGGAGGGGTTGATACTTAGGATCTGTTTTAATACGGGTATCAGGTGTGTTTTATCGGGTGCCAGTGAAAACTTAGCCAGGGGTTCGTCGGTTTGGCCGGCGGGTAAGTCGTTATAGCTAAAGACAGTGCCGTCAAGATCAGAGGCGCCCATACTAATGCGTAAGTAGTTAACCCCGATGGAATTGGTGTTGTTCCCAAATAACTCTTTTAGCAAGGCCTCTTTGTCGCTACCATTTAAACTATTTATCAGTTGAGCGCTACCACCGGTAAGGGTGTAGCCAAAACCATCGATCGTTTGATAGGTCTTCGTTGTGTCTACAACAATAGGAGCTACTTGGTTGTTGGTAGCGGTCAGCGCAATCTTTGCTTGTTCGCGTAACAAAAAGCTTCGATCGCCTGTAGTGATCCAGGAACTAATGCTGTCTGCTTTTGCAACTGGGTTTCCTGGTTCTGTAGGCGTGTCAGGCTGTGGTTTGTCTGCGCTGCAGGCAATAAAACCTGTTGATAGGAAACCAATACATATACATGCACGAAATAGCCTTTTCATGTGAGATGTTGAGTTTATATATTATTGTGTGTACGTAGTTTTCTAAAACGGCTTCTCTTTCACAAATCGTATATGGCGGCTTTTTTGGTGGTTAGTGGTTCGGCAAAGCGTTGGAGGCCAGTTGCTCTCCGGTCTTTTTTAACACTATTCGTTTAGTAATATAATCACCAATCTGTTTGCCCATGGTGTTCCCATCTTCCAGGTCGGCGCGGTAATGAATGCCGCCATAGAGCCGAGACCAGGAGGCTTCCATGGCTGCCTCTCTGAATGATTTAAAGCTGCGTTGCCTGATGCCAAATTCATTCAGAGAAGTGTCGGTGTAGCTAAAGTTGTCGCCAAAGAAATGGGTCATCACTTCGGCAGAGGCGGCTGAAATTACAGAGTGACCGCTTACATAAGTTGGGAAGGGCGGTGTTTGTATATAGGGCGCCCAATTGGGGTCCAGGTATTTGTTGATCACTGTTTCGGGGCGGATGCCAGCAGTCATATACTTGGTTTTCCAGCAGGCAATGAATCCGTCAAACAGTGCTATAGATGATTCCGTATAGGCGGCAACAGTGGCGTTGAAGTCGGCCTTGGCTTTTTCGGCTGCAATGCCCACAATGTTCATCCAATGGCCTGCAGGAGAAAACTTTTTCACCGAATACATAACATGACCTTTTACTTCCAGTTTGAAAGGGTTGTCGTCAAAAAAGTCGGCAATGTGTTTTTGTTCGGCGGTCAGGTTCTCGCCAGTGGTCTTTACTTCCATTACCTGTTTATAGTAGGGAGAGGTTGTGTCTTTGATGTTGAAATGTGGCGGGCCGGCAACTGTAAATTGGTTACAGGAATCCAGAACCATGGGGCGTACCTCGCACCAGTGGGGCTCAAGTCCTTGCGAGTAGGCGGGAGGGGTAGGTACCCAGCGGCCTTCTTCTGATGTAATAGTAAACCGTTCAGCTGAACGGGTTTCAGCGTAGTGATCTTTCTTACTCCAGCGCATGATAGCGCTAACGATCGAGTCCGAAAAGGTAGTGGTATTAGCTAAAACCTCACCGGACAGGCCAGCCGTTTTAGCCTGGTTGAACATTTCCTGGTAATAGTCCATCAGTACGCCTTCCGGGAAGGTAACGGCGTTGCCTACCTTAATAAAGGATAACAAGGCCGCCAGCTGGAAGTTGATCTCTTTACCGGCTTCCGGCTTTGGTAAGGGGGGAAGGTGTTTGATCTGTCCCGCTAATGATTGATAGCTACTATCACCGGCGGCTACGCATTCATATGCCGCAATATTGGCATATACATAGTTACGGGAGGCGATCATGGGAGGGAAGTTGTTGTATAAGACTACGTCATTCAGTTTCTTAACGGTTTTGCAGTACACTAAAGGGTCATTAAACGATGACGTTTTTTTGTTGGTACAGGCGTAGATTCCTAACAGTATGCCGCAGCACAAAAGGACATGTTTCATGGTTAAGGAAGTTTGATAAGGTAGCCAATAGGTGAAGATTGTAGAAATATCTACAATGGTTGTAAGCTTCCTTAAAGTTATATTAGAAAAAGATATATAGTGGGATTTCTGACGGCTGATTTGAAGATTTCTGGTTGGTGTTTTTGCGCTTTTGGTGTCACGCGGAAGCGCTGGGAGCGCAGTGGGAGGGTTTCGCACAGAGGAAAGGAGAAAAGGAGGAAGGGAATATTGAACAAGGAACAAGGAAGGATGAATATTGAAGGAAGGAAATGTTCAATGCTCAACTTTCAATACTCAATGTTCAATGAAGAGAGGACGAGGATAGGAGGAAGGTAGGAGGAGTAGTGAATGTGGAAGGCAGGTAGAGGGCTTTATCTGTGCAGATGGTACGGACTTACCTACAGAAGACCCACAGATTAGGTACAGACTAGGTACAGGAGAGGTACAAGAGACCCGCAGGTTAGTTGCAAGAGAGGAGGAAGGTTAGGGGGATTTGGATGGCCTATAAAGCCCACCGTTAGAGGTGATATAAATATGGATTACTATGTAATTACCTATTTATATGCTATATTAATGTTTTATGGGGTATGAAAATGCCGGTGTATCCTTGGCTTTTGTTGAAAACGTTTGGTTGGTACGGTTAGTTTTCGCCCGAACAATCCTATCTTATTAGGAAAAATTCCACTCTGTTAGGTTTAATACCTGGTGTGTAGAAAAAATATTACAAATAGTATTCTGTCAGTATTTACATTAATTAATAATTAATATAATTTCGTTGTACCAATACCGTTAAAAAACGATCCTTGTTGCTGTTAAGATTGCTTGCTTGTATTGCTAGTCTTGCGCGTACACTGAGATTTTAGAGGGCTTGTCTTTTTTAACATCAGCACATCCTTTATTGCGTTTCTAAGCTCGTGGCATGAAAACCATTCATGCCGAAGATATGAGCTATTTCTTCCGTCCCCTCCCTGTAAAACGACTAAGCTATTCTGTTAGCCACAGAGAATCTTTGGTTTAATCTAAATACTCACGGGAATGAAAAAAAGGGAATCTGTTTCTGTTAAGACTTCGATGGGCCTGCAGGCTTTAAGAAGACTGAAATTGGTCGGCGCTTTTCTGCTGCTGCTATGTATACAAGTAGTGGCACAACAACGAAATGTAATGGGACGAGTAACGGATGGTGCCGGGCAGGGCTTGTCTAATGTATCGGTAACGGTAAGGGGTACTACTAACGGTACAGTTACTAATGAACAAGGTAACTATACGATAACAGTGCCCAGCGATAGAAGTGTGCTGGTGTTCAGTTATGTGGGCTTTGGTACTGTAGAAGAAATGGTAAACAACCGTGGTACTGTAAACATTTCTATGAGTGCCTCAACTTCCAGCAACCTGGGTGAAGTGGTAGTGATTGGTTATGGTACAGCTAACCGAAGAGACCTGACGGGATCGGTAGCCAAGGTGAAAGGTGAAGACATTGCTATACAGCCGAACACTAACCCTCTGGCTTCTTTGCAATCAAAAGTAGCCGGTTTGCAGATTGTAAATAATGCAGAGCCGGGTTCAACACCGGATGTGCGTATCCGTGGTACCATAAGTGTGGGTACTGTACGGCCGGTATATGTAATTGACGGTATTTTCAGCGACAATATGGACTTTGTAAACCCCAATGAAATTGAAAGCATTGAGGTGTTGAAAGATCCTTCTTCCTTGGCGGTATTTGGTATTAAAGGTGCTGCTGGAGCTATATTGGTTACTACCAAAAGAGCGAAAGCTGGTCAATTCAATATCAACTTCAATACTACCTATGGCACCAAGAGCCTGGTAGATAAAATAAAGCTGGCGAATGGCGACGAGTTCAGGCAGTTATTGACTGCTGAAGCCAATAACCGCTTAGCTGATGATCCGAATGACCAGAACTTGTACAAGTTTGTCAACAACGTTGGCGGGCCTGGTTTGTCGGCCTATACTGGTAATACTGACTGGATTGATGCTGTAACGCGTAATGCCAAGTTTACGACAACCAACTTAAGTCTGGATGGAAGCAGCGACAAGAACCGCTTTCACGTAGGGCTTGGTTATACGTATGATGAAGGTTTGGTGAAACATGTTCGTTATGACCGTTTTACCATAAACCTGAATGATGAATACCGGATCAACAACAACTGGAAAATAGGGTTCAACCTGGTGGCTTCTAAAGAAAGGCTGCCTTATAACAGCGGTGCACTTGAAAACGCTCGTCGTGCATTGCCTATCATTCCATCTGAAACAACTCCTTTCTTTACCAAGAACCCTTATGGTGTAGACTCCGGCTGGTATAATTTATACGCTCAAACCCCCGTTATCCAGAACTCTGAAACCAACCCGTTGGCCACACTGGAGAACATGTATGACAAAAAGATCGATGATCGATATCGCTATGTAGGAAGTGTATTCTTAGATGTAAACATTCTGAAAGACCTGAACCTGCGTAGTACGGTTTATGCTGATATCAGCAATGAAAACAATCGTGAGTATACGCCACTCTATGATCTATATATCCCCACTAACCCTGTAGGTTCACAGATCTTCCATAAGAACGCTCTTACTGCGGTTCGGCAGGATCTGACCAATAACCGTTCTTTCCAGCAGGATCATATTCTTACGTATAAGAAAAAGTTTGGTGAACATAACCTTACAGGTACAGCTGGTTTTACAACGTATTATAAGAAATATGAGCAGGTGAGCGGTACTGTGGGGCAATCAACCACCGGCGTAAGCATTATTCCTGATGAAGAGCGCTTCTGGTACCTAAACACAGGCTTTGGTGATAAAAAGAGCATTATACCAACCACTCAGAATGAGTACACCACTGTTTCTGGCTTGGCCCGCGTATTGTATAATTTTAGAAACCGCTATTATCTGAATGCCAGTTTCCGCCGGGATGGCTCTAGCCAGATCAACCAGGATTATGACAAGAAGTTTCAGAATTTCTGGGCAGTGGGTGCTGCGTGGGAGCTGACGAAGGAAGACTTCATGGCTAACCAGAACATCTTCAACTACTTTAAGTTGAAAGCGTCTACCGGTTTGCTTGGAAACTTTACGGCACAAGGAAAAGCATATCCAGCATATCCATCCATTTCCAACAGTGCTTCTGCAGTATTTGGAAATACCAATGTGCCGGTGTTTACATCTGACTACCTGTATGATCCCAACCTACATTGGGAGACCGTAAAAAGCAGTGAGGTAGGGTTTGAGACAGACCTGCTGAAAAGCCGTCTGCATTTTGAAGCGGCCTATTATACTAAAAAGACAGAGGACTTGATCGTTCTTTTAACGCCTGTTGGTTTGAAGCAAACTCTTACCAATAGTGGTACCATTTCCAACAAAGGTTTTGAATTTACCGCTAACTGGAACCAGCAGATCAACAGGGACTTTAGTTATTCTATAGGTGGTAATCTGACTACTTATAATAACGAAGTGTTGTTCTTGCCGTTTCCACTACGGACGAATATTTCATCCAGTGAGCAAACACCCAACCAGGCTGAGACTGGTTTCCCAATTGGCTACTTCTATGGTTTGAAAGCCATTGGTATTTACCAGTCGTATACGGATATCTTAAAATCACCTGTAAGTAAAATCAATGGTGGTAATGCCAAGCCTGGTGATATCAAGTATGCCGACCTGAATGGTGATGATATTGTTGATGATAAGGATAGAACGTTCATTGGTAATCCGACACCTGACTTTACCTATGGTATAGCAGCATCTGCCCGTTATAAGGCTTTTGAATTAAATATGGACTTTGCCGGATCTTATGGTAACGAGGTATATCGTGTATGGGGTACTTCTGAACAAAAGAACTCTGTATATAACTATCCACAGAACTATATGGAAGCCTGGACGGGCCCTGGTACCTCCAGCGTAGTTCCTATTGTGAACCAAGCACATTTGATCAACCGGGCTCCATCAACCTATGGTGTTGAAGATGGTAGTTTCTTCCGTATACGTAATATAAACCTGTCTTACAATTTGGTGGGTGTACCAGCATTGAAGTTTGTAAAGAACCTGAGGCTTACAGCCGGTGTGCAGAATTTGAAAACCTGGAAGAATAACAGTGGTTACTCTCCAGAGTTTACAGGTGATGCTGCGAATTTCGGAATTGACTATGGTAATGCTGCCAGTGCGTTGCCACGCATCATCACATTTGGTTTAAACGCTAATTTCTAATTGAGTCATTACAAAATATTTGAGAACTATGAGACAAATTGGTAAACTAACAACAGGCATTGTAATGGCAGCTTTGGCTGTTACCCTACTTGGCGGTTGTAAAAAGTTTTTAGACCGCAAGCCCTTGTCGGCTAGTATTGATGACTTGCAGGGTGGTGAGTTGGAAGGACGGGTGTTGGGGCTATATGGTGCCATTCGTAACTCGAAAGTAGAACCCTTTGTAGGTGATGGTTTGCAAGGTATTGCCTATTTGGCGATGCAAGGCTTCCGCTCTGATGATGCCGAAATTACAGCTGATCCTGGAGCCTCTGCCTGGCATCAGACCTATGATAATTTCCAGTATACCAAAGACGATTGGGGTGCTGGTATGTATTGGAGTAAGCACTATGTATTTATTGGTTTGGCCAATGAAGCTTTAGCAGCGGTAGCTGAAACGACTCCAACTGCTACTACTAAGATCTATGAATCGGAAGCCAAGTTCTTCCGTGCGTATACCTATTTTGATATGGTGCGCACATTTGGTGATGTGCCCAAGATTGATTTTGTAATTACAAAACCAACAGATGCACATGTGCCTAAAGTAACAGCAGACGCCATTTATGATTTCATTGAGAGTGATCTTTCCTATGCCGTGCAAAATTTGCCACTTAGCTGGGATGCCTCTTATAGCGGACGCTTGACTGCAGGTGCTGCTAAGACCTTGTTAGCTAAAGTAAAGTTGTATCGCAAAAAGTGGAGTGATGCCTTATCTCTGACAAAAGAGGTCATTGCATCCAACCAATATGAACTGGTAAAACCTTACTACCAGATCTTTAAAACTACAGGTGAATTAAGTAAGGAATCCATCTTTGAAATTCAGGCCTCTAAATCTGCTGGTGACGGAGATACTTATTGGAGCCGTTTTGGGCAGGCGCAAGGTATAAGAGGTTCTGGTACATGGGATCTAGGTTGGGGCTGGAATACACCAACACAATCATTAGTTGATTCTTATGCTCCTGGAGACCAACGCAAGGATGCAACTATATTAGAATCAGGCAAGCCTGATGGTGGTACCAGTACAGGTGGTTATGGTTTAACCCTACCCGCTCTGGCACATACTTACTGGAATAAAAAAGTATACAACCGCTATGAGGACTACCTGGCTGCTGGCTTGGGTACCCCGAATAATGAAGCGCAGAATACCTGGATCAATCAACGCGTATTGCGCTATGCTGATGTACTGTTGATGGCAGCCGAAGCCGCCAATGAAGTAGGTGGCGCATCCAATACCAGCGACGCTATCAAATGGGTTAATATGATACGTGACAGGGCTGGATTGGCAGCCATTACTGGCACACCTACACAAGCAGAATTGCGTACCATTATTAAAAAAGAAAGAAGAGCCGAATTCGCTATGGAGTTTGAACGCTTCTTTGACCTTGTACGTTGGGGTGATGCTACTACTGTGTTGGGGCCTTTGGGTTATCAAAACAAACACCGTTACTATCCAATTCCAACAGCAGCCTTAAGCGATAATCCAAAACTTACACAAAACCCTGAATGGTAAGCCAATCAATTAACCTAACACATTTACGATCATGAAAAATAAGATAGCAAACATTTTACTAATGGCTGCAGTAGTTGCAGCTATTGGTAGTTGTCAAAAAATAGATAGGCCGGGATTGGGTGAGGTAGTAACAGATGGAGGAAAAGGTTTGCCTACTGGTTCATTACGTTTCTTTACCAGCTTTAATAAAACCGATGGTCCCAGTGCAAGGTGGAATGCTTTGGATAGTATATCTGGTAACCCCGCTTTGTTGTACCCGGTAGACTATACGGATGGTATCAATGGTAAAGCGTTTAAAGGAAAAGATAATGAGGCGGTACTTTATTTGAATGCCAATGATTTTGATAAGGCTAGCAGTTTCAGTATTGCCTTCTGGATCAAAAATGCGGCACAATCTGGTCGTACTGAGTTTCTTTTTTCGCTGGTACAACCTAACTTTAGTTGGACCAATAGTGCGGCCTTTGTACTGGTGGAAAACCAAACGGCGACTAACACTACTATGAAGTTTGGTTTGAAAGACCAATGGCTTGAAGGGACGTTCAATAAACCAATGTTTGACGGCAGTTGGCACCATATGGTCTATTCTTATGACAATGCCGCCAAGAAAATGACCTATTATTTTGATGGTCAGGAAGTAACAGGTATGACGGCTACGCAAACCAATATGAATGCCTCTGTTAATTTCACTGGGGTTACTAATTTGATCTTAGGTGGTTGGAACAAACATGCAGGGCAGAAAGGGCCTACTGATGATTGGGTGAAGTCGTTTACTGGTTCGCTTGACCAGTTTCGCATGTATGATAAGGCGTTGACAGCAACAGAGGCGCTGGCATTGTATAACAGCAAGCTCTAAATACAATTTTTGTCTTGTTGATAGACAATAATAGGAAAGGGCTGAACATCTTGTTTCAGCCCTTTTAAATAGTTAATTCTACTAGTTTTTGAAATACTATGTTTATCCGAAATACCCTATCCATCACTTTTACTTCCGTAGCTATTGCAGGAATCTTATCTGCCTGTGAAGTAAAAAAAGCAGGTCTTTTTGAAAGCCTTCCGGCATCAGTTACCCATGTCGATTTCACTAATAAGCTGGAAAAGCGTCCCCTCTTTAATATTCTCTACTACCTGTATTACTACAATGGTGCTGGCGTGGCTGCTGGTGATATCAATAACGATGGGTTGACTGATCTGTATTTTGCCGCCAATAAAAAAGGAGGCAATAAACTATACCTTAATAAGGGGCAGTTTCAATTTGAAGATATTACCGATAAAGCTGGTGTTGCGGGTATAGCAGACTGGTGTACAGGTGTAACCATGGCTGATGTAAACGGTGATGGTTACCTGGATATTTATACTTCTGCTATAAGTGGAAAGTATGACCTGAAAGGACATAACCAGCTATTTATAAACCAAGGCAATGGAACTTTTAAAGATCTATCTGTTCAATACGGTCTTGATTTTGCGGGACTCTCTACGCAGGCGGCCTTTTTCGATTATGACCATGATGGCGACCTGGATTGTTATATCCTGAACCAGTCGCATCACCCACATGCAAATATTCGCGATACCAGTTTTCGCAAAAGCTATGACCCGCTATCGGGTGATCGATTGTATCGTAATGATGTTGCTGCTACAGGCAAGTTTACAGATGTTTCTGCCAAGGCGGGTATTTACCAAAGCAGTCTGGGCTATGGTCTGGGGCTAGCCATAGGTGATCTAAATAATGATGGCTGGGATGATATATATGTAGGCAATGATTTTCATGAGAATGATTACTACTACATCAATAAAGGTGATGGCTCATTTGTAGAAAGTGGGGCAAAGCATTTTCAGCATTATAGTCGGTTTAGCATGGGTAATGATATGGCTGATTATAATAATGACGGCCAGCTAGACCTGGTAACTGTAGATATGTTGCCACCTGATGAAAAGACCTTAAAGACCTATGGTAGTGATGAAAACGCGGACATCTATAAGGTGAAGCTGGAAATGAATGGCTACCAGAAGCAGTATTCCAAAAACAGCTTGCAACGCAATAATGGTAATGGAGAAAGTTTTAGTGAAACGGCCTTGTTGTCGGGCGTGAGTGCTACTGATTGGAGCTGGGCACCATTATTTGCTGACTTTGATAATGATGGAAACAAGGATCTCTTTATTTCCAGTGGTATTGTAAAGCGGCCAGTGGATATGGATTATGTAAAATTCATTTCTGACCTGGATATGAAAAAAGGACGCCAACAGACAGATGCTTATGATGATGAAGCGTTGAAGAGCATGCCTGATGGTAGCTCGCATCCTTATTTCTTTAAAGGCGATGGAGGCTGGCAGTTTACCGATGTGAGTGGGGATTGGGGAACTGGTGACATGAAAGGTTACTACACTGGTGCGGCCTATGCTGATCTGGATAATGATGGCAACCTGGATGTGATCATTAATCCAATAGAGTCGGCTGCTGTGATCTTAAAGAATACTACTCCACCTGCGCCTGTACTAAATGTGAATTTGAAAGGTGATAGTTTGAACCAGTTTGGTATTGGTGCCAAAGTATGGGTATTCACACAAGGCCAGATGCAATACCAGCAATTGATGCTAACGCGCGGCTTTCAATCGTCGGTAGAACCGGTGTTGCACTTTGGTTTAAACAACAGAAGAAATATCGATAGTCTACTGGTGGTATGGCCTGATCAGAAATACCAGATGCTTAAAAATATTCCAGCTATTGGAAAGCTGACACTGAAAAAAAGTGAAGCGGGTGGTCAGTTTAGCTATGCTTCTTTCTTTCCGGCTCCAGTAGCAGCTTATGAAAACATTACAGCGCAAACAGGCGTAAACTGGGTACACCGTGAAAATGATTTCCTGGATTACAATGTTCAATATTTAATTCCACACCAGGAATCTACACGCGGACCCAAGATGGCGGTAGGTGATGTGAATAAGGATGGTCTGGATGACATCTATGTATGTGGTGCCAAGGGCACTACAGGAGTGCTGCTGGTACAAAATCAATCGGGAAGGTTTGTGTCGGCCGATTCGGCTGTATTTGGAGAAGCTAAAATGAATGAAGAAGTAGATGCCTTATTCTTTGATGCCAATAACGATGGTGCTTTGGATCTGTATGTTGTAAGTGGTGGCAATGAAGCGGTGGATGGTGATGGCGTATTAGTGGATCATTTGTATTTCAATGATGGTAAAGGGCATTTTGCGCTTTCAAAAGAAAGTATACCGTCTTTATTAAAGAATAAATCGTGCGTGGTTGCTGCTGATATTGATAAGGATGGTGACATGGATCTTTTTGTAGGTGGGCTAGCGCATGCACGCCAATATGGAATGCCGCAAGACTCTTATTTGTTGTTGAATGATGGCAAGGGTCGTTTTACTGTGGCAGGAATGCAAGTTATTAATCTGAATAAGTTAGGCATTACCACCAGCGGTGCGTTTAGTGATATTAACCATGATGGATGGATGGACCTGATAGTAACAGGAGAATGGATGCCCATTAAGTTATTCATCAATAACAAGGGCGTATTTAAGGCTAACGATATTCAGCAGTCTACCGGTTTGTGGCAAACGGTTTACCCGGCTGATGTAAACGGTGATGGCTTTATCGATTTGCTAGCAGGTAACTGGGGGTTAAATTCAAAACTAGCATCAGGTAAACAAGGGCCTTTGAAACTGTATGTAAAAAACTTTGATGGGCAGGGTGGTGTTGAGCAGATCATGACCTATACCATTGATGGTACTGAATACACGTTTTTGGCAAAAGACGAGCTGGAGCGCCCATTGCCTGTGTTGAAGAAAGCGTATTTAACGTATGGTGAAGTGGCGGGCAAGTCGGTGCAATACTTGCTGTATGATCTTTTTAAAGACTATACTGAGTTGAAAGCCGAAACGCTTGCTTCAGCATGCTTTTTGAATGATGGGAAAGGCAATTTCGAGAAAGTGGAGTTTGCCTCAGCTCTGCAGCTGGCACCTATATTTTCCTTTGCGCAAGCAATGCCTGATTCTAAAAAAGCCTATTTAGCGGGAGGGAACTTTTATGGTGTGATTCCCTATGAAGGGCGTTATGATGCATTGCCGCCAACCACATTTTCGTTCAATAAACAAGCAAATGCGTTTGAGAGTGGTACTTGTTTGCCAGTACTGGACGGAGAGTTGCGCGATGCCAAGTGGGTGAATACGGTAAAAGGTCAGAAGGTGCTGGTATTGGCAAGAAATAATCAGCCTTTGCTTTTTTTTAGAAGCATTAACCGGAATGACAACCGATTGGTGATGAAATAGAAGTAGTGGTACGCTTGTTGTAAATGGTGGAAGGGCTGTTGTGAGCTTGAAATTGTAATTGTATTTTAATACAAGGCCAGTGCAAATAGCTGTTATTTAGCTGGCTGTTTTGTTGTTCACTTACCGTTGAAACCATAACACATGCGCGGTATTCATTGTTTTGTTCTTGCGTTGCTGGCGTTGCAGCATGTTTCCTGTAATAAGGGTTCTTCTAGTAATGATCAGCCCACTACACCGCCTGTCTTTCAACTAAATAGTACCAGCCTTGACGGGAAGGCGCCAGGCACAGAAAATTATAATGTTCCTTTTTCGCCGGTTATACGATTAAACTTTAATGGTAAAGTAGATAAAGGAACTGTTGCTGCGGCTGTACACCTAACGTCTGAAAGTGGTGCTGTTGCTTATACGGCTTCCTATGCCAATGGCGATAGTAGTTTAGTGATACAGCCCGCTTCGCCTTTGTCCTCCATAGTACGACATGATTTTTCAATTTCTACTTCACTCAAAGCGACGACTGGTGCTTCGTTGATGAGTGGCACCAACTTTACGTTTGTTACCAAGATCGATTCCATTGCCAAGTTTCCGCAATTGACAGAAGATGAATTGTTGACTAAAGTGCAGCAACAAACATTTAAATATTTCTGGGACTTTGGGCACCCGGTGAGTGGCTTGGCTCGTGAGCGTAATTCATCGGGCGATGTGGTAACATCGGGTGGCAGCGGCTTTGGTATTATGGCTATTGTTGCTGGCATTCACCGCGGGTTTGTAACGCGGGCGCAAGGCTTAGCACGTATGCAAATTATAGTGCGTTTTTTAAAGGATCAAGCGCAAACCTTTAAAGGAGCCTATCCGCATTGGTTGAATGGAGCTACGGGTGTTGTAGTGCCCTTTAGCGCGAATGATAATGGTGCCGACCTGGTAGAAACATCTTACCTCATGCAAGGGTTAATCACTGCAAGGCAGTATTTCAATGGGGCCGACGCATCCGAAACTAGTTTGCGAAGTGATATCAATACCATTTGGAACCGGGTGGAGTGGAGCTGGTTTACCAAAGGAGGAGAGCAGGTATTATACTGGCATTGGAGTCCTAGCGTGAACTGGGTAATGAACGTGCAGATAAAGGGCTGGAATGAAGCGTTGATCACTTATGTGATGGCGGCTTCTTCCACAACCTATCCCATTACAAAAGCGGTTTATGATAATGGATGGGCTTCCAATGGAGGTATGCGAAATGGTGCTGCGTATTATGGCATTACATTACCCTTGGGGCCGGCTTTTGGGGGACCACTATTCTTTTCGCACTATTCTTTTTTAGGTATCAATCCAAAGAGCCTTACGGATGCTTATGCGAATTATGAGATGCAGAATCAAAATCATGCATTAATCAATTACAATTATTGCAAGACCAACCCTAAAGGGTATTTCGGCTATAGCGATTCGGTATGGGGGCTCACAGCGAGCGATATAAAAGGTGGGTATACAGCCAGTTCGCCAACTAATGATGTAGGTGTTATTGCTCCAACGGCGGCTCTTTCTTCTTTTCCATACACACCGACCGAATCGATGAAGACTTTAAAGTTTTTTTATTATACCTTGGGAGACAAGATCTGGAAGGAATATGGTTTTATAGATGCCTTCTCGTTGAAAGAACCCTGGTTTGCGAATTCCTTCCTAGCCATAGACCAGGGACCCATTATCATTATGATTGAAAACTACCGGAGCGGATTGCTTTGGAATTTGTTTATGAGTGCACCGGAAGTAAAAACCGGTATGCGTGCCTTAGGTTTTCAAAGCCCTAATCTGTAATGCTAAATAGATAAATTGTATAAAACAGCTGATGAAAAAGCAAACTGCATTTCTACTAATTTGTTTTGTCTTCTGCTCACTTTTTTCCTTTGCCCAGAAGGCAAAAACGCCTGCCTTTAATCCTGCTAACCGGCCAAAAAATCTGTCGGACTCGGCCTTGCTGGAATTGGTGCAAAAGCAAACCTTTCGGTACTTCTGGGACTTTGCTCATCCGGTAAGTGGTATGGCACGTGAGCGAAGCAATACCGCCTTTGAATACGGAGGTGAAGTGGTAACCACAGGAGGTACTGGCTTTGGTGTAATGTCGATAGTGGTTGCTGCCAACAGAGGATGGATCACTAGAGATACGGCAGCCAAGCATTTGTTGAAAATGGTAAAGTTTCTGTGGAAGGCTGATGCCTTTCATGGTGTGTTTCCACACTGGTTGAACGGCGAGACAGGTAAGGTGATCCGCTTTAGCCGTAAAGATGATGGCGGTGACTTAGTAGAACATTCTTTCTTATTGCAAGGACTGCTATGTGCGCGTCAGTATTTTAATGCAGATAATAATACTGAACGCGAACTGCGGAACCGCATCAACTGGATCTGGAGCGAAACGGAATGGAACTGGTATACCAAAGGGGGCGAAGAAGTACTGTACTGGCACTGGAGCCCTAACAATGACTGGGCGATGAACTTTCCACTCCGTGGCTATAATGAAGCACTGATCACCTATGTGTTGGCAGCCTCTGCAGAACGTTATCCTGTACCTACAGCTGTTTATCATCGTGGCTGGGCACAGAGCAATTTCTTTAAGAATGGTAAAACCTTCTACGGACATGTATTGCCGTTAGGGTTTGACTATGGTGGTCCGTTGTTCTTTTCACACTATTCCTTTTTAGGCTTAAGTCCAAAAGGATTAAAAGATCAGTATGCTGATTATTGGCAGCAAAACACGAATCATACCTTGATCAATCGTGCTTATGTATTGGAGAATCCGAAAAAGTATAAAGGCTATGGTCCTAACAGCTGGGGATTATCAGCCAGTGACAGTTATGTAGGTTATGCAGCGCATTCGCCATCAGAAGACCTGGGTGTGATTACGCCAACAGCAGCATTGTCTTCATTTCCTTATACGCCTGAATATTCCATGCAGGCATTGAAATATTTCTACAACGAGCTAGGAGATAAGATATGGAGTGAGTATGGTTTTGTGGATGCTTTTAGTGAGGAGAAGAACTGGTATGCAAAGTCGCATTTGGCGATAGACCAGGGGCCCATCATTGTAATGATTGAAAACTACCGGACGGGCTTGTTGTGGGACCTGTTTATGAGTGCGCCAGAAGTGCAGGGTGGTTTGAAGAAGCTGGGTTTTCAAAGTCCGTATTTGAAATAAGCGCTAAGAGAAATGCAATTAAAAACGTTCGATATGAAGCGTGTGCTATTGTTATTAGGTTGTTGTGTGTCTTTGTTTTGTGTGTCTGCTCAGATGAATAAGGCGAAGACCTATTGCAATCCTATTAATATAGATTATGGTTATACGCCAATTCCCAATTTTTCAGAGTGGGGACGGCACCGCGCTACAGCTGATCCTGTTATCGTAAACTATAAAGGTGATTACTACCTGTTTTCAACCAACCAGTGGGGCTACTGGTGGAGTAATGATCTTTCTAACTGGAACTATATTTCTAAGAGATTTCTACGACCCTGGAATACAGGCACCTATGATGAATTGTGTGCTCCTGGCGTTGGAATTATGGGAGATACGATGATTGTCTTTGGATCAACCTATACCCGCAACTTCTCTATATGGATGAGCACCAATCCCAAAGGCAATGAATGGAAACCATTGGTAGACTCTTTTGAGATTGGAGGTTGGGATCCATCATTCTTTACTGATGATGATGGTCGAGTGTATATGTACAATGGAAGCAGTAATAAGTATCCCATGTATGGTGTTGAACTGGATCGGAAAACCATGAAGCCCATTGGAACCAGACAAGAGATGTATTTACTGGAGCCCTGGCGTTATGGCTGGCAGCGTTTTGGGGAGCATATGGATAATACGTTCCTGGATCCCTTTATTGAAGGCTCACACATGACCAAGTACAAAGGCAAGTATTATCTGCAATATGGTGCTCCGGGTACTGAGTTCAGTGGGTATGCCGATGGTTTGTTGGTAGGGGAAGGTCCTCTGGGTCCTTTTACACCAGCTTCGGATCCCTTGAGTATGAAGCTGGGTGGATATGTGAGAGGGGCCGGTCACGGAGCTACTTTTCAAGACAATAATAAAAATTTCTGGCACATATCTACTACTGTGGTTTCTGTAAAAAATACATTCGAACGTCGATTAGGTGTATGGCCGTCAGGGTTTGATAAAGACGATCAGATGTGGTGTAATACCAGCTTTGGTGATTATCCTCATTATTTACCTGATGCTGTAGATCACGCTAAACCTAATCAATATTCACCTTCTCCCTACTTTACCGGTTGGATGCTGTTGAACTATAACAAACCCGTTCAGGTATCTTCCACACTGGGCGGATATCTAGCTAACGGTGCGGTGGATGAATTGACCAAGACCTATTGGAGTGCAACTTCCGGAAACAAAGGGGAGTGGATACAATCTGATCTGGGCGCGGTGTCAAGAGTAAATGCGGTGCAAATCAATTATGCTGACCAGGATGTGGATAGCAATCGCTTAGGTAAATTCAACGACCAGTATCATCAATACAAGCTGTATTATTCTGTAGATGGTAAGAAGTGGAATGTGCTAGTGGATAAAAGCCAAAATAAAAAGGATGTGCCGCACGACTATGTAGAGTTAGATAAGCCAGTACAGGCACGCTATATCAAACTGGAAAATATTCATATGCCAACCGGGAAGTTTGCTATCAGTGGACTACGGGTGTTTGGTAATGGTAATGGTGTAAAGCCAGACGCTGTGCAAGGTTTTATTGTATTGCGTACCGAGAAAGATAAGCGTAGTGCCTTTATCAAATGGCGACCTGTGGACAATGCATTTGCTTACAATATTTACTATGGTACGGCTCCAGATAAATTGTACACCTGCATTATGATCCATTCCAATAATGAATATTGGATGAAAAGTATGGACAGTCAGAAGCCGTACTACTTTCAGATTGAAGCGATTAATGAAAATGGTGTATCGGAGCGGAATAAAGTAGTGAAGGTTGAATAGTGTGAGGAAATTTGAAAAACAAAAGACAAATAACAAATCCCAAAATCCCAAAAAAACAAAAGACAAATTCCAAAAGGGAAATAACAAAGGTTAAATCTGTTTTGGATTATGGTCTAAAATGAAATCTGAATAATATGCAATTGAAAAAACTAGTTTTTATTGTTGGACTATTGGTTGTTGGATTTTTAACTAATGCGCAACAGCTTCCTTTTTATGCGGACATACAAGCTTTTAACAAGCAAGATAGCGTTCAGGCACCACCACAACATCCCATACTGTTGATTGGTAGTTCCTCTTTCACCAGGTGGCAGGATGTACAATCCTATTTTCCCGGGTATGTTATTGTAAACAGGGGTTTTGGTGGGTCGACACTTTTGGATTTGATCCGCTATGCAGATAACATCATTTTCCCCTACCAGCCAAAACAAATCCTGATCTATTGTGGGGAGAATGATTTGTCATCATCTAATGCGGTAACTGCTGAAATGGTAGTTGATCGATTCAAAACGTTGTTTGGAATGATCCGGGTAAAGTTGCCTAACACACCAGTAGCATTTGTTTCTTTGAAACCCAGTCCCAGCAGGCAACAGCTGATGGCTAAGATGGAAGTTGTGAACAAGGACGTGAAGAAGTATTTAAAGGATAAGCCTCATACTGCTTTCATTGATGTGTATCATCCAATGTTGACAAAAGAGAACCTGCCTATAACGACTCTTTTTGTAGAAGATAACCTGCATATGAACGCGCAGGGTTATGCGATCTGGAAAAAAGTAATTGAGCCGTATTTATTGAAATGATCATAAATAAACGAAAGAACATGACTAGAAATCTATTGTTCGTCTTGCTTCTCTTAAACGTGTTTCAGTTGCCCGCGCAACAGGGCAAGCCTGCGGCTTCGACAAAGGCTGCAGCAATGAACACGTTTGTAAGCAACTTAATGAAAAAGATGACGTTGGATGAAAAGATTGGACAGCTGAACCTGGTGACACCTGGTGGCGGTGTAGCTACCGGTGCTGTAGTTAGTAGTGATGTAGAATCCAAAATAAAGGCTGGTAGTGTAGGAGGGTTGTTTGGAGTTATTGGCGTAGATAAAATCCGCCAGGCACAGGATCTGGCAATGAACCATTCCCGCTTAAAGATCCCGTTGATTTTTGGGTCTGATATAATTCATGGTTATAAAACAACATTCCCGATTCCACTTGCCTTAGCCTGTAGTTGGGATACGGCCCTTATAGAAAGAAGTGCGCGTATTGCAGCTATTGAAGCTTCAGCAGATGGTTTGAACTGGGCTTTTTCTCCCATGGTGGACATTGCCCGCGATCCGCGCTGGGGACGCGTAGCGGAAGGATCTGGCGAAGATCCTTACCTGGGTTCTAAAATAGCAAAAGCTATGGTGCGTGGATATCAAGGAAATGATCTGGCTGCTACAAATACCTTGATGGCTTGTGTAAAGCACTTTGCCTTATATGGTGCTGCGGAAGCAGGTAGGGACTATAACACAGTGGACATGAGTCTCATTAAAATGTATGAGTATTACCTGCCTCCTTATAAAGCGGCTATTGATGCTGGTGTAGGTAGCGTAATGAGTTCTTTTAACGACATCAATGGTATACCGGCTACAGGTAACCGCTGGCTCTTGACCGACCTTCTGCGTAAGCAATGGGGTTTTGATGGTTTTGTGGTATCGGACTATACATCGGTTAATGAAATGATTGATCATGGAATGGGAGATCTGCAGGCAGTATCAGCATTGGCTTTGAAAGCAGGTTTGGACATGGATATGGTGGGTGAAGGTTTTCTGACTACATTGAAGAAATCATTGAAAGAAGGAAAGGTGACGCAACAGGAGATTGACCTGGCCTGTAAAAGAATATTAGAGGCGAAATATAAGTTGGGCTTATTTGAAGATCCCTTCCGTTACCTAAACCATGATAGAGCGACTAAGGAAGTTTTGTCGCCAGACAAACGTGTTGCAGGTCGTGAGTTTGCGCAGCACTCCATGGTGCTGTTGAAAAATGAAGGGCAAGTATTGCCATTAAAAAAGTCTGGTACTATTGCGTTGGTTGGTGCCTTAGCTAATAATAAAAGCAATATGCTAGGAACTTGGGCTGTGTCGGGTGATGCGCAGTTGTCAACGCCTATATTGGATGGATTTAAATCGGTTGCAGGAAATGCGGCTACTATTTTATATGCCCGTGGTGCTAACATTACGGACGATTCTGCACTGGCTAAAAAAGCCAATGTTTTTGGTGAGAAAGTAGATATAGATCCGCGTTCTCCGCAAGAGTTGATCAACGAAGCGGTAGCTACTGCTGGTCGTGCTGATGTAGTAGTGGCCGTAGTAGGAGAGGCTTCTGAACTGAGTGGAGAATCGGCTAGTCGTTCAGATATCACGCTTCCTGCCAGCCAGCTGGAATTATTAAAAGCGTTGAAAAAAACCGGTAAGCCATTAGTGGTGGTGGTGATGAGTGGCCGTCCACTGGCCTTGAATTGGGAAGCTGCCAATGCAAACGCTTTGCTACAAGGATGGTTTGGCGGACATGAATTCGGGCCTGCTTTAGCTGATGTACTATTTGGAAATTATAACCCATCTGGTAAGCTGACCATGACCTTTCCCCGGAATGTTGGACAAGTGCCTATCTATTACAATCATAAAACTACCGGTCGTCCTCAGCAGGGCAAGGAGTTCCAAAAATTCCGTTCTAACTACCTGGATGTATCTAACGATCCATTGTATCCATTTGGGTATGGATTAAGCTATACCACATTTAGCTATAGCGATATTAAGCTGAGCAGTAAAGAAATGACGGCCGCACAAAGTATTAGGGCAACTGTTACTGTAACCAATACTGGTAATTACGATGGCGAAGAAGTGGTGCAGTTTTACATCTATGATCAGGTAGCCTCTGTTACGCAACCAGTGAAGAAGTTAAAAGGATTTCAGAAGATTGCGTTGAAAAAAGGAGAGTCTAAAGTAGTGAGCTTTACTATTACTGCTGAAGAGCTTAAATTCTTTAACACGGCGCTGAAATGGATAGCTGAGCCGGGCGAATTCAAGGTTTATATTGGTACCAGCTCTTCTGATGTAAAAGTGGCTAGTTTTCGATTAAAGTAGGGGAGATGCAAATCCGAAAAAGTAAAATATCGAAATCTGGGTATGTGGTTAACTCAACTATATAATTGGATGGGTATTCATTTTAAAATATTCAATTTAATAACAAAAAGGGTAGCCTTACAGCTACCCTTTTGTATACCACCAAGTATGGTGAAGGATGATAAATTACATTGCGTATGCAATATAATAATTATTAATAGTATTTATATAGTTTATTAAAATATTGCCAATGCAATATTTTATAACTTAATTCTTATAAAAACTGTCTTACTTTTGCGCATGCCAGAAATAGAATGTACCCTAAGCAGGTGTTTTCTCTGTACGCATTGTATTCCAGAGTGGAAGGCTGCTGTTGCCGTGAAGAAAAAAACGTTACTCTTCCATAAAGGACAGACCATATTTACTGAAGGAGATGAAGTAAAGGGGATTTACTTTGTTTATAGTGGTGTAGTGAAGATCTCTAAACAATGGGGAGCTGAAAAAGAGTTGCTTCTTCGATTTGCAAAAGAAGGTGATGTAGTGGGGTTTCGCGGTTTAGGCGAAGAGTCCATTTACCCAATCTCAGCAACGGCCCTTACAGAAACTACACTTTGTTATATACCTAACGATTTTTTTGAGGCCACGCTCCGCACTAATAATTCCTTCACCTATCAATTACTACAAGTGTATGCTGCAGAGCTACAGAGAGCTGAAAAGCGCATGCGGGATCTGGCTCATCGCGACGTAAAAGGCAGGATCGCTATTGCTCTGCTAGAGTTAATTGACTTGTTTGGGCTGGACAAAGAAAACTTTATTGCATTGCCGGTTAATCGCCAAGATATTGCCTCGTTTGCAGGAACTACCTATGAAACTGTATTCAAATTTTTTGGTGAACTATCGCAAGCGGGCATCATTACCACAGAAGGGAAAAAGATTCAAGTGAATCAGCCTGATGCCTTGCAAGAATTTATAAAAATGTAAACTGTTTTGCTACTGCTGGCAAGGTTGCATTATCCATTACTTTATTATGAACAATATGAACAAAACACCACATGGTATTCCCATTTCTGTTTCATTAGACGAATCCATGGACACTGCTAACTCTTCTACGCAATCCGGTATAGATAAAAAGCGGCTATTGGTTATTTCGTTGCTAGCTGTTGGTATAGGTATCGTTATTAGTGGTATCGCCAAAGTATTAGTGTACTTGATTAATCTCATTACGAATCTTTCCTTTCATCACCAGTTCTCTGTAGCCGCTTCCAGTCCTGCTACTCACAGCTATGGTGCCTGGGTAATTGTAATTCCAGCAATAGGCGGTTTGATTGTAGGGTTGATGGCATTATATGGTTCTAAGGCCATTCGTGGTCATGGTATACCTGAAGCGATGGAGCAAATTCTAACCAATGAAAGTAAGATCCGTCCAACTATTACCTACCTGAAGCCTTTGTCTGCAGCCATTTCTATTGGTACAGGCGGTCCTTTTGGTGCAGAAGGGCCTATTATAGCAACGGGTGGTGCCTTTGGTTCAACGATTGGACAGTTGCTTAAAATCAGTTCGTATGAACGGAAGATCCTGCTAGCTGCCGGTGCAACGGCTGGTATGTCGGCCATCTTTGGAACCCCTATTGCTGCTATCTTTTTAGCTATAGAATTATTGTTGTTTGAGTTTTCACCACGCTCTATTCTGCCAGTAGCATTGGCCTGTATTACTGGAGCAGCAGGGCATCATTTTCTTTTTGAGGCCGGGCCAGTTTTTCCCACTCCTTTTATTGAAGCGCCAAGTAATGAGGCTTTAGCTATTTACAGTGTGGTTGGTTTGTTGATTGGCGTTTTATCAGCAGGGGTTACTAAGGTTGTTTACATTATTGAAGATGCGTTTGAACGTCTGCCCATTCATTGGATGTGGTGGCCGGCAATTGGAGGCCTTGCTGTTGGTGTAGTAGGCTATTTTGCTCCGCGCACATTAGGCGTTGGTTATAATAATATCACGGATGTGCTCTCTGGCCATTTGGGGCTGCAAGTGATATTGAGTTTGTGCATTATGAAATTTATCTCCTGGGCCATATCCTTGGGCAGTGGTACATCGGGCGGCACTTTGGCTCCCCTGTTAACGATTGGTGGTGCAAGTGGTGCGTTGTTGGGAATGCTGGTAAATATGATGTTTCCAAACGCTGGTGTTAGCATTCCTTTGGCTGCTTTGGTAGGCATGTCGGCAATGTTTGCGGGTGCATCAAGAGCATTATTGACGTCTATCATTTTTGCTTTGGAAACTACGAATCAAGCCAATGCTTTACTGCCTTTACTGGCTGCGTGTATTGCTGCCTACTTTGTGTCTTACCTGTTAATGGAAAACACCATCATGACCGAAAAGATTGCCCGCCGTGGCGTTAAGACGCCACATGTTTATGAACCTGATATTTTAGACAAAATGAGGGTTGGGCAAGTGTTGAAAGAAAACCTCACACTAGTCAGCAATGATCTTACTATTCGAGAAGCAAGAGAGTGGCTTTTGAAAAGAAAAGAAGGGTTACAGAACTATTATGTTGTAGTAGATGGTAGCGGTGTTTTTAAAGGTGTTGTTAGTTCTTCAAGTCTATTCAGTCTACATCAAGTGGATGCGAATACGATTGGCTCCCTCATCAAACGAAAACCATTTGCGGTTACCAATGAAGATAGTTTAAAGCGAGCAGTGGAGATGATGGCTAAAGAAAACCTGGATGTGCTGCCTGTGGTTTCTTCTGCGGATGCTAAAATTACCGGGGTTCTTTCTTATAAAGATATACTTGCGGCCTACCGAACCCGCAGTGAGGAGCATGAAGAAACGGTAGCCATTTCATTGCGTAGACGAACGCTAAAAGTGCTTGTTCATGGTAAGAAAAAGATGAGTTCTTTGAAGAGTCTTGACAAGTAGTTGTATTAGAACAAGGGAAGTGGCTTTTGTAAGTTGATAACATTTAATCCTTATCCTCAACATTGACCTTAGGGTAGCATGCATTATTGTAAAGCGGTTGCTGAAAGCGTCATTTTAATTCACAAACATTTTTTGAAAACTGTCGACCCTTGCTGTTAGGTGGTTATGTTTTTGTGGTGTATAATTTTTGTTTGGTTATTTCAACAATTGATACACTATGAATCAAAGTATTGCGGGGCGTGGGTTTATGTTTGCGACAGGAATTGAGAATAGTATACCAACTATTAAAAACGGTACAGTCCGCATGGATGAGTATGAGAAATGCGGTCACTACACACACTGGAAAAAAGACTTTCAGCTGGTGACGGAAATGGGGATTAGCTTTTTGCGTTATGGGCCGCCACTTCATCGAACTTTCCTGGGAAAAGGTAAGTATGACTGGTCTTTTGTTGATGAAACGTTTAATGAACTGTACCGGCTGAATATTATGCCTATTGTAGATCTCTGCCATTTTGGAGTGCCTGATTGGATGGGAAACTTTCAGAATCCGGAGTTTCCTGCTCTTTTTGCTGAATATGCACGTGCATTTGCTGAGCGTTATCCATGGGTACAATTATACACACCGGTAAATGAAATGTATATCTGCGCAGTCTTTTCCGGGCTTAATGGCTGGTGGAATGAGCAGGGCACTACTGACAAAACTTTTGTTACGGCTCTCAAGCACCTTGTAAAGGCCAATGTGCTGGCCATGCATGCAATTTTAGAAGTGCGGGCCGATGCGCTTTTTATACAAAGTGAATCTTCAGAATACTTCCATGCCGAAAATCCAAAAGCTATTGGGCCTGCGGAATCAATGAATGCACGACGTTTCTTGTCGCTCGATCTGAATTATGGTCGTCGAGTAGACTCCGAGATGTACGAATACCTCATGGATAATGGAATGACCAGGGATGAGTATCATTTCTTTTTGGATAATCACCTGAAGCATCATTGTATAATGGGTAACGATTATTATATCACCAATGAACACCGTGTTTCTAATGAAGGTATTGTAAGAGAAGCTGGGGAAATATTTGGCTACCACGTAATCACCTCACAATATTATGACCGCTACCAGATACCGGTAATGCATACAGAGACCAATTTGAACCAGGGCGTAAGAGGTGATGAAGCCGTAAACTGGTTGTGGAAAGAGTGGGCTAATGTGTTACGGGTTCGAAACGATGGTTTGCCTATAGTCGGGTTTACCTGGTATTCTTTGACCGATCAGGTGGACTGGGATAGTGCCTTGTGTGAGAATAATGGAACGGTTAATCCATTGGGGTTGTTTGATCTGGACCGGAACATCCGGCCTGTTGGCATGGCTTATAAAAAATTGATAGATCAATGGCGGGATGTGCTGCCCACACAAAGTGTTTGTTTAACTGTGCCAATTGTGTTGCCCAGTGAGCATAATGAGGATTGGGCGAGAAAGAGACGCTCAGTAGCAAAAGAGCAGATCAATGCATCTACTGATTCATCTTCAAACAAATAATATGCGATTTCAAAATAAAGTGGCCATTGTAACAGGTGGGGCTGGCGGTATTGGGTTAGCCACTGCAAAGCGTCTGGCATCTGAAGGTGCTAAAGTGGTGTTGGCGGATCTGGATGAACAAAAGCTGCAAGCGGCAATCGAATCGACTAAAACCGAAGTGCCCGAAGGTATTGTTCCAGTTGTTTGTAATGTAACCAAGGAGGCTGATGTAGTGGCTGCTTTCGAGGTGGCCAAAAAGCAGTTTGGTAGTATTGACGTTATTGTAAACAATGCGGGTTTAATGATCTTTAAGCCTATAGAAGAACAAACGGGCGATGATTGGATGAACATCCTGCAGGTAGACTTGCTGGGAGCTGTCTTCTTTATCAAACATGCTTTTTTGAAGATGCCCGCGGGCGGTGCTATTGTAAATGTATCAAGTATCCATGCCATTGAAACGGAACCTTTGGTAGCACCGTATGCGGCTGCAAAAGCGGCATTGGTGTCGTTAACGCGATCGGCGGCATTAGAGGGTCAGCCTAAGGGTATTCGTGTCAATGCCATCTTGCCGGGAGCTATTAATACGCCTATGCTTTGGCAGAACCCAAATGTGAAATCGGGTGTTGAAAAGATCAATCCCACAGATATAGGGAAGCCTGAAGATATTGCTGCCACAATTGCTTACCTGGCGTCGCCTGATGCTGCCTTTGTGCAAGGCGCTATATTGGCTGTTGATGGAGGGCGCTTAACGCGGTTGTAGGAAGTGATTCAATAATAAAACCCTTTATAAATGAGTTGACAGTTGATAGATGATAGTTGACAGCTCCTTACTGCCATCCGTCATCTACCAACTGTCAACTTAATATGGTTTTGCTATTAGTGGAGTATGAATGCTTTATTGCTTTCGGCTGTCAATGGCACAAGTGGTATTGATACCGCCCCGGACATTGTATACGGTTGTTACTAATAAATATTGAGGATCGCCTAAGGCTGCCTTCAGGTCTTCATAGATATAAGCCGTAACATCTTCCTGAGCAATGCCGATATTGCGCCAGGACAGAATGTAATATTTCAGGCTTTTTAATTCCAGGATATTTGAGCCTGGAACATATTCAATACGTAATACACCAAAATCGGGTAAGCCCGAGAACGGGCAAAGGGCCGAGAACTCACCTGTTTCTGTTTCATACACCACTACCTGTTTAGCTGTATGAGGGTAGGGCAGGCGGTGAATTTCTTTCTGACGGGTATCTGGTGGCATAAATAGGCCAAACTTGCCGTCGGGTTTAATGCCAAACTCAGCCATATAATCCAAAGCCTTGGTGGTGTGCTCAAGGGCCTGCTTGTAGGTGGCTTCCAGTTGTTCCTTTAATTTATTCGGCGTTTTTGTTTCCATAATCGAGTGTTGCAGTCGGCAAAATTACTGGATTGTACAGCCAGAAGCTAAGGGTTGCTTCTTAAATTATTGTGTAAAAGCAGAAAATGGCTTTTTCCTGACTGGTTAAAGTGCGGAAAGGTGCGACTGATGAAATACTTTTGCAGACGCAATCATAAACCATATCTGGCCAGTGAATAGGAAAGTGTCAGGTTGCCGCGATTGTTGTAAAAATATAACGTTTAAGAACCCAATATGTCTATGACCGAATCACCTCTTTCCGCCTTGGTCCTCTTCTCTGGAGGACAAGACTCCACAACCTGTTTATTCTGGGCCAAACAGCAATTTGAAAAGGTGGTGGCGTTGGGGTTTCGTTACGGTCAGAAGCATGATGTGGAGCTTAAACAAGCGTCCCTTATTGCTGAGAAAGCAAACGTACCTTTCCATGTCATTGATATTACGGGTATGTTAAAAGGTTCGGCACTCACTGAGCATAATAAGGATGTCTCTGCCCAACACGAGCTCAATCCGGAACTGCCAGCGTCTTTTGTACCGGGCCGTAATGCTGTGTTTTTAACCATAGCCACTTCATATGCCTATACCCACGGGATCACTGATATTGTGGGAGGGATGTGTCAGGCGGACTATTCGGGTTACCCCGACTGTCGCCGGGTATTTGTGGACTCCCTGCAAACCTCTATGACGCTGGCGTTGGATAACGACGTTCGCATTCATACGCCGTTGATGTACAAAAGCAAGGCGGAAGCCTGGAAACTGGCCTATGAACTAGGCGTGTTGGAGATAGTACGCGACCTGTCGCATACCGATTATAATGGCGACCGCACAACCTATAATGAGTGGGGGTATGGTAGGCTAGACAACCCTGCATCCATACTGCGGGCTAAAGGTTATGAAGAAGCCAAACAAAAAGGCTGGTTAGGATAATTAAGTGAATAGGATAAAATAGAATAGAACCGTGAATCAACATCAAGAAAGTAAGTATCGTGTAAAAGCGATTTGGAAAACCCTGCAAGGGGAAGGATTGTTTGCCGGCCGTCCGGCTGTATTTGTGCGCCTGGTAGGCTGCAATATGTGGTCGGGCTATGAACAAACGCGTCAGCGGGATGCTGAACGCAATGGAGGCAGTTGCCCGCTTTGGTGCGATACTGATTTTACCAAAGAAGGTAGCCAGGATTATACGGCAGAAGCATTAGCGGCTGCCATGCAAAAGGTAGGTGGTGATGTGCGCTTTTGTGTAATTACTGGTGGGGAACCTCTAATGCAATTGGATTATACCTTAGTAAAGGCTTTGCACAAAGCTGGTTACTTTATAGCTATTGAAACTAATGGGACTTTATCTCTAGCTGAGCGCTGCTGGGATCCGAAAGCTGAAAAGCTAGAGGCGCCTGATTGGATTGTGTGCAGCCCCAAGTTAGCTGTGCCACAATTACAACTGGAGTTCTTTGATGAACTGAAGCTAGTGGTGCCCGATTATAAACCGGAAGATTTTGATGCTTTTGTAGGACTTCAACGTATTAATAAAATACATAACCACACATTGCCGCTCTTGTGGTTGCAGCCAGAAGATGGCGCGCGTTTGCAAGAGGCTCGAAAGATGGCGATAGAAACGGCTTTGGCGCATCCGCAGTGGCGAGTGTCGGTACAGACGCATAAGATATTGAATGTGGAATAGTGGGGAGGTTTAAAGATTAAAGTTTGAGGTTTAAAGTTGTTTGAATACGGTGCCTCTGCTCTGTATGTCAGCCAACTTTAAACTTTTCTTACCCTCTTTTCTCTGTTCCTCTCAATACGGCTAATAGCAACAGTATAAATACAATGGAGCCAACGATCCATACCCAGGGAGAGGTATACCATATGTGGCTATCATCTTTATTGATGGTGACATCAATTTCTTCAGACTTTTCCTGAGCGAACGATACAACGGCGCAAAGGATTAATCCCAAAACACTACCTATTCTTCTAATTGCTTTAATCTGCTGCATAACCCTGCTTTTGAAGTGGAACTGAAAGGGAGCTAAAGTTGTGCCGTAAAGGCTGGTTTCATTCAATAATGAGCGAGTTAATTATATTCTAATGCATTCTTGTAGATAGGCTCACCAATTGTTCATTTGGGCGTCATTGGTGCGGCCTAAATCTTCTGGCGGATTTTCCCTCCAATGGGGATCATAGGAAACAAACCAGGAGATCCATAAACTGCGGGAAAAGCGCATCAGCCAAGGCTGAAGGCCCACAAGTAGCAGCGTGTTGAAAGCTATCCAATACAGAAAGCGGTTATCCGTAAACGAAACCCCAATGATTAGCCACCATAAAAGAAACGTGGTAACGCTAAGTGCTACACCAAAAACATAGCTTACGTAACTGGTGCCATAATAAAAGCCCACTTCTATTTCAGTTGGTTGTCCGCACTGTACGCAGTTAGTGTACATTTCCAAATTGCGTTTAGGCTTTACTGAAAGTTTGTGTTTAAAAAGCTTGCCTTGGCGGCAACGTGGGCAATAACAGCTAAACGTTGACGCCAGGTAAGATCTGGTTGGCTTTTCTTCTTTCATGGTATTACAAGTAAGCAAGTGCTTTTTCCATGCCAGTGCTCCGCGAACCCTTTACCAACAAGTAGGAATGGTTGATGTGTTGGTTTTGCAGCCACTGGCCTGCTTCTTCAGCGGATGTAAAGCTCAAGAAATTATGTTTTATTTTTAGAAAGTCGCCACCTACTAAGATCACTTGCTTCCAGGGATATTTCTCTATTTCGGCTACAATCTGCTGGTGCTCTTGAAGGCTATCAGCGCCTAGCTCGGCCATGGCGCCTAAGACCAATATCTTGTTGTCTTCTTTGGCCTTGGCAAAGTTTTCTATGGCTAGCTTCATGCTGCTAGGATTGGCGTTGTAAGCATCTACTATAATTTGATTAGTGCCTTTTTTTACCAACTGTGAACGGCTATTGGTAGGTGTATAGGCCTCAATAGACGCTTTGATCTTATCATCGGTTACTGAAAAGAATTTTCCTAAGGCTACAGCTGCCAGAACGTTGGGCAGGTTATAACTGCCTACTAATTGGGTGGTTATTGTGCCTCCCAGTCCTTTTGTAAATCCTACTTCTAAGAAGGGATCAGAGGCTAATGTGTTGCCTATAACATCGCCTTCCTTTGTGCCGTATTTGTAAATAGTTGGAATACCCTGGCTCATCTCTTGCAGGTAGGGGTAGTCCGACATGATAAATGCCATTCCATTGTTGGCTCTTAGGTAGTCAAACAATTCGCCTTTGCCTTTACGTACGCCTTCCTCTCCACCAAAGCCTTCCAGGTGTGCCTTGCCGCAGTTGGTGATCAGGCCATGAGTGGGTAGCGCTATCCGGCAATAAGAAGCAATTTCCTGTTGGTGGTTGGCGCCCATTTCAATAACCGCCATTTGTGCGTCCTCTTTGATCTTTAAGATCGTTAAGGGTACACCTATATGATTATTCAGATTGCCTTCCGTGGTATAGGTTGCAAATGAAGAAGACAGTACTGCGTGGATCAATTCCTTGGTGGTGGTTTTTCCATTTGAGCCTGTAATTGCAATAAATGGAATATTCAGTTGCTGCCGATGGTGTTTAGCTAATTGCTGCAACGTGTCCAGTACATCATCAACCAGAATGGTTCTATCATTGATTAGGTAGTCTGCTTCATCAATGATGGCATATGCCGCTCCGGCATCCAGTGCCTGCTGCGCAAAGGCATTGCCATTAAAATTGGGTCCTTTCAGGCCAAAGTAAAGATCGCGGGTTTTCAGCTTCCGGGTATCTGTTTGTATAGAAGGATATTGTTTATATATGGAATAAAGGCTTTCAATATTCATAGCTACAAAAGTAAGGGGTAATAGAGGTTTAAGGTTTCAAGATTAAGGAACAAGGATCAAGTTGGTGAGAGCGTGATGACTGTCGATAGATGACAGATGACAGTTTTGATCTTAGGCTCAGTCATCATTCAGTGGGGTAGATAAGGAGTTGTGTAATGAAACAGGTAATCCTGTTAATCCAACAAATCCATCGTAATCTGCGGTCAAAAAAAAGCCCCGCGGTGTGCGGGGCTTGGTATAAGTTGAAGAGAATCTTATCTCTTTTGTTTTTTGCTTCTCCAGAAGTTACCGGTTTTGCGTTTGTTACCTTCTGGGCTACCCATACGGTCCATAGCGCAACGGAAACCAATTGTGCTGCTTGATTGATCTTCTTCTAAGTAGCGGCGGGTACCAGGGCTTAACCAGTAAGCGCGGTCGTTCCAGCTACCACCTTTGTAAACTCTTGATTTATCGCTAACCAAGGTAGTGATACCGTAGCCATAAGATGCTTGTGAAGTAGAGTCGCCATCCAGGAAGTTGATCACGTTACCACGTTGGTAGTTACGACGGCTTTTGCTTTCAGCATCAGTAACTGCTTCCATTTTCACACGACCCATGCTATCGATTTCAGCTTCACCGTTGGCATTTTTGTACAACTTCATGTATTTGTTACCACGATAAGGAGAAACATCATCAGCATCAAGGCCCGTTAACGGACGGTAAACGTCAGATACCCACTCGCTTACGTTACCTGCCATGTTGTAGATACCGAAACCGTTAGGATAGAAAGACTTAACAGGAGCGGTATAAACAGCGCGGTCGTTCAAGCCACCAGCTACCCCCATGTTATCGCCAGAACCTCTTTTGAAGTTGGCCAGGAACTGACCTTGCCAGCTACCGTGTTTCGTATCACGTAAGCCGCTAGAGTTCATGTTGTGTGTCCAAGGATATACTTGTTTGTTACCTTGTAACTCCTCACCACGCTTACCTTCTTTAGTAGAAGGACGAGGGTTTTGGTTGATCAAACCGTAGGCAGCATATTCCCACTCCGCTTCAAATGGCAGGCGGTAATCTGGTTGCAGGATACCATCTTCCATTGTAACGTTGCGTGGTGCACCTTGAGCATTTGTCAATTTATTGCCTTTGCCTGGCTTACCGGGCTGTGCCTGGTAAAGACCTAACAGGTAAGACTTAGTAGTAAAGTTATTTTCTTGTTGTTGTCCTTGAATACCTTGTTTAGCGATGTAGCCTTTTTGCATCATGATGCCTTCGTTCACACGGTCGCTTCTCCAAAGACAGAAGTCGTACGCTTGTCTCCAGCTCACACCTACTACAGGATAGTCGTTAAAGCCTGGGTGACGGAAGTAGTATTCTTCCAGTGGTTCGTTGTAGCTAAGCTCGCTACGCCAAACTAACGTATCTGGTAAAGCAGCATCCATGATCTTTTTGTTGTTTGGATCATCTTCTACAGGGAAGATGCGGTCTAACCAGTGAATGTATTCACGGTAGTGAACGTTGGCAACCTCTGTACGGTCCATGTAGAAAGATGGTACGGTTACACGGCGGGGAATGTTGTTCCAGTCGCCCATAACGTCTTCTTCTGTTTGGCCCATAGTGAAGGTACCACCCTGAACAAATACAAGACCTGGTCCGGTAGCCTGATCTTTCGACTTGGCAACCTGGTAACCACCCATGTTTTTGTCATTGTAGTTCCAACCGGTTACGTCGGATTTCTCATGTTTCTTTTTGCCGATGAAGGGGAGGCCATTCTTACAGGACGCTAAGAATACGGCCGAGGATAATAGGATTACAAAATTTTTCATTTGCATGCTGCTGCTGTTTTAGTCTTTCAAGGACACATGGGGTACATGTGGCTTTGTTTAAAACTATGTTTCGAATAACTTTAACGCCGCAAAAGGTTAATTATTGTTATAAAACATTAGTTTTCTAAACAAAGTATGCGAATATAGAAAGTTTGTCCAGAAAACCATAAGGAATTCTCTTTTTCGTGTATCTCCTTCCAAATCTTATGAGAAATTGTCTTAAAAGTGCTTTGATAATCAGTGCGTTGTGTGGCTTTTCTGCTCGCATGCATGGCCAAAGAGTTTATCAGGCGCATAGTGTCCTGGCTTCGGGCAGCTGGTATAAAATAGAAGTGGAGCAGCAAGGCATTTACAAAATGGATCTTTCCTTTCTGTCTTCACTTGGACTTACCGGATCTATACCTTCTAACCAGATTCGACTTTTTGGAAAAAAAGAAGTGTTACTACCTGAATCTAACCAGGAAACTTACCAGGATGATTTAGAGGAACTAGCCATTGAGGTGGTTGATGGCGGCGATGGGGTATTAAATGGTAACGATTATATTTTGTTTTATTCTACAGGGCCGCATACCTGGCAGGCCGATACCATTGCCCGTCGTTTTATTCACCGTAATAATATTTATAGCGATAAAGTTTTTTATTTTCTAACCTTAGGGACCTCCGGCAAGCGGGTGACCGGTCAAACAGCTAGCTTTACCCCTGTTACTACCCTAACGAGCTTTGATGAACGCTATTTTCATGAACTGGACTCTGTTAATTTTTTATCCAGCGGAAAAGAGTGGTATGGTGAAGAGCTTAGCGGGATGCCCGGCCGTTCATTGACCAGGACGTTTTCTTTGCCAGTAGAGAATCCTGTTTTAGGAATGCCACTAACGGTGGCGTCTAGCGTAGCTGCCCGCTCAGTTGGCGTTAACTGTCGTTTTACAGCCGCTATCAATAATGCTTCCTTTCAAAACATAGCAGTTCCTTTAGTAGGAAGCACACCTTATGATCCCTTTGCCCAACAAGTACAGCAGGTAGATGCTACTACACTGAACCAGGCTACGGCAACTCTTTCTTATACGTACGTGCCGGGTGGTTTCAATGCCCAGGGATGGATCAATTGGTTTGAGGCGTTTTACCGCCGCCAATTGGTAATGCCGGCCAATACAGCGCTTTTCTTCAGGGATTGGAGTACCTATGGCACTACTGCTGTAGAATTTAAGCTGGCAGGTGCTGACGCAGCTACCCAGGTTTGGGATGTCAGCGACTCCTATAACCCTGTAAAAATGCCAGCTTCACTAACCGGAACTATCTTGCAGTTCAGTAACGATGCCCGCCGTTTTCATGAATATGCCGCCTTTCGCAACAGTTTCTTAATACCCAAAGCTGCAGGTAGAATACCTAACCAGGACCTGCATTCGATTTCTGATATTGATTACCTGATGGTAGTGTACCCAGCATTTGTACAGCAGGCCCAACGGTTGGCTCAATTCCATGAAACGCTTAATAAACTGAAAACGAAAATTGTAACGACAGAGCAGATCTATAACGAGTTCTCAGGAGGAATTCCAAATCCTGTTGCTATCCGTGATTTTGTAAAAATGTATTACGACCGGAATAAGGCTACCTGGAATAATGGAGGAAAATATTTGCTTCTTTTTGGCAAGGCTAGTTTTGATTACAAGGCACGCATTACCAATAATACCAACTTTGTTCCTACCTATGAAAGTGAAAATGCGCTGGATCCTATTGGCACTCACCTTGCCGATGATTTCTTTGGTTTTTTGGATGACCATGAGAATATTAATAGCACCGTAGTGGTGAATCAACTGGATATTGGTATTGGCCGTGTGCCTGCCCGGTCGGTAGAAGAGGCCGCCAATTTTGTAGACAAGGTTATTGCCTACCACACGCCGGCTGGTTTTGGACCCTGGCGTACGCACCTGAGTTTTGTAGCTGACGATGAGGATGTAAACCTGCACGTGCAGGATGCGGAAGTCATGACTAGTACGGCATCATCGGTAGCGCCTTTGTTCAATACCTATAAATATTACCTGGATGCCTATAAGCAGGAAAGTTCGGCTGCAGGTGGGCGGTACCCAGAGGCTAACCAGGCGATCAATAATGCGCTGTATAACGGTACGCTGATCTGGAACTATAGTGGGCATGGCGGTTGGCAGCGACTGGCAGAAGAAGTGGTGCTGGACCAGCAAATTGTAAATGAGATCAACAACGAGCATCGACTACCCTTATATATTACTGCCACCTGCGATTTTGCCCCTTTTGATCAACCGCTGATCCATGCATTAGGCGAAAACCTGCTGGTGCGTCCTAAAACCGGTGCCATAGCCTTGATGACCACTACCCGTGTCGTATTTGCTAATAGCAACCGGATCATGAATGATAACTACCTGCAGTTTGCGCTAAAGCCAGATGCAGATGGAAACTATAAAACCTTGGGACAAGCGGTACAGGCAGCGAAGAACTATACCTACCAAAACAGTGGCGATATCATCAATAACCGCAAGTTTGTGCTTTTGGGTGATCCGGCCATGCGGTTGGGCTTTCCGCAGATGAACGTGGTGGCCACTAAGATCAATAGCAAAGCTGTTTCCAGTACCCCTGATACCCTACGTGCTACGGAGCAGGTAACCATAGAAGGAGAAGTACAATCCAGAACGGGTGCACTGTTGTCTGGCTTTAATGGACAAGTGTACTTTTCTTTATATGAGAAGCCGCGGACAGTTTCTACTTTAGGGAATGATGCTGCCAGTCCGGTTATGGAGTTTTCCAGCCAAACCGCCACTCTTTTCAAAGGGAAGGTAACGGCCACCGGCGGGCGCTTTACCGGAACATTCCGCATGCCTAAGGACATCAATTACCAGTTTGGCGCCGGTAAGTTAAGTTTCTATGCTAACGACGACCAGCAAGATGCGGGCGGTTTTTCTACAAATATTATCATCGGTGGCATTGGCAGTACCAGCAATATGGATAGAGAGGGGCCTGCCATTAAAGCTTACCTTAATGATGAGCGTTTTGTAAATGGCAGTATTACAAATGAACAGCCGGTTTTATTGTTGCATCTGGCCGATTCTTCCGGTATCAACACCGGTATTAGTGGCATTGATCATGACATAGTAGCTACTCTTGACGGCGACAACCGTACTTATTTTATTTTGAATGATTATTATGAAAGTAAGCTGGATAGCTACCAGGAGGGGACTGTTCGTTTTCAATTGCCCCAACTGGCGCCTGGCCGCCACACCATTCATATAAAAGCCTGGGATGTGGTCAATAATTCCGGGGAGGCGCAATTGGAGTTTACGGTGGTAAACAATGAAGAGCTAATACTTGATCATGTTCTTAACTATCCCAACCCTTTTATTACAAAAACCGTCTTTTGGTTTGAACACAATAAACCCGGTATCGATTTACATACTACTGTGGAAATATATAGTGTGGCCGGAAAATTGATAAAAACGCTTAAGCGAACAATAAATACGGCCGGTAATCGTTCCAATGAAGTAGAATGGGACGGTAAAGATGATTTTGGTAACAAAGTCAGCCGTGGCGTTTATCTTTACCGCCTAACTGTTCGAAGTGCTGATGGAAAGAAAGCTAACAAACTACAGCGCCTAGTAGTACTGTAGTAAAAATCCAAGACTAAATAAACCAAAAACCAGATTATTTTGCATCTAAGCAAAACGCCATATTTTCACAAACAATATATATACATGAGATTGATGAGAGCATCAGCTTTTAGATTCACGGCTGCCGTTACCCTAATTCTTACTGGTGGAGTATCTCTTAAAGCACAAGACCAAATCAACGTTGTAACTACTGCAGTACCCTTTTTACGAATTTCTCCCGATGCCCGTGCTGGTGGTATGGGCGATCTGGCCATTGCTACGAGCGCGGATGCCAGTTCTTCCTATTTCAATTTGGGTAAAGTTCCTTTCAATACTATTAAGGGTGGCATTAACGTAACCTACACGCCATGGCTGAAAAAATTAGTTAATGATGTATACCTGGCTTCTATGTCGGGGTACTATAAGCTTGACGATCTGCAGGCGATCTCTGGTTCTTTACGTTATTTCAGCCTGGGCGATATCCAGTTTACCGATGAAAATGGAAATATTGGTAGCACGGGTCGTCCTCGTGAGTTTGGTATCGATATCGGTTATTCCAGAAGACTTTCTGATAGAACCGGTGTTGGCCTGGGTTTAAAATATATCAATTCTAACCTGGCTCAGGGTTATGCCGGTAACGGTGGTACCACCTATAAGCCCGGTAATGCTGTTGCAGCTGATTTAGGGTTTTACCACAACCGTCAAAACGAAGCTGGTCAAGGCTGGTCATTCGGTGTGGCCTTAACCAACCTGGGTTCAAAGATTGCTTATACCAATAATGCAGACCAAAAGGACTTTATTCCTGCCAACCTGGGTTTTGGTACTACCTATACCCGTGTACTGGATGAAAGCAACAAGTTTACTATTGGTGCCGACTTTAATAAGTTATTGGTACCAACTCCTCCTCAGTTTGACCCCAATCCTGGGAACGATCCGACAGTAGCGGAAGCCAATACCAAAAAGGCTCAAGAATACCGTCAGCAAGGTATATTAAGCAGTTGGTTCAAATCTTTTGCTGATGCACCAGAAGGCGCTAGTGAGGAATTTAAAGAGTTCCAGGTTTCATTAGGTGCTGAATACTGGTATGCAAATCAGTTTGCCGTACGTGCCGGTTATTTCTTTGAAGATAAAACCAAGGGTAACCGCCGCTATTTCACGACAGGTGTTGGTTTGAAGTATAATGTGTTTGGCCTGAACTTCTCCTACCTGATTCCTTCTGGTGGTACTGGCAGCAACCAAAATCCATTATCAAATACGCTCCGCTTCTCCCTGATCTTTGATCTGGATAATTCAGACAGCGGTAACGAATAGATAGAATTGATTCTTTATAAAGCAAAAGCAGGAGTGAACACTCCTGCTTTTTTATTTTGGAACCGGGATTTGGGGAGATTTAGGGATTAGGTAGAAAAGGTTTCGCACAGAGGAGAGGTGAAAAGAATGAGTGGTTTCCGGATTTATCCTTTCCTGTTCCAACAACCTGCTGATACTGCATGAACCCTTCACTCCTTCACCCTACCTTCCCTGCCATTTCCCTCTACCTTGCCTACTCCTCCTCTGCCCCTTCATGGTTACTCCGTATAGAATACTAGGTTACTCCGTATGGGAGCCTAGGTAACTCCGTATCACACCCGTACCTAGGCCGATCCTTAGCCCTACCTCACCCGTACCTTGACCCGTATATCGCTACCCGCTCACCATTAAAAAACGATAGAAAATAGTATAGAAAAGAATAATAAGAACGGCAGAAAATGCCTTAAAAGAGAAGACCCTAAAGATACAAAACCAGCCCCTGTAGAGCAAGTCCTTTCTTTCCCTGTACCTTGTATCTTGTGCCTTGTACCTTGAACATTGATAATTGGGCATTGAACATTTCCTTTCTTGTTCCTTGTTTCTTGCCCCTTGTGCCTTTCCTCCACTTCTTCCTTCCTTGTTCCTTGTTCAATATTCTCTTTCTCCTTTCCTCTGTGCGAAACCTCATCTCTCCGCGTTCTCAGCGCCTCTGCGTGAAACATAAATCAGAAATCTTCAAATCAGCAATCAGAAATCCTTTCGGCTATCTTTGCGGCAAATCAAAAACAAATGGCATTTAGAATAGGATTAGGAGTTGATTTCCACCAGTTAGGTGAAGGCAGGGATTTAATGTTAGGCGGTGTACATGTACCCCATACAGTGGGTGCAATTGGGCATAGTGATGCCGATGTGCTGCTGCATGCTATTTGCGATGCGATGTTAGGCGCAGCTTGCCTGGGCGATATCGGTGTCCACTTTCCTGATACCGATATGAAGTATAAGAATATTGATAGCAAGGTGTTGCTGGCGGATACTGTGAAACTGATTGCAAAGGAAGGCTATGCCGTAGTGAATATTGATAGTACACTTTGCTTACAGGAGCCCAAAATAAAACCCTATGTACCACAAATGCAGCAAACCATTGCCTCTCTTATAGGTATTACAGAAAAAGATATTTCCATTAAAGCTACCACCACCGAACAAATGGGCTTTGTGGGCCGGAAAGAAGGGGTAGTGGCCTATGCCACCGTTTTATTGCAACGCATTTAACATCATTCTCTGCTCTGCAGCTTATCTTTGGAAGCTTATGGCAGTGGTGGAACTCAAAATCATCAATCAATCTAATAACCCTTTACCGGAGTATGCGACAGCTGAAGCCGCCGGTATGGATCTTAGGGCCTTTCTGGAAGCGCCGGTTACACTGGCACCAATGGAGCGGCAGCTGATACCTACGGGGCTTTTTATGGAACTGCCCCAGGGTTTTGAAGCACAGATCCGTCCCAGAAGTGGGTTGGCTATCAAGCAGGGAATTACTTGCTTGAACACACCTGGAACGATTGATAGCGACTATCGAGGAGAAATTAAGATTATCTTGATTAATCTTTCTACTGAGCCACAAATCATACAGCCGGGCGACCGCATTGCGCAGATGGTCATTCAAAAAGTAGAAAAAGCAACACTTACAGTAGTCCCTGTACTATCCGGTACTGAGCGAAGCGAAGGCGGGTTTGGGTCTACGGGAAAAAAATAAAGCTATGAAGAGCGTATTAAGCTGTTTAGGATTGGTTATAATAATGGCGTCTTGCCGGTCTACCAAAAAGATTGGAACTGCGATAGCAAAAAAGGATACTACTGCTGCACAAACAGTGATTTCTGATGCCCGTAAAGACTCCCTTGCTTTTATTCAGCATACATTACAAGCCATCAATGCCAATAAGCTAGACTTTACCACATTTACAGCCAAGGTGAATATTGATTACCGGGATGCTGCTGACAAGAATTATGATGTGAATGCCACCGTGCGCATGTATAAAGACAGCGCTATCTGGATTTCAGCCAATGCTATCTTGGGTATTGAAGCCTTGCGTGCCCTGATCACAAAAGACTCTGTCAAGATCATTGATAAATTGAACAAGTCCTATACAGCCCGCAGTGTAGATTACCTGCAGGAAGTAACGGCCTTGCCTTTGGATTTGACCACCATTCAAAACCTTCTTTTAGGTAACCCCGTGTTTTTAGATAGCAATGTAGTGTCTTACAACCGTACGGGTGATGCCATTGCATTACTTAGCCTTGGGCAATGGTTTAAAAACCTATTAACAATTGGAGATGGTGATAAGTTGCTGCAACACAGTAAATTAGATGATATTAATATAGCGCGTAGCCGTACAGCCGATCTGACCTATACAGATTATGAAAATAAAAAGGGCTTTCCGTTTGCTACCAAGCGTCGCATCCTGATTTCTGAGAAGAAAAAACTGGATATAAAGCTTGATTTTAAGCAGTATGAAAGGAATGGTGATGTCAGTTTCCCTTTTTCAATCCCCAAAAATTACGAGCGTAACTAAAATTTATTCATCTGTCGTTCGTTATACACGCACAGCCTTACTAAATGAATGCAAATGAAGAAAACCGCAATAATAATCCTAAACCTATTCTTTGGAATAGCTGCGTTTGCTCAGCAAGACAAGTCCAAGCTGCAAAACGAACGTGATGCTATTAGAAAGGAATTAAGTGATATCCAAACGATATACAACCAGGTAAAGGGCCAGCGTAAAGAAAGCATTGGTCAGTTGAACCTGATCCAAAAGAAGGTAAATCTTCAAAACCAATATGTAAATAACATTAACCAGGAAATACACCTGATTAATGATGATATTTATTTAAGTGCTAAGGAAATTATTAGACTACAGGTTGAGCTGGATACGCTAAAATCGCAATATGCCAAAAGTGTGATCTATGCTTATAAAAACCGCAGTACTTATGATTATCTCAATTTCATTTTTTCAGCCAGCACTTTTAATGATGCTTTAAAGCGTGTGTCTTATCTCCGTTCTTATCGTGCTTATCGTCAGAAGCAGGTAGAAAACATAAAGGAGATGCAAGCGTTGATTACAGATCGTAAACAGCAACTGTTAGGTAAAAAAACACAGAAGAATGCAGCCCTTCAAAATCAGACCAAACAATTGGCTGAATTGGAAACACAGAAGAAAGAGAAGGATGCTGTAGTAGCTAAACTGAAGTCTAAAGAAAGTGAGTTATCTAAAGAGATTGCTGCTAAAAAGAAAAGAGATCAACAATTAAGAAACCAGATTGCAGCGGTAATCAAGCGTGAGTTGGAAGCGGCTCGTAAGAAAGCTGCTGAAGAAGCGGTAGCCAGAAGAAAGCGTGAAGAGGAAGACCGTCGTAAAGCCAAGGAAGCAGAAGCCGCCATAGCTAAAGCCAATGCTGCAAAGAATAATGCGCCTGCCAGCAATAACAATGTTACTACTGGAAGTGCTAGCAAGGGTGCTGAGACAGTGACTGCGCCAGCCACCACCACTACTGCAAAGGCAAGTGAGCCTAAGGAAAACAGAGAATATAGGGATTTGACGGCTGTTGATGCAAAGCTCTCTTCAAGTTTTGCCGGTAATAAAGGTAGTCTTCCATGGCCGGTAAAGGGTTTTATTAGCATTCCATTTGGTACCAGTAAGGTAGAAGGAACCAGCTTAACACAAGATAATCCTGGTATTACCATAAGTACAGAGTCCGCCGGAGCCACTGTAAGTGCCGTGTTTGATGGAGAAGTAAGTGCGGTATCCAACCTGGGAGATGGTATGGCGGTATTTATTCGCCATGGTAAATACTTTACTATCTATAGTAACCTTTCATCTGTAAGTGTAAGTAAAGGTGCTGTTGTGAAAACAGGACAGGCTATTGGCCGTACCGCAGCAGCCGATGATGGTACGGGTGGCCAGTTAGACTTTATGTTGATGATCGAGAACAGTAATGTAAATCCAGCAAGTTGGCTGCGCCGTTAATGCGCTGCCAACTCTTTTTGTAATACATCTTCATACAACTTCTCATAGATCGGTATGATGTTGTGAATGTCAAAAGTGTGGGCGTGTTCTGCGGCCGCACTTTTGAATTTTTGGAGGCGCTCCTCGTTCGCTAATATTGAGATAGCGTGTTTGCTCATAGTTTCTACATCACCCACATCACCCATGTAGCCTATCTTCCCTTCAATCATAATCTCACCCAAGCCACCGGCATTGGTAGATACTACGGGCACACCTGCAGCCATAGCTTCTAAGGCGGCTAATCCAAAGCTTTCATACTCAGATGTTAACAGGAACAAGTCGGCAATGGCCAGGATATCTTCCATTTGCTCCTGTTTACCTACAAAGAGTATGTCATTACAAATACCCAAATCACGGCTTAAAGCTTCAGCATCTGCCCGTTCAGGGCCATCACCTACAAAGAGCAGTTTACTAGGAATCTCTTTTTGTACATTATAAAAGATCTTTACTACATCCTGCACGCGCTTGATCTTGCGGAAGTTGGAAGCATGTAGTAAGATGCGTTCTCCATTGGGTGCAATAGCCTTACGGAAAGCATCAATGGGTTTACGTTGGAAGCGCTGTACATCTACAAAGTTGTGTATGACCTGTATGGGCTTTTCAATCTTAAAGTACTTGTAAGTTTCCTCACATAGGTTTTGCGACACAGCTGTAATCGCGTCGCTCTGATTGATAGAGAACGCCACCACCGGTGCATAAGTTTTATCGCGACCTACCAGGGTGATATCTGTACCGTGCAATGTGGTAATTACTGGAATGTGTATGCCATCTTGCTCTAAGATGCGCTTGGCCATATAAGCAGCCGATGCGTGAGGGATAGCATAATGCACATGGAGTAACTGCAAATGGTTGTTCTTGATAACATCCACCATGGTGCTGGCCAGTGCCGTTTCGTAGGGTGGGTAATCAAATAAGGGGTAGGTAGGTACCTGCACCTCGTGGTAAAAAATATTGGGTATAAAGCCGTTCAAGCGAACCGGCTGCTGGTACGTAATAAAGTGAACCTGATGTCCGTGCTGTGCTAACGCCTTTCCTAATTCTGTGGCCAATACGCCACTACCGCCAAACGTTGGGTAACAAACTATACCAATTCTCATATCGGGAAATCAATTGAATAACTAAGTTAAATACAAAAAACGGTTAGGTTTGGTTAAATAAAGGCGACCCCCTGTCCCCCTAAAGGGGGAACTTAGGTCATTGATTTCTTTCCTGTAGACAACCACTCCTTTAGAAAAAGAGTATCATTCAAGAAAACCTTATGTTAGGAAGGCTTTCTTGAATGATTTGTCTATAAAGTTGTTTGTTTAATAAAAGTTTATTTAGACCTAAGTCTCCCCTTTAGGGGGACAGGGGGTATATTTAATCCATGAAGAAATTAGCTTATGCTGTAGCAGTGCTATTGGCTGCTACCACTACACACGCACAACATGAAGACTCGGTCTTTCTGCGCCGCCTGGCAGATGAGATCTTAGTAAACAGCCAGGCCTATGAAAACCTACGTCACCTTACCAAGCAGATTGGTGGACGACTGGCCGGCTCACCTCAAATGGTAAAGGCTGAACAATGGGGGCTTGGCGCCATGAAGGCCGCTAATGCTCAAAACGCCTGGTTACAAGAATGTATGGTGCCACACTGGGTACGCGGTGGAAAAGATGTGGCCAATGCTAAACTGGCGGCTACGAAAGGAGAAAAAGCTTCTCAGAAAAGCCTGGACATTGTAGCCTTGGGCAACTCGGTAGGTACTATGAAACCAATGCAGGCTTCTGTTATTGAGATCAATAGTTTTGAAGAGCTGGATCAGAAAAAAGACCAGGTAAAAGACAAGATCGTTTTTTACAACTATAAGTTCAATCCAACATTTGTACGCACGTTCCAGGCCTATTCAGATGCTGGTCGTTTCCGTAGAGAAGGGCCTAACCGTGCGGCAAAGTATGGAGCGAAGGCCATTATCGTACGCAGTCTTTCGCATAGCACCGATAATAATCCGCATACTGGTTCTACTTCATATAGCGATTCTACAGTTCCAAAGATTCCTGCCGTAGCCATTGGTTTGAAAGATGCTGACTGGTTGAGTAATGTTGCCAAGCAACGCAATGTAGAAGTAACCTTGCATACCAATGGTCGCTTCCTGCCAGATACAATTGGACATAATGTAATTGGTGAGATCAAGGGCAGTGAGTTTCCTGATGAATACATTACCATCGGCGGGCACCTTGATAGCTGGGATAACTGCGAGGGTGCACATGATGATGGCGCTGGTTGTGTACAAACCATTGAAATATTACGCGCTTTTAAGGCTATGGGTTACCAACCTAAACGCACGATTCGTTTTGTATTATTTGCCAACGAAGAGAATGGCTTAAGAGGCGGTACTAAGTACGCTGAAGAAGCAAAGGCAAAAGGTGAAAAGCATGTCTTTGCTTTAGAAAGTGACGCCGGTGGATTTACACCACGCGGTTTTGGCTTTACGGTTTCTGCGGCACAGTTTCAAAAGATCCAAGGCTGGCAGAGTCTATTGGCGCCATATGGTGCAACTGAACTAACGCAAGGTGGCGGTGGTGCTGATATTGGTCCTTTAAATCGTAACCTGGGTACACCTTTGGCTGGTTTGCAACCAGATTCACAGCGTTATTTTGATCTGCACCATGCCCGCAATGATGTATTTGAAGCAGTGAACAAAAGAGAGTTGGAATTAGGTGCATTGAATATGGGTGCACTGATATACTTAGTAGATAAGTACGGATTGTAAGCTAGCATAAAGATTTATACCTTGTGTTTATTGCTCACTAATAAACACAAGGTATGGAATCTAAATACGAGCCATACGAAAATCAAGCCCCCAAGCGAAGCAACGGCTTCAAAAAAAGCCTGAGCCGATTCTTTACCATCTTCATGATCCTCCTGGTGCTGGGCTTGGGCATCTTCATTTACTGGAAATATGCCTTTACCTACAGCAGCGGCAACCGGTTTGGTTTACTGCAAAAATTCTCAGAGAAAGGCACCCTTTTTAAAACTTATGAAGGAGAACTGATACTTAGTAGTGTACGTGGCAATTTAAATGTGCCTATCGCTTCAGAGAAATTCTACTTCTCTGTGAAAGACAAAGACGTAGCCCAGCAATTAATGAATTTGCAAGGTCATAATGTAACCGTACATTATCATGAAAAGAATGGTACGCTTCCCTGGCGTGGAGAAACGCGGTATTTGGTGGATAGTGTGAAGGTGCAGTAACGAGTGGTCAATGGTGAGTTTACTGCACGCATAGCACAATAGTAGTGGGTAATGCAATTACACACCAGCGTATAAAAGAAAAATAGCTGGTCTTTTATGTAAAGACGGCATGGCGGTTTTCCACTGTTGTGCCGACTTTGTTTGTATCGATTCTGTTGGGGCGGTAAGATCTACAGCCACACAAATAGAAGTTTGCGGGGAGCAGGTCTTTACCAGCGTTTCAAGCAGTTGATTGTTTCTGTAGGGTGTTTCAATAAAGATCTGGGTGCAGTTCTTCTGACGAGATTCAGACTCCAGGTTTTTGATCGTTTTAGTACGTTGGGCCATATCAATGGGTAAGTAACCCACAAACTGAAAACACTGGCCATTCATACCACTACCCATCAATGCAAGTAAAATAGAGTTGGGGCCTACCAATGGTTTTACCAAGGCTTGCTGTTGTTGAGCAATAGCCACCAAGTGTTGACCGGGATCAGCAACACCGGGACAGCCCGCTTCACTAATGATACCGATGTTCTTTCCTTCTTTTAAATACTGCTTGAATTGGGCGGCAACCTCTGGCGTTACTTCTTTCATGTTTACCCATTGGTAAGCGTCAATGACCATCTCTTTCCAGAGTAATTTTAAAAACCTTCTTGCAGTACGTTCATTTTCAACAAAGAAGACCTGGCATTGTTTTACCGCATCCAAAATATAAGCAGGAAGGGGAGCTGTCTGTTCTTCAGCTAGTACAGTAGGAATCAGGAAAACGCTGGCACTCATGCGGTCTTGTTTATTTTATGCAAACTTAAGGTAGCTGCTACAACTGCGTATGCAGGTGCTAATACCCAACCAACAAGAATTAATCCGTGCATGAGGTAAAACATCAACCCATTGCCAATAGCTAGGCCTCTGTGCTTGCCAATAAAGTCTATACTTTCTGGCATGGTTAACCGATTTCGCTCACAACTATAATCCAGCATGGAAAAGCCGTAATAGTAACATTCTATGAATAAGGCGATAAGTGGTGTTATCCAGCCAAAGACCGGCACTAAAGAAAGCAACAACAAGGAGAACATGTATACTGTTTGCCAAAGCGTATTGCGTACAGCCAGTAAGGAACCTCTCCAAATGTCTTCTGCCAGTTGCTTCCAGGAAAATGGGAAATCCTTGCCTTCCAGGATCGCGGCCGTTTTCTCACTCAGGTAAGCAAAGACCGGTGAACCTGCAATCAGGAAGAAATATTTAAAGAGCGAGAAATAAAACAGCATGAGGATCAGGCGAAGGAATAACCCTGCCATTACAAATAGAAAGCTAAGCCAATCGCTATGCTGGCGTTGTAGCCATGCTTCTAAGCCAATTGAGTGACTAAGCCAGGTAACCGCATTGTTTGATGAGTGCCAGAAAAAGTACATGCCGACAATAAACAGCAGTGTATAAATAATACCTGGTATCAGGATCCACTTCCAAAGGCGGTGCTGGGCAATGAACTTGTGTGCCTCTATATAGGACTGTATAGCAATGATGATTTCTTTTAGCAAGCCAGCTTTGTTTTATAAATGACGACTATTAAAAAAAATACCTGACCAAACTAAGCCTGTATTTCGAATACGTAAATATATTGGAATCCATGCAAAAGCTACCGGTTGAGTTTTATTTGCGCGACGATGTTGTGCGCATTGCCAAGGAGTTATTGGGCAAGGTGTTAGTGTCGCAGTGGAACGGAGAACGAACTGTAGGACGCATTGTAGAAACAGAGGCATATGCTGGAGAAAGTGATAAAGCCTCTCATGCATCGAAGGGACGTACCACTCGAACATCCGTCATGTTTGGAGAGGGTGGTACAGCGTATGTCTATCTCTGTTATGGTATACACCAGATGTTCAATATTGTAACCAGTACGGAAGGAGATCCTCATGCTATTTTGATAAGAGGGGTAGAGCCAATGGAAGGTATTGATGTGATGTTGAAGAGAACAGGTAAAAAGAGGGCTGACCATACATTAACCCGGGGCCCCGGTAATGTAGGAAAGGCTTTTGGCTTCCATACTTCACAAAGTGGTTTTTCTTTGTTAGATGACGAACTCTTTTTGGCGGACGATGGTTTTCAGTTGCCAGTGGGAAGTGTTGGTGTGTCGGTACGCATTGGTGTAGACTATGCTGGAGAAGATGCCTTGCGGCCCTATCGCTTCTTTTTAAAGGGTAACCCTTTTGTTAGTGGCAAAATAAAATAGCATAGCTTTTACATGCATTGTATTTTACAATCAAATGAAACCCGTGCTCCACTATATTCACACACGCTACATAGCTGTAGTTACAAGCATATTAGCCGCCTTGCTGATTTGGTTTGCTAATCCGTTTGCTGTTCCCGTTGAAGCCAATAAAGTGTTGGCAGTCGGTATGCTAATGATTGTATTGTGGGTAACGGAGGCCATGCCCATGCCAGTAGTAGCACTCTTGCCATTAGTAATATTCCCTTTATTAAATATTGCACCTATTGATACTACAGCAGCTTCTTATGCTAACCCGGTGATCTTTTTATTCATGGGGGGCTTTATGCTAGGTCTGGCTATTGAGAAGTGGAACTTGCATAGGCGTATTGCTTTAAATATTGTCAGGCTAACTGGCACCAGTGGCAATAAGATCGTATTGGGCTTTATCATTGCTACAGGTATGATCAGTATGTGGTTGAGTAATACAGCGACTACCATGATGATGTTTCCCATAGCACTCTCTGTTATCAAGGTGATCTGTGATAATCACACAGATCAGAAAGGCATCAACAACTTCTCGTTATCCGTTATGCTGGCTATAGCACTAGCTTCCAACTTAGGAGGTATTGCTACTTTAATAGGTACGCCTCCCAACGTGGCTTATGCAGCCTTTATTCAAAAGCGTTACGATTATAGCATATCGTTTATTGATTGGATGCTTATATGCACACCACTTTCCATACTACTGTTGTTATGCTTGTATTGGGTAATGGTAAAATGGCTCTATCCTAATCGTATGAAAGAGGACGCCGGAACCAAGGCTATGATCCATCAAGAGATAGTGGCACTGGGTACTATGAGTAAAGCGGAAAAACGCGTGCTCTTTGTTTTTTTACTTACCGCTTCGTTATGGATCACTAAAGATCTGATCAATAAACTTAACTGGGTGAAGCTGGACGATAACATGATTGCGTTGATGGGAGGTGTTTTATTGTTTTTATTTCCTGCCAGCAATGAAAAGAAAGAAACCCTGCTGGTGTGGTCAGATACCAGTAAGATGGCTTGGGGTATATTATTGTTATTTGGTGGAGGAATCGCTTTGGCGGGCGCATTAGAAAAGGCTGGGCTGATGCAACAGCTAGGACAATGGTTTGGTCAGTTTGGATTCAATACACTGTTATTGATCTTCTTGGTAACCTTGGTTTCTCTTTTTGTTAGTGAAGTAATGAGTAATGTAGCCCAGGTGATTGTCTTTGCTCCAGTGGTCAGCAGCCTGGCCGATGCCGCCAACTTACATCCATTGATGCTGGGTATTCCTATGACGCTGGCAGCCAGTTGCGCCAGCATGTTGCCCATGGGGACACCACCCAACGCTATTGCCTTTTCCAGCGGGTATATAAAACTTCATCAAATGACCAGGGTTGGGTTTATTATGAACCTGATAGCTGTAGCCTTGATTACACTGTTTTGTTGGTTATTGCTGCCTCTGGTTCTAGAGCCAGCGCTCACCCCCAGCCCCTAAAGGGGAGCATCCACGCACAGAGCTCCGCTAGTCAATAGTCAATAGTCATTGGCCAGCACACAAAACCAGAAGAGCAAACATTCCTATAATAGAAAAGCACTCCTTTAACGGGAGTGCTTTTCTATTTTTTTTAGCTATTATTTCTTTACTGTTCTCTGTGCCCCTCTGTGTTCACTGTGTCTTTGTGGTTCAAGAAGCGCTAGCTTCTCCCCTTTAGGGGAACAGGGGGTTAAAACTTCGGACAGTTCAGCTTCTTGGCGTTTGGATCGCGCGGCTGTTTAATATAGATCAGGGAGATTTCCATACCGCCCTTCATGTTGGAGGCTGGCTTTAATTTAGATACGTTGACATCATAAGTGGCACCAATATGGAACTCACCAAACTCCAAACCTATATAAGGAATAACGGCGTCTTTTAACCGGTACCAGCTTCCCAGGTAAAGAATGGTTGGTACAGGCTGGTCAGGATTCATCAGCTTGCCATAAGCACCGCCAATCATCGTGTTGGTAGCACCGGCCTGGCGGCTATAGTTTCCACTAAAGTGAAAGGCATCGACGTCGCCAACAGGCACATGTCCGCCTGCTTGTATAGTAAGGCGTTGTGACAGTTTAAAGTCTCCTTTATTAAACGTTTCTTTTGGCTGGTTAACATGGTACAGGGATACGCCTGCATAAATATTGTTCTCACCGTTAGTCGAACCATTAAATAAAAGGCCAGCGTTCATGTCAAAGTATGACATATTTAAGTCGCTGCCGTTGAAAGTTTCCGTAGTTATCCCAGTAAAGCCATCGGAGCGAAGCATGTCTTCAAACTTCAGGCTGGTTACATCCAATCGCTTGGAAGAATAAGTGCCCTGAAAGCCTACACCGACTTGGTAGTCGCCGTTTTCATCCAGCGATTTATGATATGCAGTAGAAAAAGAAAGATAGTTGTATTGCAACACACCATTTCCGCTTCTATCTGTAAAGCCCATAAAGCCAATACCAAACTGGTCGAACTCTGGTATCTGATCTTTTAGAATACCCGCATCAAACGAAGCGGTAGCAGTTGTATAGGCGTTATTGATAGTAGGCCATTGGTTACGGTAGTTTCCTGCAATTCTATACTGACCAGCAAACTTGCCCGTCATAGCCGGGTTCATCGTCAGTGGAGATGCAAAGAATTGCGAAAAATTAGGGTCTTGTGCTTTTGTGGTAAAAGCACAAAAGAGGAGCAGGATAAAGCAGTAGGTTTTTTTAATCATCCACATTGGATAAACAAATTACAAATTCACTTCAAGAGAAAGAATAAAACTTTCGTTAAGACTGCATTTTTGTGCCGAATGCCAGATCACCGGCATCGCCCAGTCCTGGAACGATATACCCCTTGGCCGTTAGTTCGTCATCAATGTCGCCGCACCAGATGGTGGCTAACGGTATATGACGGCGGACAAACTCAATACCTACAGAGCAAGCGATGGCCGCTACAATATGTATATGTTTAGGCTCGCCTTCTTCCTGGATGTATTGAATGGTTTTTACAAGCGATGAACCTGTAGCCAGCATGGGATCAGAAATGATGACCGTACGGTTGTCGATTTCAGGTGAAGAGAAATAGTCTAAGCTTATCTCAAAAGAGCCATCCTTATCATGTTTGCGGTAAGCGGAAACAAAGGCATTATCGGCCTTGTCGAAATAATTGAGCAATCCTTGGTGTAACGGAAGGCCGGCACGTAAAATAGTAGCCAGAACCGGCTGCTCTTCCAGCACTTTCGCCATGGCAGTTCCCATAGGAGTAGTGATTTCTACTTCTTTATAAGGGAGGCGCTTACTGATTTCAAAGGCGGCAATTTCACCAATGCGCTCAAGGTTGCGGCGGAAACGCATGCGGTCTTTTTGAATTTCTGTATCGCGGATTTCAGCAATCCAATTGCTAACCAGTGAATGTTCTTTGCTTAAATTAATTACCATGAATTTGATTTTCTGCCTTTAAAATCAGCCGGGATGCTATTTGTCTTTAATTTCGGCAAATCTAGAGTCTTAAATCTTAAATCCGAAATTGATTCATGGTTTATAAAGTAATGGGCCTAATGAGCGGCAGTTCGCTCGATGGGTTAGATCTTGTTTACACAGAGTTACACGAAAACAGAGGGGAGTGGAGTTTTGAAATTATGGCTGCCGATTGTTATCCCTATAGTGAAGAATGGCAAGAGAAGCTTAAAAATGCCATTAGCTTAAATGCGCAGGACTATTTACTGTTACATACAGCCTATGGCCACTACGTAGGTAATGAGGTAAACCGCTTTATTGAAGAAAACAATTTGCACTTTAAAGTGGGTTTAATTGCCTCCCATGGACATACCACCTTCCATCAACCCGCTCAAAAGATGACCGGACAGCTAGGAGATGGGGCTGCTATAGCTGCCAGTACCGGTATTAACGTAGTAAGCGACCTAAGAGCCCTTGATATAGCCTTTGGCGGACAGGGTGCACCCATTGTACCTATAGGGGAGAAGCTGTTGTGGAAAGGTTATTCCATGTTTCTGAATTTGGGTGGCATTGCTAATATTTCTTTCAACCTACCTAATGATTATATAGCCTATGATGTTTGTCCTGCCAACCGAGTATTAAATATGTTGGTGGCAAAACTGGGCCTGGAATATGATGATGAGGGAAAACAAGCTGCTTCAGGAACAGTAAATGAATCTTTACTGCAACAACTTAATGAATTGTCGTATTACCAGCAATCCTATCCAAAGTCATTGGCCAATAGTTTTGGGACGGATGAGGTATTCCCTCTGATTGAGGCTGCAGGTTTATCGGTGCCCGATGCTTTACGTACTTATACAGAACATATTGTACAACAGATCGCAAAAGCTATAGAGAATTTCAAATCTCAAATTCCAAATTCCAAATTGTTTGTGACTGGCGGTGGAGCATTTAATACGTTCTTGATTCAGCGACTGTCAGAAGCGTTACAAGCCTATGGTGTAGAAGTGGTGGTGCCAGATGAGAATACCGTTAAATACAAAGAGGCACTGGTAATGGCATTAATTGGCATTCTGCGCTGGCGCGAGGAGTACAATGTGATCTCTTCTGTTACAGGTGCGCAACGCAATAGCATTGGAGGCGCCATGTGGATTGGACAAGAAGCGTAAGCCTTAATTAGGCCGCATATGTTACTCTCCTAACCACGACCGGAAGAAGGGTGCTTTTTCACGACTGATAATAATTTCATCGTCAGATTTAATGGTAAGCTCTACTTTGAGTTTGCCATTAAACCAGGCGTGAACAGTATGAATAACATCGTGTGCTAAAATGTGCTGGCGGTTAGCCCGGAAGAATTGTTTTGCGTTTACGAGTGTTTCTATATCATCCAGTGTATAATCAATAGTATATTTCTGATTGTTCTTTGTTATCAGAAAGTTGAGTGTGTTCTTCGCACAGAAATAAGCAATGTCTTCAGTATTGATGGAATGCATTTTTTGTCGACTCTTTACTAAAAACCGGTCTTTATACGCTCCCCCGTTTCCTTTATTTAGTTGTTGAAGAAGTTTGGTCATATCAAGCGTAACAGGTAACGCCGTCTGCTGTGTATGTATTTCTTTGAACTTAGCCAGGGCCGCTATCAGTTCACCTTCTTTAATGGGTTTCAGCAGATAGTCAACACTATTTACCTTAAATGCCTGCAGTGCATATTCATCATAAGCTGTTGTAAAGATGACGGGTGTTTTGATAACCGTTTGGTTAAAGATGTCAAAGCACTGACCATCGGCTAACTCAATATCCATAAATATCAGCTCTGGAGAAATATTGCTGGAAAGCCATTGTACGGTGCTTTGAATGCTGGTGGTGCGTCCTACAATTTCAGCCTCAGGTGCTACTGTTCCTATCAGGTTGGTTAGTTGCTTAGCCAATAAGTTTTCATCTTCAACTATGAGCACTTTCATATGTCGCTGTTTTTAATCAATGGAAGTGATACCTGAAATGTCTTATCTGTTTGTTTTATCAATACCTCTTTTTGATTCAGCAAGCGGTATTTAGTAGTAATATTTCGCAAGCCTAGTTTGTTAGACGTAAGAAGAGAGGATTTCTTTTGCAAGTTATTTACTACTATAAGGCTGTCTGTTTCTCTTGTATATAAAGTAATGACCAATGGACTCTCAGGTAATATAGCATTATGCTTGATGGCATTTTCAATCAACAACTGTAACGTAAGTGGCGGTAATAAATAAGATAAATGCTGATCATCTATTTCATTGTTTAATACAATGCCTTCGCTAAAGCGTGTCTTTAGCAAGTGAAAATAGTTATCAATAAAGGCGAGCTCTGATTCTAACGTGGTCAGGTGTTTATCGTTAGCCTGTAATACATACCGATAAACACTGGATAGCTCATTAACAAAGCGCACTGCCTGTAACTGATCTTCCATGATCAATGAGGACAAAGAGCCCAGGTTGTTAAAGAGAAAGTGCGGGTTGATCTGGGCCTTCAATGAATCCAGTTGTGTTTGTAGCTGCTCTATTTTTAAAGCTTCTTTTTCGGCAAACGTTCTCTTCCACTGTTGAAAGTAAAATATGGTTTCATAAATACCGGCTACTATGGCCACAAATAGCAGTGCAATAAAGATGTTGTACCAATAGCCTTCTGGTGGAAAAACATAACCCCAGAACAGCGTTTTGTCATAAAACCAGATGTTTAAATAGCGTATAACAATCGTTACCAGCATACAGCCAACAAACCATCCCAAAATACGTTGGCGTGTTTGGTGAAGAGAAGGATACCGCTTATGAAAATAGTGGATCACTAATCGATTCGTTTCCCATAAGAGCAAGGCTTCTGCAATAGCTATCAAATAGATTTGCCAACTGGTAAATCCATCGTCTGCACCCATATGCTCTTCATTAAAGAAGATGATATGCGACAGGAAGGCGATGAAGGGAATTCCTAAAAAGCGAAACCATTTATCATGTAACGTTCCCTCTTTAGAAGCCATAGTAGTATTGTTTAAATAAATGCAATTAGTTGAATAGATAAGCAGGACTGCGGGTAACAGTCCTGCTTAAATGTACAAAACAGAACCTTATGAAGTGAATGATGCTCTTTTTAATGAAACAGTTAGGAATAAGAAAATCTCAAATTCCAAATCACAAATTCCAAATTCATTTATCGCCATTGGGCTACTGCCTTACACAATTCATTTTTGAAATCAGTGATCTTGTATAAGTAGGGGCCAAACAATTTTCTGCCAGCTGTTATATTAATGAATAGATAAGTGTTGTTGTCGGGAACATACAATAGCATGGTAGAACTGCCAATGCCATCGCCCTCGTGTCCATATTGAGGTGTAGTGCCATCAGCATATTGAAAATACTCAAAGCCTAATCCATAGTCAGGTGCCGGAGAGCTTTTGCCTTGAAACCAGGTTTTCATTTCCTGTACTGAGTTGCTGCTTACCACCTGGCCATTCATCAAGGCTTCATAAAACAATATAGCATCGGACGATGTAGCTGCTATACCACCCCAACCTTCACAAGCACGTGCCAATGCGCTATTCCAGGCAGAAGCATTTTCCAGTTGGTCTTTCGCATAGCGGTCTACGTAATAATTGGGAAAGCCCAGCGTTAACGTTTGTTCTTCTGTGGGTGCCACATAAGTATGTTGCAGGTGCAGGGGTTGAAAGATATCTTCTTGCAGCAGCTGCTGGTACGATTTGCCTGTTAGCTTTTCTAGTATGAGTGTTAGCAGCAGGTAATTGGTGTTTGAATAAAAATATTCTTCTCCGGGTGTAGAACGTAGCTTTTGCTCTTTTAGCATTCCTAATATTTCATCAGTAGATGGTTGATGTAAGGGATCATTGAACTGGGCCACCAGGAAGGCGGGTAGCTCAATAAAGTCTACAAGACCGGAAGAATGGCTAAGCAGCATACGAACGTTGATCTTATCATGGCCATCAATGTTTTTAAGTACATCGGCTGACAGATAGCGGGCGATGTTGGCATTCAGATCGATTACTCCTTTTTCCTTTTGTTTCATTACCAAGGCGGCAGTGTAGGTCTTAGTGATGCTAAATAACCAGGTAGGCGTTAAAGGATGGAAACTGCTTTTGCTTTCAATTTTGGTGAAGCCACCACTGGTAAAATACCAGCCATCGTTATTCTTTACGGCTACTTGTACACCGGGTAATCCCTTTGCTACGTATTTATCAATTATGGTTTGCAGGGATCCTTTCATGGGATGGTCAGGGTTCATTTGTATTGTTCCGCTGGGTGTTTGTACAGGTGTTTCAAATAAGTTTTTTTTACAACTGCTTAAAAACAGAACAAGGATTAATGCTGAAACGCTATATTTAAAATACTGTTTTTTCATAACTTATATCAGTTTTAGTTAGTTAGTAGTGGTATTTATATTCGGATTTCGATATTTTAATTTAGAATTTCCAATACAAGGCTAGTTTATTGAAAAGGTTATTATTCTCCTATGGAGTTTTAATTATTTAGTGTTTTGAATCTTTAATCCTAATAAGCCTGCTGAAACAGGTAGTGGAGATACATCTGGATTGTATCCCAACAAAGCTTGCAGTTGATAGGCCAGGTAAGGTCTTACTACATAATGGTCTAGTTTTAAAGAGCGATATCCCACACTTAATTGAACAGGTACCTGGTACATTCCTTTAAACGGACTCCCCTTTACCCATTCCTGTCCATTCCATTTTTGAGGAGTATTGCCATAAAAAGCAAAGCGGTAACCAAAGCCTAAGCCTATGCCTGCTTCTACCTTGTTAGCGATCACAGGTGTGTATTGTCCTAGCAATTGCAGGTACATGGCATCGCCTTGATAATTATTGCGGGCATATCCTAAGTGCAGTGTTACGGCAAACAGTTGTTTGTGCCCCAGTGGCTTTCCCCAGCCTACAGAAGTAAGTAGCTCAGGTCTCTCTGGTTTCAGGTCTTTTATTGGTGCATAAAAGGTATGCAGGCCAGCAGCTACATCCAGCTGCCAGGGTTGATCTGTACGCCTGTTTTTATCTTGCCCGTTAGATTTTAAGTTGGCAACTAGTAGCAGAAAAATAAGAATGACTAAGCAGTAGTTGTTTTTCATTTTGCAGTTATTTTAAGGCAAGTAACAGCAGAATGAAAGCGTAGGCAATGAAAAAGCCTATGACACGTAGGATGAGAACAGTGAAGCGTAGAATAATGGATGTGAACTTTAGAGCAAAATGAGCCTAAACTATTACGTATTTATAGGATAACAGTTGGCAGTTGATAGATGACAGGTAGAAGAAATCAACATTCTGTTATCTACTGTTGATTTATTATGTACCCGTAACCAACGAGAAATAAAAAAGCCCCGATATACTCAGGACTTGCATTATTTTTTTTATAATTAATGAACAGCGATTGATTGGTGTTCTTCTTTAAAGACCCAATACCTGTTTCAGTTTTGCATAGCCAGCGCGGCTCACTGGTATCTTTTCTCCCGTTTTTAAAATAGCTATATGGCTGTCCTTCTCATAAGGATCAATGCGTGTAATATTTTGAATGTTGATAATGCTGGAGCGATGGCAGCGCACAAACTGTTCCTTATTCAGTACTGCTTCAAAATGATTCATCGTACCATTCTTTAAAAAGCTTCCTTCCTTGGTATAGATCTTTACATAATCATCGGCCGCCTCTATGTAATTGACCTCGTGCATTGGGATGATCTTGATATGATTGCCGCTCTTTACCACAATACGGGAACTTTGTACTGGCGATAAGGCAGCAGCCGATTCCAACAACGCAGCAGTTGTAGCAGCGGTAGCAGAAGATTCTTTCCATTTTTGAATGGCCTTATCAAATCGTTCTTGTGTAAACGGCTTTAGCAGGTAATCTACCGCATGCGCATCAAATGCTTTTAAGGCATATTCATCAAAAGCCGTTGTGAAAATAACAGCCGGTGGTTGCTCTACCAGTTCCAACATCTCAAAGCCATTGATACGTGGCATTTGTACATCCAGGAAAATAAGATCGGGTTTCAATTGTTGAATAGCCTTCAGACCTTCCAGTCCATTGTCGCATTCGCCGGCCAACTCTAAATCGGTATGTGATTGCAGGTATTCTTTTACAAGACTCCTTGCTAGTGGTTCATCATCTATGATCAAAACTTTCATGTCTTCTTTATTTTGTCGGTTGCGGAATGGTTAAGCGGGTGGTGAATAGTTTTCCGGAAGTTTCTGTTTGTAACAGATCATTCCGGCCAAATAAAAGATAAAGCCTGCGTTGTATAGATAACAATCCAAAGCCGGTGCCCTTGGGTGAAGTAATGTCGGGGTCAAAAGGATTCTGTACTTCTATGATCAGCGCCTGGTCTTGCTGGTAAGAAGAAACGGTAATGGTTATTTCGTCAAACGTGTCATATAGGCCAAACTTAATGGCGTTCTCTACTATCGGTTGTAACAGTAATGCAGGTAATTGCAATGCTTCTGTTCCTTCTGCCAACTCAAACGCTGTATCCAGGCGATGTCCAAATCGTACTTTTTCAATCTCCAGGTATAGCTGCAGGTAGCGTACCTCTTCACCCAATGATGTCCATTGATGTTCTTCTTTTTTTAAAGTACCACGTAAAAACTCCGACAACTGTAAAACCATTTTGCGAGCAGCCTTTCCTTCTGGTCCTATCAAAGCGGAAATGGAATTCAAACTATTGAAAAGAAAGTGGGGCTGCAGCTGTTGACGCAGTTTGAACAACTCTGCTTCTTTAGCCATACGCTCGGTTTCTCTGCGTCTTTCTTCCAGTGCTTTTTGCTCCTGCCAATTGTACCACAGTACGCTCACTAAGACAATAGTTGATGTGATCAGAAAGCCAAAGCTAAAGCGTATAAAGAGCGATTGCTTTTGAAACAACAGGTATTGCGTATCGGCAAATAGTAGCGTTAAGATCAGTCGGCTTATTACCAGCCAGATAATGGTAAGTGTGGCCACCCAGGCCAGGAGCATTACATAGCGGTCGGCCTGTGGAATATAGAACTGTAAGGTGTTGACCAACAGTAATGCGACTAACATCAATAAGATGTTGGAAACAGCACTGTCGGCAATGGCAACTGTCCAGGGTAAATCAAAGCTGGTAAGCACACAGGCATGTATGAGTGCCCATAGCAGCCAGCCGCTGAAGAACAGCCATCGAAAACGAAATACAGAAAGCGGTGAATTAGCCAAAGCGGTTATATTGCTTGTAAGAATGTTTGGTTTGATTCGGCCAGTATAAAGCTGGCTTTTGCATGTACTAACACTTCAAATATATCAGCATCATCTTTTTCCTCAATACGTGAATATATCTCTGTACCATCGGCTACTTCATGCAGTTGGTAAAGTTCGCTTACATCTATGAATTTCCAGTGTACTAGTTTTTGCTGTTGGTTGAGAAACTGCACTTCTTCTTTGATCCCCATTTGCATGGCCTTTTTGAACGCTTCACCTTTTGAAGAAGCCTCTACCAGGCGTAACTGTTCTTCATACTGCGGTGTATGTTCACCATTACCACACACTATGCGATACACCACTTTAGCTATATACCAGCTCATAACAATAAGTTGAATAGTGATTAAAAAGATTTGATCTCAATACCGCCAAAGATGGAGGTGCCTTTGAGCACTAATACTTTGCTGCGGTCAATGGTGGCGTTGTGAATGGCGCGCTTGTCGTCAATACCACCGAAGATGGCGGCCATTTCAGGTTTGATATCCCAATGCGGTGGAACAATGATCTTGGTGCCGCCAAAGATCTGCGTTACATCTAAAATCACGCGGCCATTAATATCGGCTTGAGATAAGTTGATCTCAGTGCCGCCCATAATGTTCACAATGTCGCCGCCCTGGAAGTTTTTAGTGAAAAGCGTTTTTTTGATGCCCCCAAAAACGGTTGTTGAATCCAGGTAGTCCTCATCGGATCCTGTAGTTGCCGTGTACGGTGCTGCTTCTTCATGTGCTACTGGAGCTGGCTCTCCTTGTTCCTGCATGTCCCAACGACGGTGGCGTGGCTTAAAGATCAGGAAGGCGCCCACTGCCATAATGGCCAGCGGCCAAACGTAACGGCGGTCAATAAAGCCAGGGTAGAATTCCGTTAGGAGGAAAATGCCACCAATCAGTATCAACATAAACCCGGCGCCTCCGCGAAAGTTGTGTCGAACCCCTATAAATAAACCCATTACGATCAACAGCATTTGCCAGGTAAACAACCATGCTGGTACTAAAGGTGCCAGAGTGCCCCTTAATAAGGCCGCTGCACCAATGAAAAGCAGGAACAATCCTGTCCATCGGCGACCACGTACAGACATCCCTCTGTGTTCTCTCCAATGCTCCCTGCGTCCATAGCGTTCTTCTATTTTCTTTTCTAAGTCGTTCATCTTGTTGTTATTTTTTATCAAAACTATAGGCTTGCGAGAGGGGAGTCAATAGCATACAGGGGAGTGTACATTGGTTTTCGGTAAGCTGCGGTTTTTTACCGGTAAATGGCAACTGGCATTAAAAGGATAATGCCAGTTTGTTGACAGAGGACAGTTGACAGATGATAGTAGAACTCTGTCAACTGTCAACTGTCCTCTGCCAACTTAATACGCCCTATTTTATTGAAAAGGGTATAGTATGGATAAAACCCAAATTCCAGGTTGTACTATTCCTTACAGCAGCACTGTTCCCGTATAAACACTATCACTGGCATCGGTAGCATCCTCATTGATAAAACCCATCCATGTTTCTGCCTTTTGGCCGCGCAGGTTATTGGTTTGTAGCAAGGCTTCTCCCTCGCTTCTGTAGGCCGCTTCAGTAGAGCAGATTACCTGCTCCAGGTCAGGGAAATACGCCACTAGCAGCACCATGTCGGTTGCTTTGGCTTTGCCGGTTGTACTGTTATCTTCCCAGCGAAAGCGCAGGTTTCCATCAGCCTCCACTATTACGGTTGGCGCTGCCGCCTTGGGCAGGCTACCGCGTGAGACCAGTACCAACGGATAGGCAAGTAACAAGTCTGGATCACTACCCACCAAGGCGCCATTCATGGTTTGGCTCAAGGCGCGGTTGTAGCCGGTACTACCTTCTGTGCCAATGGGAAAGCTCTTTTTCAAAAAGCCGGTGCCGGTAAAGGATTTAATAAAGGGTAATACCAACTGCAGTTTGCGTTGCTGGGCGGTGCGGGCTGCGGTGGGTTTGAAAGAATTGGGGCGGGTTTTAGAACGAACTACCGGTATCCCTAAGCGCAGATAACCGGTTATGGGGCCTGCGGTACCAACAAGAGGTCCCATAATGCCCTGCGGAAGTTTTGCCATAGTGTACGAGTTTTGGTACCGCTAACTTGCTAAAATATTAGCAATTCCTAGCAGGGTGCAACTAAATTCGAACGTCTCTGCTACCTATTTCTTTCGATCCCAGGAATCGAACAAATATCGAAGCAATATCGAAGAAGAATCGAAGAAAAGGGGGATCAAAGGGGTAGAAGAAAAACTGTGAGATATAAGTTTTATCGGCTATGCATCGGGTCTTATATTCAGTCTGCTGAATAGGTTGTTGCGGTAATAGGCAGGTTCGTTTTTTGGGTAGCCTGTTTAACATAATACAGTTCGTTTCCTTGTAGCCGGAAGGACAAAAAAGAGCTAGGACACGTGGGAGTGGCTACAAAAAAGCGAACCTGCAAGGCCTTGGTTTTCACCTTATGTGCAAGCGATTTGTAATGTAACGATAAACGAACTTGGGTTCGTATATTTATGCGTTAGGCGTAAGCAAGATAAATAACTAAGAATTAAAATGGGAATAAAGCGATGCTCTGAACAAAAGCGACAAACCTTGGAGGAATTCTATGCGGAGTTTATTCCAGACAAGGTCAAAACGTTTGCTGATGTCGGCACACCGATGTTGAAAGTTCTAAACCTGCTCAATGACACATTTCCTGAGACAGAGATTTATGGTCTTACATCACACGCAACTTTATTGCTGCTTTCCGAAGACAGTTCGCTTAGTCCTTGGTTCGTTGCCATAAATGGACTGGAAGATGAATATTACATCGAGTATCTCATGACACCAGATAAGGAGCCTTGGCCAAATGCCAGGGTTAAAGGAGCAACCAAGTCTTTGAACGAATTGCAACAGTTTATAATCATAGCTATGAAAGAAAGCGCAGGCTGGTCAAATAGTATTGAACTACAGAGACTGTATAGTGACATTAAAGACGCAAAACACTGATTGCCTACGCCTAACATAGCATTCACAAAAGCATGGCTTTTGAACAACGGCTAAACGCTATATCTTTATCAACTACAGAACGCAAATGAAGCTGAATCAAGTAATGCCATGCCTTCGTAAATGCTTTCTGCGTTATACGCAACTTTATCATGCATCCCTCAAACACAGTTTCTCAAGTAAATGAGTTTATTGCAAAACGAGATGGTTGGCAGTACAAAGTATATGCAATCTTCTTTTCAACAGTGCTGGCACTGATGCTAATTTATTTCCATAGCCAATCTTGGTTTGCTTCAAAAAGAATCGTGATTGTGGTTGTAATATTTGCTTTAATAACTGCTTATCTGTGGTATTCGCTATTAGATAAAACTGCCAGTCTCATTGTAAACCATCAAGGTATTTGGCCAAAAAGGAGAAAAGTGATTCCTTGGAACATAGTACAAAGGTTTTATTTTGAAAGCTGGCATCATAAAGTTGCTTCTTACTTTATGTTTATTGAAACGACAGAACACAACAGAAGAATCAAATTAAATGTTTCAGACTTAGATAAAACATTCCATGAAATAGCGGAAGCAATAAATCAATATTCCAATGGCTACAATATTGAATACGGTGGGATTACTCGCCATACGCCATAATAAGATGCGTATAACATGGGCTTTAAAAAAGTCTGGCTGAATAGCTATCTTTCAGCTGCAAAACAATAGTCAACGAAGGTGCTAAAGAAGATCGATAGTTTTCCAAATTCCCGACCCTCTTAAAGCCCTTCCTCGTTGGCTGCTATTGGTCGTTTACGGTGACATTTCTTTAAAGCATGATAAAACGAGTAGACATAACCTCTCCACAAGCATTTGCATACATCCAAGAGCAACTTGACATTTCCGGTAAAACACTGGCAAACCAATTGCTTTCGAAATCTTTGTTGAAAGGAAAAGTATTTACCTATGTGCCCGAGAACGCGCCCTCGGAGCTCTTGTATAGGTTTGAGACAGGCGGAATTTATCCCTTCGATAGAAGTTTACTTCAAAATACTCCCGCATTAGTTCCTGTTCAAAATGATGCAAGACCCGTTGTAATCAACGACATTCTTCAATACCTACGCCAGAACAAAGAACACTGCTGTTTGTTTGAAGAAGCACATGGAAAGCCAACAGACCCATGGGTGGAACCTTCTCAAATGAAGTATGTGTATCTCAATGACGAAATGTATTACTTCTTTAACAAGGATGCTGAACCACAAGAGTTTGAAGATTCATTCAGGACTAGTGAAGGTTATTACTTTCTTTGCGCCCTGAGTTCGTTGCCTATTGACAGCCAAAACGGCTTTTCTTCATTCAATTCTTTGAATAGTGAACAATTGAAAAGCTTCGCCTCAAATGTTGTTTCGTTCTTTGTCCGAGCTTACGACGGAGAAGGGTATTTGCAATGGAGTAACGAGGTGCAAGTTACCTAATGCTCTACGGCAGCCAACAGTAGTGGCTGTTGCACAACTCGGAACTAAAACAGTATTTGTATGTGGTTTTTTGATTTTAGCAAGCGTAGCTTAAGCTGGTTTGTATTTGCTCTCCTCTTCGGCTGTAGAGAACCGGTAGCCAGTACAGCATAACCAGTAGCTGGCCAAGCGTTTTTTCGCCTTTGCCTTCGGCTTCCCCCATCCATTTTAGGAGTCTTTTCAAATTATAACACACGGCGGCCATCAGCAAACACTTGTTGGCCAGCTGGATGCCTCTTGTGTTCACTCGTCGCATCCCTAAAAAGTTCACCAGGGTACCAATCACCGGTTCGACGGTGGCTTGCCTAAGCCGTTTCATACGTTTGGCTTTGCGGGTTTGTAGCCGGAGATGCATCTCATCATAGAGGGGTTTGTCTACAGTGTCTTCAATCTTTTTAAAATCACTTTTACCAATACAGGTTTTTCTCAAAGGGCAGTTCCTGCAATCCAAAGAACTGCTTCTGTAGACCCGCATCTGGTACGTGCCATCATGAGAGTCCTTGATGCGTTTAAAAGGAAGCCTTACTCCCCGGGAGCATTGGTAATAATCCCCGCCGGCAAAATAGCGGAAGCCTTCCCGGGTGGGTTTATATTGCCCAAAGTTGGGGATATAGCCGGTGACACGGTACTGCTTCAGTGCTTTTAGGGCCTCCGAAGAGGAGTAGCCCGCATCGCAGAGTACTTCTTTTACTTTTAAGCCTACCGCCTTTACATTGTCAATGGTATGCCGGAGTAATGAGGGCAAACACTGCGAGTCTTTTTTACTGGCATAGTCGGCCTGTATACAAGTAATAACGTGATGGGCGGTATCGACACTGAGTTGCCCCAAATAGTTTAACTGGCGGGGCTTGCCGGGTTTGACGGCCACACGGGCATCCCCATCGGTAGTGCTGTAGTGGGTGTGGTTGGAGACAAAGCGAGCCCGCCATCCACCACTGGGCCGCCCTTTGTAGGCCTTCCGCTTCCAGCCGTGATGCCACTGCACTTGCTGGTGTTTGAAGACGGAGACGGTTTGCTTTTCTGTTTGCTCTTCGTCCTCTGCATCTTCACCGAGTTCACCTGCATAGGCTTCCCCGTCCTGCACAATTTCTTTTTCTTTTAAGGAGTCCATCGACGCATTGGCTTTGACATGCACCGAGTCCAGGGCCTGGCGTTTGCCCTTCACCATGCCTTGTTGCACACACTGGCGTAAGACCCGTTTGAAGAGTTCTTTAAAGACCTCTTCACCCAGAAGTTGACGCGTGCGGCTGATGGTAGAATGCCAGGGCAGCGGTTCGTCCAGGGAGTAACCGATAAAGTACAAAAGATCCAGGCGCAGGCTGACGGTCTGGATGATTCTTCGATCGCTTAAGAGGTTCTCGAGATAACCAATTAAAATGAGTTTGAAGAACACCACCGGGTCCAGCGATTTGTGGCCCTCACGGCCATAGTACTTTTGGGTGGCTTCATAGAGCCACTCCACATCCATGATTGCTTTTAAGCGGCGGTAGAAGTTGTCACGCGGCACCCGCTCCGAGAGGCGGAAGGAAGCAAGGCGCTTGTCTTGAAAAGGTTTCTTTCCTTGCATGGTTTAATTTACCACTTTTACAGTGGCTTTAGGAGGCTGAGTTGTGCAACAAGCACAGTAGTTTTGCAAAAGTTAGGCAGACGGGATAAATTTAGACTGTAAACTACTAATCAGCTTTTTTTACGCCGTTGTTGGTGTTCCTCTTAGCTCTTGTGCTGGGCTGCACCAACAACTGAACGTAGTTGAGAGGTTCTGCTATAAGTTGTTTATCTTCAACCATGTTGTTGGTGGGCTAAACATAGACCCTTCAACGGCGTAAATAATGGCTGAGGCACGCATAACAAACCTCCTCCCAACTCCTAAAGTAAAACATCAAAACCGTCTTTCGAACACTCGGGGTCGCCGACCAACGGCAACGGGAGGGACGTTTTTCCCAAAAGCACAAAGACTTGTGAGAGATGCAGTATTTTTGAGTGTTGTACGCTATTAATTAATCATGTTCATTATAAGTTTTTTTATAGGGTTGGGATACATTTTATTCATGTTGATGGCATTCTCATTAGACCCCAAAAAGAAGTATTATAACCGACTGTTTGAAAGAAAGACATATATTTTTCATTTAGCCTTGGGTTGTATGCTATCAATATTGGGCTTTTACCGGATTAAGTACATTAATTTCCAGGAGGTGGGTTACTTCATGCCCTTACTTTTTTTACTTTTTTTCCGTCTTTTCGATTGGGTAGTATTAAAAATGCAAGGGAGGCATATACTTGTAGTTACAAAAGGTGACCGAGTGCCATCAGATTACAAATGGTGGACTGATGGCTTATTCACACTCCTTTCTATGATTACACCGATCCTTGTGAGTAGCCTTATATTAATGAAACTGAAACAAAATCCAGGCATTTTAGGAGGCCCATATAAAGATGCCGTAAAGATTGATCTTATAACAAATCAATAATCACTCTTTTTACGTGGTTGTTGGTGTTCCGTAGCAATCCGTAGTGTTTTTCTAAATTATAAACGACTACTGTCCTGAGTTGCAAACCACAAGTGTTCGAAACCTTAGCAGGGCGTTTAACGTCTATTGAGCATGACAGCTGCTGCTTTGCTAAAGCTCCTGCCGGCGCGCTGCCTGAGGGCTTTAGCCGTTACCACCCAGGTGGACCACCAGGTCAAAAAACTCTCCGGCGAGATCATGTTCAAGCTGATCTTGTTTTCGATGCTCAACTCCGAAAAGCTTTCCCTGCGGGTGATGGAAAGTTTTCTAGCGTCCGCCTCCTTTAAGTCCTTTGCCCACAGTGAAACCCTGCACAGCCGCTACAATTCCATCCGTGACCGCATCTGCACCATGCGGGCTGCCTATTTTGAAAAACTGTTTGCCACCGTGTCCGCCCTCTACACCAAAGTGCTCGGGGAAGAAAAAGCTCTTACCCGGGTCGATAGCACCTATGTGGCGCTGTCGGCCCGCCTGTTGGCCGGGGGGCTGCAAAACGGCCCCAACCTCACCAAGGGGCACACCAAGTACAGCGTGGCTTTAAAGGGCTCCCTACCCGCCTCGGTCAAGGTGTATACCCAGTCTACCTTCATCAGTGAAGACAAGGCGCTGGCCGCCCTCATTGATGAAGCGGCGTACTTAAAAGACGGTGTGGTGGTCTTTGACCGGGGCCTGCAGTTGCGCGACGCTTTTGACCGGTTTACCACGGCCGGCAAGGGGTTTGTGGGCCGCACCAAGACCAATATTTATTTTCAGTTGAAGCGCTGCCGCCCCTTGCCACGAGCGCCCCGCCAATCTTCGGTTAAGGTATACGGTGATGAAGAGGGCTTTCTCTATAAACGAAAAGGCAAAACCACCCAGTATACGTACCGGGTTATCAAAGCTACGCTGACCCAAAACGGCGAAGCGCTGTGGCTGATCACGAACCTGATGGAGGAAAACCCGTACACCCTGGCCGAATGGTACCGCAGGCGCTGGGACATTGAAGTCTTCTTTCGATTTATCAAGCAACACCTCAGTGCCGCCCACCTGGTCAGTCGCACAGAAAACGGCATCCAGGTCATGATCTACATGACCTTAATTGTAGCGGCCCTGGTCATCGCCTACAAGAAACTCAATCACATTAGCAGCTATAAGATTGCCCGACTGCAATTTGAAATTGAACTGGAAAACCAAATCATTAAAACCATTGTAACCCTGTGTGGTGGTGATCCCCGTAAAGCCGCTCCGCTTTGGAACTCCAGCTAAAAACAAGGTTTCGAACACTTGTGGTTGCAAACTCAGGACAGTGTGTACTATATTACTATCATATACTACGAATAGCACGGGCAGTTCGTAAATTTAGTAAAGTCCAAAAGTCCTGCCTTTCACTATAAAGACTGGACACATACGCTTGATTTATCTAAATAGATTAATGCGCACAACAACTACATAAAAAATGAAAGGTGGTAAGAAAGAATAAAACGGGTACACGAGTTAAAAATGAATCAGCTATTCCAATTTGGTTAAGGTGGGTATTAATAATATTAGCAGTTTTAGCTCTGCTTGTAATTGCCACTAAAGGAACAGGTCCATTCCGGTCTGACTTTCCAGTATGGTAGTCATCGTTATACCAATTGTAGTCCGCGTTGCCGTTGGTCGCCGACCAACGGTTCATATACTTAGAAAGAGTGTTAGCAACTGAAATGAGTCGTTGCAATTACAAGCCGCAGTACAAGTATCTAATGATACTCTTGCTGTATGGATATACATTCATTTAATAATAGAACCGTTGGTCGGCGACCAACGGTAACAAAGGGACAACAGTGATCCACAAGTGAATAGGTGCCCTTCTTGCAAAAGCCTTGCAATTGTGTTATCTTGAAAGGAAACGCCTGTTTTATGAAAGGTTTGCTGTTTGCCTTTGCTTCCCTGTATTTTATTTGCTGCTCTAGGGAGGCTACCTTGGACGGTGCCGAAGCAAAGAAGTTAGGAGATACTCCCGTCCAGTCGACTGCCAAAGGCAAGGGCGGCGGCATTCCCACTGCTCCTACCACCTTTGCCAAATACACTATTCAGCAAGGGGCTCACGAATGCGACCCGCGGACGCTTAAGTCGGTCTCGGGCACTTCAATGAACTTCGTGGCCCGATTCGACAGCACGGCCATCTACCCAGCCGTTATTACTGACTACAACCATGCCTACGATGCCAACAAGCTATGGGGCTTCTCGGAAGGGCTGAACAATCAATACAACAGCGCGCGCCTGGGCTGGCGTTGGCTGAATGGCAAATTGGAGTTGCTTGCCTACGTGTATGTAAAAGGCACACTGCTGCGTGACCCCATTTCCTATGACCCTCCATTTATTAAAGCCGTGGAAATTGGCAGGGATATCAATTGCAGCATTGCGGTTTCGGGCAGCAGCTATGTCTTTACGGTGGATGGCGTGGCGGTGAAAACAGCGCGGGGCAGGTCTGTTTCCACCTTCAGCGGCTACCAACAGTATCCTTATTTCGGCGGCACGCTGACGGCCCCGCACCTGATGAATTTCTATATTAAGTGAGATGGTGTGTGGTAAGTGGTGAGTAAGAAGTAGCCAGTAAAAGGAATGAAGAAACAGTACACATAGAAGGTGTTGCGTTAGTGTCTAAGCGGGGGCTTCGCTGCCTGGACTTGCAACGTATGGAGACCTCGCTTGAACGATTTGGCTGTCGGCAAAAACTTCAACAGTTATGTATATTTATTTGTTAGAGGCAACTGCATTGCAATCATTATGAGAAGACCAATACCTCCAATTTTTAAAGACCTTCTTTGGCTGGGCATTTCCTTCTTGTTATCAGTTTTATTGCTAAAGATTGTTTTGAACTATAACCTATTCTCAGGCGTGGCTATTGCTATGGAAGGCAGCCACATTACCTATCCTGCCTTGCTCTATTTTGTGCCTGTATTCTTGTTACTGTCTTTTGTTGTTTTTTTCATCAGACAAACTACATTACGGTTTTCCAGAAAGTGGACAAATGGGATACTTGTATTGACTGGTGCATTCTTTATTATAACTGTGGCTCTATTGAATGACTTCCTTGGCCAGTTCAACACGGGCACAAGTGGCTGGACAAGTTATCCTCCTTTGTCAGGGCTGCCCGAAGAGGAAACAATAACAGCAAGAGATACGACTCTTACCAACCTGATTTTTATAGGTAAAGTATTACAAATAATAGTAGGTGTGGCTTTACTCTTTATAACCTATAAGTGGGGAAGGCAAAGAAGTAGCCGCTAACACCAGTGGCTATTGCTCCTGGCTATTCATAGTGTCTATATAAATTATAAACTCCGGGCAGCGAGCACTATATTACTATCCTATACTAGGGTAGCACGGCGAACGTTTTCTCTTTGCTAGCTAAAGCCGCCCGACTTAAATCCAGAAGCAAAGTATATAGACCTTATGCTGAAGAATTCTATTTACCTTTAGTAGGCCAACTGAATGTAGTAAAATATTCCCCCTTTGGCAATTCTCGAACATTGTGTATCCCACCTGATTACTGCCATTGATAACAATTAAATTAATAGAAAATGGAAACAGCAGTAATGACCAACAAAGACATTGCCCAAGCACTCTACAATTATTTTGGTGAGGGTAATGTTCCCGCTATTCTAGACCTTGTTACCGATGATATTAAATGGACCTGCCCAGGCCCTACAGAAATACTCCCATATGCACAGGTGTACAATGGGAAACAAGGAGTGGCGGATTTTTTCAGACTTATTTATGCCAACAAAGATTTTCCCAGTTTTGAAGTGAAGGAGCTTATTGGAGAAGGGGACAAGGTTGTGGCACTTGGACACTGGGATGCTAAATCTAAGAAAACGGGCAACTCTTATTCCGGAGACTGGGCCATGGTATTTTATTTCAGGGATGGGAAATTATATGAGCATAAGGAATATTACGACTCCTATGGTGAGGCAATGGCTTCCAAGGGATAATCTTGCCTGAACAGAATGGTGAACCTGGTGTAATGCCCAAAGGGAACATTGCAACTACCGCTTTACAAATTTCAGCGAGGTATTGCCACAGGGAATTATATAAAGACCTGTTGCCAGCATTGCGATTTCCCGAAGTTGCCGTTGGTCGCGACCAACGGTTCCTTTTTATGAGTGTATGTATACTTTAAACAAGCACCATTAGAAGCTTTTTGCGACTGCATAAAGCAGTAACGGTTCCTTGCACCTGTTGACACATTTTCTGACTATATGAACCGTTGGTCGGCGACCCTAAGTGTTCGAATGTTGTTCTTTGCGTTGCTTTGCGCCTTCTTTGCGAGGCTTTGCGGTTGTTTTTTTACCGCAAAGGCCACAGAGAAACCGCAGAGGGGAGCAAAGGAAATTGCTTCAAAGAGTACGCTCTCTACTGTCTATTAGATCTTTCGAACACTTGGGGTCGGCGACCAACAACAACGGGGCATACTCTATATTATAAACTCCGGATGGCGTGCGGAATCTATGTCACTAATCTTACTAGCCTGCAGAAACATGTCTATATTTGAGTATAAGCGGCAATCCTGCAATCTCAAACTACAATCAACAAAGCAGTATGACAATACGTGAGGTTATTTCCAACATTGACAACCAAAGTGAAGAGGCAGTAATTTTTGCAAAAAAAGAGAATGGAAAGTTTTTACCTTCTTCTGAAGTGGTAGTAGTGGAGTTGACGGATGAAGAACAGGAAACGCCGCTAGAAGAGTTAGCCGAAAAGTACTGCCCTGGATTTGATTATTTTTTAGAAGTATACCTAGTGAAAGACCTGGTTGGGGCCTTAAGTAATACTGTCGGATATAATTCTTTACAACAACAAATTGATAGGATTATCAACTATGCCGAATCAGATGCTGAATGATTTACTGTCTTTAGTTATATGTGAGTTAGTGGTTATATAGACTAAAGCTATCGCCATCAAACAACCCCAGGTCGCTCAGTTTCAAATGAGGAATAACCAGTAGGGCCATAAAGGACAATGTCATGAAGGGGGATGCCAATGTTGATCCTAATTCCTTTGCAGCGGCATCAATGGCTGCATATTGGGTAGCCACTTCATATCCATCGGCCGTTGTCATAAGGCCAGCTACCGGTAAAGGCAGTATGTGTCGTTTGCCACGGCCTACACAGCTTACACCGCCCTCTTTTTCAATCACCAGATTCACTGCTGTACAAAGACTTTCATCATCTACACCTACGGCTACAATATTGTGGCTATCGTGTGCCACTGAGGATGCAATGGCTCCTGATTTTAGACCTACATTTTTGATGAATGCTTTTGCAATAGGTGCATTTTTATAACGGTTTACCACCACTATTTTTAAAATATCCTGTTCTGTATCGCTTACCAGTTGGTCATTTTCTGACTTAGGTGTTAGCATAAGTTTATTGGTGATTAGCTGACCGTCCAGTGTTTCTATAACCGGAAGTTCCAACGTGCTGGTAATAGCAAAATCCTGTACCTGCTTGGGGCTACAATTAAATTGGTTAACTGCTTTTGCATCTTTCGTTTCATGTCTTGCAATCAATGACTTTCCTTCTTCTGCCACCAATACACCATTTACATAGGTTTGCTGCACATTAAAAGACTGCAAGTCTTTTACAATTATAAAGTCGGCAGGATCACCTTCTTGTAATAAACCTACATTCAGCTTGTAATGCTCTACCGGATTGATACAAGCAGCCTTCAGTACATTGAATACATCAATGCCTTTGGCTACGGCTCTTGCGCACAGTTGATCTATATGACCTTCTACCAGGCTGTCGGGGTGTTTGTCGTCAGAGCAAAACATCATCATATCCGGATGCTCTTGCACTAAGCCGACAAGCGCTTCGAAGTTTTTGGCTGCACTGCCTTCGCGGATCAGGATCTTCATACCGTATTGCAGTTTGTCTAATGCTTCTTCTGCTGTAAAACATTCATGGTCGGTAGATATACCTGCGTCTATATATTGTTTGGCAACATCGCCACGTAAGCCGGGTGCGTGGCCATCTACTGGTTTGAAGAAATGTTTTGCGGCTGCAATCTTTTGCATAACCTCTGGGTCTTTATTAAGTACGCCCGGAAAGTTCATCATCTCACTTAAATACTTGATCTCGTCACGGGCCAGCAGCTCACGTACATCATTAGCGTTCAAGGTAGCACCAGCCGTTTCAAATGTAGTAGCCGGTACACAGCTGGGGGCACCAAAATAGAACTTGAAAGGGACCGTCTTTCCATTGGTGATCATGTATTCTACTCCTTCTTTTCCGCATACGTTGGCTATTTCATGGGGGTCGCTAACGGTGGCCACAGTACCGTGTACTACCGCCAGTCGTGCAAATTCAGAAGGCACCAGCATAGAACTTTCAATGTGCACATGGGCGTCAATAAAGCCGGGTAATATATAGTTGGTGGGCTGCGAAGTAGATTGGTCAACAGGTTTAATGCTATTGATCTTACCTGCTTCTACTGTTATTTCTGCTGCGTATATGCGTTGTTGTTTGATGTCTACCAGGTTGCCTGTAATGGAAAAATTCATGATCTGCCAATTTCTTTGATGTAGCAAAAGCATAACTCATAATGAGTCAATTGCAATTGGGGTATTGATTGTCAAAGCTAAAGTTTCGTTTTAGAAGTTAAGATGGGAATATGACTTATTATATGCAATTCAATTATAATTTATAGCAACTGGTACAATCTGCTGTTTTACCAGTAAACTCAGAATAGCAACTTTATTGCCGAATTACAACTGCCTAATAAACGAAAAACACCAATTTTTTAAAAATGCAAACCATGAAGCTACTGTTTATCCTACTGCTGACCAGTAACCTTTTCTCCAATTGTTCCAAGGATAAAGTTGAAAAAGTTGATAATGGAGATACTCCGGCTAAGAAGGGCTTCATTACTGGTAAAATCCTGGACCCGCAAGGAAAGCCTTTAGCTGGCGTACGGGTTACAGCCAGTCATTCAACTTGGTATAATACTACTATCAGTGGCGTTACTAACGACAAGGGCATCTATACCTTGGATATGAATGGACAGCCAGGAGGAAACTGGAGTTTGATGGCAAAATATACAACTCCTACGCCTTATAACGGTAAGACCTATGTTTTTGAATTACGGTCAGAAGATGCAACGCCTGTAACTACACCTACTGAAGGTATTGTACGTAACATGAGCTGGAAATTATCAGGCGTCGTTCCGGGAAGTACTACAGATGCACGTATAGGAACTTATCTAACCTACTTTTCAGGCGTTGATGTGCCTGATGAGGAGCTGGAATTTACGTTAGAGCCTGTAGGTCCTTTGGTAGATGGTAGTACTGGAAAAACCATTGTAGCGCGGGCCAGCTCTTTTCCTAGTTCTTTTATTGGTATGTATAGCAACATCGGGGTAAAAGATATACCAACAGGTCGATATAAGGTTTCCGTTCATCACGTGCCGCCTGCTGGTTCGCCAGTAAAAACGATAAAGTTATCAGTGAGAGGTAAAGGCGATTATCAAAACAGTGTTACTGTCGATCCCTCACAGGATCCGGTATATACAAATTATACAGAGTTAGAGTTGGATCTTACAGAAGGCTAACCGTTACCTTAAAGTGTCGCTTCTGCTAATAATTGATATACACAATGAGCGGTAGACCGCTTAGTAGCGGTCTACTTTCTTTTATGGACCATATTACATTAAGTGTACGATTATTCAAATTCGTTAGTAAAGACTAAAGATCATTTTTATAGTGGTGGCTGGCAGTAGCAAAAAAAGCTGGGACCTCCTAAAAAGGGGTATGAACATAGTGGTGAAATGTGTCGCTAGCAAATAATAGCAGTGCCTCTAAGCCAATTTTTAATGCGCTAGTAAGGTGAAAGATTATGGTGAAGATCATATTCAATTTTTTTATGCTAGTGAGTGGCTGTAAATTTCATCTTTATTCAACACCTTACTATGCAAAGACTTTTATTGCTCTGTACCTTATTCTTAGGAACACAAGTGCATGCACAAAAAAAAGCTGCTGCTGCTACGTCTACTAACGATGTTTTTCTTTCAAAAGTAAAGTATCGTTTGATCGGCCCATGGCGGGGCGGCCGTAGCGGGGCTGTAGCTGGTAGCTACAAGAACAGAAACACGTTTTATTTTGGCGCCACGGGAGGTGGTGTCTGGAAAACCACTGATGGCGGTTCTAACTGGAAAAACATTTCAGATAAATACTTTGGCGGCACTATTGGTGCAGTAGCCGTAGCCCCTTCTGATGAAAATATTATTTATGTAGGAGAGGGCGAAAACACCTTACGCGGTAACGTTAGCGAAGGCTTAGGTGGTGTATGGCGTAGCGATGACGGCGGCCGTACGTGGCGCAATATTGGGCTTCAGGATGGGCGTCATATTATTCGCCTGATCATTCATCCACGCGATCCTAACACAGCTTGGGCAGCAGTAGTGGGCCATTTATTTGGACCTAACGAAACGCGTGGTGTCTATAAAACCACGGATGGTGGAAAAACCTGGCGCAAGACCTTATATGTAAATAATCAAACTGGTGCTTCTGACCTGGTAATGGAACCAGGTAATCCTCAAACGCTTTATGCTGGTACCTGGCGCGTACTACGCACACCCTATTCTATGGAGAGCGGTGGTGAAGGAAGTGGTATTTGGAAAAGTACCGATGGTGGGGAAACCTGGGCCAACATATCCACAAAAAAAGGATTTCCAAAGGGTACCTGGGGGATTGTAGGTGTGGCAGTGGCGCCCTCTAATCCTGATAAAGTGTATGCGCTGGTAGAGAATGCCAACGGTGGCATGTTTATGAGTAGTGATGCAGGCGATACCTGGACATTGACCAGCAATGATAACAATATTCGTCAGCGTGCCTGGTACTATACCAAGGTGTTTGTAGATTCTAAAAACGAGAACCTGGTATATGCGCCTAACGTTAATTTCATGCGCAGCCGCGATGGTGGTAAAACTTTTCAAAGTGTACGTACACCACATGGCGATCACCACGATTTGTGGATAGATCCAGAGGATGGCAATCGTATGATTGTAGCGGATGACGGAGGTGCGCAAATCTCTTTCAATGGCGGCGATACCTGGAGTACGTATATGAATCAGCCAACGGCTCAAATCTATCGTCTCTCTACCGATAATTCTTTCCCATACCGCGTTTTAGGTGCCCAGCAAGACAATTCTACTTTGCGTATTAAGAGTCGTACAGCAGGAGCAGCTATCACTGATCGTGATTGGGATGAAACAGCAGGAGCTGAGAGTGGCTATGTAGTAGCCGATCCACTGAACCCCGATGTTGTTTATGGTGGCAACTATGGCGGTTATTTATCCCGGCTAGATCATAAAACAGGAGAGAATCGTACTATTTCTGTATGGCCTGATAATCCAATGGGTGCAGGTGCTGATGTTTTGAAATATCGATTCCAGTGGAACTTCCCTATCTTCTTTTCTCCACACAATCCTAAGCGCTTGTATACGGCAGGTAACCACTTGTTTGTAACAGAGAACGAAGGACAAAGCTGGGAGGAGATCTCTCCAGACCTTACCACTAATGATAAAAGCAAGCAGGGCCCGAGTGGTGGTCCGATTACGAAAGACAATACTTCTGTTGAATACTATTCTACCATTTTTACTGCTGCTGAATCACCATTGGAAAAAGACCTGTTATGGACAGGTAGTGATGATGGATTGATCTATGTAAGTAGGGATGGGGGCAAGAACTGGGAAAATGTAACACCAAAGAATGCGCCCAAGTGGATCATGTGGAATGCAGTAGAGGCGGATCCTTTTAAAAAGGGAACGGCCTATTTTGCTGGTACACGTTATAAGAGCGATGACTTTGCTCCTTATATCTATAAAACGGAAGATTATGGTAAGAGCTGGAAGTTAATTACGAATGGTATTGATAAAATGCACTTTACCCGTGTGGTACGTGCCGATCAGAAGCGTCCGGGTTTATTATATGCTGGTACAGAATATGGCATGTATATATCTTATGATGATGGAGCTAACTGGCGTCCCTTCCAATTAAACCTGCCAGTAGTGCCTATCACAGACCTGCTGATCAAAAACAACGACCTGATCGTAGCTACGCAAGGCCGCTCTATCTACATCATGGATGATTTAACGGTAGTGCAGCAAATGGGAGAGGAGATCAAAAACAAGAACCTGCATGTATTTGATGTAAATCCTTCTTACCGGATGCAGGTAAGTCCGTTTGCGTCAAACTTTGGTACACCCGTGAACGCAGGTGCTAACCCACCTGCTGGCGCTGTGATCAACTACTATGTAAAAGAAATGGGCGATTCAGCAAAAGCTGCTATCACCATATTGGATAAGGATAAGAAAACAATCCGTACCTATTCTACTGATGCAAAAGAGCCTGTTGATAAACTGGATGTATCAAAAGGCATGAACCAGTTTGCCTGGAACTTGCAGTACCCTGCGGCCGATCGTATAGAAGGAATGATCTTATGGAATGGAGTGCCAGGTACTATAACAGCGCCACCGGGTAACTATTTTGCAAGAGTGAAAGTGGGTACAGATTCTACGGAAGTTCCTTTTACCGTACAGGCGGATCCGAATTATAAGATCACCCAAGCGGAATATGAGGACCAGTTCCGCTTTCTGACAACGGCTAAGGATAAGTTTAACGAAACGCAAAAAGCAATTAAGGACATACGCTCGTTGCGCACACAGATCAACAGTTTTATTGGTCTGCAAGGAAAGAATGTTCCTAAAGAGGTGAAGACCATGGGCGATAGCATTAATAAGCAATTGACGGCTATTGAAGAAACCTTGTATCAGACCAAGGCAAAGAGTGGTCAGGATGTGCTGAACTATCCTATTAAGCTCAATGATAAATTATCGGGCGTATATGGCGCTGCTAATAGCGGCAACTTTGCACCAAGCAAACAAGTACGTCAAGTGTATTCCGAGCTGGCTACTCAAATTGACGCACAGTTAAGCAAGCTGAAAACCATAAAAGAAAAAGATGTACCTGCATTTAATGAGTTGATCCGCCAGAAGACGTTGCCTATTATTGGTACAAATTAATAAGTTGTACATTCTATTGAAAAGCAGGACATAGTTCCTGCTTTTTCTGTTTATACGACATATATGTTTATTCATGTGGCTATTTATCCGGCTCGTACTTAAAAGTTGACGGTGGGGAAGGCTAACGGCTAACTTGCATACATAACCAAAAAACTTTTGCAATGAAAAACAGAATTGTTCTTAGTGCACTTACGCTGTTGGCGGCGGTAAGTTTAGTTTCATGTGGTGAGGATAAAAAAGCGCCTGCCACTGAAACAACCGTAACTGCCACTGCAACAGAAACGCCTGCTTCCTCCAAAACAGTTGCCAGCAGTGGCGTTCATCCAACAGAGCAAAAGCTGTATGATTTTTCAAGTGTATACATTGATAAAATAGAAGCTGCTATTGCAGAACCCGATGATGATAAAGCTATTGCTCGCTTGAACGCCATTAATACAGAAATGAAAGTTCAGGCAGAAGCTTTAAAACCTGAATTTCAAAGCTGGATGGGTTCTTTGACAAAAGAAGAAGAGAAGGCCTTAGGTGAACGTATCATGCAACAGCCGGCTACGGCAAAAGCTTTTCAAATGATGGGAGATGCTAAGCTGGTTAGGCGTTTGGAAAAGAATCCAAAATTCCGTGCGGCATTTGAGAAGGCGAACTCAGGGCCAACTGAAGTTTGGCAGCCAAATGAAAAATAGTTCCAGGAAAAGATTTTAATGACAAGGTCTAAAAAGAAGTAAAACATAAAAATCCTGCAATGCTGCAGGATTTTTTTATGGGTTATAGTCTATATTTATAGCTTTTATGGTGCGACTTTCATTACTAACTGCTTCATTTTAAGGAAGGTTTTTTGCGCCAACACCTTATTTTTGCTCAACCCTTGATCATGAAGTGTTTAATAGTAGACGATAATAAGATGGCCCGGATGGCCATGAAGCAATTGGTTAGCCAGGTTAAGAATTTGGAACTTGTTAATGAGTGTGCCACCGCTATGGAAGCTTACAACACTATCAACAAAGAGCCTGTAGACTTGCTGTTATTAGATATTGAAATGCCTGAGATGACAGGCCTGGAACTGATTAAGAATCTCGGCAATAAACGCCCCCTCATCATATTTACCACCGCCAAGAAGGACTATGCTGTAGAGGCATTCGAGTTAAACGTTATTGATTACCTGATCAAACCGGTAGCCCCTGCCCGCTTTCTTCAAGCTATTGACAGGGCAAGTGAGGCCTTGGAAAGTAACAAGGCGGAAGTAAAAGTAGGTGAGCAGGAATTTGTATTTGTAAAAGACAATGGAATCCTGAAGCGGATCAATGTTGATGATATTCTGTACTTGGAAGCTATGGGTGATTATGTAAAAGTGCATACCCCCCAGAAATTTCATGTATTGCATGCTACGTTGAAATCGATAGAGGAAAAGCTCCCTTCTTCTAAATTTCTCCGGGTGCACCGTAGCTATATAGTCTCTCTTAATAAAATTGACTACATACAGGAAGGTATGATTGCTATTGGCAAGGCCAACGTTCCAGTAGCGGATACTTACCGTACGGCATTGAACAAGCGGCTGAACCTGCTGTAAGCGGCCATCCTTTCTATTTACCCGTTCGCCGACGCTTTGACTTGGCTTGTCTAATAAGGGTTTTCTCTTGTTGGATGTGGGCTACCTTTATCCTGTTTATTAGTCCTAGTCCTATAATGCTCTCAATCCGGACCCGCTTGTAACATTACGTGTGCGGTTTTGTAAGAAAGGCAGCCCCTAAATGGTAATTGATCAGTAAAAGGGTTGATTTGGCAGGTAGTAAGCTGTTCATCTTCTTTTATGGCCAACAAGTTCACCATAGCATTCCTATTCTGCATTCTGGGCTTTATAGCTTCAGAATATTTCCTGCTGCAGGAGCTATTTGCGGACAAGCGTTTACCAATTATTGCCGGTACAATTGTTGGTATCATTGGCAGCGTTATTCTATTTCTGTTGCTCTACAGAAAGCTTCTTAAAATAACAGGTTAGTATTTTTCAATAGTGGTTTTTTGTATTTTAGTTTTTCTTCATGCGGAAGGGGCAACTGAAATATATCGTATTATGGTTTTTCCTAACTGGGGTGGCATTGATCGTTTTCATACAATTCATCACAGGGGAAAATATTAACAGGCTCATGCAGGGTAATAAAAGCCTGCTAAATGAAGTGGCTGTTCAAAATCACCTGCGTCAACTGGAATCAGATGTTTTGTCTGTAGAAAGTGATATGCGGGGCAGTGTTATCACTGGTGATTCTGCACTTTTTGATGAAGTGCAAGTCAAGATTCTGCAGATTAAGCGCGAACTGATCTACCTAGAGCATGAACTAAGGAATAATGTTGGAGCGAATGAACTGAATCGGCTACGCGAGCTGGTAAGTTCCAAACTCGCCTTTACAGAGCAGGTACTGTCTGCATACCGCGCCAATGGTAAAGTAGCTGGCGAGGCGGTTGTAAATACCGGCCAAGGTAAAAGGCTTCGTGATAGTATCAGTCTTTTAATTAGCCAGCTAGATACCAACAGGCAAATGGCGTTGCGCCGTATTATTAATACCAACCAGGATAATGGAACGCGTGCACTGATATTGGCATTTGTATTAGCCGGCCTGGCCTGTACTATTTGTATTTCAGCCTTCTTTTATATTGTTAATAAGGGCCGCCAGCAGCAGCGCATCATTGCTGCATTGAACGACTCGGAAAAAAAGAACAAAGAAGCGGCTAAGATCAAGGAGCAGTTTTTGGCCAATATGAGTCATGAGATCCGCACGCCCATGAACGCTATATTAGGTTTTACCAGTTTGCTGAAGAAAACAGACCTTGACTCTCAGCAGATTCAATACATTGAATACATCTACTCCTCCGGCGAAAACCTGCTTACTATTATCAATGACATCCTGGACTTGTCGAAAATTGAAGCGGGCATGATGAGTATAGAAGAAACCCCCTTTAGTTTAAATGGGTTGGTAAGCTCTGTTGAGGTGATGTTTAAGGAGAAGGCGCGAGCAAAAGGATTGCAGTTTGATGTGACATTACACGAAGGCATACATGATACATTGAGTGGTGATGCAGTACGCTTAACACAGATCCTCATTAACCTTTTAAGTAACGCTATTAAGTTTACAGATAAGGGTTATGTGCGCATGGATGTACAAGCTGTAAAGCAGACCGACGAAGAAGTGGAGCTGCAATTCAGTATAAAAGATTCGGGGGTAGGTATAGCTTCTGAAAACCGACGTGCCATTTTCGATCGTTTCCAGCAAGCAGATGCTGAAACATCGCGTCGCTTTGGTGGAACTGGCCTGGGTTTATCTATTGTAAAGCAGTTGGTAGATCTGCAAGGCGGTATCATACAAGTAAATAGCGAACTGAATAAAGGCTCTGAGTTTATAGTACGTCTTTCGTATAAACCGACTTCAGATAGTGATCACTTCATTCAGATAGGGCACGAAGATGAAAAGCCTGCTATTGATAACCTGCGTGTACTGGTGGCAGAAGATAATCAAATGAATCAGCAGTTGGTTCGTCACCTCATGAACCAATGGAAAATTGACTATGTGCTAGCCAGTAATGGACGTGAAGCCATAGATATCATAAAACGCGATGAAGTGTCGCTGGTATTAATGGATATACAGATGCCGGAAATGGATGGTTACACTGCTACACAGATCATACGGTCTGAGCTAAACAAAGATGTGCCCATTGTAGCCATGACGGCCCATGCTATGCCGGGTGAAAAAGAACGCTGTTTAAGCTATGGCATGAATGATTATATATCTAAGCCGGTAAAAGAAAATGAACTCTATTCCATTTTAAAACATTATGCTTTGCAGCCGAAAAAGCAGCCAGTTCAAGCTAATACATCTGCTGAAGCCTTTACGCTAATTGATCTCACCTATTTAAGAGATCTATCTATGGGTGATACTTCTTTTGAGGAAGAGATCATTAAACAATTTATCATTCAAGTGCCTCAAGAGTTGGATGAGCTGCACCAAGCTATGCAAGAGGGCAACCAGCAGAAAATGAAAAGTATAGCGCATGGTATGAAAAGCTCTGTTGCTTATGTAGGGTTGAAAGATGTTTTGCATCCACACCTGCATCGTATTGAAACGGCATCTTTGGATGAGGATGCTACTGTTCTATACCAGGATGATTATCAGTATATCAAGACTATTTGTGAAAAAGCAATCTTGGAAGCACAGGCTTGGTTGACCAAAAAATAAGTGGTTCGCCTTAGTTTAGAATAATTTTATCACTTTCGCCGACAAAATCACCCAGTTCGACGATTGAAGAGTGTTGTAAATAAAAATAGATCGTAATTTTACATCATCTTACAACCCACTAATAAAGAGATTTATATCAATCGATATATAAACTAGGTTTCGTATGGTTAAGGGTGAAGCCCTGTCAGTCCTGGCGGGGCACTTTTTTTCCTACTAAAATTATCCAATGTATTGCCTTTCTTGCCATAACTGTGAGAGGCAATGTCCTAATGAAAAGCCGTTCGTTTCTACGAAGGGCTTTTTTTTATTTCGCAGATAGGGGAGTGCTCTTGTTTAGATCATTTGTGATTCTTCCAGGCTTACCTCTTTTGATCTCAGTTGGTTAATAAAGCTCTCTTTGTTCTGGTATCTTTTTTTAAACATTTTCAGTCTCTCACTACGTTCTATCCTTGGCGTAATACATTAATAAGCAGTTGCAGCAAAAGCGGTTTTCTAGGAGTAAAGCTGAACCATTTGGTCGTTTTTTCAGGCATTTATAATCAGCTGTGCCATAGTAATTAAACGCTGTTTTCTTATGAATTGACTTTGGAAAATAGTAAATTCAGTATCAAACTAGCGGTTATGCCTATATATATGGATGTCCATATAGTTCCGGGTGTAAAAGCACGGGATGTAGCGGAGGCGCATAGTATGGATCTATTGATTCAGAATGATCATGCCTGTAAATGCATGACCTACTGGATTGATGAAGCAAGAGAGACGATTTTTTGTCTTATTGAAGCGCCACACAAAGAAGCCGTAATAGCCATGCATGACAAGTCGCATGGGTTAGTTCCCCACAAAATCATAGAAGTTGATAGTACAGTGGTTGAATCCTTTTTAGGGAGAATATATGATCCTGAAGATGCCAAGGCAGGTGATGATGGATTGAAAGTTTTCAGTGATCCTTCTTATCGAATACTCGTTGTAACGGTAATAACCGATCCTGTTTTGTTACAATATAAACTAGGGAAAGAAAAAGCGAATGAGCTGCTACGTCAGCATAATCAAGTTATTAGGAAGAACCTTGACCTATATGGTGGCCGGGAGGTAGAACAGGAGGGACACGGATTTATTATTTCATTTACTTCTGCGGCAAAGGCAGTTGCCTGTGCGCTGGCCATTCAGAAAGAAGTGTCTGCAGAAGAGGCAGATATCCTGGGATTTAAAATCAGTATTAACTCTGGTGAACCAATTGAAACAAGTAATAAGATTTTTGGTGACACGGTACAGTTGGCGCAGCATATGTGCGCACATGCAAACTGCTTACAGGTGGCCTTAGCTTCATCCGTGAAAGCACTTGTAGCAAAAGATTATTTTCAAAACTCAGTCAATAACTTTTTGACATTGACACCTCAGGATGAAGAGGTGCTAAAATTATTGTTTGATAAGCTAGAAGCACATTGGCAAGACTCTGAATTTGATGTAGATGATTATTGTTTGGCAATGGCTATGAGTAAATCGCAATTGTACCGTAAAACCATTGCTCTCACTGGCTTATCGCCGAACTTATTAATAAAAGAGTTCCGGTTAGAGAAGGCTAAGGAACTCATGAAAAAACAGTATTACAATATATCGCAGGTAACCTTTGATGCCGGGTTTACCAGTCCTTCTTACTTCACAAAATGTTTCAAAAAGAAATACGGCTTACTGCCGGTGAATTATGTAGAGATGTTGCATTGATCTTTCGCTTTCTCTCCTGGATCAATTTTGCTATTGATTGAATGATTTGTTGCAGTTTGTTTACCATTCTATGAATGATTTGTTATAGGGTGCCGGGTGGTTTGCGTTCTACTTTTGGGTTGATTATTCACCTTTAAATGAAACGTTATGAAACCAATTACCAGCCGATTTACTTTTCTCTTTGTCGTTCTACTTTTTTCCGGATTTGCCACTCGTGCACAAACCGCATACACACCAACTACCAAACCAACAACCACTACTGCTGAAATGAAAACCTATATCATTGAGCGTGAAGTACCAGGAGCCGGAAAATTGTCACCTGAGCAGCTAAAGTCCGTTTCGCAAACATCCTGTAAAGTACTTAAGGAAATGGGCCCCCAGATTGAATGGATTCACAGTTATGTGACTGGCGATAAAATCTTTTGTATTTACAAAGCCGAAAATGAAGAGCTTATTCGTGAGCATGCTAAAAAGGCAGGTATTCCTGTTAATACTATTACTCAAATCTCAACAGTCATCAGTCCCGCTACCGCACAGTAACTTATATAGTTGCCTGCCAACTGTTATTGTTCTCTAAATCAATGTTGCCTTTTTAACCAAAAAACGAAACCAAAATGAAACGTTTAGTAAACAGCGCCTGGCGTTGTGACAGGACATCTATTTCTTTTCTTAATAACTATTTGATCGTTCGCAGCTTGGTAACCATATTTTGTTCCTTAGCCATTGTTATTGTTTTATCCACAGGGTGCACAAAGGAAGCTGTTAAGAGCTCTTTAGATGAAGAGCAAAATAAGAATGGTCTTCTTTCAGAGGCTGGGAGAAATATAGTGTCAGATTATAGTGGGCTTTCCTCCCAAACAACATGGGAGCTACAACAGGCCCGAGCTGCAACGGCAAGATACCGGAATATTGAAAATGCTATTAAGGATGGCTATTCTAACATTAATGTGGTAGTGGAAAATATGGGGCACCACTATATGAAATCAGAATACGTTGATGGAGCCTTTGATCCCAGAAAGCCAGAGATACTTGTTTATGATCCAGATGAGGAAGGAAACTTTGAACTGGTAGCTGTAGAATATGCCGTGCCGCTTAATCTGCCAAGGCCTGAAGGGTTTACGGGTTCAGCCGATGTATGGGATGGAAACGCCGGTTTTCAGTTATGGCTATTGCATGCCTGGGTTTGGGCTTATAATCCCAATGGTGTTTTCAATCCTTTAAATCCCAATGTGCATTTACATGATGAACACAACTAACGCCTATTCGCGATAGACTTTGAATATTCTTCAATAGTTGAGAGGTTAAAAAGCACAGGTGTTGTATATGATACAACACCTGTGCTTTTTAGTAGTTAATATTTTTTGCCTTATACAATTGTGTATCAAATAGGGCGGCACTATACGCTTCTTGCGCTATTAAATACTTTGATTAAAGACGGCACTTTTCTACCTTTATGCTTTCCCTCACTACGAACAAACCAAGGTTCATTTCCCACCCTTTTAGAGAATTCTTTCTTACTAATTCGTCTATTTCTTAACCATTAAAACTAATAGCATGTTTGTTATTGCGCACCATTTTATTCAGCAACCAGAAGAATTCTGGGCAGCAGCCCAGCAAGGTTCAGCTTCATTGCCATCTCATCTCAAAATCCATTCTGTATTTCCTTCCAGAGATATGAGAACGGGTACTTGTGTTTGGGAAGCAGCTTCCGTAAACGATGTACAATCTTATTTAGACGAGAAAATGAGTAGCATGGCTAAAAATGTTTGCTATGAAGTAAACGACACTATGGCCTTAGGTCTGCCTCAAAAAACAATGGAGGCTGCAGCTACTGCCGGATAGGAAGTTGCTCATCAAGTAATTTGAAACAGGTCATAGTTTATGGCCTGTTCTTTTTTAGTTCAGAAGAAGGAGTCGCTTTCAGTGATCGTCATTCTTATTCTTCTCCTAACAAATCGGGGCGACGTTGCTCTGTACGTTGAACTGCCTGTTCATAGCGCCAGGCTTCTACTTTTTTAGGGTCGCCGCTTAATAAAATATCAGGTACTTTCCAGCCTCTAAAGTCGACTGGTCTTGTATAAACTGGTGGGGCTAATAAATTATCTTGAAAAGAGTCAGTTAGCGCTGATGTTTCATCATTCAGCACACCGGGTAGTAGACGGCCTATGGCATCTACTAAAACCGCAGCAGCCAATTCACCACCGCTGAGTACATAGTCGCCAATAGAAATTTCTTTAGTTACATAATGATCGCGAATACGTTGGTCAATGCCCTTGTAGTGCCCGCAGATAAAGATCAAGTTGCCTTTTAAAGAAAGCTGGTTGGCTATCTTTTGATTCAAGGTTTCGCCATCTGGTGTCAGGTAAATGATCTCGTCGTAAGTGCGGTCCTTTTGTAAAGAATCTATGGCGTTCGATAAGGGCTCGCACATCATCACCATACCGGCGCCACCACCATATTGATAATCGTCTATCTGCCCGTATTCATTTACAGCCCATTGGCGTAGGTTATGGGTATGTACTTCCAGTAATCCTTTATCCTGAGCCCTTTTTATGATTGAATGAGATAAAGGGCTTTCCAATAATTGCGGCAACACGGTAATGATATCAATACGCATGTGGCAAAGATAGTCGGAACCGGGATTGGGGGAGATTTAGGGATTAGGGAGAAGTTTGTTTCGCACAGAGAAAAGGAGAAGGATCTCAGTATTTCAGAATTTCAGGTTACAGGTTTCTGGTTACAACTTTCCTTTTCAACCGGCTTGCCAACCAGATCGCTTCTAGCTGTTACCCTAAACGCGTTTCAGCATCCGCTCTCCCCTTAACACAAAGCTTAAACTTCAAAGGAACCCTGCTACCAAAGCCTGCTATCTTTCTTTCCTCCCAATCCTCTTTAATCCTAACCATCCCAGTTCTTAATCCTCTGTTCCTTCATGGTAACTTCATAGCAAAGCCATAGTAACCTAATAGTAACTTCATAGTAGCCTGTAGGTTCTCCCGTACCTTACCCGTACCTCGGCCCTTCCCTCACCCGTATCTCTGGCAGGCAGAAGCAATAAAAACCAGTAAAGAAATAGTAAAGAAAAGTGTAATAAGAAGAGCCGAAATAGCCCTGTAGGTGTAGACCCTAAAGATACAAATCCCTTCCCTGTAGAGCAAGTTCTTTCCTTGTACCTTGAACATTGATCGTTGAACATTGAACATTGAGTATTGAAAATTGAGCATTGAACATTCGATCATTCAATATTCATCATTCCTTGTTCATTATTCCCTCCCTTTTCAACTTATCAACTTGTTAACCTGTCAACCCAAATCCGCCATCAGCCATTTCCTACTAATCCTAAGAATCCTAGTTCTCTCTTCCTTCATCCTTCCTTGTTCCTTGTTCATCATTCCCTTCCTCTTCGCCCAAAAAATCATCCAATTCTCTACGCTGCTTCTTAGTAGGGCGACCAATTTTACTTTGGCGTTTACCAGTATGGAATGAAGCTGCCTGGAATTGCAGGCGATCCAGTTCTTCTTGTGGCGTAATGTCTAAATAGTATTTAATGGCTTCAGAATAAGCCATCCGGTTATGTAATAGATCTGTGACTTTAATCACCCATTTCTTGGCTTCTGTCTTTACTTCATATTCGTCGCCAATGTTGACGTTTTTACTGGCTTTAACAGCTGTGCCTAATTGTTTCACCTTGCCAGTGTCGCAGGCGGCCGCGGCCATGCTGCGTGTCTTAAAAAGGCGGATAGCCCAGAGGTATTTATCTAAACGCAGTTTTTCTTTTTCACTCATACTGTACGCTTATTCAACTAAGTGTATACTATTTCAGTGCCGGTTTAATGGCGTTGCAAATGTACAACTCTCCGTTACGGTATTTTATATACCAAAAGCTGGCGTTATTTTTTTGTAGAGGCATATGATGATACTATTACTGGGCTTGTTAACCCTGGTCTTTACACTGATGACATTTTTGCCACTTGTCAAAAATGATTATTGGACATTTCGAATACTTGAATATCCCAGGGTGCAAAAGCTGATCATTGGTACTGTATTACTATTGGGTTGTATCACAACAAAAGGTTGGCTAGGTGAATGGTTTTGGTGGTTATTCGTAGCAAATGCTATTTGTATTGCATACTTGATTGGAAAAATCTTCCCCTATACATCCCTATCTCCGAAAGAGATGAAGCGGGTGCGGGCGGCCAATGCCCAAAATGAGTTAAAGATCTTTACTTGTAATGTACTGCAGGACAATCAACAATTTAAACGCTTGTTGCAGCAAATTAGTTTTACGGATCCGGATGTCGTCTTTTTGGTAGAAACGGATAGCGCTTGGGAGACTGCAATGCAGGTGTTAAAAAATAACTATCCCTATTCATTAAAGAGGCCTTTATCTAATACCTATGGTCTGCTGTTTTACAGCCGACTGCCATTGAGAAATGGAGTAATTCGTTTTTTGGCGGAAGATGATATTCCTTCTGTAAAAACAATAGTGGTCTTACCATCGGGGGTAGAAGTGCAGTTGTATGGCTTACATCCCAAACCGCCTGTGCCTAAGGAATCACTTACGTCTACGGCCAAGGACAAAGAGTTGATGAAAGTGGCTTTTGAAGTTGAAAAGCAACAAAAGCCCTGTGTAGTAATGGGCGATCTGAATGATGTAGCCTGGAGTTATGTGACAGAGTTGTTTCGTAAAGTAAGTGGACTGATAGACCCTCGTCGTGGAAGGGGCTTTTATAGTACGTTTTCAGCAAACCATTGGTGGATGCGCTTTCCATTGGACTATATCTTTTGCTCATCACATTTTGGCTTGGTTTCCATGAAGCGAATGCCTTATAATGGGTCTGATCATTTCGCTATGTTCATTCACTTGCAATACCATCCAAAGCTCAAAACAGTGCAAGAGGAGCCAGAGGCTGATGCCAAAGAAAGAGCGGACGCTGCTGAAAAAGCGACAGCGCCTGCTCCTAATATTGAAGGAATATAGTATATGATTTTTCTTGCGGAGGAGTATAGTATCTTAGAGAAAAGAACTGCTTATGAAAAGGCTTTTGATTGTGGCTTTTGTGCTCACGGTCACTAATCTGTCCGCCCAGGAATTTCAACTTGATATCAATAAATTGATTGAAAGGTCTAAGTTTTCTACAATAAAAAAAGATACATCAAAGCCTACTCTCCGTCACCCTTTTGCGTTTGATTTGAAATTGTTAGCACCAAAGTCCTTTAATAGGGAGCCGGGTATATACACGTTACCACAAGATGGCATGCCTTGTATTATTCCTGATACTCAAAGTATAGCTGCCATACCTAATGCAACAAAAAATAGTCAAGTGCCGCCTGCAAATCGCATACCTAATGCTGCGTCAGAACAACGCTTGCTACCGAAACCTAAAGAGTGGAGCAGGTGAAGAAAGCGTGAAACGTCAAACGTGAGACGTGAGGCCCCTCCCTGCCTCCCCGAAGGGGAGGAGCGCTAACGCACAACGCCAGAAAATCAAACATTCTATATAATAAAAAGCACTCCGATTAAGGAGTGCTTTTCTATTTTACTTCTTATTTTTTGTACCCCATTCACTCTGTGATCCTCTGTGTTTTCAGTGCCTCTGTGGTTCAAATCTTCTCTGCGTTCTCTGCGTCTCTGCGCGAAACCATCCAGCGCGAAGCACTCCTTTGGGAGGCCGCTTATTCCGCAAAATACTTGTGGAAATAAGGAATGGTTTCAATGCCTTTATAGTAATTCTCTATATGGAACTTTTCGTTAGGAGAATGCAGGTTGTCGCTATCCAAGCCAAAGCCCATAAAGACAATCTTTACACCTAGCTCTTTTTCAAGAATAGTACAGATAGGAATAGAACCACCACCACGAACAGGAATAGGCTCTTTGCCAAACGTTTCTTTTATAGCTTTAGCGGCGGCCTGGTAACCTTTGCTGTCGATCGGAGTCATATAGGGCTCACCACCGTGCAGGTTAAACGCATTTACCGTTACGCTTTTTGGAGCTATGCTTCTGAAATAGTTTAATAGCTTTTCGGTGATCTTTTCAGACGACTGGTTAGGTACCAAACGAGCGGAGATCTTAGCCGATGCCTTTGATGGTAATACCGTTTTAGCACCTTCCTGAATATAGCCACCCCAGATACCGTTTACTTCCAGTGTAGGACGAATACCTGTGCGTTCGTTAGTGGTATAACCTTTTTCTCCCCACAACTCCTGTACACCTAAATCGTCTTCGTATTCCTTTTCATCATACGGTGCTTTTGCCATCAGGGCTCTTTCTTCTGGTGTAGCTACCACTACATCGTCATAAAAGCCAGGGATGGTAATGTGGTTGTTTTCATCATGACAAGACGCAATCATTTTGGCCAGTATGGTTGCCGGGTTCGCTACTGCGCCACCATAAGTACCACTATGAAGATCGCGGTTAGGGCCGGTAACTTCTACCTGTATGTAGGCTAATCCTCTAACGCCTATATCAAGTGAAGGGTTTTCCATGCTGATCATAGCAGAATCAGAGATCAGGATAACGTCAGCCTTTAAAAGTGCTTTATGGGCTTTTACAAATTCCTCCAGGTTTGGAGAGCCAACTTCTTCTTCGCCCTCAATTAGAAACTTCACGTTAGTGGTTAATGAATTGGTTTTTACCATTGTTTCAAATGCCTTTACGTGCATATAAAACTGGCCTTTATCATCAGCACTTCCACGCGCATATACTTTACCATCTTTAATTACAGGATCAAAGGGGCCGCTATGCCAAAGCTCTAGTGGGTCTGGCGGCTGCACATCATAGTGGCCATAAACCAGCACCGTTGGCTTGGAAGGATCAATGATTTTTTCTCCATAAACAACCGGGTGTCCTGCTGTGTCCATTACTTCTGCTTTGTCAACACCGGCATCCTGTAAACGTTGACGAACTAAATCAGCACAGGTGCGCATATCGGCAGCATGTTCGCTTTTAGCTGACACAGATGGTATGCGCAACAATTCTAGCATTTCATTCAGAAACCGGTCTTTATTCTGTTCCTGGTATTCTTTCCAAGCTTGCATAACGTTGATTTAATGATTTTAAAGAGAGCTAAAGGTAAGGAGGAATAGAGCAATTTGTAATATAGATAGAGGCAGGCTTTTTGTAGCGAATTGGAGCTTTCTGAGAAAGTATAAATTGTAACGCTTTTTAAATTTGAAATAATATTGCTTACTAATGGCAGTTTTTCTATTTACCTGCTATCAAGCCCTATTTTCTTATTTTATGCGGCATTTGGAAAATTCCGTTGCCTTAGTTCTTTCCTGGAATGTTAAGGAATACTAATTTTCAAAAAAGTTAAGAGATCGAATAGGGGTAATGTGCCATCTAATTGTTATATTATGAAAGCAGAATTCATTTTGCGCTTACAATAGGGTAAAACACTTTTTTATTACAACAAAACCTGATCGTATGCTTGTTTTTAAAGTTATTTCTATGTTGATGATGCCATGTCAGCTACTGCTGTCATCTTTGACGTTTCAGGTACATACCACATTTAAAGCAGCCCATGAGAATTTGCCTGATAGAAATGCAAATCTGTTCATTATTAAACGTAATACAGATAATAATCTGGTAGTGTATGATGCTAAAGTGCTGCCTGATAAAACGCTTGATCCGCAAAACCCTGTAGAAGTATATTGGATTAGGAATACAGAGGGTGGTATAAAGAAGGAGTTGAGTTATATGCAACGGACAATGGCATATGGTTTAAGTCTTAAGAAGGTGGATAATGCTTATGAGGGTAAAATTGCAGCGTACGATAAAAGGCCTATTAAGATTACACAAACACCTAGTGGAATGCCAATAGCGTATATTATTATTAATGGCAAATGGCAACAACTACAACAGGTATACCTCCATATTGCTGATGCAAAAGCATTGGTGCCTAAAATTACCTATATACAATTGTTTGGTAAAGATGTACAAACAGGTAATAGTGTAAGTGAAAAAATAATACTATAAGTTTAATGCGGCGATCTCATTTTAATGAACAGGGATCTAATCTTTTTTACCAGGGTTCTGGTTAGCATTGGTGCCTGCTTTCGTAATGATGGCAGCTCCAAATTGAGTCTTTAGTTGGTCAACGGCTTTGTATAATTCCAGTTTTTCTTCCGCATTATCAAAGAGATTCATTTGGATGGTCATTGGTATTAAATGACTGAAGCGTACACCTAGTAGGCGTATTTTTTCTCCTTTTTTATAGAGCTTGGCAAACAGGTCCTTTACCTTGGCAAAGAGCACATCGTCTAAAGCGGTATAGTTGATCACCTCTTGCTTGGATACAGTGGTGAAGTCTGCATATCGCAGTTTTACAGTTACACATCCTGTGAGGCGCTCCTCTTGGCGAAGGTCATAAGCTGTCTCTTCGGTAAGCTTTAATAGCGCTGTATGAAGAAATGGAAGGTCGTTGCTGTCTTCATGAAACGTGTTTTCATGCGATAGTGACTTTTGTTCGCTATAGGATTCAACTGGATTGTCATCAATGCCATTTGCCTTTTCCCATAAGCGTTTGCCCCATTTGCCAAACTGTTGTTCAAGCTGAAGAATAGGTGTTTCGGCAAGTTGCTTGATGGTACGGATGCCCAATTCCTTTAATTGCTGCTCCGTTTGTTTTCCTACCATTGGGATCTTATCCACGGTCATTGGCCAAAGAAAAGCGGTTTCCTTGCCGGTTGGTATTTCCAGGAACCCGTTAGGCTTGGCTTCATTGGTGGCCATTTTGCTTACAAGTTTTGAGCTAGATAGGCCGTATGATATAGGAAGGCCTGTTTCTCTGATCACTTTTTCACGCAACTCCTTGGTGTATTGACTCACACCAAAGAACTTATCCATGCCCGTCATATCGCAATAAAATTCATCAATAGATGCTTTTTCAAATTGAGGTACCGAGTCGGCTATGATTTGCGTTACCATCCGGGAGTAGTGACTGTAATCAGCATAGCTACCTTTTAAGAAAATGGCATTGGGACAAAGTTGTTTAGCGCGCATAGCGGGCATGGCGCTTTGGATTCCATATTTGCGGGCCTCGTAACTACAAGCCGCTACAATGCCTCGCTGACCGTCGCCCCCTACAATAAGGGGTTTGCCTTTAAGTTCAGGCTTCTTAAGCAATTCCACGGATACAAAGAAAGCATCAAGATCAAAGTGGGCAATATAACGTTGTTGCTGCGACACTTTTCAAAATTAGCCGGCAGACAAACAGTGAACAACTAACTTTAATCAATAATTCGTTACAATTGCCCACATCACAGCTCAAAACATTTGTAGATGCCATTCATCCTTTGAAGGAGAAGGAGTGGGCTGCCTTTGAAGCCATTTGGCAGCCAATTACATACAAGCGAAAAACGCTGTTGACAACGGCAGGGGAAACCGAACGGTATCTCTATTTTGTATTGGAAGGTGTGCAGCGCGGATATAGCGTTACCGCTAGTGAGGAAGAAGCAACCATTGTTTTTACCTACCCTTATTCATTTTCCGGCGTGGCAGATGCTTTTTTAACACAAACGCCTTCAGCTTATTTCCTGGAAACATTAACGGGCAGTAGCTTTTTGCGTACTACATACCAGCAATTAGATGAGCTGATGAGTCAATACCCTGCTATTCAGACCATGATCTTGAAAGCTACATCCTGGGCATTTAAAGGTGTGCTGGAACGTAATGTTGAGTTGCAGGTGTTGTCGGCAGAAGAGAAGTTTCGGAAGTTGTTGACACGTAGCCCGCAGGTGTTAAATCTTATTCCTCATAAATATCTGGCGTCCTACCTGGGTATGGACGCTACAACGTTTAGTAAGCTGTTGAGCACAGTACGGATCTAAGCGCTCAGATGTAGGCAAAGATTTTGCATAAACCACAGTATCGCTTGAATAAAATTTTGGATTATGGCTAAGTTTAAAACAGAAGACCTTATTGCAGAGCTGAAAGAAGATGTGCAACATATTTTAGAGGCTGCCGAGCATATCAGAACATCAGATAAGAATAAGCTGGTTTATCAAATAGATAAAGAGAAGTGGAGTGTAGTGCAGATTCTGGAACACATGAATGCTTATGGAAGGTATTATCTACCTGCTATAGCAAAAGCCTTAGAGGAGGATAAATCGCCACGTAATGCATGGTTTGAGAGTGGCTTTTGGGGTAATTATTTTACAAAGACAATGAAGCCAAGCAATGTACGAGTAATAAAGAACAAGATGAAGGCTATGAAGGCTTATTGTTTCCCTAATAGTCTGAATGTAGAACAAGTAACAAATGAGTTCATTCAGCAACAGCAAATATTATTAGGTCTGTTAGATAGAGCAAAAGATAAAAATCTGAATGCTAAACGAATTCCTATAACTGTAACCAGTTTGATCAAACTGAAATTAGGAGATGTCTTTCGTTTCCTGGTTGCGCATGAACAGCGCCATATGATACAAGCTCGTAATACACTGAAAGCTGTTGGTGTAACTACAGACAGATTCCCGGTTATATTGACAACCTCCGAGAGTTCCACGGCTAAAAAAGCGTATGGAGCAGCCATCTGATTAGCTTAAATAAATGTCAAGCAGGCCTTCAGGTAATTCTACAATTACCTGTTGTTTCTTCTTGTCTATTTTCAAGATGGTGTCTTCGTGTAAGGGAATGAGGGCTTCTTTGCCGTTGATGTCTATGCGGCAAAGAAGTTGGTGTGGTTGTTCAATCACTTCCAGGATTTTTCCTAACTCTTTATCATCTTCTATGATCATATAACCAAGAAGGTTTATAGGGGATGATTTGGAGGAAAACTTTTTAAAGTCGGCTTCTGGCAGCCATACCTCTTTTTGTGTAAGCTTTACGGCCGCTTCGCGTATATTAACACCCTCTAGCTTTATGTAGAGTTCATCTTCACTTTTAATACGTGCTACCTCAATAAAATAGGGGATAAAGCTGCTTTTACGTTCCTCAATAAAAAAGGCCTGCAATCCCTTCAGGGATGTCTTTTTGCCTAAGTTATGCTTAAGCACCAGCTCGCCTTTTAAGCCAAATACACTTACCAGTTTTCCTATTTTAAAGTATTCTGTCATGATGGTGGCAAAGGTAAGGAAGGCCACCTGTCCCCCGAAGGGGGAACTTAGGTGGGATGCACTTTTCTTACTCAATCTTTCTTTAGTGAAAACTCACAGCAAGAAGGCCTCCCATTGGGAGGCCTTCTTGCTTATACTCTTAGGTATAAATGATTGGTTCTATAAAGAGGAGAGAAAATATCTAAGTCCCCCCTTCGCGGGACAGGTGGCCTCAGTCAAAAAAAGGCGACCCTTATGGACCGCCTTAACTTTTTCCAGTTTTTGGGTGAATTAACCTTCAGAACCTGAACCTTCACTTTGAGCCGGACGTCTATCACGACGTTGGTAAGGTGGGTTTCTTTGGGCTCTTCTTTGCCTCATAGATTCTTCTTGCTTCTTTCTGATCTGAGCTTCATGATCGCTATGCCATTTCTGGAATTTTTCCATGGCAGCCGCATCATCAAATAAGCCCAGTGAAACTCCGCGAAGCAAGTGCTTCAGATACAATACGCCTTTGTACGATAAAATCTTACGAACAGTGTCCGTAGGCTGGGCACCTTTGTTCAACCACTCTAGTGAGCGCTGGCGATCCAATTGAACCGTAGCAGGCTGTGTTTGAGGATTGTAAGTACCTAACTTTTGAATGAATTTACCATCGCGTGGGCTGCGTGCATCAGCAACAACAATGAAGTAGAATGGTCTCTTCTTAGACCCGTGTCTTTGCAGTCGGATTTTAACTGGCATCTTAAATAGACATTTAAATGCGTGAAAAAATAAAATTTACTAAGGCTTCAAAGGTAGCAATCGAAATTTAAAATCCTAATAAATCGCTTTTCTTTTTTTTGTTAATCCCTCTTTAAAATGTTGAAAGTCTGTAGATTGTAAGGGTTTTTCTACAGAAAACAAGAAGGCCCTGTAGTTGAACAGGGCCTTCTTGTTTTAAATCATGTCTTTTATTAACGCTTTCCCATCATGCCCGGCATCATACGACCCATAGGCATTTTGTTCATCATCTTCATCATTTCGCGCATTTGCTCAAACTGCTTCATAAAGGCATTTACTTCAGCAATGTCTTTACCACTGCCTTTGGCAATACGCTTGCGGCGGTTGCCATCAATTACATCAGGGTTTGCTCTTTCATGGGGGGTCATTGAGTTGATCATTGCCTCAATTCCTTTGAAAGCATCATCACTGATATCAATGTCCTTAATAGCTTTACCAACGCCAGGGATCATGGCCATCAGGTCTTTTAAATTACCCATGCGCTTGATTTGCTCCAGCTGTTGTTTGAAGTCAGCAAAGTCAAACTGGTTCTTACGAATTTTCTTTTCCAGTTTTTTCGCTTGTTCTTCATCGAACTGTGCCTGGGCTTTTTCTACCAGGGTAGTAATATCACCCATGCCCAGGATACGCTGTGCCATACGCTCAGGGTAGAACACATCCAGGGTATCCATCTTTTCACCACTACTGATGAATTTGATAGGCTTGTTGACTGTATACTTGATAGATAGTGCCGCACCACCTCGGGTATCACCATCTAGTTTAGTTAATACAACACCTGTATAGTCTAGGCGATCGTTAAAGGCCTTGGCTGTATTTACAGCATCCTGGCCGGTCATGCTATCTACTACAAACAGGATCTCTTGTGGGTTTACTGCGTTTTTAATATTAGCTACCTCGGTCATCATGGCCTCGTCAATGGCCAAACGACCAGCAGTATCAATGATCACCACATTCTTGTTCTTGCTCCGGGCGTCGCGAATTGCATTTTGGGCAATCTCTACAGGGTTCTTGTTTTCCAGCTCCAGGTGCACGTCTACGCCTATCTGCTCACCCAATACACGCAACTGCTCCATCGCAGCCGGACGATAAACGTCGGCAGCAACCAGTACAGGCGACATCTTTTGTTTTTTCAGGTAGCTGGCAAGCTTACCGCTAAAGGTGGTTTTACCACTACCTTGTAGACCGGCAATTAAAATGACAGCAGGGTTGCCTTTTGCATTGAAGGGGGCTGCCTCTCCACCCATCAAAGACACTAACTCGTCTTTTACGATCTTTACCATTAACTGGCTAGGGCTGATGGCATTGATAACTTTTTCACCCTCGGCTTTATCCTTAACGGTATCGGTAAACTCTTTAGCTATTTTATAGTTTACGTCTGCATCTACTAATGCACGGCGAATCTCTTTCACGGTAGAAGCTATGTTCAGCTCCGTAATCTTAGCTTCACCTTTTAGGTTTTTAAAGGCACCTTCCAGCCGGTCTTGCAATGATTCAAACATATATCGCAGATTTAAGGATTTAGAGAGGATTTCGCAGATTGCTTGGAGCGTATCAAGCGCTTAAATTGCAAGCTTTCTGCCCCAAAATTGATTAGTAATCCTACTTCTAAATCAAATACGTTTAAGTAATTTAAAACTTGTTTATAATGACTGTTTTCTAATTCTTTTATGGCTTTTATTTCCACTAATATTTTTTCATTTACTATTAGATCCAGTCTCCTTCTTCCGACAAACTTTCCGCTATAGTAAATGTCTTTTTCCATTTCAGATCGATAGCGCAGATTCCTATTTTCTAATTCTATTAGCAAACTTCGCTTATAAATAACCTCTGGAAAGCCCAATCCATAAAAAGAGTGAACTTTCATAGAACACCCTATGATTTCATGGGTGATAGTTTCATATGGTAATTGACTATTGGAGGCCATCCGCGAAATCCGTTAAAATCCTGAAATCTGCGACAAAGAAAAAGTGAACATAAACATGTTCACTTTAATTAGTTGGCAAAGATAAGACACATAAGGCTTAGGTCCTTAACCTAAATAGCCTCTTAACAAGTTGGTTTTTTGAGTGGTGCGAAGTTTGGTAATGGCTTTGTCCTTTATTTGGCGTACTCTTTCGCGGGTTAGATTGAACTTTTCACCAATATCTTCTAGGCTTAATGGATGATCTACGCCAATACCAAAGAAGTAACAAACCACTTCTTTCTGGCGTTCGGTAAGTGTTTTCAGAGAGCGGTCGATTTCTACTTTCAGGGACTGTTTGTGGTCCATGTCGGCGTCAGCCATGCTGGCGTTGGGGTTTTCCAGAATGTCCAACAGGGTGCCGTCTTCTCCTTCTGAAAGGGGGGTGTCCATACTTACATGGCGGGCATTGATGTTGAGCGAAGAAGCTACTTCTTCCAGCTCCATGTTCAGCATGTCAGCTAGTTCTTCGGCAGAGGGTTCGCGTTCAAACTCTTGCTCCAGTTGCTGAAATGCTTTTTGAATTCGGCTGGTCAGCCCCACCTTGTTGAGCGGTAAACGCACAATACGGGCTTGCTCGGCCAGCGCCTGTAAAATGGACTGTCGAATCCACCATACAGCATAAGAAATGAACTTGAAACCCTTGGTTTCATCGAAACGTTGGGCGGCTTTAATTAGGCCCAGGTTTCCCTCATTGATCAAATCAGGGAGCGACAAACCCTGGTTTTGGTACTGTTTGGCTACGGACACTACAAAGCGCAGGTTTGCTTTTGTTAAGCGTTCCAACGCTTTTTGATCACCCTGTTTGATAAGCGAAGCCAAACGGACTTCCTCTTCGGGGGTAATCAACTCAACCCGTCCAATTTCCTGTAAGTACTTCTCCAAGCTTTGAGACTCACGATTCGTAATGGACTTCGTGATCTTTAGTTGACGCATACTCATGAGAAGAGTTTTAGATGGTTATATTCGGTTTAGATGTCTTGCTTCTAGTTAGTTTTGGGTTTCAAATCCTAAATATCCCATCACAACGCCGTGTGCACTTTGTAGCAATTTTAACAATTGATACTTCTTCCAAATTACCAAAACAACTTATATCACCCAAATAAAAATGTTGAGTGCTCTTTTTTAATAGCCGAAAAGGGCAAAAAATCGTCAGGAACGGAAAAATATTTTGACAGATGAATTATTTTTCTATAATTGCACCCCGCTGACACGAATTAAATTTTTCAGATGAGCAAAAAACAATTATTTTCTTTAGAATATCCTGTTAGGTGTTCCCCTACGATCCTTTATGAATTTCTTGCCACATCTTCTGGTTTGCAAGAATGGTTTGCTGATAAAGTAGATGATCATGATGGCGTGTTCAGCTTTTCCTGGAATGGTTCTGAAGACACAGCTGAAGTAGTAGCACACGAAGAAGAGCATTTTATTCGTTTTCATTGGTCACATGCTCCTGTAGAAGAATTCTTTGAATTCGCTATTGAGAAGTCTGAGGTAACCAATCAAACCATCCTGGTTATTAAGGACTTTGCCGAAAAAAGAGATATCAAGGATCAAAGCATGCTTTGGGACCATCAGGTAAAAGATTTGTTCCACCGTTTAGGAAACTAAGGAAAACATAGTTTCAAAAACAAGCGCCAGCTTTCCACCAGATCTTCATTTACAAAATGAGCGTCCCAAAGGGGCCATTGTTTGGCAATCTTTAAGTGGTCGTACTGACGGCAATAATGGATGAAGCTGTCTTCATCCAATTGGGCTATCGGCTTGTAATTATCTTCTTCAAAATGGTGTTGCCAGGGGTCTTCGTTTAACCCGATTGAATATTGCTGCTCCTTTAAAAGCGCATAGCCTTGTTCTATAGCCGGTAAGAAGGCCACTTTCTGGTCTCCAGACAAGTGCAGCGTGCTGCTAAAGGTGTTGCCCCACCAGAATAAGGTGCGAATGGCAAAGATGTTGACGCTATCGAAATAGCGGGGATAATCTAAAACCTGGTAAGGCAGCCCTTGGTAGTTTTCTCCTTTTGAAATCTTGGCCGGCACTTGAAAGAGTTGGCTGCTGCTATAAATGGAATCCTGATAAACACGGTGTTCCATTTCTTGCTGCACGCCTTCCAGTAGCAATCTGATCTTTTGCAGTGCCCGGTTCTTTGTTAAAATAACCTCCGCGTTATTCATTAATTCCATCTCCGCAACCGAAAACTGTATTTTTGCCTCGTCCATAACTAAAAATACTAAATCAACGAATTGTAGCCCGTGTTTAAGAAGTTAGATAAGCTGATTCTAAAAGCATTTATTGGGCCATTCTTGGCTATCTTTTTTATTACACTAATGGTACTGGTGATGCAGTTCTTTTGGTTGTGGATCGACGACTTCGTAGGTAAGGGTTTAAGTGCCGGTATCATATTAGAATTTATCTGGTACCAAAGTGCTGTATTGGTCCCTCTGGCGTTGCCATTAGCTGTTCTCCTTTCTTCTATTATGACCTTTGGCAACCTTGGCGAAACCTATGAGTTGGTAGCTGTAAAGGCAGCCGGTATATCTCTTATTCGGTTTATGCGGCCCTTGTTTATAGTGGTGCTGGGCATTTGTGGCATTGCCTTTCTGTTTGGAAACTATATTATACCTGTAGCCATGCTTAAATCGCGTACGCTATTGTATGATATCGTATATGCCAAACCAGCCTTTGATTTGAAGGAAGGTGTGTTTTACGATAAATTAAATGGCTTTGCTATAAAGATTGGTAAAAAGGAAAATGATAGCGTAGTACGTAATGTTATCATTTATGAGCAAACCAGCGGACTGCAGGATAATTTTATTGTGGCCTCTGATGGTATCATGCGCTCTGCGGGTATAAATAAGCGGTTTTTGGAGTTCAAGCTGCGCAACGGTTGGCGCTATCAGGAGCGAGGGCAGGCAGGAACTCCTAATACAGAATTCATTCGTCTCGGATTTAAGGAGTATACCAAGCAATTTGACCTGAGTGCTTTTAATTTCCAGCGTTCATCAGATAGTGTGAATAAAAGCAACTGGCGTATGTTGAGCATGCGGCAGTTAGAAAAGGCTATTGGTGAAATGGAAAAGAAGCAAGCCAAGATAGGGCAGCAAATAAAAACGGAAGTATTATCTAACGTTTCGTTTGTCTCTTACCTGGATAGTAACTGGAATAAAACCACAGCTGCACCTGTAAAGGCTAAAAAGTTTGATGCGCTAATTCCTGATTCTATAAAATCAATGTTGGTGGAGCGTGCTGCAAGTAAGGCCAGTGCCTTATACAGTACAAATGAAAGTTTGTTGGTCAACTATGAACAGCAAGCCAAAGAATTACGCCGCCACCAAATGGAATGGCACCGTAAAATTTCACTTTCAATGGCCTGCCTGGTGCTGTTTCTTATTGGTGCACCGTTGGGTTCCATTATACGTAGAGGCGGACTGGGTAACTCCATGATCTTCTCTATTATTTTCTTCATGCTCTTCTATTTTATTGGAAATACGGGAGAGAAGTTCGCTAAGGAAGGTGAATGGTTACCTTTCTGGGGCATGTGGCTCTCCACTTTTGTTTTGCTTCCTATTGGTTTCTTTATAACCTATAAAGCATTACACGATTCACAGTTGTTTAATAAAGAGTTTTATTTTCGTCTCTGGCGTAAGTTCAAAGCGCTTAGAGAAAAGCGTGCGACTTAGTACATTATTTGCATTAGGACTTAAAACTACAGTTATGGCATTACCTCCTTCACGCAGGCAGTTTTTGATTGATTCAACAAAGGCTGGCCTGGGGCTTTACATTGGCTCTGGATTGTTGGCCTCTTGTTCAACTACAGCTAAATTACCTAGTTCTTCATTGACCACTGGTTTCCAGCAACAGCCCCTCCCTTATAGTTACAACGCATTGAACGAAGCTATTGATGCTACTACTATGGAGCTGCATTATAGCAAACACGCAGCTGCGTATGCTAAAAACCTCAATGAAGCAGCTTCAGCGGAGAATATCAATACCAGTCAACCCTTGGAAGAAGTGATGCGCCGTGTGTCAAAATACTCAGCAAAGGTGCGCAACAATGGTGGCGGCCATTACAATCATGAACTTTTTTGGAAATGCATGGCACCCTCCGGTGCTGATCATCCTTCAAACAAATTGGCCACAAGTATCGACAGCAGCTTTGGTTCTTTCGATGCCTTCAAAAAGCAATTGGCAGATGCTGGTGTAGGCCGGTTTGGTAGTGGTTGGGCCTGGTTGTTTGTAGATGGTGACAAACATTTACGTATTGGTTCTACGCCAAATCAGGATAACCCGCTTATGGATGTTTCAGATATCAAAGGTTTCCCGCTATTGGGCTTGGATGTTTGGGAACATGCCTACTATTTGCGTTACCAAAACAAACGTGCCGACTATATTAACAATTGGTGGAAAGTAGTAAACTGGCAATATGTGCAGGAGCGCTTTAATTCTGTCGTATAATTGCACCCCCAATTTTCAATTTTGACACCAAACGTAGCACAGGAAAACAAAAGAAGCATACGCTTACAACGCGCTATTGCCATTGCATCAACCGTATTACTGATTGTTAAGTTTTTTGCCTACTATTTAACGGGCTCGGTATCTATTCTTACCGATGCGTTGGAAAGTATTGTCAATGTAGTAGCGGGGTTTATTGGATTGTATAGCCTGCACATCGCAGCGCTGCCGCGCGACCAAAATCATCCCTATGGGCATGGCAAAGCCGAGTTTATTTCAGCGGCTGTTGAGGGCACACTGGTATTATCTGCTGGTGCTGTAATTATTTATAGCGCTGTCAAAAACTTAGTTGTACCACGTGCAATTTCATCCATTGACCAAGGTATTTATCTGGTTGCGGGCACTGCAATCGTTAACTGGTTGCTAGGATGGATTACCTATAAACGAGGGCAAAAAGTAAACTCTCTTGCTTTGATTGCCAGCGGAAAACACCTGCAAACTGATAGTTACTCTACATTGGCCATTATAGCTGGTTTGATTTTGATTGCTTTGACCAACCAGGTTTGGATAGATAGTGCTGTAGCTATTCTTTTTGGTTTGTACATTATTTATACCGGCTATAAAATTGTACGCACTTCATTGGCCGGCATTATGGACGAGGCAGACATGGCTTTGTTGGGCAAAATGGTGGATGTATTATATAAAAACCGCCGCGATGACTGGGTAGATTTGCACAACCTGCGAGTCATTAAATATGGCAATGTGCTGCATGTAGACTGCCATCTTACCGTGCCCTGGTACTTAAATGTAAATGAGGCACATCAAGAAATTGATTATTTAGGCAGCTTAATACGCAAGGATTTTGGTGAATCGCTGGAGCTCTTTGTTCACTCTGATGGTTGTAAGTACTTTCAGTGCCATCTTTGTGATAAGAAAAACTGCCCCGTTCGACATCATCCTTTTAAACAGGAAATTGTCTGGACTATGGAAAATGTGCTGGAAAACAAACAGCACGGCTGGGAAGACGTGGCTAAACAAACCTATCAAGATCGAAATAATATTTATTGACAATAATGTTAGAATAATATCCGATCAATCCTTTTAAAACATAATTAATCTGCGGTCATGAAGACAAATACCATCTGGAAAGGGGGACAAGCATTTGAAAGTACTCAACACAATAATTCAAAAATTGAAATGGACGGTAACCACGGTTTTAGTCCCAAGGCATTACTATTAAGTGGCCTTGCTGGTTGCTCCGGCATAGATGTAGTTGATATTCTGGAAAAAATGCGTGTGCCTTTTGCTGATTTGCAAATTGAAGCAGAAGCGGATCAAACGGAAGAATTTCCACGTGTATTTAAAGACATCCATTTAAACTTTTCTGTTGTAACAGGAGAAGAAAACCGCGATAAAGTGATCAAGGCTATTGATCTTTCTTTAGAAAAATACTGCGGAGTGGCGGCTATGTTGAAGAAAAATTCTAAAATTGCCTACACGCTTACAATCCAAACTGAAGCTGTTTAAACGATATGCTTTCTAATAAAGCCCAATATGCTTTTAGGGCCCTAACGCACCTGGTGGACAAGTTTGACGAAGGACCCGTTCTGATTTCTGAGATTGCTGAAAAAAAACGTATCCCTCTTAAGTTCCTGGAAAACATCCTTTTAGGGCTACGTAAAGCCGGAATCCTGGAAAGCAAGAAGGGGAAAGGTGGAGGCTATTTCATAAAAGACCATCCCTCAAAAACCAGTATTGCTGCAGTGATCCGCATTGTGGATGGTCCTATAGCCATGTTACCTTGTGTGAGCTTGTACTTCTATGAAAAATGTAAATACTGCGATGAGGGCAACTGCGGTCTGCACGGCATCATGGAAAAGGTCCGCGACGCCACCCTGGCCATCCTTGAAAATAAAACCCTCATGGATCTTAAAAGCGGGCAGGAAATACTTTAGAGCTCTGCGCAGCAGAGGCTAGGCCGTGAAACGTGAGACGTCAAACGTGAAAGGGCCAGCCCACAAAACCTGAATCACAAACAGCACTAGATAAACAAACACTCCTTTGGTGGAGTGCTTTTTGTTTATAGCCGTCTCATCTTAGCGTCTTCTAATCTTTGCGTCTTTGCGTGAAATCCTTCCTCCTAATTCCCAATTTCCTCTTCATTGTTCCTTCTCCCTTCCTTGTCAACTTATCAACCTGTCAACCCTTTCCTCCTAATCCTTTCCATCTTAGTAATCCTAGTTCTATTATTCCTCAAAGTCTACTTACTTGGTAGAGTAGTTGTTTTGCACTACTTTCACCTCGTCAAGTATTTCGCTTATCCCTTAGTGATCATAAGTTCTTAACACCTATAAAGGTGTACAAATCATTGATCGATTAATGAAATGGAGATAAACTGTAACTATGCAACACCTAGAATATCTACAAGAGCTGTTTGCCAACTATTCCATTACCGAGGCGTTGAAACAAACAGCTACACTATTTCCCGGAAAAGTAAAGTTCTCTTCCTCTGTTGGACAAGAGGATCAAGTACTTACAGACATCATTGCCCGCAATAACATCAATATCAAAATATTCACTATTGATACAGGCCGCTTGTTCAATGAGGCTTATGAGACCCTAGATAAAACCATGGCCCGTTATAAGATCAATATTGATGTCTACTTTCCTCAAGCTGATGCCGTGCAACAGTTGGTAAAAAACACCGGAATGAATGGCTTTTATGAAAGTGTCGCCAATCGCCAGGCTTGCTGCAATACTCGTAAAGTAGAACCTCTGAACAGGGCCTTAAAAGGCACCGCCGTTTGGATAACCGGCTTACGGGCATCCCAGACGGACCATCGTAAAAACATTCCTGTAGTAGAATGGTTGGGCGATAAAGAGATCTATAAGATCAACCCCTTGTTGCACTGGTCGTTTAGCGATGTGCTGCATTATATCGATAAGAACAACGTTCCCTATAATCCGTTACACGATAAAGATTTTGTCAGCATTGGTTGCGCGCCTTGTACACGGGCAATAGAGAAAGGTGAAGACCCACGCGCCGGCCGTTGGTGGTGGGAAGCATCGCATAAAGAGTGTGGATTGCATTTAGTTAAATAAGAAAGTATGAAGAACCTATCAGTATTTCCCCGACAATTAGAGCACGAAGCCATTTATATAATGCGAGAAATAGCAGCCCAGTTTGAAAAGCCAGTGCTATTATTCTCAGGCGGTAAGGATAGCATTACGCTAGTGCACTTGGCGCGCAAAGCGTTTTACCCAGCTAAAGTGCCTTTTCCCATGTTGCACATCGATACCGGGCATAACTTTCCAGAAACCATCGAATTTCGCGATTGGCTGGCCGAATATACCGGTATGCAACTGATTGTTCGTTATGTGCAAGACTCCATAGATAAAGGGAAGGTGAAAGAAGAAACCGGTAAATACGCCAGCCGTAATGTATTGCAGACAACTACTTTGCTGGATGCCATTAAAGAATTCAAGTTTGATGCTTGCATCGGTGGCGCACGTCGAGATGAAGAAAAAGCAAGAGCAAAAGAGCGCATCTTCTCGGTGCGTGACGACTTTGGCCAATGGGATGCCAAAAAGCAACGTCCTGAGTTGTTTGATATGTTAAATGGGCGCATTAACGTTGGCGAAAACGTACGTGTATTCCCTATCTCCAACTGGACAGAGCTAGATGTGTGGAACTACATCAAAGAAGAAAACCTGGCTCTGCCTAGTATATACTTTTCACACCAGCGTGAGATTATTGAGCGCGACGGCATGTATTGGCCATACTCTCTCTTCCTTAATACAACAGAAGAGGAAGTACCCTTTAAAGCCACCGTTCGCTTTCGTACAGTAGGAGATATGACATGTACGGCTGCAGTATTATCCGATGCCAATGAACTGGATGATATCATCAATGAAATAAAAGCAGCTACTATCTCTGAGCGTGGTGCTCGTATTGACGACAAGCGTTCTGAAGCAGCTATGGAGAAACGTAAGAAAGAAGGGTATTTCTAGTCCCTTTTTTTGCCCTTATATTCTACTAAACAGATAGACCATGTTGGCTGCATTATCGGGTGGCTAACCAGGAGTATAGCTTAAACTCAAACCAATGACCACTTAGCTCATGAAAGATGCATTATCAGCAATAACAGTTTTACAGTTGCCATTGCGGGTTACCTCTCCAGATATAGAGTGGCTGGTCATTGGAGGTGGGAGACAGGCCTATGCGAGTTTGTGTCTATTGTTACGCAACGGACAAAATATTTCTATAACTGTAATTGCTCAAGAGCTTTCTCCAGAAATGGAAGCATTCTTAAACGAGCAGCCACAAATTAAAGTTGTAAGGAAGGAGTATGATACCTACGACTTCAACGATGTTCATTTTGTAATAGCGGCAACAGATAACGAAGTATTGAACGAATGTATTCGCGATGAAGCCGCTTTACAGCGAGTATTAGTATATACTCCAGGGGCACCACACCTAAGTGATTTTAATTTTGTTGATAACATAGAAAAGGTAAACCCTTTACAATTAGAGACACGGACACCTTGGTTCCAACGTAACAGTGAACAGATGTGGCGTCGTTTGGCTTCACAGTTGGTTCTTGCCTTTTTCCTGATGGTGTTGGGGCACATTATTATTTCCTATTTACCATTTCCATCTGTTCCTGAAATATGGGTAAATAGTAAACCCTATTTTGATAAGCAGTTTCTCTTTTTTGTATTAGCCGGTTTCCTGGCGCAAATGGTAGATGGGATGTTGAGTATGGGCTATGGGGTTACTTCGGCAACCTGTTTGATCTCGTTTGGAGTGAACCCTGTAGCTGTAAGTGCGGCTATTCACACATCAGAAGTGTTTGCTTCTGGTATCTCTGGCTACAGCCACTATAAGTTTGGTAATGTCAATAAGAAGCTGTTTCGCCACTTGGTGATCCCTGGTGTTTTAGGTGCCATCCTGGGTGCTGTAATGCTGGTGTTCCTGGGTGAGAAGGCCGGTAAGTGGTTGATGCCCATAATGGCTTTATATGCCCTATTTCTGGGTTTTAAAATATTATACAAAGCGTTTCAGCCAAGCCCAACGAATAAGAAAGTAAAACGGGTGGGTTGGCTAGCAGGTGCTGGCGGCTTCCTGGATTCGTTTGGTGGGGGAGGTTGGGGGCCTATTGTAACCAGCTCACTTATTGCCAAAGGGCGTAGTCCAAAGTATACTATCGGGTCAGTGAGCCTAACCGAGTTCTTTGTAACCCTGGCCAGTGCGCTCACCTTCTTTGTGACAGTGGGCGTTAGTCACTGGAATATTGTACTGGGTCTCTTGCTGGGTGGGGGTATTGCAGCGCCATTTGCCGCCCGGTTAGCCGGCAAGCTGCCACGCAAGACCATGATGATCGCTGTAGGCATTATGGTAATGGTGTGGTGTATCCGGATGTTTATTAAAAGCTTATCATAAAAATTGAATGATGGATATATTACGCATAGCCACATCCGGTAGTGTGGATGATGGGAAGAGCACATTGATTGGACGGTTGTTATATGATACCAAGTCCATTACAAAAGACAAGTTGGAAGCCATAGAAGCTTCCAGTCAGCGCAAGGGTTTAGACTTTACCGACCTTTCCTTGTTAACCGATGGGTTAATTGCTGAAAGAGAGCAGGGTATTACCATCGATGTGGCGCATATCTACTTTGCCACGGAAAACCGCAAATACATTATTGCCGATACGCCCGGGCATATTGAATACACCCGCAACATGGTCACGGGAGCGTCAACCGCTGAGGTCTCTATGATTCTGATTGATGCGCGTAATGGTGTGATTGAACAAACACGTCGCCACCTGTTTATTGCGTCCCTGTTGCGCATTCAAACCGTGTTTGTATGCGTTAATAAAATGGACCTGGTGCAGTTTGATGAAACAGTCTTCAATAAGATTGTTGCTGAAGTAAAGGAGCTGGCGCAAAAGATCAATTATGGAGGGGAGCTGCATTTTATTCCGGTAGCTGCTAAAACGGGAGATAATGTAGTATCTACTTCTTCCCAAACCCTGTGGTACAAAGGACAGTCGCTGTTGCAATTCTTGGAAGCCTTACCCGTTCAGGCAAAAAGCAAAGAATTACCAGCTCGATTTCCAGTACAATTTGTCGTCCGCCCGCATAGCGAGGCACATCATGATTTTAGAGGATATGCAGGTAAGTTAGCAAGTGGTATCGTAAGTGTAGGAGATAAAGTAACTGTATTGCCTTCCCTGAAATCCAGTGTCATTAAGGATATTCATCTGGCTGACCAAAAGGTTAAACAGGCTAAAGCAGGAGAAAGCATCACCATTGAGTTGGAAGATGATGTAGATGTAAGCCGTGGCAATATGATAGTACACGAGAACAGTGCCTACACGCAAGCCAATACATTAAAGGCTCGCTTAACCTGGATGGATGATCAGCCATTGACAAATGGTAAAACGCTTTTACTTCAACATGGCATAAACGTAGTGAAAGCAAAAGTGACGGCCTTGCAAACCGTCCTTGATATCAATACGGTGGAGGAAAACGATGGCGTGACGCAATTTAAACTAAATGATATTGGTACGATTACTCTCAAAACAGCGAAACCCATTTTTGCAGATACCTATAAAGAAAACCCTGCCAACGGTGCTTTCATCCTGATCGATGAATTCTCCAATAATACTGTGGGCGTAGGCTTTATTGAAAGTTTCTAATAGTTTAATAAAAGAAGGCCGCAAATACTTGCGGCCTTCTTTTATTGTGAATCTTAGATTCAGTTATGAATATCCTAAGCTTCAGAAGCTACTCACCATTCACCACTCACCATTCACGATCTTTCTCACTTGTTCTTCCTAAGCTGTTGCAGCAGCGCTCTCAAATCTTTAGGCACTTCCGCTTCCAGTGCATACTCCTTATCATAGAGCTTAAACCGAAGCTTCCAGGAGTGCAATCCCAATCGGTTAAGAATAGGACGCTCTTCCAGTTCGTCTTTAGACAACTTGTAGTTGCGCTTGATGCTGGAAATCAAAATAGGTTTACCATCGCCATATAATTCATCACAAACAATGGGGTGTCCCAGGTCTTTCATGTGCACACGGATCTGGTGTGTACGGCCGGTATGAATCTGAAACTCCATCCAGCTAAAGGCTCTAAAGCTTTCCAGTACTTTGTAGTCGGTATGAGAAGGCTTGCCCCGGCGGTTAATAACCATCATACCCCTTTTGGCGGGGTGTTCCATGATGGCGCCATCTATACTGCCTTCTGCATTTACAGGCTTGCCAATAACCAGTCCCTGGTAAAACTTTTCTACATCACGGCCTTCAAATAGCTGCGATAATAGTTTATGCGATTCTTCATGTTTGGCAAACACTACCAGTCCACTGGTTTCCTTATCCAGTCTGTGTACCGTAAAGATGTTGCCATACTTCTGTCGCAATAAGGTCTTTAGCGATATCTCAGAGCCTTCACGTGCAGGTATGGTTAACAGACCGGCGGGCTTATTAATGGCTACTAAATGTTCGTCTTCTATTATTATTAAATCGTCTATGCGCATGCTTTATTTCTTTCCTTTCTTAAAGAACTTTAGATCTCTTACTTCTTTTTCGGTAAGGAAACGCCATTTACCGCGGTTTACATTCTTCTTGGTAAGACCGGCAAACATCACGCGATCCAGGTTGCGCACATCGTAGTGAAAGTGTTCAAATATGCGGCGAACAATACGGTTGCGGCCACTATGTATCTCTACACCAATCTGTGTTTTGTCTGCATTATCGGTATAGGCCAGTACATCTACATTAGCCACACCATCTTCTAAATGCACACCTTTTAAGATAGAGTCAAAGTGTTCTTTCGTCAAGGGCTTATCTAACGTTACCGCATATATTTTTTTTACTTCATTGCTCGGGTGTGTCAGCTTTTGTGCTAAGTCGCCATCGTTTGTCAATAGCAGCACCCCGGATGTGTTACGATCCAGACGACCTACCGGATATACGCGTTCGGTAGTAGCCTGCTGAATCAGGTCCAGCACGGTCTTCCGTTTTTGCGGATCATCAGTGGTGGTCAGGTAGTCCTTGGGTTTGTTCAATAAGATGTAAACAAGGTCCTTGGTTGGGTATACTTTTTTAGGCCCCACACGCACATCATCTTTCATCGTTACCTTATGACCAGGTTCTGTTACTACTTGGCCATTCACTTTTACCTTACCTGAGCGTACTACATCTGCAGCATCCCTGCGGGAACATACACCGCTATGTGCCAGGTATTTGTTCAGGGGCATCTCGCCTGTAGGCGTTTCGCGCGCAATGGTTTTGGTTACTGCAAACTTTCCGGATGGTGTTCCTGTTTCCTGTGCCTGGCGATTTTCTGCCCGCTTTTGATCAAAAAATTCCTTGCGTTCTTTTTTGTACTGTTTTCTTTCCTGGCGTAACTGCTCTTTCTTAGCAGCCCCTTTTTTCTCGGTGCCTTTGTAGAACTTCTGGAAGTTCGTTCCTTTCTGTTTCATTTTGAAGTTTTGCTGTTTTACAACAGTGGTGAGGTGCAAAAATAAAAAAGACCCTGCACTACAGGGCCTTTTGTTTTTCAATAAGGTCTATGACCGAGGTTTTTCGGGTTATTTTGTGTTTTTGTTAGCACGTTTGCCTCTGGCCGATTCTAATTTTTCAATTTGTTCTTTCGTTAAAATGCTCTTCATTTTTTGTTTTTGCTCTTGTGCTAATGACTTAAACTGCTCTTTCTTTTGATCTTGACTTAGAGAGCTGTTGCTACGGATGTTTTCAGATTTCGTCTTAAACTCTTCACGCAATTGCGCCATTTTAGCTTGCTGATCTGTGCTTAAGTTTAATTCCTGTTGCATTTTAGCAAAGCCTTTTTCATCTCTCATGCCTTGGTGTTCGCCTCTTTTGCCAACTCCGGTGCTGTCGTTTCTAAAACCTTCTCCTTTTTTGAAGTCACCTTTTTTACCCTTGGCGTCCCAGTCCTTTTTTTGGCTTTCAAACTTAGCTCTTTGTTCAGCGGTCAATACAGCCTGTATGTCAGCTACATGTTGCTTTTGTAAGGCTTCTCTGCGCGCTTTTGCATCAGCTACAGTAATATTTGACTGGCTTTTCAGATCGGTCATTTGTTTGTGATAGCTTTCATTGATCGATTTAATACGCGTCTTTTGATCGGCAGAAAGATTCAGTTGCTCCAGGCCTCTACCTTCATGCCCTGTTCCTGGTCCATCTTTATGTTGTCCATGTTCTTTCTTTACAGCACCTTCTTGTTTTTGTGCTTGTGCGGCTCCAAAGGATAAGGCAATGATAAATGCGGTGGTTAGTATTCTTTTCATATTCAGGTTTTCTATTTTAAAAGTTATAGTATAGAGACAGGGGTAGAAAGAAGAAGTTTAAAGACGAGAGGTTAATTAAGGTTAATGCTTTTGATTAACCTTGGCATAGGGTCAGAAAGCCAATTAATAAATTCACCTTTTTCGGCTAACCAGACATACAATTCATATAAACAAATTAACATTTGAATACGTGCTTTTAAGCGTTGGGGGCATTTCGTATAGGAGTAAGAGCGGGCGTTTTTTAGTTTAGCCTTAACATACTGATAAGGTAAATCATTTCTATATGCAGGCACAAACGACATCCATTCAACGGATACTTTTGATAGATGCTGATGACGATGATCAGTTTATTTTCGAACATATCCTCTGCGAAGTAGCTCCTTCTGTTCAACTAGAAGTGCGTGCGTCTGAAAAAGAGATAGTAGATGTGGTGAACCAGTGGCAGCCAGATCTGATCTTCCTCGATTTCAATCTTCCTAACGATGGTGGTGTTGAATGTTTGCAAAGTCTGAAGCAATGTAAAGACAGCCATCTCTTTCCTGTCATTATCTATAGCAGTTTATTTAATCCTAAAGACATTGAGACCGCTTTTGATCTGGGTGCAATCCAGTACATTCAGAAAGCAGATCACTATGTTAAGGTTAAAGACATGCTTTGCTCGTTTATTGAAATGCCTAAACGGGCGTAGGCAACATGGGGTATATAAAGAATAAAGCACTCCAAAAGGAGTGCTTTACTCTTTATATAAAATCTATTGCGTTTAGTTATCCTTGTTGGCCAACTGTCCACAAGCCGCATCAATATCCTTACCGCGACTACGTCTAAGATGAGCATTTACCTTGGCCTTAGCCAGGTATCCCATAAATTGCTCCATGCGCTCGTCAGAAGGTTTTTCAAACTTGGCAAAGTCGATGGGGTTGTATTCAATGATATTGACCAGGTCGGCAGGTACTTGACGGTAGATCTTGATCAGTTCCTGTGCATCTTTCTCACTGTCATTGAAGTTGTTAAAGAGAATATACTCCAGGGTGATCTCGTTTTTTGTTTGTTTGTAGAAGTGATTCAAGGCATCAATTAACGCCTTCAGGTTGTTCGTTTCATTAATAGGCATGATCTCGTTGCGCTTTACATCGTTAGGCGCATGCAGTGATAAGGCCAGTTTAAAACGCACTTTATCATCGCCCAGCTGACGGATCATCTTTGCCACACCTGCTGTGGAAACCGTAATACGGCGCGGGCTCATGGCCAAACCGTCTTCTGCGGTAATGCGCTCAATAGCTTTTAGTACGTTTTTATAGTTGAGCAGCGGCTCACCCATACCCATGAACACAATATTGCTGAGCTTCTTGCCATATACGCGCTCCGTTTGTTGGTTAAGTAGCACCACCTCATCATAGATCTCATCAAAATCCAGGTTGCGCTTACGCTCAATATAACCCGTAGCACAGAATTTACAGGAAAGTGAACAGCCAATTTGAGAAGATACACAGGCAGTATAACGTGTGTCAGTTGGTATTAATACCCCTTCGCAAAGGTGCCCTTCGTGGGTAATAAAGCGGCTTTTAATAGTGCCATCAGCACTGTATTGCGTAGCATCAACCGTTAACGCGGGGAATGAAAAGTTATCGCCCAGCTTTTGGCGTAACTCCTTGCTGAGGTTGGTCATATCGGCAAAAGAGTGCGCCTGTTTGGTCCATATCCATTCCCAAACCTGTTTAGCGCGGAACTTCTTTTCACCTAACGTGGCAAAGAATGTTTCCAGCTCTTCGAGGGAAAGGTGGCGGATGTTTTTAACGGTTTTTTTAATGCCTGCTACTGCTGCGTTCATCCGGCAAAGGTACGCCGGAAGCAAGATTGGAAAGGGCAGTTGGGTGTTGTTTTTCCCTTAAAACTTTCCGTTTTAGATTGTTTATTCCTTTTAAAACAGGATATAAAGTGATCAGAAAAAGCAGGTTTTCGTAAAAGTAGAGGTCAAAAAAGAACCAGCCGCCTGCAAAAAATAGTAGGTGGCCGATCAGTAACCAGTTGTCTTTTTTATAGGTTATAAAGCCCCAAAAGAACAAGAGTTCAATGCCAATCATGCCCAACCACAATAGTTGCCCCATCATACGGTTCTGAGCAAAGAATAAAATGGTTTTGTATTGAAAGGATGACTCTTGAAATAGTAGACTTTTAAACTGAAGCAGTAATAATGTAGAGCCTTGGTCAAAATGAGTTAGGTTACCTCGCCAGATCTTCCATAGCGCTGCCGAAAAAAGCATAAAGCAAAACAGAAAGCGGCAAAACGTAAACCCAGCAGTAAAGCGCTCATTGGTTTTAAAGACAAAAGGAAAGCTCATGATCAGTATCCCAATATTGATATAGTGGTGACCAGAATAAAGGTTGTAAAGAATGAAAAAGAGAAAATGGGCTATAAAGAAAATACGGGTAGAGTAGGTTTGGTTAGGAATAAACAGGGAAGCAAGGCACGAAAGGAAAAGTATGCTATCCAGCACAATAGCAAGTGTACCCCTAAATATAGCAGGCAACCTTAGTATCATAGCCAGCCAATAAGTAGGGTCTATTTCCTGGTCTACCAATGGATTACCACTTATCTGGTGAACCATGCCTGATGAAAGGTAATTGATAACTAAGCTGATCAGTGTACCTAAAAACACAATTTGCTGAAGGGACCACCGGTTATTGGACACTAACCTTGTATACTCTTTAAAAAGAATGGATGACTTCACTGCTGATCTGTTTTAGTTGGGTACGTTCTGGATTGATAAGGTAAGTGTCTTCTTTGATGCTAACTTGTTGAACCTCTTTATTTAATAGCCGTTCACAGGTTTGCTTAAACCAATGTTCAAAAGCTGGTATATCAGAGGCTTTATTATAAATACGTTCCTGTAGAAAGGGGTAAATAGGAGATCGGGTTAGAAAGCCATATTTCTCTTCTACACGCGTTTGTACTATATCAATGGATTCATTCTTTTTAAGAAGAACATATTTCTTGGCCGTTTCTTCCAATACAAGGTGCTCTTTATGTAGGAGGTCTGTATTTTTTAGCTGCTTTCCATCTATCCAGATTGATCGCTCTGTTAAGGTATCGCTGGGAATGGCTTTTTCTGAAAACATTCCATAAAGAAAAAATGGCGTAACCTCTAGCTTGATCAGGCTGAAGCACACTTGTATGATAAAGAAACTTCCAAATAAATAAAATAGCTTTGGCTCCCTTTTGTAAAGGTGTTTAAAGAAGTGTAAGAACATTTCTGCTAGATACCGTTTAGTAAACGTTTTAAAAGTAAAGGTTAATTGAATACGAAAACAGTTTATGTAATTGACGCCGTGCGCACACCCATAGGTAGATATGGCGGTGCACTAAGCTCAGTTCGCCCCGACGATTTGCTTGCTCATGTGATCCGCGAACTTATGGTACGTAATCCCAATGTGGATCCCGCCGAAATTGAAGATGTTATTGCTGGTGATGCCAACCAGGCTGGTGAAGACAACCGCGATGTGGCCCGCATGGCCGCCTTGCTGGCTGGTTTGCCGGTGACCGTTCCTGGCAATACCGTTAACCGCTTGTGTGCCTCTGGTCTTCAGGCCATTATGGACAGCGCCCGCCAGATTCTTTGCGATGACGCAGCCTTTATGATTGCCTGTGGTGTGGAAAGTATGAGCCGTGCGCCATTCGTGATGTCTAAAGCATCAAGTCCTTTCCAGCGTACCGCCGAAGTGTATGATACTACCCTGGGCTGGCGTTTTGTAAACAACAAGCTGAAGGATATGCACTATCCGTACAGCATGGGCGAAACTGGGGAGAATGTAGCTAAGCAGTGGCATATCAGTCGCGAGGCCCAGGATGCTTTCGCCCTGGAGTCACAAGAGCGCTACTTTGCTGCCTTAGAAGCAGGTAAATGGAAGGATGAAATAGTGCCTGTAACTATAGATGGACCAAAAGGAACAACGACAGTTGTAGATACCGATGAACATCCTCGCCGTACTACATTGGAAAAACTGGCTTCTTTGAAACCGGCATTTACAAAAGACGGTTCAGTTACTGCTGGTAACTCCTCTGGATTAAATGATGGTGCTGCTGCCATGTTGTTGGCTTCTGAAGAGGCAGTTCAGCGCTTTGGATTAAAACCCATTGCTAAAGTAATCTCTATGGCAGTTGCAGGTGTTGATCCTTCTATTATGGGTATTGGCCCGGTACCTGCTACACAAAAGGCCTTGCGCCGCGCTAGTCTTTCTGTAGCCAACCTTGACCTGATAGAATTGAACGAGGCTTTCGCTTCCCAATCGCTGGCTTGTATTCACGACCTGCAGTTAGATCGTGCTAAAGTAAATGTCAATGGCGGAGCCATTGCCTTAGGGCATCCACTAGGAGCTAGTGGTGTGCGCTTATCTACTACACTGGTGCATGAAATGAAACGCCGTGGCAGCAAGTATGGCCTGGCTAGTATGTGCGTAGGTGTAGGACAAGGTGCTAGCGTGATTTTTGAAGGAGTGTAGAACTAGGGTGATTAGGATTTTGTGGGATTAGGAGGAGAGGTATAACTCTTTCGAATGTTACGTACAGCCTTAGTTATTATAATACTTGCGGTATTGCCTTCTTGCTTTTTGTTTAAAGACTATAAGCGGCGGGAGTTTACGTATACACGTACCGGAGATAGTACGTCCACAACGGTTGCTACTATTGTTCCTAAAGGGTATAAAAGGGTAAAAGAGATCGCTGATAGTTCAGGCCATCAAGGACTGGCTTATTATTATAAAGACGGTGCAGAGCTTTATATCCTGTATACGCCATTGGTAGATAATTACCAGCCCATTGATACGCTAAGGCATATTCCAAAGCCACAATTACAAGGTGGCGTTTTCTATAAAGGCATTGATAGTACAAGAAGGTGGTGGCGCGAGGCGCAGCCACCTTCTTTTCGTTTTGGCTATAGAAATGTAAGTAGTGAAAAGGAAGTGTTTTTTGATTCTGCAGTTAATTATATAAAGCCTGGAATGCCACAAAAGCGCAAAAAAGGTTTGTTTGGTACTAAGAAAGCTTAAACAGCAACTTCCGGATCAATCGGTAATTGGTATATACCGATAACAGCAGCAACACAACAGCCGTTAACGCTACACCCCAATGTACAAGTGTGGTAGTTTCTTCCTGCCCAATCATTACATATTCATGAAAGGCCCATTGAATCGTTTGCACTGCTAATAATGCGCCCAGGATAATAAAGAAGTAAATGGGCATAAACTGCCTGGCCACATTCTTACTGAGCCATGTAGGGGAGTAGCCTAAGGTTAATAATAACGCTAAGCTTGATTTACTGCGAGCTATTACCAACTGCAGGTAAAAGGAAAATAGGAGTAACGCTAGAACGATCACCAATAATCCAAATACACCCAATCCACTGAAAATGCCCTGAATCACTTGCTTTACCCGGCCAAACTTGGTTTTGTCTTTATTCACCTTGTAGTTTTTCTGGTCCAGGAAATTTAGCAGCTGGGCATTATTGGCATCTTTGGTTTTGATAAATACACGGGCAGCATCATTTACCTGGTTACTGCCAAACTGTTGGTTAGCCCATGTAAGAAAAGATTTAGGTGCCAACACTGAGTTGATACGATCGCTAAAGGCTACAATGTTTCCCTGGAAGGTCATGCGCTTACTATCGCTGATGCAGGTAATGAAAACAGGAACACCTGTTGCTGTTGCCTCTGAGATCTGCGGCAGTCCTTGCCCTGGTGCAAATACATTATAGATCTCTAAAAAATCAGAAGAGACAATAATAGGAATGTTCTCTTGGCCTTCCTGCCACTGGAAATTTGGTGGTAATGTATCAATAAAATCATTCTCCAAAGTCTCTAAAAATAAATCGGTCTTAAAGGGTAAAATATCGCCAGCGCTCAATTGTACCCGAAACTGGTTGGCTACCAAAGGCGCTGCATTTTCAATAAAGGGCTGTGCTTTTAGCTCTTCCAGGTCTTTTGGCTGAAACAGGTTCTTGTCAGTCTGTCCCATTGTAGCATTGGTAACCGTTTTGGTTATGGAGATATAGTCATAGCCATTTTTGCGAACGGCATTGCCTGCCAGCATTTGCTGTATGTTGATATACATCTGGATAGAGCAAAGCAATAACACTACGCCAATGCCTAATCCAAAATAAGAGAACCAGCGGGAGGCGGCGTTGTTGCCAGTTTGTAAGAGGGGACGAATGGGCTTAAAGGATACAGACACAGGTCAGGATTTTACAGGTGATACAAACGGGTGTAGGGGAAGAATTCAATACGTTCCAGGTCGGCCAGCAATACGGTAGCTTCACGGCTCTTGGCTTCTTGCAGCATCAGGTCCATAGCTTTGCGGGCATTATTATTATCCAGATGACTAAAGGGTTCATCCAGCAGTAGAAAGTCAAACGGCTGCATTAGTGAACGTATAATAGCTACGCGCTGCTGCTCCCCATAGGAACAAAGGCGGCACAAAGAATTCAGTTTATGATCAATGCCCAGTTGTTTAGCCATCTCTTTGATTTTGGCCTCCGGGTGATAAGGATTTAACTGGCGTTTGATATTGATGTTTTCCCAAACCGTTAGCTCAGGGAACAAACGCAAGTCCTGCAGCACAATACTGATATGGCTCTTTCGGTATTTGCTAAATTCTTCAATTGAAAGGTCTTTGCTCGCATTGCCATTGTAAGAAATGGTGCCCTGGTATTCAAGGCGCAGTCCATAAAGGAAATGGATAAGCGAAGTTTTACCACTGCCTGAGGGCGCTACGATCTTCACTAATTCTCCTTTCTGAAAGGAAAGATCTTTCCCCCAAACTTCTGAGGTTAGGGAGCGACTTAGATCAAAATAGGTAGGTAATACTTGTTGAAGCTGTAACAGCATAGGTTATAAAGTTAAAAGCTACAACTGGCAATAGTGCAAGCTATTGACAGTTGTAGCTTTTGTATAAAAAGGGGGTAATACCAATTTAAATTATTCAGTACACCTTTTTGATGACAGAGGACAGTTGATAGAGGACTGTAGCACACTGTCAACGGTCAACTGTCCTCTGTCAACTTGATACGCCCGCTTTATTGAAAAGGGGATTAGTACTTAGAAGGTGCTTCTACTGAATAAGTACTATCCGTAATAACATCGCTAGATTCAGGATACATTTCGTTTGCCTCTATCTGGGCTTTCTTTTGTTGCTTGTTTAACGTGTAGATCTGACCGCCATAGCTATTCAACTGTTTCAAGCTGTTGGTATTCTTGTCTACCAGGTTGATGTCTACATGGTAGGTCATCTTTCCTTTTTTATACTCTCCACCATACATCACTACATCCTGCCACAAGCGGATAGAGGCTGTCATAGATCCTTTCTCCAGCTCAGTAGTCATGTTAGATTCAGTCGACTTTAAGATCTTCTGAATATCCAGGAAAGCTACAAATGGATGGCCGGCGATCTTATCGGTAAAGGCTAGTTTGTTATTGCCGCCCGCTAAGAACTTGCTCGTATAGCCAGGCTCGTTAGAAACAGCAAACCATTTGTTCTCGATCTTATAATCAATAACAGAAGTTTTCGTAGTATCGTGCGGCTGTTTTTTTACAATGCCTACCAATTTTTCAAATGCTGCCTGGTTGTTCACTGAAGCTGCCATTAAGAACTTCATGTCTGGATCTTTTGTCTTATAGGCATACGCAGTGCCAGGAAACATCTCTTTTTCCTTGACCTTTAAATCGCTTACTGCTAACAATAATTCGCCTTTAGTAGCCTGTACCAGTTCATCCATGCTGTAATTCATTTGCGCTAATCCAGCGTTTACTAAACCATCAATACCGGCCAGTACAAAGATCTCCTTTAATAATTCTGGAGGGCAGTTCATAGCAAAGGCGCCAATCACATCCTGGGTAGGAATACGGTTGATCAGGTCGGCACTTACATTCTTGAATTCGTACTTATCCAATAGCTTCTTTACTTCAGTACCATAGTACTGCGTAGCATTAAAACTGATCTTGCCATTGTCAAAGTTTAGCGTAGTAGCACTTACGTTCCCTTCTAATAATGATGATACTTTCATCATCGACAATGCACCACCTACTACACCTTTATAAAGATTGCTGCTGTTCATCCACAGGTGCACATCACCGGTTTCTGCAATCATGTCGGCAAAGCGGTCATCATTGGGTAGATTGTTGTCACCTTTTAATGCAAAGATGTCTTTGGCAAACTTCTTTAGGCTATCAGCAGGGAAAGCATTGCTTCCTTCGCCATCGTTGGTCGTATAACTGCTGGCCATGCTCAGGAAAGGCGCATCGAAGATGTAGATGAACTTGTTGCCCTTCCAGGTCACCACGGCGTTGTTTTCCAGTTGCATCTGAGTCAGATCGCCATCTTTTTTGACTTCTGCATTTTTGTTAGTCTCCTTGTTTAGCTTCTCAAACTTACTAGCATCGGCTACGGAGCCTTCAAATACCATATAGCCGCCCTTGCCTTGCTTTTTCATGAAGTATACCAGGTCTTGCTTGGTATCTACGCCTGATGTAGCAGGATCAGCTAAAAGCTGTTTAGCCATGCTGTCAGTGCTTTCCTTATTGATTTCTTTAAACCATTCGGCTTGCTGAATTTCTTTCCAGGATAATTTAGAGGATAAAGAGGCACTGTTGATGTGAATAACGATAGCTGCATCCTTGGGGATCATCAGATCAGACTTGCTGCTGTTTTTACAAGATACGCCCACTAGCGTAAGGGCAGTGGCTGCATAAAGCCACAGTCTTCCGTTTCTCATAAGACGGGTTCGGGTTTTGATTAAGGGCCAAATAAACGAAAACTTGGCTACAATGAGAAATGGCAAGGGGATGAGTTGTTGATGAGAGATATGAGTTGATGAATGGTAGTAGAAAACAGCATTTTTGTTATCACTATAGAACTGTGTGAGTAATCGAATATTGATTTCCTTGCATGTATCTTCGTTCTTAAATGCCCACACCAGTGGAAAAACTAGACAACCCGGTTTGGTATTCATTGACCGAAACACACCAACAGTTTGCTATTGTATACGATGAAGTAAAGTTTTACCAACCCGATTATTGTCCATTTGGAGGTTTTGTTGCAATGGAGCAAACAGCCGATGCGCTGAATAAGTATGCAAGGTTGGCTGATAGCTTTTTTGTGGTGGGTAATAGGCCTGGTTTGCCAGAAGGGTTGATCCTGCAAAATGAATTGGCCTGTAGGCAAATGGTGCTGGACCAACAACCTGCATTAGAGATCACTGAAGAGATAGTGGAACTGCAGTCCCAACAATATGATGAGCTTTTTGACCTTGTTAATTTAGTGCAGCCTGGCTATTTTAGAAAGAAAACGCCACTGCTAGGCGCATACTTTGGTATTTATAAAGATGAAAAGCTGGTGGCAGTTACCGGAGAGCGCATGCAGATGCATGAATATACAGAGGTGAGTGCTGTGGTTACGCACCCCGATTATACCGGAAAGGGATATGCGAAACAGCTGGTGGCACATGCAGCAAATAAAATCTTTAGCGAGAATAAGTTTCCTTACCTGCATGTTGCAGATACTAATGCAGGTGCCATTAGCTTATATGAGAAGCTGGGTTTTGTAACTCGTCGTAAGATCAGTTTTTGGCATATTGTCAAAACAGCCGATGATAAGTAAGCATCTATATCCATTTTCAATTCATACCACATCACTTTAATTTAATCCCGCATATCGCCTTTGTCAGGCTCTGTGAATGAGAAGGGAATGGTAAAGTTAAAGTAGTGTAGTGTTGACAAACAACCTCTATGCTTAACCACTGTTTACCACCCACTGCATGTCCAGGTACTATAATACCCCTGTGTAGCATAAAAGCTTGTACCACTATCTTGTTTAGTCACTATTGCTTTTGGCTTTACCACTTCTTTCTGTAATTGTCCCTGCTCACTCACCTGCCAGGACGATAAGCGGCCAGTAGTAAGCTTTTTGCTTTTGCGTTTGGGTTTAGGTGGAGTATAAGTTGGTAGTGAAACCAATTTGGGTGCATTATCTGTTTCTACAGTCATCGTAGGGATAGTCTGTTCAACAGTTGGCTTCACCTTTCCAAACTCCTGCAACAGTAAGGCCTTGATCTTTTCCTCCGTCATGCCTTTGCGCAACATCCGTACGGCCTTACCTGTTAGCTTGCCAAACAGCCCATGTTTGCGCACTGTCTTGGGCAGGGTGTAGTACCACTTGCGCACCATTTTAGAAGCCTCCTTGAACTCCCGCTTGCGCAGGCACAGCAGTGGGTAGTGTTCGTCCTGGCTCATGCGTTTTTTGGTACCAGTGGTGGGTTCGCCTTTTAGGCGCATGTAGTACCTGCCGTTCATCTGGTAAAACACCATATCGTCAATCGTTCCGGTAATAAAGAGTGGTCCTGCCTGTCGTGCCATAGGGTTGTTTTTTTAAGTTTAATACTAAATTATTTAGTAAAAATAACCCTTCCTTTTTATCCTTACAAGCCGCAGCCTCTTTAGTTATACACATGTAAATTGCCTTGAATGTCACACGCCGGCCCCCTCGAAGAGCAGCCCTCTTGCTTTTGGCAGGCGTAATTTATTTCAGCAGCTGCTCTCCCTCTCCAATCAGCCATCAGCCATCCTTACATCAGCCATATTCCCGCAAATCCTTAAATCTCCCCCAATCCCGGTTCAGACATCCTCCACCTTACGTCATACGTCCTTCATAGTAACGTCTAGGAAACGTCCTATAAGTCAGTAGGGAACGTGTAGGTTCACCCGTACCTCACCCGTACCTCAGCCCTTCCTCACCTGATGCCTCACCCGTATCCAGACTTAGTAGATGCTGCAATAAACCGTAAGAAATAGTAAAGAAAAGTGGAATAAGTAGAGAAGAAATAACCACTTTAGAGAAGACGCTAAAGATACCAAATTATCCTCTAAAAATAGTGGTAAAACCTAATGGGCGCGCCTGTATCAGCAAGCATTAGAAACAGATAGTAATACTATAAGTTAGAACCGATAAGCCGTGCCTATAGCCACACCTACATAGCCAGTGGCTTTTTCTCCTTTATCAACGCCTATTGGAGGACCATCCATTACAAAGGGACTATTAACTTCCAGGAAAGGAATCCAGTGTTCACTGGCCTGCATTTTAACGCCCAGCCGGGGCATCATGCTAAAGCTGGCATTGAAGTCGGTTTCACCTTCCGTTGGTGATACATCATAATTAAGATTGTAAAGACTAACTCCTAAGCCCAGGCCCACATAGGGTATCAATTTGGTGGTGGTTAGCTCATATTCCGCAGTAGCTAAAATGGGTACTTGATCTAACCGGGTATTGATAAACTTATCCGATGCGTCGTTGTCGTTATGCATGCGTGCCCAGGCCAGTGTAAGACCTACCGACCAGCGTTTGTTATTTAAATGTTTGGCAGCGTCCAACTGATACAACACACCACTGCCGGTTATGGTTTTATAGCCTGTAATGGGGTTAGCTATGCCAATACCAGCACGTAACTCCCATTGCGCATAAGTAAAGGAGCTGAATAGCAGGAATGTTATAATTAGTGTAAGTTTCGTATTCATACATTGTTCCTGTTTAATGGATAATCCATTTGCATGTTGTAACAAAGGGTAGTGCATGAATGCATTGGCCTGCTTTCTTCTTTTCGATGGTACTAAATGAGGTGGTATAGCAACTATTTTATATGTAAACAGCCTGTTTGGGTTAAAATGCTTTCATCTTCTTACCCTCTTCCTAAAGTTACGCTGCTATTACAGCCATAGCAAGCCAAACAGGAGGGCTGCAGGTATACTTCTATAAGAGTTGGTGGATTAGCTAGTTGACTAGTTACTTACCAGTATAGCTATTATATATATAATGCCTCTACTATCAATAAGTTATTAATGACTGTCTGGATTACAACGGCTGCTATTTCTGTTAGTAGTAGCAGTTGAGTAAGTCATTTTAGCTTGGTGATAATTGGGATGAATGGTAAGGATCTGACGCGTACTCAATGGGATGAATGGTTAATGAGAGGGAGGTATGGTATTTCTTCGTACGAAAACTTTCCTACCTTTAGGTTATGAAAGCAAAACGTCAGCCACAGCAGGATAAACCGGAGCCTACACGATCAGAGCTGGAAATTCTACAGGTGCTTTGGGAGCATGGGCCGTCCACTGTGCGCTTTGTAAATGATCAACTGAATGAGCAAAAGCGTGAAGTACAATACACCTCTACGCTCAAGCTCATGCAGATCATGGTGGACAAAGGGTTATTGCTACGCGATGAATCCAGCATGAAACACGTATACAGCGCTGCAGAGGAAGAAGGAAAAACAAAAGGTTTATTGCTCAACAAGTTTGTAGATACGTTATACAACGGCTCCGTCAGTAGCTTGATGATGCAGTTGCTAGGCAACAAGAAAACATCAAAGAAAGAGTTGGATGCTATTAAAGAAATGATCAAAAAACTAGATAAAGATGCTCACTAATACGACGCTATTATCGATAGACCTGCATCACCTGGTTCTATCTATTTGCTATGCCTTATTGCACTCGCTTTGGCTAGGTGTAGTGGCTGCCGCGTTTGCAGGACTGGTCATCGCCGCTACTACCCGTAGTAATCCTGCTGTTCGCTATAATATGCTATTAGGTATCAGTGGTCTGTTTGTATTGGCGAGCGTTGCTTGTTTTTTTATAAGCTACAGCCAGTTGCCCGAGTTTACTAAAGTAACTACTACCGTAGGTAACCTGGAAGGAAATGTATTTGTATATGACGCGAATGTTGCTCCAGTAACAGCAACTCCTTTCTGGCAAAAACTAGTGAATGGCATCAATGCTTATGCCGATATTTTGGTAGCGTGCTGGCTGGTGGTTTTCCTTTGGAAAGCAATAAAGTTGGTGGTGGGTATGCGTGGGTTGGAGCAATGCCGGGTACAAGGAACCCAAACACCTAACGAAGAATGGGTGGCTCGTGTACAGGAACTAGCTCAAGAGCTTAAAATTGGCAGGGTTGTACAAATACTGGAATCGGTATTGGTGAAAGTGCCCTGCACAATAGGTTACTTCAAGCCTGTGATCTTAGTTCCATTAGGCATGTTCACGCTGCTGTCGCCAGCGCAGGTAGAGAGCATCCTTCTGCATGAATTAGCACATGTAAGACGAAGAGATTTTGCCATCAATATTTTCCTTGAATGCATTGAAACTGTTTTCTTTTTTAACCCGGCTGTTTACTGGCTCTTAACCGTCATTCGCCAGGAACGCGAAGTGTGTTGCGACGCTATGGTTACAGCTTACAGCAACCAGCCCAAGCAATATATGGAAGCCCTGGTGACCTTCCAGGAACAGTTTAACCAGGTGGCGTATACCATGCCATTAACAGGAAGACATTCATTATTACTGGACCGCATCAAGCGGATGATCAATAAAAAAAATAAAAACCTAACATCTATGGAGAAAATACTTTTATCACTGAGCATAGTGGCTGTTGTATCTTTTTCTTTTATACCAGCAGACGCTGTAAAGAAAACTAATGAGAAGTCAGCGCATATTCTTTCTACAAAACAAACCATAGTTGCTGCCACTTTGGAAGAACCAGTGAATGCAACTGTAATTAACACAATAGAAAAGAGCGCATTTGAAAATAGCGATCAAGCTATGGCTGATACTATTGGTAAGCCCAATAAGAAAGATAGCATTACCGGTGTGCATATCTATACGAATGCCAGTCCAACAAAAGAAATTGAGTATACAGAAATAACAGTAAAATCTGGCAATCGCTATAAAATTGGAAAGGAAAAAGGAGTGATTGTATCCTTTAGTATTAATGGTAAGGAACGGGATGTAAAAGAAGCTGCTCGTTTTTCTGGAATGATCAAGGAGATAGAAGCTAAATCAGCCCAGGTAGAAAAGGACCGCCAACAAATGGAAAAGGATCGTGTGATTGCTGAACAGCAAAGAAAAGAAATAGAGGTTCAGCGAATTGAAATAGAAAAGGAACGAGGTGAGTTGGAACAAAAAAGAGTTGAGGCAGAAGATAAAAAGGAGAAAGAAGAAATTATCATAGAGCAACGGGAAATAGAAGTAAAGCAAAAGAAAATAGAAGCCGAGCACAAAAAGATTGAGTCGCAACAACGGAAACTAGAGATGCAACGGCATCAAATGGAAGCAGGTCAAAAAAAGCAAACGCATTCTTTGCATAGAGAACATTCGTTTCATATACAAGATTCCCTCACAGCTATACAAAAGCAAAAGGTAAAAGATGTTATCCAGTTACTGGTTCAAAATGGTGTTGTAAAAAATGCTGAATCCGTGCAGTGGTTTTCTCTTACTAAAGATGCATTAATGGTAAATGGCGCCAAGCAGGATGCTTCGCTTCATGAGCAACTGATGAAAACAACTTTTACAATTCCATCTAACATGGGCTTGTATTATGGCGATGTGCCAGGTACTGCCTTTGGCTACAAGTTTGGTAAACATGAAATCAATGTAGGCAAATAAGAAAAAATAAAATCCAAATTCCAGAATCCAGAATCCAAATTTCAAGGAACAAATCTGAATACTAAAACTCGAAATGCGAAAGGCCTGATTGTAAATGCATCTTGCTATGTTCAAGCTGGCTGCTTTTTATTCTTTCTTTTTAGTTGCCATCTTTACTTCTCCATAAGTAGGAATTTGCTGCATAATAGAAGCCCTGATCTGCGTTAGCAAGTATACTTCAGCCTGATAAAATTCAAAGGCGATTACTGCATTTGTAGCAGCTTTAATTTTCTTATAATATTCTTGCAGGGTTTTTTCCTGAGACACGCGGTTGTTAAAGTATCTGTGGGATAGTGAGTCGGCTACTGCTGGTGTCATATTGCCGTAAGATTGGGCGGTTTGTTCGTATAGCTTAATTCTTTCTTTTGCCTGTGCTATGTTCTCTTTTTGATACTCGTTGTAAATCTTCCAGAAGGCAACAGAGTCTTTACCACTAACGGCTACAAGTTTTGCAATGGCTTCTTTTTTCTGAACGCCTAATAAGTTAACCATGGCTTCGGCTTCGGCATCTGAGGTTTGTGCGTAGGTGGTGATGGTGGCATAGGTGCAAAAAACTGCCATGAAGATATATTTCGACATAATGCATTTTTTTGCAAGGTTGGCATTTACAATCGAATGTCAAAGGATCGTAGTTTTTTCGTGCAGATTTGTGCGTTGGATAGTACGCTGTGGATGAGCTAAGTGTAGAAGTGCAAATTTCAGATTCCTATGAGCCAGCAATAGTCTTAGAGAAGATTGTTGTATGTATTATGGATAGACTAAAAGTAGAAGTGAAGAATGTTGTATAAAAGAAACAACCTGCTTTTACTGCAGGCTGTTTCTTTTATATGTTGTGTGAAATGATTAGAAAGAATAGGATAACAGTTCTTCTTGCTTCAGGGTTTGCTGCTCGCCGGTTTGCAGATTTTTCACCACCAACATTTTGTTTTCTAATTCGCGGCTACCAAGGATCACTGCAAAAGGGATATTCTTCTTTTCAGCATATTTGAACTGCTTGTCCATCTTCACATTCTCGTGATAGATTTCAGCAGCGGTTCCTTGTTTACGCAGTTGCTGCATCAGTGCATATCCAATTTTGGCTTCTTCAATCCCCAGGTTAAAGAATAATACTTTGCTGCCTTGAGCAATGGTCTGGGGAAATAAGTTTAGTTCTTCCATTACATCATAAATGCGATCGACGCCAAATGAAATACCGGCACCTGGAATGTTGGGTACTCCAAATAAACCGGTCAGATCATCATAACGCCCACCCCCACCAATAGAGCCAATCTTTACGGTGGCTGGAGCCTTTACTTCGAAGATAATACCCGTGTAATAGTTTAGACCGCGGGCCAGCGTGAAATCGATGATGGGTAGTTGAGTGTGCTCCATTGACAACACATACTCTAGTTCTTCAATCCCCTTGTTACCAATTTCTGATTGTTGAAGTAGGGCCTTGATATGTTGTAGCTTTTCTTCGTTAGATCCATCAACGTTTAAGTAGGTTTCAATAGTGGTAATCTGTTCGGTGGTTAAACCTCGCTGGGTGAGTTCTTCTTTTACTTTCTCCAGGCCAATCTTGTCTAGTTTATCAATAGCAATAGTGATATCTAACATCTTATCGGCGCCACCACAAAGTTCTGCAAGTGCTGTCAGGATTTTACGAGAGTTCAGGCGCACTTCATAGCCTTCAATACCCAATTGTTGAAATACGGTGTTATAGATGTTAACAAACTCCACTTCATTGATCAGTGCATTACTGCCTACAACATCGGCATCACACTGGTAAAACTCGCGGTAGCGACCCTTCTGTGGACGATCGGCGCGCCATACCGGCTGCACCTGGTAGCGCTTGAATGGGAACGTTAGTTGCCCGTGATTCATAGCAACGTATCGGGCAAAAGGAATAGTTAAATCATATTTCAGTGCACGCTCTGTTAAGTTCTTATCATTCTTTCCTTGTAATACATTTTCAAAAGCGGCTTTGGCTTTGTCAATGTTCTTAGGGTCATTCAAACCATTATTTAGGATCTTAAAGATCAGTTTATCACCTTCCTCACCGTATTTGCCCATTAGCGTTTCTAAGTTCTCCATAGCGGGTGTTTCCAATGGCTGGAAACCATAGAGCTCAAATACGTTTTTAATGGTGGTTAATATATACTGGCGTTTGCGTACTACATCGGGTCCGAAATCACGTGTGCCCTGTGGAAGAGAAGGTTTGGTTCCTGCCACTGAAGGGGAGTTTTTTGACATGCTTTTTATTTTGATTCGTATTCTTTAATTGTTGTGTTGTATGTCATTCTGCTTCTGAAGTTGCATATATGACTTGCATTTAGGCCTGCAAGATAATTACAGTACTGCAACTACTTAGGTTCCCCCTTCGGGGGACAGGGGGCCTTTTCTATGATGGCATCACAAGCCTCACTGATCATTTGATACACCTCGTGGTAGCCTGGCTCTTCGCCAAACCAGGGATCAAAAACAGAGCGGTCCTCGCCAGGATAAACCTCATTGAGTAGCAGGTCTACTTTGGTTGCATCGTAATTATGCTTGGCTATACGCCTGATTTCATCAATCACATCATCAGACATGGCGTAGATCTTATCGTAGCGGTCAAAGTCGCCCACTACAAACTGGCGGGAGCGTTGATCACAGATATCGATACCATTCAGCTTAGCCACTTTTTGCGATAGCCGATGTGGTGGTTCGCCAATATGATAGCCATTGGTACCTGCACTTTCCACCAACCAGTTTAGGCCAGCCTGTTTGGCCTTGTGTTTTAAAATGCCTTCTGCTAAAGGGCTCCGGCAAATATTCCCTAAACACACCATTAGAATTTTCATAACGGGGGCAAAGGTAGGCCAGGGAAGGCAAATAGCTGCACGCTACAAGCTGCACGCTGCACGCATTGGGTTTCACGCAAAGTCGCGAAGGAGGAAAGGCGCAAAGAATAATGAACAAGGAACAAGGAACAAGGAATGATGAATAAGGAAGTAAGGAAATGTTCAATGCCCAATATTCAATACTCAATGTTCAATAAAGAGAGAGGGAACTATAAAAGAAGTCGACTGTTTTGCTTGAAGCGTCAGCTTGTGGCTTGCAGCCTTCCTTTCACGTCACCCATTTGACGTTTCACGATCGGCTGTTTAAGGCGTGTAGCTTGCAGCTTGTAGCGTGCAGCTTTAAACTTGGGAACTTTTTTATGGAATCTCCCCGTTCCCTGCATCTCATCATTAAACGATTAACCATGACCAGCCATGAAATTTTACAATCCAGCATGCTAGACATTCTCTTTGAGAACCGTAACAAGCAGTATGGCGCTTATGCGCTTCGGAAGTTTTATGCCAATCGCATGGGCGTAGCCTTAGCTATCAGTTTGAGTAGCGTATTGCTTTTATTGTTTTTGTTTTCACTTCCTTCTGCTCCTTCATCTGAACGCTCTTCTTTGCCGGATGTTGGTGTGGTAGAATTGACGAATGTTGAAATACCTCGGGAGGAGCTGCCGCCACCCGCACCCGTAGAGCCGCCCAAGGTGCAGCAGGTAGCACAGGTAGATTATAATAACATAGTGATAGTGCCTGATGATCTAGCTCCTGAGCCTTTGCCTACCATTAATGATATAGAAAATGCGGTTATTGGAAATCAGAATGTTGATGGTGTACCTGAGGATGGCACTCGTAACACTACAGTGAATACTGATAGCGGTGATGCCACACCAGCTCCTACTCCAGAACCAGAGAAGACCATTTTTGATCCAATAGAAAAGCAGCCCGAATTTCCTGGTGGAGTAGAGGCTTGGCGTAGTTTTTTGAGCCGCTATTTACAGGCGCCAGATGAATTGGCGGCCGGGGAGCGTAAAACAGTACAGGTGCGGTTTATGGTTAGTGCTACAGGAGAAGTGACTGGTTTTGAAATTGTACAATCGGCCGGAAATAGCTTTGATCGTGAGGTTTTACGTGTTATGAAGAAAATGCCAAAGTGGAGGCCAGCTATTCAGAATGGACATCATATTGCTGTTAGTTTTGTGCAGCCTGTAACGTTTCAAGGCGTAGAAGAATAAAAATTGTTTAAATTGCCTGCTCCCAAAACGTAGATAACGATGGAAGATTATGAGAAACAACGACGACACAAGGCTACGGGAATCCGTTCAGTATTAGATTATGTAATGGGTTTCCTGCTGTTAGGCATTGGTATTTATTTCCTGATCTATGAGCGTATGGGGTGGACCTTAATGAACCGTCCACCTTCAGATATGGATAAATTATTCGGCGGTTTGCTGGTGGTTTATGGTATCTGGCGCATTTATAGAGGTTATAAAAAGAATTATTATAAAGGAGAATGATAAAGGATACGCTTAAAAGATTCAAAAATTGGTGTTATGTTTTGGGGGCAGTTGGTTTACTAAATAGTTGTTCCAATAAAAACTCGTCCAATCAGCCCACGGATACCAGAGAGCAAGGAACGATACACATCAGTGTAGACGAATCGTTCAAGCCCGTTATTGATTCACAGATACAGATCTATGAGGCTTCTTATCCGGAGGCCAAGATCATTGCACATTACAAGCCGGAGGCCGATTGCCTGCGCGATCTGGCCGTAGACAGCATCCGTCTGATCATTACCACGCGTGGTTTCACAAATGATGAGAAAGCCTTTTTAGAGGATTCCATGAAAGTGTCGCCTAAGAAGAGTATTGTAGCTTACGATGCAGTAGCTGTAATTGTACATCCGCAGTCGGCTGATTCCATGTTTACCATGGCAGAGATCAAAGATCTGCTTACGGGCAAAAGCACATACGATCTGACACCCGTGTTTGATGGGGTGAAAGCAACCAGTACAGTTCGCTTTGTAATGGACTCCGTATTACGTGGAGCGCCATTAAGTCCAAAAGTAGTGGCAGCACAAAGTAGCCAGGGCGTCATAGATTATGTAGCTAAAACGCCTAAGGCAATTGGTTTTATAGGTGTTAGTTGGGTTGGCAACAAAGAGGATACTACACAGCTTTCTTTTTTGAAAAAAGTAAAACTGGCCAACCTGGAAAGTACAGACCGTCCCGGTGGATACGTACAGCCCGTACAGGCTAATATCTATTACCGCCGTTACCCCATGGTACGGGATCTTACCTACATATTAAAAGAGCGTCATCAAGGGCTGGGCTTAGGCTTTGCTAATTTTTTGACAACACAACGCGGCCAGCTTATCTTTAAGCGGGCGTATTTAATGCCGGCCTGGATGTCGTTCACGAAGAGAGATGCCAACCTGAGCGAGTAATATTTACAGCTAATAAGAGAGTTTAACAACTATTAAGTAAACTAGAGAACAGTTTTTGAATCTATCTTGAAACAATTATTAAAAAGAAGGAAAATGAAGAAATCAGCAAGTTTATTAACCCTCTCCGTATTCTTGACCATTGCGTCGTTTGCGCAATCGATACAGGAAGGCGTAGGACATTTGTATGCGGAGCGGTATTCGAGTGCCCGAAGCACATTTGAAAAGATGATTGCCGCCAACCCTAATAATATGGAAGCTGTTTATTGGTTAGGTCAGGTACAGTTAGCTGAAGATAATATAGCTGGTGCCCGCCAGGTATATGAAAAAGCATTGACTTCCAATGGCAATGCCCCATTGGTATTGGCTGGAATGGGCCAGGTAGAGCTGGAAGAAGGTAAAACCAATGAAGCTCGTCAGCATTTTGAACAGGCTATTAGCCTGAGCAAAGGGAAAAAAGGTACTGATCCTAATGTATTAAATGCTGTAGGCCGTGCCAACGTAGAAGTAAAGGGTGGTGATGCAGCTTATGCTATTACCAAATTAAATGAGGCTGCTCAGTTAGCGCCCAACAATGCTGATGTTTTGATCACTTTGGGTAACGCTTATCGTCAGGCAAAAGAAGGTGGTAAAGCGGTTGAGTATTATATGAAGGCGGCTCAAGGTAACCCTGCACTTGCTAATTACCGTATGGCGCTGGTGTATAAAACACAACGTAACTGGGATGTGGTATTAGACCACTTGAACAAAGCAATTGCTGCTGATCCTAAGTTTGCTCCGGCTTACTTGGAAAACTATACTTATAATATTTTTTATAAGAACGATCCGGCTGCTGCTGAGCAATGGGCGCAGAAATATATTGCAGTAGCTGATCCAAGTATTCAAAATGAGGTGTTCAAAGCTGCAGCTTTGTACCAGCAGAAAAAATATGATGAAGCGATTACCATCGGTAAGAACGTAATTGCTCAGTCAAAAGATAAAATTAAGCCTGGTACTTATAGAATGATGGCTTACTCCTACTTAGGAAAAGGTGACACAGCAGCTGCTAGGCCTTATGTAGACCAGTTGTTTGAAAAGACTGACGCTGATCAGCGTGTAGGAAAAGATATAACCTTAAAGGCCACTGTTTACGCTAAAGAAAATCCTGAGCAAGTAGTTGACATCTATTTAGATGCAGCTAAAGAAGATACCAGTCTGCGTAATAAAATGAACATATTAACAGAGGCTGCTGACTGGGCAAAGACTAATGGTAAGAAAGTGCCTGAAGCGGATATCCGTTTAGCTATCTATAAACTAAACCCTACTCCTAATCCAGCCGCTTTATTCCAGATTGGTCTGCCTTATTACCAGGGTGGTGCTTATCAAAAAGCAGACAGCGTATTCAAAGCATATAGCGCTGCTTTCCCAGACAGTACCTTTGGTTACTTATGGAGTGCACGTTCATTAGGTAGAATTGATTCTACTCAAGAGCAAGGCCTGGCCATTCCTATGTATGAGAAATTGTTGGAAGTGTCTTCCAGGGACAAAGTGAAAAATAAAGCTTACGGTATAGAGGCAGCTGCTAACCTGGCTACGTACTATGTAAACGTAAAGCAAGACAAGGATAAAGGTGTTTATTACTTGACAAAAGCGTTGGAGTTTGATCCGGAAAACGCTGGTTTTAAAGCAACCATCGACAAGTTAAAAGCGCCTGCAAAGCCTGCTAAACCTACTACTCCGGCTAGCAAGCCAAAAACCTCTTCGCCCAGCGCTACTTCAAAGCCAACTGGAACGAAGAAAGGATAATCGTCTGATTTCTTCTTAGTTATACAAAGGTCTCTCTTAGGAGAGGCCTTTTTTTATATAAAAACAGGCAGGAATGCCACGGTTGCTAGGGGTTTTAAAAGCCTATAAAGAGGGGTTTATAACCGTGGCATTCCTTATCATAGTTTTTAAAGTCAAACCTTAGAAAAACACTTATAAAGTTTAAACGCTGAGATTCAGTGGAGTAACTTATTTTTGCGGCCTATATACGTATTATGTTCCATTTATTACAGGCCGACGTTACCCGGGCGGTCGCTAATGTGAATAGTGCAGAAAGCTATCTACCCGTTGGGTTACAGTTACTTTTCGCTATAGGAATGATTGGTTTATTAATGGTTGTAACCCATTTGTTAGGACCAAAACGCCAAACATCCGATAAATTAGCCACCTTTACCAGTGGTATTGAAAGCCATGGAGAGGCACGCCAACCAGTTGCTATCAAGTATTTCCTGGTAGCTATCCTGTTTGTGTTATTTGATGTAGAAGTAATCTTTTTCTACCCCTATGCTGTGAATTTCAAAGGGTTGGGTTGGAGCGGTTTTTGGGCTGTTCTTATGTTTGTTGGCTTCTTCTTATGTGGATTTATCTACATTATTAAGAAAGGAGCGTTAGATTGGGAAGACTAAATAATGTGCTGATTAGCAAATTAGCTAATTAGCTAATTGTCAAATTATCAAATTGAATTTTATGGCTCGTCCAGTTTCGTATAATATTCATGAGAAGCCGCTAGAGCGTGATATTAGTGTGTCAGAAATGCCTGAAGGCTATCAAGGTGAAGGCTTCTTTGCAGCCCGATTAAGTGATGTAGTGGGCTTGGCTCGTAAGAATTCTATTTGGCCATTACCGTTTGCTACCTCTTGCTGCGGTATTGAATTCATGGCTACTATGGCATCGCACTACGACTTGGCCCGTTTTGGTTCTGAGCGTTTAGGCTTTTCTCCACGCCAGTGTGATCTGTTAATGGTAATGGGAACGATTGCAAAGAAAATGGCCCCGGTTGTGCGTCAGGTTTACCTGCAAATGGCCGAACCTCGTTGGGTAATGGCGGTAGGAGCCTGCGCTTGTAGCGGTGGCATTTTCGATAGTTATAGTGTGTTACAGGGTATAGACCAGGTGGTTCCGGTTGATGTGTATGTTCCAGGTTGCCCTCCACGTCCGGAAGCCATCATTGATGGAATCATACGTATACAGGATCTAGTGGGCAAGGAAAGCATCCGCAGACGGAACAGCGAGCACTATAAGAAGTTATTAAATAGTTACGGAATCCAATAAAGCTACTAGCTATGAGCTTTGAGCTACGAGTAAAAAACTCTAGGCTCGTAGCTCAAAGCTCGCAGCTCAAAGCTTATAAAAAATGGCATTGACCAACGAGTATATACAACAGAAACTAACAGAGAAATTCGGGGCACAGGCTACTGCTTTTGAAGAGCCCTATGGGATGTTGACCTTTGAGGCACCTGCAGCAATGAATCTGGATGTACTTCAATTCCTGTATGATGATGAAGAATTGAAGTTTCGCTTTTTAACGGATGTAACGGCCGTTCATTATCCGGCATACAAAGGCCGTGAGCTGGCTGTTGTTTATCATTTGCACAACCTGTTTGATAATGTACGTATCCGGTTCAAGGTATTCTTGGATATCCAGAAGCCGGATGTAAATACAGCCAGTAAGCTGTTTTCTTCTGCAAACTGGCAGGAACGCGAAGCCTATGATTTCTACGGGGTCAACTTTGTCGGTCATCCTAATTTGAAACGGATCATGAATGTGGATGAAATGGATTACTTCCCTCAGCGGAAAGAATTTCCATTAGAGGATCAAACACGAATTGACAAAGATGACGAAATGTTTGGTAGAGGTGGTAGCTTTGACTTTGGAAACCGCCAGACTGATGGTTCTCCCATGCAAATACCTGCAGTAGGAGAAGGTCATGTAGACCGAGCTACGGACAATCAATAATGTTTGCACGGTAACGGACAAACACAATTATAAGTTGATAACATAAAATACGTTCCACTTCGGTGGAAATGGAGTTGTAAATGTCAATAACAACAGAAACTGCCTTTCAAACCGGCAGTGAAAAAAGAGAAACCACCACACTGAACCTGGGTCCTACACACCCGGCCACACACGGTGTATTCCAAAACATTTTGGAGTTGGATGGTGAGCGTATTGTATCTGCCGAACAAACAGTAGGATATATCCACCGGGCGTTTGAAAAGATTGCTGAGCGTCGTCCGCTTTATCAAATTACCCCATTAACAGACCGTATGAACTATTGCTCGGCCCCTATTAATAACATGGGCTGGCACATGACCTGCGAAAAACTGTTGGGCATTCAAACGCCAAAGCGTGTCGATTACTTGCGTGTTATCATTATGGAGCTGGCCCGTATTGCGGATCACCTGATCTGTAATTCGGTGATTGGTGTGGACACCGGCGCCTTTACCGGTTTCCTGTATGTGATGCAATACCGCGAGTTGATCTATGAGATTTGGGAAGAAGTGTGCGGCTCCCGCTTAACGACTAATATTGGTCGTATTGGTGGTTTTGAGCGCGACTTTAATAACATTGCCTTTACCAAGCTGGAAAAGTTCTTAAAAGAATACCCTGCGGTACTGAAAGAATTTGAAAGCCTGTTTGTACGCAGCCGCATTTTCATGGATCGTACCATTGGTACGGGGCCTATTAGTGCTGAAAGAGCCTTGAACTATGGCTTTACCGGACCAAACCTGCGCGCCGCTGGTGTAGATTATGACGTGCGCGTCCATTCTCCTTACTGCAGTTACCAAGACTTCCAATTTGATATTCCAGTAGGTACTACCGGCGATACGTATGATCGCTTCTTAGTGCGTAATGGCGAAATGTGGCAGTCGCTTGAAATTATTAAGCAGGCTTACCGTAAGATCCAGGAGTTCAAAGGTGAGGAAGCTACTATTTTCCACGCCGACGTACCGGAGTATTACCTGCCCGAGAAAAAAGATGTTTATACCAAGATGGAAGCCCTGATCTATCACTTTAAGATAGTAATGGGTGAAATCGATATTCCACCAGGAGAGGTTTATCATAGTGTAGAAGGTGGTAATGGGGAAGTTGGATATTACCTGATCTCTGATGGCGGCCGTACCCCGTATCGCCTGCATTTCCGCAGACCGTGTTTTATTTACTACCAGGCGTACGAGGAAATGGTGAAAGGTAGCATGTTGAGTGATGCGATCATCGTAATGTCATCGCTGAACCTGATTGCCGGTGAAATGGACGGATAAGCAGCACACAGTCCCTCTTGAGGGGAACTTAGGTGCGCTTTCAAAATATAGATTGTTGATAGTATGGACCGGGTAATAACTTGATAGATGTTTGCCTTGTCTCACTTTAACAGGACCGATATAATAATTAAAACCAAAACTCCCCTTTAGGGGTTGGGGGTTTATATGAAATTTTCAGAAGAACGTCTACAAAAGGTAAGAGAGATCATTGCGCGCTATCCGGATGGAAAGCAGAAAAGTGCGTTGATTCCTGTTTTGCATATGGCACAAGAGGACAATGGCGGCTGGCTGAGTTCTGAGGTGATGGATTATGTAGCGGAGCTCTTACAGATAAAGTCAATTGAAGTATATGAGGTTGCAACATTCTACAGCATGTACAACCTAAAACCTATTGGCAAATACTTATTTGAAGTATGCCATACAGGTCCTTGTATGGTGAGAGGTAGTGATGATATCATTGCTTATATCAAAGAGAAGTTAGGTATTGGGGTAGGCGAAACTACTCCAGATGGTATGTTCACGTTGAAAACAGTTGAGTGCTTGGGTGCCTGTGGGTATGCCCCAATGATGCAGTTAGGTAAACATTTTAAAGAGCATTTGACCAAAGAAAGAGTGGATCAGATCATCGAAGAATGCAGAGCTGCTGCAGCCCGCAACAATTAAACTTATGAAGGTGACTCTTTATAAGTCTATTAATAAAAAGTCTATGTCCGTATGAAAACATGGCTTTTTATTATACTGTTCTTTGGCAAAGGCCTGGTAAGTTTTGGACAACAGGATGAAGTGCTTCAAACCATGAAAGATTTTCATCAGCTACTGGTGTCGCAAGATTTCAAACTTCAACGTTACGTGCACGAGAAATTGAGTTATGGTCATAGTAATGGTTGGATAGAAGGGCGCCGGGAATTATTAGGCAACCTGGCAAGTGGTTATACGAAATACTATTCTATTCAAGAGGATAGTGTTAGCATAGCCGCACAGAATAAAGTGGCACAGGCTCGTTTTATAGCTACCATTGATGTAGCCGTAAATGGTAATCGGGCTACATACAAGTTGCGCGTACTGGAAATATGGATCAAGCAGAAACGGAAATGGTACTTATTTGCCAGGCAGGCCGTTAAAGCCTAAAGAAAAGCTGATAGATCAAACGTTGACGATTTTAATTATAAATAAGTCCGCAAGGATTTAGTCATATGGGAAGAAAACTTTTATTAGAAAAAGCACACGTTGAAGGGATTCGTTATTACGATACCTACCGCAAGAATGGTGGTTACGATGCTGCTGAAAAGGCATTGAAAATGTCTCCGGCAGATATCGTGGAAGAAGTGAAAAAAAGCGGTCTGCGAGGTCGTGGTGGTGCCGGTTTTCCTACCGGTATGAAATGGAGCTTCCTGGCAAAACCAGAAGGTGTGCCCCGCTATTTGGTATGTAATGCGGACGAATCAGAGCCCGGTACATTTAAAGACCGTTACCTGATGGAGTTCATTCCGCATTTATTGATAGAAGGCCTTTTAATTTCTTCGTTTGCATTAGGCTCTAACAGAACTTATATCTATATCCGTGGTGAATACGCCTGGATCGTAGATATTCTGGAGCAAGCCATTGCAGAAGCTAATCAGGCAGGTTTCCTCGGTAAAAATATTTTAGGTGCTGGCTTTGATTGCCAGATCTATGTACAGCGCGGTGCAGGTGCTTATATCTGTGGTGAAGAAACGGCGTTGATTGAATCACTTGAAGGTAAGCGCGGTAACCCTCGTATAAAGCCTCCGTTCCCTGCCATCAAAGGTTTGTGGGATTGCCCAACGGTAGTAAACAACGTAGAAACGTTAGCGGCCATTGTTCCTATTATGAACATTGGCGCTGAAGAATATGCCAAGATAGGTATTGGTAAATCTACCGGTACCAAGTTGATCTCTGCCTGTGGTAACATTAACAAGCCTGGCGTTTATGAGATCGACATGACCATCTCTGTTGAAGAATTTATCTACAGCGATGAGTATTGTGGAGGTATTCCCAATGGCAAGCGATTAAAAGCTTGTATTCCGGGAGGATCTTCTGTTCCTATTTTGCCAGCTAACCTGTTACTGACAACAGCTAAGGGTGAGAAGCGGATGATGACTTATGAAAGTCTGGCCGATGGTGGTTTCCCTACCGGCTCCATGTTAGGTTCCGGAGGTTTTATTGTATTAGATGAAGATCAGTGTATCGTAAAGAATACTTATACACTAGCCCGCTTCTATCGTCATGAAAGTTGCGGTCAGTGTTCTCCTTGCCGTGAGGGTACAGGGTGGATGGAAAAGATCCTTCACAACATTGAAACCGGTAAGGGTAAAATGAGTGACATTGATCTGTTGTGGGATATTCAACGGAAGATTGAAGGAAATACGATCTGTCCATTGGGTGATGCTGCCGCATGGCCAGTGGCAGCAGCGATCCGTCATTTCCGTGATGAATTTGAATGGCACGTATTGCATCCGGAAGAAGCGCAGAAAAGAAACTTTGGATTGGCACATTACGCTGATCCCCTTGGAGTGTCCGTGGCGTAAGTTGCTCGCAAAGGAGCAAGGGCGCTAAGGATTAGATGATAGAGAATGAAATAGCGAAAACAGTAGTTGATATCTGTTTCCGCATTCATAAGAAATATGGACCGGGCTTATTTGAAAGCGTATATGAGGAGTTGGTTTGTTATGAGTTGAGCAAAGCTGGTTTACCTTATGTAAGACAGCAGGGCATTCCTCTTATACATGAAGAGATCAGATTGGAAGTTGGCTTTAGGGCCGATGTCATTGTAAGCAATAGAGTGATCATTGAATTAAAGTCAGTTGAAGTATTAGCTGACTTACATTATAAGCAGGTAACGACTTATCTGAAATTAACGAAGTTGAAACTTGGCTTATTGGTCAATTTCAATGTTCCTTTAATAAAAGATGGGATACATCGAATAGTAAATAACTTATAAACTTTGCGACTTAGCCTCTTTGCGGCTTTGCGTGAAATCTCAAATATGAGCGAACAAAAACAATTATTTAAGGTAACGATAGATAACATCACCATTGAAGTGGAGCCGGGAACAACGATCCTACAGGCTGCTCGTCAAATTGGTGGTGATATAGTGCCTCCTGCCATGTGCTATTACAGCAAGTTGCAAGGGAGCGGTGGTAAATGTCGTACGTGTCTGGTGCGGGTAGCAGCAGGTTCTACTGCAGATCCACGCCCGATGCCCAAGCTGGTTGCTTCTTGCCGTACAACGGTAATGGATGGCATGATCGTAGAGAATATCACAAACCCCGCGGTGCTGGAAGCCCGCAAAGGTGTAGTAGAGTTCTTGTTGATCAACCATCCACTGGATTGTCCGGTGTGTGACCAAGCTGGTGAGTGCGATCTACAAGACTTAAGTTATGAGCATGGCGCAGAAGGTACCCGCTATGAGTTCAAGCGTCGTACGTTTGAACGCATTGATCTGGGACCATATATTCAGCTGCACATGACACGTTGTATTCTTTGCTACCGTTGTGTATACACAGCAAACCAAGTGGCTGGAAACCGTGAGCATGGTGTACTGGATAGAGGTGATCACGCACAGATTGCTACCTATATTGAAAAGGCTTTGGACAATGAGTTCATTGGAAACGTAATTGATGTTTGTCCGGTTGGGGCTTTAACGGATAGAACCTTCCGCTTTAAAAACCGCGTATGGTTTACCAAGCCGGTAGATGCGCATTGCGATTGTCCTACTTGTAAGGGTAAGGTACGTTTGTGGATGCGTGGTGATGATGTGTTGCGTGTTACAGCTCGTAAAGACCAGTGGGGTGAAGTTGAAGATTGGATCTGTAATACTTGCCGCTTTGAGAAAAAGAAAGTTAGTGATTGGGTTATTGAAGGACCAACCCGTTTGGATCGTCATTCAGTAATAAACGCAGGACACTATAATAATATCGTGAAGCCACAGGAAACATTTGAAGCGGTAATGGATGGTCGTAAACCTAAACTGTTGATGGACATCCATAGCATAAGTGAAGTAAATACCGTGGACCTAAATGAGATTCAAGGACCTGCAACCAGCGCTACTTTTAATGGTAAGTCAAAGGTAGCAGGAACTAACGTAACTGATATTAAAGAAGGGCAAGGAAGAAATATGGCGGGAACGGATTCGACGAATCCGAATACGCCATAAGGGTTGAGTGGTGAGTATCGTGAAACGTCAAACGTGAGACGTGAAAGAGAACGACGAGTTGACAAAAAAGTAAAACACAAAAGCGAATAACTGCTTGCTACTGCGTGTAGCGTGCAGCTTACAGCTTGCAGCTTTTATACTATGTATTTATTACAATTTGATTGGTGGTTTTTGCTGGAGAAGTTTATTCTCATTGCTGTCATTGTAACAACAGCTTTAGTAGTAGCAATGTACAGTACCTATGCAGAACGCAAGATTGCGGCCGTCTTACAAGATCGTCGTGGTCCTAACCGTGCGGGGCCTTTTGGAATTCTACAGCCAATGGCGGATGGTTTGAAGTTGTTCTTTAAAGAAGAAATCATTCCAATGGCTTCATCAAAATCGCTGTTTATCCTTGGCCCTATGTTAGCCATGATTACAGCCCTGATGACCAGCGCAGTAATTCCTTGGGGAGGCACTATCCATATTTTCGGTCGTGATGTGAGTTTGCAGATTGCTGATATCAATATTGGTGTTTTGTATGTATTTGGAGTAGTGAGTTTGGGTGTGTATAGCATCATGATTGGTGGTTGGGCATCTAACAATAAATTCTCATTGCTGGCAGCTATCCGTGGCGCTTCTCAAATGATCTCTTATGAATTGGCAATGGGTATGTCACTGATTGCCGTTTTAATGATTGTGGGCTCATTGCGGTTGAGTGCCATTGTTGATCATCAAATAGCCAATGGGTGGAATATTCTTTATCAACCTTTAGGTTTCCTGATCTTCTTTATTTGTGCATTGGCTGAGTGTAACCGTACACCCTTTGACTTAGCAGAAGCGGAGAACGAGTTGAACTTTGGTTACCATCAGGAGTACTCATCTATGAAGCTGGGTTTCTTCCTGTTTGCGGAATACATCAACATGTTTATCAGCAGCGTGGTAATGGCTACTTTGTTTTTCGGTGGTTATGATATTCCGTTTGTAAACGAAGCAGCGTGGGGTAACCATTGGTGGGTAGGTCTGATCAGCTTTTCTGTTTTAATGCTGAAAGCTTGTTTGTTCATCTTCCTGTTCATGTGGATCCGCTGGACACTACCTCGCTTCCGCTATGACCAATTGATGAACCTGGGCTGGAAAGGGTTGATTCCTATGGCTTTAGTGAATATGATCATTACGGCTGTAGTGCTATTGGCATTAAATAAATAAAACCTATCAAATCTCTTTGCTGAGTGCATCGTGATTCGGTGGGTAAGTGCGATTGATAAAATATATTTGCGAAATTTTTAAAATCCTTCCTCCCCTGGGGAAATAAGAAGGAGGCATTTAATAATGCAATCATTAACAAACAGATCAAAAGGAGTTGAACGTAAACCCATGACAATATGGGAAAAAATGTACCTGCCGGCTATTGCAAAGGGTATGGGCATTACGTTTAGCCACATGTTCAAGAAAAAGCCTACGATTAATTACCCGGAGGTTACGCGTCCCTTCTCCGCAGTATTTCGCGGGGTGCATATTTTAAACCGTGATGAAGAAGGTCGTGAGCGTTGTACAGCCTGCGGTCTTTGTGCTGTTGCGTGTCCCGCAGAAGCAATCACAATGGAAGCCGCAGAGCGTCAGAAAGGTGAAGAGGGGCTGTACCGTGAAGAAAAATACGCAGCAAAGTATGAGATCAATATGTTGCGTTGTATTTTCTGCGGCCTTTGCGAAGAAGCCTGTCCAAAAGACGCGATATACTTGTCGCAAACATTTGCACCAGCCAACTATGCTCGCAAAGGCTTTATTTACGGGAAAGACGATTTATTAATCCCCAATCCAAAGACAGAACCTGAAGCGTACGCAAAGGCTAAGGGAACAATTGGAAAAGAAATTAAATAATACTGCTACATGGGAATCACAGAAATCCTTTTTTATGTTCTTTCTGCACTGGCATTGATTAGTGCAATAGCGGTTATTGCCAGTAAGAACCCAGTGTACAGCGTACTGTCGCTGATCATTACTTTTTTTGCTATCTCCGGACACTATATTTTATTAAATGCCCAGTTTCTGGCTATCGTAAACATCATTGTTTATGCAGGTGCCATCATGGTATTGTTCCTTTTCGTGATCATGTTAATGAACTTGAGCAAGGAAACTGAACCACAAAAGAACAAATGGTTAAAGCTGGCAGGTGCTGTAGCCGGCGGTAGCTTATTGCTAGTAATGGTAGCAGCGTTGCGCCATACGGAGTCTGCAATGGCACAGATGAAAGAAGGCGATATTGGCTTGATCCAAAACTTAGGTAAGGTGCTGTTCAGCGATTATGTAGTGCCTTTTGAAATCAGTAGCGTACTGTTCTTAAGTGCTATGGTAGGTGCTGTTGTGATCGGTAAACGCGATAAGGATGCCACTACCACTAGAAGAGCACAGGCTAAATATATCGCAGAAGAAGAAATTCACACCGTATAAAACATTTGGGCTTTGGTCCTTTTAAAGGTCAGCCGCACCTCAAAGTGGCAATAAAAAAGCAGTAACATGCCAATCAATTATTACATCTTTTTATCGATAGCCTTATTTGTCATTGGTATTGTGGGGGTATTAACCCGCCGTAATGCCATCATCATCTTCATGTGTATTGAGTTGATGTTGAATGCTGTGAATCTTTTATTGGTGGCGTTTTCAAAAATGCACCATTTGAAAGCCGTGACCGCAGGTGTCGCCAATAATATGATAGGAGCCGAAGGACAGCTATTTGTATTCTTTATTATGGTGGTAGCCGCTGCTGAAGTAAGTGTCGGTCTTGCCATTATTGTAATGCTGTATCGTAATACACATTCTGTAGATGTAAACTTTTTGAACAGACTAAAACATTAAACAGCTATGAGCTATTAGTTGCGAGCTATGAGAATCAACTCGCGGCTTTCAGCTCAAAGCTCACAGCTTCTCTTTTATATGAAGAACTTAATTATACTCATTCCTCTTTTACCTTTTATCGGGTTTTTGATCAATGGCCTGGGAAGAAAGTATTTATCGAAAGGATTGGTAAGTGTTATTGGTAGCGGTACCGTATTAGGCTCGTTTATCATCAGTCTAATGCTGTTCTTGCAAAAGGACTATTCCACTTCGCCAATCAGCTATTTTGATTTTATCAAAGTAGCCAACTTGCGAATTCCATTTGCTTTTCAAATTGATCAGTTGTCTACACTGTTCTTATTAATCATTACTGGTGTGGGCTTTTTGATCCATGTGTATTCCACTGCTTATATGCATGAAGAAAAAGAAGAGCATTTTGGAAGATATTTCTCCTACCTGAACCTATTCGTTTTCTCAATGTTGCTACTGGTAATGGGCGCTAACTATGTGATTATGTTCATTGGTTGGGAAGGCGTAGGGTTATGTTCTTACTTATTGATAGGTTACTGGTTTAAGAATATTGATTACACCAAGGCTGCTAAAAAAGCCTTTGTGATGAACCGTATCGGTGATCTGGGTTTCTTGCTGGCGGTGTTCTGGATCTTTGCAAAGATTGGTAGCGTAGAGTATACTACTGTATTTGCTAACGTAAGCAAACTGACTTCTACAGATATCATTGGTATTACTTTATTGCTTTTTGTAGGTGCAACCGGTAAAAGTGCACAGATTCCGCTTTATACTTGGCTGCCAGATGCCATGGCAGGTCCTACACCAGTTTCAGCCTTGATCCATGCTGCAACGATGGTAACGGCTGGTATTTACATGATTGCTCGTAGCAATGCCTTGTATGCACATGCTGAACTAACGAATAATATCGTTGCTATTATTGGTGCGGCTACGGCTTTGTTTGCTGCTACTATTGCGTTAAGACAAAACGATATTAAAAAAGTATTAGCCTATTCAACAGTTAGCCAGCTTGGCTATATGTTCCTGGCTTTAGGTACAGGATCTTATGTAGCTGCCGTTTTCCATGTAATGACACATGCTTTTTTCAAGGCTTTGTTGTTCCTGGGATCAGGTAGTGTTATTCATGCCATGAGCGGACAACAGGATATCCGTTTTATGGGTGGCCTGAAAGGAAAGTTGAAGATCACGTATATCACCTTCCTGATTGGTTGTTTGGCAATTGCCGGTATTCCTCCATTCTCCGGTTTCTTCTCAAAAGATGCCATTTTATTAGGTGCTTTTGAGCATAATAAAGCATTATATGCTATAGGATTGATTACCGCTGCATTAACGGCATTTTATATGTTCCGCTTGTTGTTCATTACCTTCTTTGGCACCTTTAGAGGCACAGAAGAGCAGCGTCATCATGTACATGAAAGCCCTGCAGCCATGACCATTCCTTTGGTTGTATTGGCAGTGCTTTCTATCATTGGTGGCTTTGTTGGTGTTCCTGAGCTGTTTGTACACGGCGGTGAAAAATTAGCAGAGTATTTAGCACCTGTTGTTCCTTCTGCAGCCCATCATGTAGAGCATTCTACAGAATGGATGTTGATGGGATTGACTACAGCTATAGTTGTTGCTGCTATCCTGATTGCATGGGTATGCTACCGCACTTATAAAGAGGAGCAGGTGGGTGCTTTTGGAAAGGTGCTTGAAAACAAATGGTATGTTGATGAGATCTATGATGCTATTATCGCAAAGCCTGTATCGGCTATTGGTGGAGTGTTGAACCGTTTTGTAGAGCGCTTAGGTATTGATGGAATTGTAAACGGAGTTGGACGTTTAGTCAATTATGGTGGTCGCCAAATGCGCTGGTTACAGAGTGGACAAGTAGGAAGCTATGTACTGTTGATGGTGATTAGCATGGTGGTATTCTTTGTGTTACAGTTCTTTTTGAAACGCTAAGAGATTAGTAAGAGGTAAAGGAGATAAAGAGTTATCTCTTAAGCCAGTTGAAATAATAAATGTAAAACAGTCCGCCTTAGGCGGAATGGGGGTTTAATATGATCGTACTGTTACTGATATTACTGCCACTGATAGGTGGACTTGTAACATTCTTCTTGAAGAATGAGCCAGCTGCAAAAGGTTGGTCTCTGCTGGTATCTTTTGCTACAATGGCTGTGGCTATTGCCGGAGCAACCATGTTAAAAGGCGGTGGAGATAGTTTGAGTTATACTGCTCCTTGGTTGGGTACATTAGGTAGCTCTTTTTCTATTCGCCTGGACGGTATGTCGTCATTACTGTGTTTATTAACAGGGATCGCATATCCGGTTATCTTCCTGGCCACATGGAAAAATGAATATCGTAATGCGCACAATTTCTTTGCGCTGATGTTATTAACGCAAGCAGGGTTAATAGGTGTATTTGTTGCTATAGACGCCTTACTGTTTTACTTCTTCTGGGAGTTAGCACTGATCCCTGTTTATTTCCTTTGTTCTGGCTGGGGTGGTGAAAGACGTATTCAGGCTACTTTTAAGTTCTTTGTCTACACATTTGCTGGTTCTGTATTAATGCTGATCGGCTTATTATATCTTTATTTTCAAACACCAGATCATTCTTTTGCAATGGAAGCATTCTATAACTTGAAGCTTCCTACTGCTACTCAATCCTGGATCTTTTGGATGTTATTTATAGCATTTGCTATTAAAATGCCCGTGTTCCCATTCCATACCTGGCAGCCAGATGCTTATGAACAATCACCAACTGCTGTTACAATGGTACTAAGTGGTATCATGGTGAAGATGGGTGTATTTGCTGTCATTCGCTGGGTACTACCTGTAGTGCCATCTGCATCTTATGCTTGGGGTGATGTGGTAATGAGTCTTGCTGTTATCGGTATTATTTACGCTTCACTAATTGCTATGCGTCAAGACGATATTAAGCGCCTGGTAGCATACTCTTCTATAGCTCACATAGGGTTAATGGTAATGGCCATCTTTGCTGAAAATCACATCGGATGGCAAGGTGTAATGATCCAGATGTTTAACCATGGAATAAACATTATCGGACTTTGGATTGTAGTCGACGCAATTGAGCATAAGTTCGGAACGCGTAAGCTGTCTGAATTAGGAGGTATTGCTCAAAAGGCACCCGGTCTAACCACACTATTGGTTATTGTTGCTTTCGCCAATATTTCATTGCCGCTAACAAATGCATTTGTGGGTGAGTTCCTGATGTTTAATGGTATTTGGAATGGCCTAACCCAATACAAAGTCATTTTCACCGTTTTTGCTGGGTTGAGTATAATTCTTTCTGCTGTTTATACACTGAATATGATCCAGAAAGTGTTTTACGGATCAACTAATAAATTGACGGCTACTGCTACAGATATCCTTATGAACCAACGCCTGGCTTTAGGAGCTATTGTTCTATTGATCCTGGTATTTGGGGTATATCCTCAGCCATTACTGAACCTGACAGATGGTTTTGTTGAAACCTTATTAAAAGATGCAAACGTTGCGCAACTGGTAAAATAATATGAACGCATTAATCTTATCGGCTCTTAGTGGTGTTATCATGATGTTCAGTGGCTTTTTCTTAAAGACAAAGTCAGCTGTTCGCACATTAGCACATATTTTATTGATTGCAATTATAGCTGTAGCAGTATTAGAGCTACGTGGTATTCAATTAGTAGCGGTTGATACAAAAGGCATGATGGTATTTGATCATTTTGCATTGCTATTTACGATCATTGCTACGCTTAGCACGCTTATATTCTTTGTCTTATCCTCAAAAGATATGGAAAGAGTAGGGATGAATTACAGCGATTACTTTGCTCTTATCTTCTTTGTGCTTTGCGGAATTACCATGACTGCATCTTTCAAGTCAATGTTGATCTTATTCCTCGGTATAGAGATCTTATCAATTCCATTATATATCCTTACCGGTAGCGATAAACGCAACCTGAAAAGCAATGAAGCTGCGTTGAAATACTTCTTAATGGGTTCTTTTTCAACAGGCTTGATGTTGATGGGTATAACCTTGATCTATGGCGCAACCGGAACTTTTTATACCACAATGATGCAATTGCCTCAAGGACAAGTACCTGTTTTGTTTATTACAGGCTTGTTGATGTTGCTGTTTGCCTTGTCATTTAAAGTTTCAGCTGCTCCCTTCCACTTCTGGACACCAGATGTGTACGATGGCGCGCCAACTGTGTTTACCTCCTTTATGGCAACAGTAGTGAAAGCAGCCGGCTTTATAGGTTTCATGCGCTTATTTGATGAAGCTTTTGGTGGTATTAGAGCAGAGTGGAAACTAATAGTAGCCATTATAACTGTCATTACTTTATTTATTGGCAACATCACTGCAGTGTTTCAGCAAAGTGTAAAGCGTATGCTGGCCTACTCTTCCATTGCACAAGCAGGGTTCATGATGTTGGCTGTTTATACATTGAGCTCTGAAGCGAAAGACGGTTTGTTACTTTACGCCGCTGCTTATTCATTTGCTACAATTGGAATTTTTGCAGTACTCATCAAGATGCAGGATTATACGTTCGACGGCTTTAACGGGTTTGCCAAAGCGCAACCTGTAGTAGCCGCTAGTTTGGTTATCTTTCTGTTATCATTAGCCGGTATCCCATTAACGGCGGGCTTCCTGGCGAAGTTTTATATGTTGAAAGGGGTTGTGGAAAGTGGAAGTTTATGGTTAGCCATTTTTGCTGTATTAATGGCTGCAATAAGCGTGTATTACTATTTCCGCCTTATACAAGCTATGTATTTTAAAACAGGCAATGCTCCGGTTCTGGAGTTGACTAGCAGTTTTAAATATACGTTAGTAGGCTTAGCGGCTGCAACTATTATCTTGGGCTTATTCCCTAATGTATTGCTCTATTGGCTTTACTTCTAGTGGTAATAAATATTTTGAAAAATTGTTTAGAAGGTTTACTAATTTTAGTAGACCTTCTTTTTTTTGATGAAAACCGGTGATGTTTTTTCTCTTGCCTTTAGAACGATTCGTGCTAACAGGTTGCGTACGGGTATAACCGTCGCCATTATTGCTTTTGGCATTATGGCCTTAATTGGTATTGTTACAGCCATTAAAGCCATGAATCAAAAGTTTAGTGAAAGCTTCTCTACCATGGGAGCTAATGGCTTTACCATCCGTTTTAAAGAGCGTAATATTAGAATCGGTGGTAACAATTCAGAACTGAAAGTTTCAAAAAGAAATAACCGCAAGGAAAAAACATCCAGTTTGGGGCGCCCAATTACTGTAGATGAGGCGGAACTTTTTGTACAACAGTATCAATTTCCTGCACATATTGGTATCTCTTTATTTGCTGCCAGAGATGCAATTGTAAACAATGAACAAAAAAAGACTAGTCCCAATATTTTGGTTTTTGGCGGAGACGAGAATTATATAGCCCTAAATGGATATGAATTTTTTAATGGTCGAAATTTTAGTCGCCAGGAAGTTCAAAGCGGCAGTAATGTTGTTATTCTTGGTTATGATGTGGCTAACAAATTATTCAAAGATCGGTTAACCAAGGCCGTGAATAGTATTGTTCGTGTCAATGGTCTTCCTTATCGAGTAATTGGTGTATTGGCCAGTCGTGGCAGCTCTTTTGGAATAAGCCGAGATAACTTGATTTTAACAGGATATAAAAATATTCGGCGTAATTTTTCTTCCAATGTATCTGCGACCATAGGGGTGATGACAGATGATATCAATCAAGTTGAAGAGGCCATGGGTGAAGCAGAAGGTGTTTTCCGATCTATACGAAAATTAAGCACCACAGAAGATAGCAATTTTGTATTGGATCGTAACGATAGCATTGCTGAAAAGGCAATGAATATATTGGGAAGTCTAACAACCGCAGTTATTGTTATCGGAATGATCACGTTGATTGGGGCCGCCATTGGCTTGATGAATATCATGTTGGTATCTGTTACAGAACGTACTAAAGAGGTAGGCTTAATAAAGGCAATTGGAGGAAAAAGTAAAACAGTAAGGCATCAGTTTTTAACAGAAGCCATTTTGATTAGTATCTTAGGAGCCATCTTTGGTATTGTACTGGGAATATTCGTTGGCAATTTGTTTTCAATGGTATTGAGCACAGGATTTGTAGTACCTTGGAAATGGGTAGCTTACGGCATTGTTATTTGTACTAGCGTTGGATTATTAGCTGGCTTGTATCCGGCTCTGAAAGCGGGCAAATTAAACCCTATAGAAGCACTTCGCTATGAATAAGTACAGCTAAGAATAGAAAGTTTTGAAAACTAATGTATTATCTTTCCAAAATTAAATAAGGAAAAAAATGCAACCTCGTAAACATTTATTGCATTTTTTCAGTAGAATTGTGACCGCTTAAAATTTGTATATCAATTTTCATTTTTAAAAATTAAAAATTAAGATCATGGCAGAACAAAGACCATCTGCAAGTACTACAAACACAACAGTAAAGGCGACATCTGTTCAGGCTAAGAAAAGCTCTAACCTTATTTCCTGGTTAGCTCCAATCCTATGTATCGTCGTTGGTTATTCTATTTGGCGCTTTGCAATGGGTAATCCAGATGGTTTTAAGACACCTGATACTACAGGTGGCTTCTGGCCTCACCACCGCGACCCAAAAAGCGCATTCAATGCAATTTATGAAGGTGGTATTATCGTTCCTTTATTGATTGGCTTATTGTTAATGGTGGTATCATTCTCTATCGAGCGTTTCATGACCATCAGCAAAGCGTTAGGTAAAGGTTCTATTGCTGACTTCGTAAGAAAAGTACAATATCACCTGGCTAACCGTAACGTAGACGCTGCTTTAGCTGAGTGCGACAAGCAACGTGGTTCAGTAGCTAACGTTATGAAAGCTGGTTTACGTCGTTACAAAGAAATGATCAACGTAACTGATTTAGATACTGATCAAAAAGTATTGGCTATCCAGAAAGAAGTAGAAGAAGCTACTGCTTTGGAATTGCCTATGTTACAGAAGAACCTGGTTTTCCTTTCTACAATCGTATCTCTTGGTACCCTGGTAGCGTTGTTAGGTACGGTATTAGGTATGATCCGTTCATTCGCGGCGTTGGGTGCTGAAGGTGGTGCCGGTGCAGCTAGTAACCTAGCGGTTGGTATCTCTGAGGCCCTTTATAACACAGCATTAGGTATCGGTACTTCTGCCTTATCTCTTGTAATGTACAACGTGTTTACTACTAAGATCGATAGCATTACTTATGGTATTGATGAGTCTGGCTTTACATTGACACAGAGCTTTGCTTCTATGTATAAATAAGAAGCAAACGTTTTATGGAATTTGTAAACCCATTGCATCTCATTAAAAATTAATTAATAATGCCAAGTGTTAAGATACCAAGGAAGAGTACAGAGAATGACATGACGCCCTTCGTGGATATTGCATTCCTGATTCTGTCCTTCTTTATTATGGCGACTAAAATGAAGCCACCAGAGCCCGTATCAATCACTACACCTAACTCTGTTTCAACAGACAAGCTTCCTGAAAATGATGCGTTGCTGGTAGAAATGGATGCCAAAGGCCGTGTATTTTTCACAGTATTGGCTGACGCTAATCCAGAGGCAAAAAAGTATGTTATTGATAATATCAATCAAACTAAGAACCTGGGTTTGACACCTAACGAGATCAATAGTTTCGTAAAAGGGCAGTCTATTGGCGTTCCTTTTACACAGCTAAAAAGCTTCCTGGCTTTGCCTGCTGACAAACAGAAATCCGTAATGGCAACTGTGCCAGGCATTCCTATTACAGATTCAGCCAGCAATGAACTGTATTATTGGCTGAATGCCGGTGTTAAAGGTTTTCAGCAGAGAAAGATTAACTACCTTATCAAGGGTGACAACTCAGCTAAATATCCTGCTTTTAAAAACGTACTTGATGCGTTTAAAAGAAACGATATTTATAAGTTTCAGTTAGTTACATCTCCTGAAGATGCACCTGCAGGTACTGATCTTTACAAAACCAGAAGTGAAGGTCGTGTACCCAAAAAAAATAATTTCTTAATCTAAAAAAACTCAGAAATGGCAAGTTTAGATACTGGTGGAGATAGTGGCCATAAGAAAGGACCTGGGGTCAAAAAGGCCAAAAAGCTTTCTACCCGTGTAGATATGACTCCAATGGTGGACTTGGGTTTTTTGCTGATCACCTTCTTTATCTTTACCTCAACCATGAGCTCACCTGCAGCTATGCAGCTGTTCATGCCAAAGGATACCGATAAGAAAGAAGAGCAGAACAAAGCTAAAGAGTCCGGCGCCTTAACCATCATGTTAGGTAAAGCTGACCAAGTATACTATTATGAAGGTCAGTTAGCACCAGATGGTTCTAATTTCAAGTCTACTAATTTCAAAGGTATTCGTGAAGTGCTGATCGATAAGAAGCGCAGAACAAATGCAGAAGATCTGGTAGTGGTTATTAAGCCAAATGATGAAGCTACCTATAAGAATACAGTAGACATTCTGGATGAAATGGCGATCAATGAAATTAAGCGTTTTGCCCTTGTAGACATTACGCCTAATGAAAATGAGCCGCTGAAAGCAACAGAAGCTAGAAATGGCGTTAAATAAGTAGCTATTTTTTATGGAAAGATGTTGAAACAGACATCTCAATACAAATAACTAAAATGGAAGCAAACAAGATTTTAAAAACTGATTTTCTGGATCTGCTGTTTGAAGATCGTAACAAGGCTTACGGTGCTTATCAGCTCAGAAAAACGTATAACAAGCGTATCACAACGGCCTTGTTGATTACAGCTGGTTTGCTTTTACTGATATTCTTAACATCCTTTTTAGCCAATCAATTGGAAGATAAGGGGTCTAAGGAGTTGAAAGTAGAAGACGTGGTGCTTGCAAATATCAAGGAGCCCGAAGAGCAGAAGCCTGAACCGCCACCACCGCCACCACCAAAACAAGAGCCACCTCCAAAAGTGGAAATGACCAAATTCACCCCTCCTGTTATCGTAAAAGATGAAGAGGTTAAGAAAGAAGACATTCCACCAGAGGTTGAAAAACTGGAAGACACTAAAATTGACGTGATCAGCCAGGAAGGTATCAAGGATCAAGGTATTGCTGCTCCTGTTGTTGACGAAGGAAAGGCTGTAGTAGAAGCTCCTAAAGATGAGACTAACTACGACCAAACCTTTACAAAAGTGGAAGTAGAAGCTTCTTTCCCAGGTGGTGAAGGCCAATGGCGTAAGTTCCTGGAAAGAAACCTGAACGCTTCTGCTCCAGTTGATAACGGTGCACCTCCCGGATCTTACACAGTACAGGTTCAGTTTATCGTGGACAAAGAAGGTAACGTATCAGATGTAAAAGCGTTAACCAGCCATGGCTACGGTATGGAAGATGAAGCGGTACGTGTAATTAAAAGAGGTCCAAAATGGACACCTGCTATCCAAAACGGACGCCAGGTAAAAGCTTATCGTAAGCAGCCTATTACGTTCGTTGTATCTGAAGGATAATAATCACTTTCGCATACTTACTTACAAATCCCTCCGCTTAGGAGGGATTTTTTTATTAGAAGCAGTTTACTTTTGACAAATATGAGTACAAAGCTTTTAGGGTGGGATGATACAATTATAGCCTTAGCAACGCCGCCTGGGGTTGGTGCAATTGGCGTAATTCGCTTAAGTGGTGCAAAAGCCATTGATATTGTAAATGACTTGTTCCCCTCTAAAAATTTGGCCGCACAGTCCTCCCATACCCTACACGTAGGTATGTTAACACAAAACGCTCAGGTGCTAGACGAGGTTGTGATTTCCCTCTTTAAAGGTCCGCGTTCTTATACCGGTGAAAACGTAGTAGAGATTAGCTGCCACGGTTCACCCTTTATTCACCAACAGGTAATTGATGCCTGTTTGCAAGGTGGCGCCCGCCTAGCCAAGCCAGGAGAGTTTACCCAACGCGCCTTCCTAAATGGTCGTTTAGATTTAACTCAAGCGGAGGCAGTTGCTGACTTGATTGCCAGTAACACCGCAGCCTCTCATAAAACCGCGTTGCAAAATATCAGAGGAGGCTTTTCATCAGCGCTAAGGGACCTGAGGGAACAATTGATTCAATTCTCTGCACTGATAGAGCTAGAACTTGACTTTTCACAAGAAGACGTAGAGTTTGCCGATCGCAGTAAACTGAAAGCCTTGGTGGAAAATGCCATGTATCAAACCAACACCTTACTACAGTCGTTTAAATTGGGTAATGTCATTAAAAATGGTGTTACGGTAGCTATTGTAGGTAAGCCAAATGCCGGTAAGTCTACCTTGTTGAATGCCTTTTTAAATGAAGACCGGGCTATTGTAAGCGAGATACCAGGCACTACACGAGACACTATTGAAGAGACACTTAATATTGATGGTATTTTGTTTCGCTTGATTGATACAGCTGGCATTCGCGCACATACAGTGGATGTAATTGAAAGTGTGGGTATTGCTAAGAGCTATCAGAAAATGCAGCAGGCAGATATTGTTATTTACTTGTTTGACGTCCATGAAGTAAACGCAGACGAGTTGAATACCATTAGCGCCGATTTGCAACAACAAGGACTACACTATTTGCTGGTAGGTAATAAAGCAGATGCCGACTCTAATATCAAAGGCCTCTATGCTGCTATTCCAAATGTTATATTTATTTCAGCCAAGAGTGGTTTACACCTGGAAGTATTAAAAGAGCGCATGGTAGATCTGGTATTGAAAGATACCGTTCAATCCGAAAATGTGATTGTTACCAATGCACGCCATTTCCATGCCTTACAGGAGGTGCTGAAATCATTGGAGGATGTTTATAACGGTCTAGAACAACGTATTCCCGGCGATCTATTGGCTTTAGATATAAGGCGCTGCCTGTACTTTCTTGGTGAGATTACCGGGGAAGTGACAAGCGACGATCAATTGGATTACATCTTTAGTAAGTTCTGCATCGGAAAGTAAGCTGCTATTCACTTCATTGCTGTTAGTAGTGTTTTAGTTGCTTTTTCTCTCTTTTTCAATAAGTTAGAAAGTATTGAGCTGCTTTTAGTAGGCTTTTGTCTGCTTTTAGTAGCTCTTTTTTTGTTGTTATGTTGGTTACAAATTGAAAAAGGTGGGATTTTATACTGTAGAAGCCGTAAAAGTTGATACGATATGATACTCAATGATACGGTTTGATACAGAATTATACAGTAAATCATGCAAATCCCACAAATACTATGAGTAGTAATATTAGAATTGTAAAAATCTGTGAATACTGTAAAAACGAATTCATCGCTAAGAAAACGACTTCTAAAACTTGTTCTGATCCTTGCGCAAAGCGTTTGTATAAGCTCAATCAAAAAAATAAGAAGATTGCTCAGGCTGAACTAAAAACTGAAATAAGTCGGAGGCCAGAAGGTTTTATAAATGAAGAGCTAATTAAGGTTATTCAAGCAAAAGAGCTACTAACACTTAAAGAAGCGGCTATTTTGTTGAATATAACACCACTCACATTGCGGAGGTGGGTGTTAGGTGGAAAGATAAATTCCGAGAAAATAGGGAAGAAGCACATATTTAAAAAGGAAAATATTAGTAACCTTGTAAGAACATGATTTTTGAGCTTGGATCATAAATCTTACTAAACCTAACTGTTTATGGAAACCGTAATAGAAAACGAAGTTTCATTCACTTCTGATATAGAAGGCAAAATCGAAAATACTAGTCTTCCGACCAGCAAGCCTTTACTTCCTTTATTTGAATTAATAAGCAATGGAATACATGCTATTGAAGAATTAAAGAATAACAAAAGGGGCGTTATCCGTATTACATTAAAAAGGCAGGGAAAGAAAGAAACGCTTGCTTCCATTTCAAATTTTGATCAATACCCAATTATAGGTTTCAAAGTTGAAGATTCAGGGATCGGCTTCAATAAACATAACTATAAGCACTTTTTAAAGTCCGATACTACAAATAAGAAAAGTAAAGGAGGGAAAGGAAACGGACGATTCGTTTGCTTAAAAGCGTTTAAGTCAGTTAGCTATGAAAGCTTTTATAAAGAAGGAGAAACTTTCGTCCAGCGGTCTTTTGAAATGAAGCCAAAAGAGCCTGGAATTTTTGATCTGAAAGTTTCGCCATATAATGGCAAAAATGGAGCAGGTACTATCGCTTACTTAAATGATTTTATAGAAAGATATTCTTCTAAATGCCCCAAAAGCGCTAGTGAAATATGTTTGGAAATAATAAATCATTTCAAGCTTTATTATTTGTTAGATGCGATTCCGAAGATAAGCTTAGAAGATTATGGGACTATTTATGATTTAGATGAGATATATGAAACAACATTCAAAACAGATATACTACAAGACTTTGTTGAATTTAAGAAAAAAGTATTCAACTTATATATTGTAAAGTCGAGGGAGGAGAAAGCAAATATTTGTAATTTATGCGGGCATAATCGTGTGGTTACATCAAGAAAGGTTTCAGATTATATACCAGATTTTCCGCAAAAAGTTGAAGAAGATAATTTAAGCTATAGTCTAGCTGTTTATGTAACTGGAGAGTATTTGGATACGAATGTAAACAAGGAAAGATTGAGCTTTAATTTCCCTGAAAGAAAAGAGGATGATGGAGCCGAAGAACTTATTACTTCTGAAGATATTTTTGAAAGGGTTACACAGAAAATTGAAGAACTTTTTTCTGATGTTTTATCAGAGAATCGAGAAAGGAAAATCAAAAAGATAGAAGAACATATAAAAAATAAAGCTCCTGAGTTTAGGTTCCTACTTAAACATTGCTTGGATAAACTGAAACGGCTCGAGCCTGACTTATCGGAAGAAAAGCTAAATATAGAATTGTACAAAATAAAGGCTAATGAAGTTATTAAGCTTAAAGTATTATCCAATAATATTTTAACAGGCTCAAACATAGAGAACGTAGAAGACTATATAGCACGCTATAATAAGTACATTGAAAAAGAAAATGATATTGCAAAAAGTGACCTTGCTAATTATATTGTACAGCGTAAAGCTATTATTGACCACTTGGGTAATTTATTGAAAAAGAAAGATGAAAAGAAGTATGAATGGGAAAACGCAATTCACAAGCTGTTTTTTCCTATGCGTACAACTTCTGATGATATAAATTATGACGATCAGAATTTATGGCTAATAGATGATAGATTTAATTATCATTTATACTTGTCCTCAGATAAACCCTTAAGTTCTAACGATGTTTTGGACGAACTAGATTCAACAAAAAGGGCAGATCTGCTGATTTTTAATAAGGCCATTGCATTTGCAGATAATCATTTAAATATTGGGTCAATAACTATTGTGGAGTTTAAACGGCCAATGCGAAATGACTATAAACCAGACGATCCTGAAAAGAATCCTATTGATCAAGTATTGGAATATATAGAATTAATAAAGGATGGAAATGTTGTTACATACGAAGGAAGACCAATCAAAGTTCCTGCGAATCTTCCATTCTATGCCTATATAGTTAGTGATGATACATCCAAATTAGAGGTGTTGTTAAGGAGGCATGATTTTACCAAAACACCAGATGGATTAGGTTATTTCTGCTTTAAGAAAGAATTAAATGCATATTTAGAATTGATCACTTTTAATAAATTATTAAAAGATGCACAAGAGAGAAACAAAATACTATTTGATAAGCTTTGTATCTAAATAACATTTGAGACCAAATTGATAAGTTAATAATGGATTTGAAGAAGGAAGAATTTTGGAATTGTATAGTAGGCGCAGAAACATTTGCTACTTATTGTACGAAAGTAGTTCCAATGCTCACGTTAAAAGATGAAGTTCCAGATGAAGTGCAGAAAAGCTTTGCAATTATTCGCAAGCTTTTAATACATGCATATTATGAGTATGACTTTTTGGATCCTGCAATGGCAAAGGCATTGACAACCTTTGAAATGGCTTTAAAAGTCAAGTATAAAGAGATCGGTGAAACAAGAAGACATCATAACTTACAATCATTGATGTATTGGTTTAATGACAATGGATTCTTTGAATTTGATAGAAAAGGCCTGTTGGATGCACTGAGAAGTATGCGTAATAACTTTTCACATCCAGAGAAGCATTTCGGAGGAGGCTTTGGTATAATGAACATATTTGACCATTGTGTAGGAATGATTAATGATTTATATGAAGATCGGGAGTTGAGAAATGCAAGAGTTCAAAAGAGGAAAGAAATTAATGCTAGTTTAAAAGAGATAGTTGGCAATGGAGGCTTTGTAATTTTTGGAGAAATAAAATACATAATTTATTCCGCAGAGGTTTTATTCATTGATAATGTAAATACACCATCTACATATCATTTCTTTTACAAAACGATTTTTAAGCTTGAAACTGATAGTGGGAAAGACGATAGTTTACCGTTTGCTACACTACTAGAAGCGACAAATGTTAAAATGGATGTCAGTAAAAAGACAATCATATTTGAACGTAATGGAGGAAATGTATTATTTCAGGCAATAGATGATCCTGTCAATTTACAGCGGTTTGAAAAGTGGAAAGATGCTTTTGATAAAAGTAATAAAGACCAATTCAAGGATATTGAAGTTCATAGTCAGTTAGATAAACAGTGGGCTAGGTTAAGAAACAATGTGCATTTCAGGAATTCATTAAGCACTATTAATCCAAAAATGATCAATTAGTATATATTATAGTAGTCCAGCATCTGCAAACGATATATAACCATCTTCTACAAGTATAAAGTGGTCCAAAAGTTCTACATTAATTAGCCTTAAAGCTTGGCTGATCTTAATTGAAATTATTTCATTATACTTAGTTGGCTTAATATTGCCAGAAGGGTGATTGTGCGCAATTACTACAGATGAACATAAGAGTTGCAAAGCCACACTGCACAAAAGCTTCATATCTACTAAACAATCTCTCATTCTTCCTACTGAAATTATCCGATCTCCAATAGATGAGAGTTAGAATTAAAAAAATAAGCGACAAACTGTTCTTGAGTGGAAAGGTTTTCTTTGTCCCACAGCTTTCGGATTAAACCATGAGTATTTTCAATTGAACTAATTGTTGGCAGATTAGAAATGATTGGCTTATAACTAATGCTGTTCTTAGATACTGTACAATTTCCTTTTATTTTCTGTAAGCTTTCTTCTCCGCTAAGTTTTTTGAGGCGATTTCTCTTCTGGTTTTCTTTCATTGTTGTTTGTATAGTTTGCCAAGCTAAAGTTCCACAGACTTTTAGGAGGAGGCAACGGTTAATGTAAAATTTGACGATATTTTTTTTATGGAGATTTCTGGCTAACTCCTTGTACATCAGCGTAAATAGCACAGTAGTTAACAAGTGTAATCTTGTCTATTATTCCAGGCGTTTTTAAGGTGCGTAAACCATCAAATAATAGTCTTTATCCCTTAATTAGAGAATCTAGTCTATAAAAACTTAGAGATGTAATTATTGAATTCAGATTCATAGGATTTGTAGGATTTAGCAGTTTTATTGGCTAAAAGCATGATTACTTTCTGTATTGGAAAGTAATTCCATTTAAATAAATCTAACTGAATCAAACTATCTCATAGTTTGCAACAACTTATAAATTAATACATTGCGTCAGACTTTGACCAAATTTGGTCTTTTCTGACTTTTTTTATCCCAATTTGTACCTGTGATGCTTGATGTTGAGCTTCTATGGTTCAGAAAGAAATACATGCGATAGATCGGAGATTAAGTTGCTTGTTTTTTAGTGGAAATCGGCGCTCAGGAGATCGCGGACGTTACATTTTCTGTATTTATTGCTTATGACTCTGCTATATCGTATTATTGATATTCAAAGAGTTATTGTAGAAAACCTGCGATAGATCGTAGGTTACCTCTCTCGTTTCATATAAAACGAGATGTACGGAAGAAATTGTTGAATATCTTTCTGTTTAGTTGCATGGGGGCTGCCCAAAGGAGCTTTGGAGCATAATCCTAATGCTTATCTCGATAAAACGTTAAAGAATAGAACAGCCTGATTGAAGAGTGTTAAACTGGCTATAAATACAATTTTTGACTATTTCCTTACTTCTTAGAGTGCTTTGTAGCGTTCCGCTTTACTTAAGAGAATACGAAATAGACTAAGGGTAGTGGTTATACTTGTAGATAAAGATTAGTTCTTTATATGGGTGCTGCTAAGCTATTGCATTGGAGAAGTATTGTTCATGAAAGCCAAATGCTGTGTCTTTTAATTGTTGCCAGGCATTTCTTTGTCCGGTTTTCTTGCTTTCCATTGTTAATTGAATATTTTGGCAAGTGCTTTGTAAAACCTCTTTTAACTCCTCATTTTTAGTGATTACGGTGCCTGCACAATTGGCTTTTACTTGGTTGAATAGCTTTTCCAAAGTGCTTCGCTCTGTATCCGCATCCAGATCGGTACGGCTTTCCAGCAAAGACCGCAGACCAAAAAGATATTCTTTTAATGCCGTAATACTTAAAGGGCCTTTTGTAAACTTGGCTGCTGTGATAAAGGCAGTTATAAATAAGCTAATCACTACGGCCAATAATAACAACTCAAGCGGAGCAATCAGTAGTACACTACTTTTCCATGTTTTAAATCGCGTCATATTTTTATCTAGGATATTTAGGATGAGAGATGCAAATAGCCGAGCTAATCAATGAAAAGAGAAAAGCGTATCTGTAAGTTACGCCAATATTGGATGCGTGCTTGCTTTATTTATAATAATAAAGTGAATGCCAATTATTAAGCGTATCTTACAGTTAACAGGTTTGCACCTTATAATTATTTTACATTATTCTGCTTTGTTCTAATCCTTATAGCTGCACTTCACTGATTATTATTCTTCAAAAGCATTTATAACCCGGTTGCGAATACCTGGTTACAATTTTAAAGCAAATTATATGATACCATTTAGTGAATTACGCATAGGCAATTATGTATTAGTTAATACTATAGTAAGAAAGATTGTCATGGTCAGCAGCATAGAAGATAAAAAACAATTTCCCTCAGTTGGCTATTATGTAGGAGCGCATCTGCAAAATATTGGTTGTGACAGCAAGTACTTGCAGGCGTTGCCGCTAACCGTCAACATATTAGAGGAAAGTGGATTTTCGTTTGACAACTATTTTAAGCTGTGGCAGAAAGCGAAAACGGCTACCGGAACTGGTATGGAAATGGAACTGGATCGTGAATTTAATGTGGTGGATTTTATGCGCCGGCCACTCTTGAAAGAAGTAAAGAGCATGCATAGACTTCAAAACCTGTATCATGCATTATTAGATAGAGAACTAGCCTTAGAGCCTGTACTAGCGGAAACGTATTGAGACAATTAATGCATTTATGTTTTTGCTTAGTGAGGAAATATTTCAATACTAATAAAGCTGCGTGCTAAAGAAAAACATAAGCAGTAAAAGTATTATAATTACTTCATTCGAGTTAAAAGACTCTTCATTATTCCCGGTGCTGTTTTATCTAATTTATAGTTATATCTAACAACTGTTTATAACATGCCTTGTTTCACTCATACAGAGGCAACTGTTATTAACGTCTAGCTTAATTGGATCCGTACAGACAGTTAAGGCATGATTCAAGTACTCTAAAACGCTAAGAACCTTATAGTGCTATCATCTCTTTACAGTAAAATGTGCTTGATTCTTATTCTGATGACTAGCTGCATTTACCTGAGCAATTGGCTACTGTTATCAGGAAATACTTAGCCAGCCGATCTTGAAAAAACATCTTGCATTATTGTGAGAGGATAAATGTACCAGGGGGTAGTTATAAGATCCAGATAAGGCCACACCGAGAAACAGCGGATGGCAGAGGCTTAGTTTTTTACTTGAACAGGGAATAGATGCACGATGTGAAGCAGAAATTGGTAAAAAATATTACTGCGAATGTGTAAGTGCTGGCGAATCTGCTTCTAGGCGAAATTTTTGGTTCAGTCTACTTCAATTCTAATAAGGATATAAAAACTTTCAATACATAATTTCTTAAAAAATATATAATGCTTAAATACTCAAAAAACTTCATTAAAGACTTTGATGAATTTGATATAAACAAATACCCCGATCTAATCGAGGACCTGAATCAAATAAGTAACAGGACAGCTGATCTTCCTCATCATTTCAAAGCGGAAATACTGATTTCATTTGCTAAGACTCATTCGTTAAAAAACGAATGGATTATGGCTAACCCAAAGTTTGTTGCAGTAGTTACTTCGGGTGTATTACCTATAGTGAATATGGAATCTTTATTTGAAACCAGTAGCAAACATTTCTTTTTTCAACAGCAATTTGAACAATATCTAACAAGAAGATTTCAAGCAGGGTAATGATTTATGTAAACACTGGTATTTTTTGTTAGCGTATAGACGATGGTTGTTGCAAATGAAGTATCAGCAATCTGCTATTGAGATTGGTTTTGCTATATAAAATAGAATGTATGAAACGTAAAGAATAGTATGTCTCAAGGGCAGCTTTTTACCCAAGATGCCAACAATGGTAGTATATCAATCCGGTTATGCAGTTGCTATGAAATTGTACTTTTAACAGCAACCGCCACCGCTGTAAAAAGTACTACTTACTACTGATAATAATAGATATCTCGAGTTTAAGGTCAGGTTTTCCTTATCCTTATAAAAGATGCTTAATGATATTGCCTATACTACAGGCTCTGAACATTGTAGGCTTTATTGCCCGCAGTGGCTAGGTGCAGTAGAAGTCACAGTGCGAAATGTGCAGAGCGAAAAAGCAGTGCACTCTTTATAAGGGTAAAAGAGATTATACAAGCAGGTTGCAGCTTTATGATTGCATTTCAATTACCCAAAGGAAGCGCCCTAATTAAATACCAACAATTCTGTTAGACATGAAACGTTTTTTCGAGGCTGCGTCCTTCTTTTAATCGAAAGTGTACAAAAAGTAGCACACCAACCACCGGTATGATGCAGGCAGCCACAATCACACTCCAGTGCCATTGAGCCCATCCCATTTCAAAGAAGGACAAAACGCCCTCTATAGCTATACATATCAGGGCGACTCCCAAAAAAATATAGGCAATCAGGTTAATGCCTTTGTATCTGGATCGGCGGGTAATAACAATCAAAGCGCTAGCGATCAGGTTACTTATTAGGAGTAACGGTATCCCTAACCGAACAGACCAGTGAAGACCTCCTGTAACGGCATCCAGAATTACGAGACATAAAGAAGCCAATAGCAACCCGCCGGTCATTTTAAGTAAGGTAGGTTGATTCCAGAAGGCAAACAAAGACAAATAACAAAAGATGGTCAGGCAAATGGCCAGCGGATATTCCGACCAGGTAATGCGCCGGTTGAGAATAAAGTCAACAACAAAAGTGGTTAAGGCACCGGAAAGTAAAATGATCGACACAATTTCCCAGGTAAATTTTTTCTGAGGCGGGCTCATCTGTACAGCTGCAAGATGTGAAGGATGGCGCTTGCCATACGAAAGGGAGAATGTGCTAGTGCTTGGCTTTTCGCCAATAGCAGACTCTCCACATAATGGGCAGGTTTGCATTGTCTCTTCCAGCTGTACACCGCAGTTTTTGCAAATCATAGCTAATCAACTCTTTTATTTAATAATGCTAACAGGTATGCCCTGTGCAGTTAAAAATGTCAGAAACTGTCTTTCCAGTTCTTTTGATTGAGTGATATTTCCAAAAGTCAATACAAGTTGATTGTCAAACCCTGCAATCCCACAATTGACTTTTATTATCTGATTAGGTGGCGGGGGAATGAAAATGAATTTATGGATCAGGCTATTGATGTCAGGACCCAAATTTATTTTCCCTAGATTGGTGATGACCCCACTGTATTGCTGTGTTCCCCGCGCATATAACTTTGATAAGATGAACGATTTGATCCAAAGTGGTACACGTCTAAGAAACTGGCTTTTTTCGCCACCTACGTTTTTTGAGATCATTTTGCTAATCAGTTTTTTATCTGTCTCCAGCTGCATTTGATGATAAACTGTTTTTATAATCTCTTCAAATGTGTACTGCCCTAGACGCAGATCAATTCCGGGGAGTACATAAAGTGAAAAGTTTCTCATAGTACGGGAAGGAAATAGCTTTCTTAAATTAACCGGCACCTCAATGCGCAGTATTTTATGGCTTGTTCGTTTTTTGAAAGTTGGTAGTTGATTAAAAATTTGCTGGAGTGAATGCAGGTAAACAGCTGTCAGGTATTCGGTCAGGCTTACCTGATAGGCTTTTGCTTTTTGGGTAATAGCTTCCATTGGTACCACAGCAGACAATACTTCAAACCGGGGGGTGCGTTTTAGGGGAAACGGCACATGGAATGCCCTTGGTCCTTTTACCGGGTGGGCATCTATCTTTTTAAAATACTTATTATAGGCGTCTTCGTATTCTTCTGCTGATGGTGTTTCTTCTGGATGAAAAAAGGAAAGCGCTGTTGAAAAGTGCAAACCGCATTTTTCAAAGTAAGTAATCAACAATGTTTTCAAAAATTCTAAAGCCCCTGTTCCATCTGTTAGAATATGAGAGAACTCAACACTGATCTTGTTATCTTTTACCAATACCCGGAACATGGGTTCGCGCTTACCGAAAGCACGACAGGGTAGGGTATGGTCAGGCTTTACAGCTATAGGTAATGAATGTGGTTGAAGGTAGTACCAGAAAAAGCCTGCTTTCAAGGTGACTTTATAATAGGGAAACCGTTCTTCAATAGCCTGCACGGCTTCTAAAAATGGTTTGGCTTTTATTCTTTCTTTTAACTCAACGGCTATTCTGAAAACAGATGTCAGCTCCTTGTCTTTTACAGCAGGGTAAATTTTGGCCGCGTTATCCAGACGTAGCCAAAAGTCATTGGTATTGCTAATTGCCTCTATCATAGTTGAGGAATTCCTTTTCCAGGATTAACAACCATCTGCCGGAGTTAACCAGTAAATAAACGGTAACTTCATTGGCTGAAGTCAGCTGTTCTTTTAATTCTGCAATTATTAAACCATTCCTATTGGCAAGTTCCCAGAGTAAATTATTTACAATACTCCTCCAGATGATCAATAAAAAGAAGCTGCTTAAAAGACAACTGGCCAGTAGGAGATTTGACTTATTTAGTTGCCCAGAACCGCCGGTTAGCCTTTCCAAGACTTGTCAGGTGTACCGATTTCAAGTGAAAGGCCGGAATGTATTTAGGTTACAACCCAAAGGGAAAAGCAGTAGCAAACATATCCTTTATTTACATGGGGGTGCCTATATCCAGAGTTTTGTCAGGTTTCATTGGTATTTTCTAGCTGCCTTAGTCAACGCCGTAAACTGTACTATTACGGTGCCGGATTATCCGTTGGCTCCAGCTTATACCTATACAGACTCCTTCGCTATGGTACTTGACCTTTACCGGCAATTGCTTTCTGCTGTTGATACTAACGATCTGATTATTATGGGCGATTCTTCCGGTGGCGGTTTTGCATTGGCGTTAGCTCAAAAAATAAGGGACGAGCATATACCTCAGGCTAGTCAAATTATTTTACTCTCTCCCTGGCTTGACATAACGCTTTCAAATCCAGATATAAACGATTTAGACCCCGTGGATCCTTTTTTGGAAAAAGAAAGCCTGCAACAAGCCGGTAAATTATATGCCGGAGATACCAATCCGGATCATTATTTACTGAGTCCAATTAATGGCGACATAGAGCATCTTGGGAAAATGACTGTGTTTGCTGGTTCAAAAGAAATACTGGTAGCAGATGCCAGAAAATTAAAATCCCTGGCTGATTCAAAAGGAGTTGACCTTACTTATTTTGAATATGCCGATATGTTTCATGCCTGGATGCTTTTGCGTTTTCCTGAAGCTAAAAAAGCCCGGCAACAGATTATTGATTTAATAGGGCGAAGTTAAATGGGTTAAAGAAGTTGCGGAAAGGATCTTACAGGAGGCAGAAACTTTTTTTTACGTTCTTGCAACAGGTTTGAAGTGTATAGTTTTTCCTTTAATGTCTGTACAATACCTGTTAATACATCTGTATTTTATTCATTACTACCCATGCTGGAAGTAAATGCTTGATTAATGAGTTTTAAATCAATTCTTGGAGTAGGTTGGTCAGTATCTTTTCTTCATGGCTTATAATAGGTGTGGCGATGAAATAGTGATTCCTTGTTGAACGTGGAAAACAACCCTTTTATTGGTGACAGCATTGCCTGATCTTGGAAAAGGAACAAACATGATAATGTGAGTAAAGTTTGACCCCGTATTCATAAAAGGTCTATTTGCAAAACTTCTGTAAATGGTTAGCGGACTCAATCAATTACTTACAATCACCCTGTCAATGGAATGAATAACACCATTGGATGCCTCCAGGTCATGTCCTAGCACTACTGCATTATTGATCATTACGGTTTTACCAATAACGGTAACGGCCAGCCTTTGCCCATCAATTGTTTCGATGATGGCTCCATCGGTTAAATCAGTAATGTTAATACGTCCTGCTATAATGTGATGGTTTAAAATGGCTCTTAACTCGGGTGTATGATTGCCTTCTTCCCACTCCTTAATTACACCACGATCAAGCTTTCCAAAAGATAGGTTGGTGGGAACGAATACTGTAAATGGGCCATCGGTATTTAAAGTGTCTTCTAATCCTGTCATCTTTACCCCTTTTACGAATGTGGTCATGTAATTATCCTTGGCGAGAAGCGTTGTTATATTTGTCATATCGTTTTATTTGTTGTCCTTGTATTTGAAAGCAAAGGGCATGTTATAGTAATATCGTTTAAGCTTTTCTTTCACTAACCTTGGTTGCTAGCTTTTGTTTTTGCAGTTCTATTTCGTTAAGCTGTGCCTGCTGTTCCATTTTGTTATTATGGATCTTCTTATCCAGCTCTTCCTTTCTTTTTTCAAGGTTGGAGCCTTCATTTGTTAAGTTTTTGTATCTATCCTCGGCGGCGGTTACTGCTCCGTTTTGATCCTTTATCTGCAATTCGAGATTATAGGCTTCAATAGCTGGTGTTAGCTCATTTAAGTAAACCTTAGCTTCATCCATGTTCAGATAGTGTTGATTAGTTGGATTAGTAGTTTCATCTGAAGGCATGGTTAGCAATAAGGATACAATAGTGGTTTCTTTGTCCTGCCTGCTTTTGCGTTCTACTTTGAAGTATAGATCTGCATTTGTACTGTCGTTCGCCACAGGCGTAGTGTTTCTGTAAGTAGTAAAGCCCTTTAAGTCTGTGCTCTTTGACCGGCCTTTTTTGGAGAGATAGTCGTTGAGTGCTGCCATTACAATATTGGGCGTATAGGGTAATTCGATTACAGCCGCTGTCTGCTGTCTTTTTTGATAGGAGACCGACCCTTTCTGGGCCTGGCCATATGCTATACTAATAGTTAATAGAAGACAGAACAATAGAATAGTTCTATTCATAAAAAGAATTTAAGATGATTAAATCTAGACTCAAGGAAAGACACTGTAAGGAATGGAACTGTAAGGAAGAGAAGGAAGTTGGAGAGATTACAAAGTGCTCTAATTGAATATATGTAAGGTACGCTTAATAATCCATACTTAATGATATATTATTCTGTGTGGCTCCGGAGACGTGTGTTACTTCTATGTATGTGCAGTTAAAGAATAATACCGGGGCCTATACTATATGTGGTAACTTTAGAATATAAGTTATTATGAGAATAGTATGCAATCGATTAAACATTGGGTATGACGCAATGGGATACTTGCCAACTATATAATTGATTTGGATTTAATTGAATAATTCAGGCAACAAAAGATGTTGCAGATGATATGCGGTCAACCTATCTTTTAGTATTTCTAAAAGATACACTATCAAGAGTAGAAGTGCTGGATTTGCTTGATAAGCCCTGGAATTATCAGTAGTTTATCACGCCACTAAGTATATATGAAGATCTTACTTGATTGCTCCTGTTAGATTAATAGATAGGAAAGCAAAAGTTGGCAGGCTGATACAAATGGCCTCAGCATGAAATGATAGATTTACTTGAAAACATTATTGTTTAAATATGGAAATCAGGCAATTCCCTTTTTATTTTAAAAGCACTATTATCCTTTTCGGGATTATACTGCTGGTATATGCGATGGCTTCCCTAAGAGGAATACTTGTGCCTTTTTCTTTTGCGCTGATTATTGCCATTTTGCTCAACCCCTTGGCTAATTATTTTCAAAGAAAGGGTATAGGAAAAATCTTTGCCATTATTTTTTCCATGCTGATAGCTTTTCTTGTGTTTGGGGGAATTATGTATTTTATTTCTTCCCAAATAATTGGCTTCAGTGAAAAACTGCCTATCCTTAAAAACAAACTCTTCGAATTGTTGGTGCATTTCCAGGCTTGGGTGCAAACAACTTTTGGCATTTCCCTTGCCCGACAGGTGCAACTAGTTAACGAAGCATTCAGCAGCAGTAACGGGCTTGTTGGCCAAACACTGGGTTCTGCCCTTACCACCTTGCTGCTTGTTTTCATATTGCCTGTATATGTTTTTCTTCTGTTATATTACAAAACGCTTATCCTGAATTTTATATACGAATCATTTGCAGAAAAAAACTCAGGGCAGGTAGCTGATATTCTCAGGCAAACCAAATCGGCTATACAGAGTTATATGGTTGGTTTGCTTATCGAAGCGCTGATTGTGGCAACCCTGAATTCAACTGCCCTTCTTATTCTTGGTGTAGAGTATGCCATTCTGCTTGGCCTGCTTGGAGCCTTGCTCAATATGCTGCCTTATATCGGAGGAATTATTGCCATAGCACTGCCTGTTCTCATGGCAACAGTTACAAAGGAAGGATACTCAACGCAACTCGGCATCATTATAGCCTACGTCGCAATACAGTTTGTTGATAACAATTTCCTGGTCCCCAAAATTGTATCATCCAAAGTGCAAATCAATGCCTTAGTTTCTATTCTGATTGTTTTGCTGGGGGGTGCATTGTGGGGGATTGCTGGAATGTTTTTGTCAATTCCCTTTATTGCCATAGTTAAAATTATTTGTGATCGTGTAGAAGGGCTCCGCCCTTTTGGTAAATTATTGGGCGATGAGGTACCCACAAAATACGGAGGGTTACTTTCGGGGCGAAGAAATACAAAAGCTTCCCTTTCTGAAGAAATTGTAAAGAATACTAAATAACAAGAACGGTCTTCCAGCGTTGATGCCTTGAATAATTTGTAACTAAATTTATTATTTATAGAGAATGCCCTCAGTCGCTTTATGTATGATTTTTATTCAGGCAAAGTTGATCTTTAACAGGGGCCCTGCTATTTTTTTATTTTGCCAGGATTATATGTTATTTATAGAGCAGGGTTGTTCGAATGGTCTGCATTTTTGCAACTACTTCTGAAAATGGTCAAATTATACTGAACAGTTTCCGGTATAGTGAGCTGTGTGAGATGTGTGCTTTTGTTTTAATGCTACCTACGGGTGGTACGATATGGATTCTGAGATCATTTATACTTCTTTTAATCTTTCACCTTCTGCAATTCCCTTATCAGTTATTGTGTATGTAGATACCATAGCTCCATTAAGCTTCTGTATATATCCACTTTCACCCAGTTCCTCTAATATAAACTGGAGGTGTTGCTTGTTCGGAATCATGCCTAGGTTTTCTTCTTTGCCAATATCTGTCAAAGTGAGTGTTTCATGCTTAATAAGGGTATTCAAAACAAGTATGCGGTTAAGTGTTGCCATAATAATTTTTTGTGCATTTACTACTATGCCTGCAGGTCATTTTTTATGACTGCCTTCTTCTTATCAATTGCCAGGTTTTTATCCTTCGGAGTTGGCTTCAATCATTTTTTTGATCTCTTCTACGCTGGCATTTTTAAGCGTTTCCACCTTTAAGTGTTTTCCTATTAAACCATGCTTTCCATTAAAAGCCAGGAAGCAGGAACCCTTAGGCATTGTATTGCCATAAAGATCACTTTCCATAATATAGACTTCCTCTAAAAAAGGATAGCTGAAGACCCTGGCATCTGGGGCTATTTGTGCATTAATGGGTTTGTCTGTTTGTTGTAAACCTACCTGGCGTATAGTTTCTTCATCCAAGTTTACTTCTGTAACCTTTGTCATTGGAATTAATTTTAAGCTTGTGTATAATAGGTTTCAGAAGGAAAAAGATTATGCTTTTATCCGATTTATCAATATGGCTAAAGCAATACTTTGTTTAAAGGTTTCAGCTCTTTGGTTGGACTGATTGATGATATTTTTATCAACTTTTTGATTGACGACATGTATTCTTTTGGTAAGTCGATCATATTTTTTCGAATCGTATTCTCTATTGATGGCCTGTTGCAGGCTTTGCTGTTTCTTATTTAACTTATCAGCTTCTCCATTTAACCGTACAGTTGCAGCTTTAGACTTTGATAGGTTTTTATTTTGGAGTTGCAATTGCAAATCGGTTGCGAAGTGCGTAATGGCAATTTCCAAATTGTCTAGGTAATCTTTTGCTTCTTTCATATCAAAGTAAGATACTACACCATTGTCTTCATTATTGGTTGTTGAAGAAGCCAGGTTCAAATACAGGTCAGTTACATTCGGATTGTCGGATTCTTTAAGAGTAACAAAGAAGTGCATATCAACGCCGTTTATGTTATTATTTACTAACCGCATGTCCTCTGATAAGTTAAAGCCTTTTGCTTTTATTGCTTCAGCTCTTCCAGTTATAAGAACGAAGTTGTTGAGTGCTTTAACCACTACTTCCGGGGAATAAGGGAGGGTGATTTTTACTGCATCCGTGCTTGTTATTTTTTCTTTGTGTTGCGGTGTAATGCTTTCTTGAGCTTGTCCAAATGCGAAGATTGACAGGGCAAGAAAGCTCATCAGAATGAGATTCTTTTTCATACAATCATTTAAAAGTGAATAAAGCTGGAAGAAGATGTAAGAATGGAACGAGAGGAGTTAAATTGATACTTAGGTTCTTCTGTCTAATAGTGTAAGGTACGCTTGTAAAATGGATATCCACTATTTATTATTCGTAACAGTAAATTTAATGGAGGGTGCTCGCCAATACAGTATATAATATGCAGCTGGCCTATTGAACTATTGATAAATACAATAGACGTTCATATTGCATATTATTTGAGAATTATTGTATTGAATCTGTTATGATTAATTGTTGTCTTACGTTTGTTTTTCGGGTCTTCTGATAAATTGTAAAGTCATTAGATTGTTACTCCGGAGTTATAGTGTTCCTGTGTAATGTTAGTGTGCAGAGCGGGAGTCGAATCCCTCGTGGGTATTGAATAGTAAATAACTCTGATTGGATGTTTTTTGTATCATAGGTTCTTAGATAATGCAATTTCTGTTTTGATACCTCTCTTGAACCTGTTGCACTGAAGGCCTTGCTGGATAAGCGTTAGTAAATTTTGCATCGATAAATAAATCTGAGATAGCTAAGCATCTCACCTGAAAAATTTTATTTCATTAAATGCTTAGTTGCCTGCCTATATATTTTCCTTTCAATTACGGCCAATCTGTTTAAACTGTTTTTGCGGTTAAATAAAGAAAGCATCACTTTAAAATTGTAATGTGGCGTGAAGAGACCTAAACCGTTCGCTCAACGGACAACGAAAAATGCTTGAAGTAGTCCTTTACCGGTAAAGGATTGCCCAGTAAGGTCAATATAGATACTAGAATTACCCATAATTTGTTATGGACCTATTAATTATTGCAATTTCAGCATTACCGGAGTCAATTATTAATGGGCACCATCATTGTATCTTATTCAGTAAATGCAAGTATGGAAATTAGCGCAGTAGTGATGTATAAGGGTGCATTAGCCTACTATATAGTAGATAAGGGTAGCGGGCAACTCTATAAAGCTCACTTGACCAGATATGGTGGTGCGCCCATAAATGAGCCACCAAGCCATTTACAATTTATAGAAGAAGGCAGACATTGTTTTGGCAACACCAATAACCAAGAGTTAATGGATGAACTTTGTTATACAGTAAAACAACAAATAGGAGGTAATATTCCTCCACAACAACAAAATCCCCCCAAAAGAAGTTGATTAATGAACAAATGAAGCCGGCAATGACGATCTGAATAGTTATAATAGGTAGGGATAAACAATCGGTTAATAGCTGCTGTACTTGATAAGTTAAGGATTTGGATCATGGCCTGAAAACTGCCTACGTAAATGTTTGAAGGTAATTTGAGCCACCTTCTTGCTGTACAATGATCTTTCTGCCATAAAGTTCCATTCCATTTAATGCAACGATAGCTCGCTGGGCTTGTGTTTCTATGGGCATATGCACATATGCTATACAAAGCGACAGACTGGTTTCTTTATTTTTTTCAATTTCTACAGACAATACTTCTCCGTATGATGAAAACAGGCTTTCCAATTCTTTATTGCTTAAATGGATCGGAATATTATATACATAGATGTTCATGTCAGAATGTTAATGATATTAATTTCAAATTGCAGAAAAGAAGTGTACTTGAATGGTACTGATGAAATAGTTCTTCTTTCTAAGGTATGCTCAATCATTAAGCCATTACGTTAAGATTTTGCAATAAGCTGACTGGCTTACAAGATTATTAATTAAATAGAAAGCATTTTCCGTTTTGTTATTTAATAGTGGTATCTTGAGGGAATCTATTGAGCCTTGCAGTAGTATTCTCCTAATCATACAGCACTAGCAACCTGCATTTTTATCAGTCTAGCCTCTTGCCTTACTCAATTTTTCTTATCATTAAAATTTTAGTATGAACCTTTATGTTTCCAATTTGAGTCTCAATACAACTGATGAGGCTTTAAAAAGTGCTTTTAGTAGTTATGGCCAGGTAGAATCTGCCAAAGTAATCTTGGACCGGTTTACAGGTAAATCAAGGGGATTCGGATTTGTAGAAATGCCGGATAAACAAGAAGCCGGAAATGCTATTACGGAATTAAATAATGGCATCGTAGACGGAAGTGCAATAAGCGTAGTAGAGGCCAGGCCTAGAGAAGAAAGACCTGAGCGAAGTAATAATTTCAGAGACGACAGTAGCTCATATAACAAGAGCCGCTGGTAATGTATATGCTTGTGGGATTTCTAAGAGCTCTATTTAATAGGGCTCTTATATTTTTTTCTTCAAGCGTTAACTAATTAAACTGCTTAAGATATTTATTCACTATGCGACAGTTAAAGATTAGCCAATCGATTACCAATCGTGAAGCACGGAGTTTCGAAAGATACTTGCAAGAAATAGGCAAGCTGGAATTGATTTCGCTTGATGAAGAAGTGCGCTTAGCTTCTTTAATACAACAAGGAGATCAACAGGCCGTCGATGCTTTGATCAAAGCCAATTTGCGGTTTGTGGTATCGGTAGCAAAACAATACCAACATATGGGTTTTTCACTTCCTGATTTGGTACATGAAGGCAATGTGGGATTGATCAGGGCTGCCCGGCAATTCGATGTAACGCGAGGGTTTAAGTTTATCTCTTACGCAGTTTGGTGGGTGAGACAGAGCATTCTGCAGTCTATAATTGAACATGCCAGAATGATCAGGCTGCCTTCAAATAGGGCACTGCAACAGAACCGCATTCAAAAAGTTTCGCTTTCCCTTTATCAAACGCTGGAAAGGGAACCATCTTCAGCCGAAATAGCTGAAGAAATGCAAATTGATATTGCTGAAGTATCTGTTGCACTAAATGGTTCAAGTCGGCATATAAGTCTGGATGCGCCGCTTTCAGAAGCCGAAGAAACTTGTTTAGCAGATACAATAGCCAATGAGGATACAGAGAATATTGAGAAGGAATTATTTCAAGTAGAATCGCTACGAATAGAGGTAATGCGCGTACTGCAGGTATTAACCGTCAGGCAACGTGAAGTGATTTGTGATTATTATGGAATTGGGCTATTAGAAGCTATGAGTTTAGATGAGATCGGTGAGAAATTTTGTTTAAGTGGTGAGCGGGTCCGTCAAATAAAAGAATCGGCAATTGTAAAGTTGCGGACCTCGCAAAAACATGATCTTTTAAGAAGCTACCTCTGTTCATAGTCAAGCACATTGCTTAATCCTGAGAGAAGAAAACACTATGCATGACCTTCAGAATCTGTATTATGCTTTAGTGGGTAGAGAACCTGCCTTTATACCTTTGCAGGCGGAAACATACTGATTCAAAATTGCTTTCCTACAATTACGTAGAAAGAAAGTATTCCAATATAAAGTAGACCTGCGCTCCAATAAAGAGAATAAATAAGAATAATACCAAAACGACAGCCTTCCAATTGAAATATTCTTCATTATATCCTATCCTGTTTTTTATCCAATTTGTAGTCATACCTATAGACTGGTAATACCATACCCAGTTACAATTAAATACGGACTATTGGTAGGAACTGTCAATTAATTTAATTGTTTTAACAAATAAGGCATGATTTAAGTAATCTATAGAGCTATGGAAGAACATTATCGTGTTTTAAAAACGTTACTGGAAAAACTACCTGAGAATTATTCCGACGATAACCTGCATTCACTTGAGCAATTGGTTACCCGTTATCAGGAAATACTTAACCAGGTTGCTCAAACAGCTGATCCGGAAAATAACACTATGTTTTATCGTGAAAGAATAGATGCTTTGGAAAATGAACTAAAAGATGCCAGGTATGGCCATGACGAAAAACAACGCATAACAGGCTTTCGAAATGCCAGTGAAATGGCGATAGAAGGGATATCGGCCTTAATTTTTCATCTGAATCAACAGCACATGAATAATGCTGCTGGTAATACATCAAATTAATGCGTCTGCTTGTATGAATTTGTTAAAGACGCTAAAGCAGTCAAGCAATAGAAATACTTTTGTAAAATAATCGCCTCAGTTTATATTTTTAGGGCTGTTTGTTTTCTTGTCCACGTTTTCCGTTTTATCTAGTTAAGCCCATCTTTAAGCCCGTTAGTTTTCTTAGCATCAGTTATCGTTTCAGCATTTGTTAGTGGTAAGCCTTTTAGTTAACCGTATTAAAAATTGCAAACTATGAAGCTTTCTGATTTTTTCTTATTAAATGCACAGGAAATGCAGTTAATCCTTCTTCATGAAGGCGTATTGATAGCCAAGCGAAACCATTCAACACACATGGTGTTTCTATTTCAATTGGATGATTATTATATTGAAATGTATTGCAATAAGGCAAGCAAAGCAGTAGAGGAAGTTCGGGTGTCGGTAAATATGCAAACACTAACACCTTATTTGGAGGCAATCAATATTGATGATCTGTTAAACTGAAGTAGGTGCAAGTATTCATTGAAGTAGAATACTAAAGTGCGAGTGAAGTTGCATCTAATATTATTCGTGTATTATGGGTGAATGAATAGACATAGGATCACTTAAAAAATTATCGTCTCAAATCGGGCAACTTCTTGCGACACTACTTATTCCTTGCATAGGTACTTTGAAAAGGGTGGTGGTTGTTTTCTTGCCAGCACCCACACAAAGGTTGTATGATTATTTTAAGGGTTCATTAGAGGCACTAATCACCTCCTTTGTTACATGTATCAGCTTGCCAGCTGCATTAATCCCTTCCATAACCAGGCGAAAGCGTTTGGTTATGTCATTGTTATAAAATTGGAACCGGATACGCCGTTTGGTTTTGTCTAAATAAATGGAGGGATTCCAATAAAGAGTTGTGCGTACGTCCTCTACATCTTTTTCTGCAACAGTTGCATAATTCGGCGAATAAAATTCTTTTACTGCGGAATAGCCCATTACCTGTACATAATTTAGGCCTTTGGTATTGGGGTCAGGTTTAACATCGCCGCCCTTCCGTGTATAAATGGCTATTACTCCGCCACCACCTCCCGATACAATACTTTCACCGGGCCTGAATATCTTAATGTAGGCAATATCGCTTACGGGTGTTGCTGAAAGCAAACTTGCATCTGCCTGCATTTCATTCAGGTAAAGAGCGGGTGTGCCACCCCGCCAGCTTAGTGAGGGTCCGTTCCCTCCAGTTGAAATTTGTAGACCTGCTACTTTGCCTTGTAAGTATTGAAAAATATCAGATGCACTTGAAGCAAAGGGATCATTTAATAAATCGAAACTATAGGCATCACCAGAAAATAAGCCACTTGTATATTTTTCGTCCATTTTTTCTTTGGATGTTTTGGTCTTTGCTTGCACCGTTACGTTTTCCAGCGTTATGGATTTAACCTGCTGTCGCATTTGTAACGCTTTTTTGTTTACCTGGTTATTGCTTGTTACAACAGCCGCATTTAATTGGGGTAAACTCTTTTTGAGGTTTGAATCTAACCAGGCCTTTGTATTATTCTTACGTAAACCATTATCTAAAACCAGCATACTTTTATCAAAAATCAACTTCTGTGTATTAAAGTTGAAGAAAAGCTTGGCTTTGTCGTAAAAAATAAGACCATCCGAAAATACTTTTCCTTTACGATCTACTGGCAGCACAATAAAGTTATTTGCTGAATCTGATGTTCTCAAAATGCCACTTAGTTGCAGGTCTGGTCCAATACTATTGGGTGGTAAACCAGAAATTTGTCCATTAAGAGCCAGGTAATTATTTTCTTTCCATTGTAGTGGAACTGTTTTTCCTGCAAATACATTGTCCCAATTGTAACGGCGCCAGCCGTGCGTTAACATTACCAGATCCAGGTAAAAGGAAGTACTGTCATTGTTGATGAAGAAGTAGTAATAAGGATTTACAATTTTACCCCGTAACTCACCGGTTAAGAGCAGGTGACTTACAATGTTATCCTCCAAAGGGTTAAACTCTTGTAGATCCGCATCTGTTATTGACAGCGAGATATTAGAGGGTATGGTATCAGAAATTAGGATTTCTACCTTGTTTAGGCCACGTTTCTTTAAATCTTTCTGCACCATGTAAACATCACCGTCAAACTCATAATCATCATTGTCTACAAATGTTATACGCTCAAGAACTGCTTTGAAATTGTTGTCAAAAACGGTAACTCGTAAAATGCCTGAGGGTAAGGTATTCGTTGGAAATATTCCGGTGGCAGTAAGTTTGTTTGCCAAATTTACATCCGCCCTGAATGCTATCTCTTGGTTCATATAAGCGATAACATGTAACTGCTTCATTTCCTCTGGTGCCTGGTCTGTACGATAAAGGGTAAAGCGTTTGTTTGCTTCTTCATCATTTATTTTTAGAATTACTCCTTGGGAGCTGGCAATGGGTAATGCAGTAGAATAGCTTTTCCCCAATTCATCTTGCCAGGTAGCAGTATATGTTTTACCTGCTTCCGGGGTAAGAACAAACTTTCCCATTCCATCATGGAGTGTTTTTAATTCAGCAACCTTCTTCCTCTGATTATCCAATACCTGACCGATTATCTTTATAGGGAGTTCTTCATCGTTGGTTGAAATAAAAGCAACGGTAGAGGGTAATCCTGCAACCATGTCACCACCTTCGGGTAAAAAGCTAAGCCTGGTTTTAGTGACTGAAGATTTTAGCTTTGTTACTGATTCTTTTGTTGAAAGAATGCGAATCGCTTTTGTATAGATAAAGTTGGTATCGCTATTCAACATCGAAAGGGTATAGGACCTAAAATAAATAACAGGCTTCGAAAAGTTGGAATCAATATCAAAGCTGCCAACTGCACTAGCAAAAGATATAGGTGCTGTTTTCTGATATAGAATCTTACCCGTTTCATCTAGCAATTCAGTATAAAAGGTTTTACTTACCTCCGTTGGATAAATACCCGAAAAAAGATAAGCTTTAAACCAAATGGTTTCACCGGGATTGTAATATCCCTTGTCAAAATGAATATATATTTTTTCCTGGGGGTCTGCTTTTTGTTGAATGGCTAATAGAGAGTCCAGCTGTTGACTGAAGACAGATTGAAAACTTAAAATCAGGAGTAGTAAGATGATTAAACGCTTGGGCATAACAGAACTGTAAAATTTGCTAGACATAAGGAATTCTACATAATGTTAAGCTATTCTCAGTATAGTGTTGAAAAATGCGCATCACTATTCTTTTTATAACCATTGTTGCGGAACTGCGTATTTATTATAATGCGTTCAGTGATTATCACTAATTGGCTGAACGTTAATAAAAGAGTCTGCACCTGATAGTAGTTAGACGTTGGTCGAACATGATAAGTCTGAAATAGCGATAAGCAGCATAATCCTTTTCATGAAATAATTAGTAAAAAAATCCCCTTTGTAAGTAAAGCCGAGATATTGTTAAGTAGTGTGCCTTGTAGATGAGACAAACACACAAAAAGTAGCGACCAGAAATAATTTTATTGCTACAAAAACACAGCCTAGCAATAAATCAGAAGGTAGTACCTCAGTTAAAGCTGAATGCAGCGCTTAGAGTTATGCTAAGGAGTATGATCTAAAGAAAAAGGGACACCGCTATTTTGAACATCTCCTCTGCCTGTTGCCCCGAAGGCCTCGCTAAATAAAGGTGGGCAAGTGCTACATCTGAAAGTAATGCACTATTCTCTTTGTTGCCTTTCTTCGCTTTTCAATAAGGTAGAAAGTATTTAGCTGCTTTTAATAGCTCTTTTTCTTGTGATGGTGGTTCCAAATTGAAAAGGCAGGATCTTATAAAGAAAAGTTGGAAGAATGGATATCATTATACTCAGTGATACGCTTTGATAAGAACTGCAACTATGACTAGTGTCATATTTTCAGGTATTATTCTTCCAATACTTTTGAACGCAAATAACGAGTGCTAAATTTTTAGTTGACCTTCTATATGCTATTATCTATGAAAAACGCATCCGGGCATACATTTCATATTCCTGTTATGGGGTTGGGCTTTACCATTGATTCTCCTATAAAAGTTGCCCGTTTCGGAATATCATCTGTAGTATCAATTATACAGGTCGATTTGATTGAACAGATGCGGGAGTTTTATTGTAAGCAGTCTGGTGAGGAATACACTCCTATTCCGATTGAGGACGTAGATCATAGGGCAAAGCGAGTAACAGCCTATCTCGATTTAATGCAGCGAATTGTAGATAAGCAAGTAGAAGACATGAAAAATGAACCTTTTGAGGAAGGAAACGATATCGTAAAATACTTTAAACTGCTTCCGGAAGATTCTCCTCTAAAGGGCCTCTATGTTGAAATGACCAAGATGCAGGGGGCGGAGAAAGATGTTGCTCAAATACAACTAAGAGGAAAGATTGTTACAGGCGCCATTAATGTAAACATTATGACCAAGGTGGATAACCTGAATTATGCAAAAGATGGCCAGCTTCTTCCTGTAGAGTATTCCGATGCTACATCTGCACTTCGTGGGTTTGCTAACAGTACACTTAATTCATCTGTTGTTTTTTCTGCTGGTTTAAATCCCCGCTTGTTCGCGTTCCTTGAAAACTTTCCAGATTTTTTTCCCGATGCGAACGGGATCATCAGAAAGAAAATAATTCTTAAAGTAAGTGACTATCGTTCGGCCATTATCCAGGGAAAATTTTTAGCGAAAAAGGGATTATGGGTTTCCGAATTTCGTATCGAGTCCGGTTTAAATTGTGGCGGCCATGCGTTTCCTACAGAGGGTTACCTACTTGGACCAATACTGGAAGAATTCAAAATTAAAAAACAAGAGTTGGCAAGAGAGCTAACTCAAATATGCAATCAGGCTTTAAGCCAGAAAAACCGTCTAAGGCTTTCAGAAAACTCCGAAATTCAGATCACAGTACAAGGGGGAATTGGAACTAGCCGCGAGGATAAATTTCTAAGAGAATATTACAATATAGACAGCACCGGGTGGGGTAGCCCATTTTTACTGGTGCCTGAAGCTACAAACGTGGATGAGGCAACCTTGCAACAGCTTGCCCATGCAAAACAGGCTGATTATTTTTTGAGCCATGCCTCACCACTTGGGGTTCCCTTTAACAACTTCAGAAAAAGTTCTTCTGAAGAACAACGGAAAGAACGGATCCAAAAAAACAGGCCGGGAAGCCCTTGTTACAAGAAACTCCTTGCTTTTAATACTGAGTTTACCGAACAACCTATTTGCACGGCATCAAGGGAATACCAACATAAAAAATTAAAAGCTGTACTGGCCGATCCTGATTTGTCTGAGGAGCAGAGGGCGGAGCGAAGCAATGAGATCACGGAAAAAGACTGTTTGTGCGAAGGCCTTGCTTCATCTGCACTCTTAACGAACAATATTCCCGACCCTCATAAGCTGGTAGCTGTTACTATATGTCCAGGCCCCAACCTGGCCTATTTTTCCAAAGTGTTCTCTTTAGAAGAAATGGTTGGGCACATTTACGGACGTACTACTATTTTAAATTCATTGTATCGGCCACACATGTTTATCAATGAATTTAAAATGTATGTTGATTACCTGAGAAAGGAGATCGATAAAAATGTAATCTCAATGAATGAAAAGCAGGCAAAATATTTTTCTTCTTTTAAGGGCAATCTGTTTAAAGGAATGGAATATTACAGAACTCTTCTGACAAAGATGGTAGAGGAGCCCGTTGAGTTTAAAAAGAAAATGAAAGAAGAATTAGATGCTTTAGAATCCGATTTGAATTTTGCTACAGTAGTTTTAAAGGCAGCTGTTCTTTCATGATAAATAACCGAAGACATTGAATAGAGTCTTTGTTGGTTACTATTCAATAATAACTATGCGGGAAATGCAGTTCCTTAATGGCCGTATCGGAAAGTGCCCTGATTATATATAGCTTCAACTCTTATCTTTAACTAAACAACAGAACATAGAATGCCACTTGTGGCAGCAAAATCTGTCCCATTGTGTGTTACTTTATGAAAGCTTCTGTATATATCCTTGGATTAATCCTATTCTTTACTTCTTGTAAACCCACTCCATCTGCGCCGGGTGCACAACTTAAAACTGGTGCAAAGCCTGCCTCTGAAGTGCAATTGGAACAGTTGGCTGCTTGCGAAACGGGACAGGGAAACTGTCTACCCATTGAAGTAAAAAGACAAAGCAAAGAGGCTAAAACAACTGTTCGTTTTCTGATAAGTACAAGAAATATGCAAATGCAGCTTTTTGATTCCTCTTACCCAAAACAAATGGAAGTTGTTCGCGATGAGCCAATAAAGCCAATCATCGATAATTATATTGAAGAAGATGGATATCCTATTATTGATTTGACTTCACTGCCTGATGGTAAGTATTATGTCCACATCATTGGTGAGGCTGTAGGAGGCATTTTTGAATTGAATCTTAAAACGAAAAACTAAACGGACACATCAGCATCTTTAAAATAGATCGGCCTATCGTTGCCGTTGACAGTCTGGTCAATGATACTTTTCTCAAAGGATTAGGTCTAAACCTTCGCTCTCGAGATCCTGTTAGGATCAGAGCCCTTCTTCCTTGTTTCGCTTCTAACACCATCTTGTCAAAGTAGGGATTTGGAAGATTATCAACTGTTTGAAACAGTTGGTTAATTAAGTGTATACAATTAGTGTTGACTTTCATATACTTAAAATGAATAACTTGTTACCCTTTTAGATAACGTCAACGTTTTATCACACTTAAAATTCAATGAGAATCGATGGGAAAAAGGATCTCGCTTATTATGGGGGCTGCAGCTGCTATGGTGGTTACTGGCTGCGCCACTCTAAACAATAAGCAAACTACTACACCAAGTACAACTGCCGTCAGACCCATGCCTCCGGCTGGCACCAATGGAACAGGAGGTACAAATGGAACTCCCGGAACAGGAACACCAGGGGCTGTCGCTCCAAAATCAGGTCCAAAATCATTTGCTTCTTTTTTCGACCGCTCTAAGTTGCGTACAGAGAAAGGACTGATTGTTGTGCATTTTCAAGATGACAAATACTATTTTGAAATTCCCAACGCCTTAATGAATAAGGACTTCTTAACGGTTACCCGTTACGTGCGTATGACACCAGGCGCTGGCGTTTATGGTGGTGAACAGGCCAATGAAAACGTTTTACGTTTTGAAAAGGGGCCAGAAAACAAAGTGTTCTTACGTACTGTATTAAACGTAGTGGCTTCTCCAGATAGCACAAAACCTATCTACCAGGCCGTGCGTAATTCTAACGTAGATCCTATCGTTGCGGCTTTTGATATTAAGGCCTTTAATAGAGATACTACAGGCGTAGTTATCGATGTTACGGATTTCTTTAAAGGCGATAACCAGGTGGTGTCACTTTCTGCCAATACAAAGCGCCAGTTTGGTTTGGCTAGTATTGCTTCGGACCGCTCTTATATCGAAACCATTCGCTCTTTTAACGATAATACTGAGATCCGCACTTCAAAAACCTTCACGTCAGTTCCCTCTTCTGGTGGCTTTGGACAACCTGCCGCCGGACCTGCCAGCTTACCGGCGGCAAGAACTGCGGGTGTGGTGACCATTGAAACAAATACCTCTTTTATACGTCTTCCAGATGTACCTATGAAGCGTCGTGCTTTTGATCCTCGTGTAGGGTTCTTTGCCGACCAGATCTCTGAGTTTGCGGATACAGCTCAAAGAGCGAGCACTGAAACTTTCATCGCTCGTTGGAGACTGGAACCTAAACCAGAAGATGTTGAAAAATACAAACGTGGTGAATTAGTAGAACCTAAAAAGCCAATCATTTATTACATTGATCCGGCTACTCCGGACAAATGGAAGCCTTATTTGATTGCTGGTATCAACGACTGGCAGGTAGCTTTTGAAAAAGCTGGTTTTAAAAATGCCATCATTGGTAAGGAATGGCCTAAAGACAGCACCATGAGCTTGGAGGCTGCTAACTATTCTGCTATCCGTTATTTGGCTAGTGATATTTCTAATGCTTATGGTCCAAACGTTCACGATCCAAGAAGTGGTGAGATCTTCGAAAGCCATATCGGATGGTATCATAACGTAATGAAGCTTCTGCAAAACTGGTACTTTATCCAGGCTGCAGCTGTGGACCCAGGTGCTCGTAAAATGGTATTCGATGACCAGTTAATGGGAGACCTGGTTCGTTTTGTTTCTTCTCACGAGGTAGGACATACGCTGGGCTTACGCCATAACATGGGTAGCAGCAGCTTTACTCCTGTTGAAAAGTTACGCGACAAAGAATGGGTTGAAAAGAATGGTCATACCGTTTCTATTATGGACTACGCCCGTTTTAACTATGTAGCACAACCTGGTGATAATATTAGCCGCAAAGGTCTGTATCCAAGAATCGGTGAGTATGATATGTGGGCTATTGAATGGGGTTACCGCTGGACAGATAAAAGCGAAGAAGAAGACAGAAAAGAAAGCAATAAGTTGATCATTGACCGCTTGAGCAAGAATCCAAAACTATGGTTTGGTGGTGAAGGCCGCGGTAATGACCCTCGTGCACAAACAGAAGACTTAAGTGATAACGCCATGAAAGCAAGCGACTATGGTGTTAAAAACTTAAAGTACGTTGTAAAGAATCTACCTGAGTGGACTAAAGAAGAAGGTGATCGATTTGAGAACCTAAGTGAAATGTATGGTGCCGTGCTAAGCCAGTTTAACCGTTATGCCAACCACGTTGCCAGAAATATTGGCGGTGTAGAGCAAACGTACAAGAGCATTGAGCAAGCCGGTGATGTGTATGCGCCAACACCAAAAGCAAAACAAAGAGAAGCAGTAAACTGGTTGCAAGGGCAAGTATTTACTACCCCTAGCTGGTTGCTGGATAAAAACATTCTGAATAAGATTGCAGAACCTGTAAATAACAATGTTAATACGCTTCAGACAAACGTATTAAGCAGTGTTTTATCTGCGTCAAGACTAGCCAGAATGATTGAAGCATCAGAGCGCTTTGGTAGTACTAACTACAGCGCATTGGAGTTGATTGCTGATCTGAAAGCTGGTATTTTCAGCGAATTACGTACAGGCAGTGCCACCGATATGTACCGCAGAAATCTGCAAAAGGCTTATGTAGAAAGAGTGATTGCTTTATTGCCAACAGACGCGGCAGCTACACCGAGTGCTTCACCTGTACCGGTTATCAATACAAAAAATACAGATGTTCCATCTATTGCAAGAGGGCACTTAACAGAATTGTTAGCCGAAGTGCGTTCTGCAATTAATAGAACAAACGACAAAGTGAGCAAATACCACCTGATGGATATTGCTCAACGTATTGATCAAACCTTGAATCCTAAATAATATTTGTTTAAGGTTAAAACAATCTCAAACGCCGGAATACTCGTATTCCGGCGTTTTTGTGTATGGACCTGGCCAAAGCTAGAGCCTGAAGCTCGCCTGAAAGTGAGGGTGGGCTTGGGTTTTGTAGAAATGGTAAACGGCTCTGCTGCATAAAAGCCATTGAAGAGCGGGAAAAATGGTACCTTTGTGGAACGCTCCATTAAACCGATGGTAGCAACACCAATAGGAGATCAACCTGCCGGTAATATTCCCTTCCGCAATTTTAAGGGCGGAGGTTACAGGAAAAGCAGATGGTAGATTATTGAAAAACCCTGTAATGCAGGGCTTTTTAACGCCTCATAGTTCAGCAATTAAAACATATTTTTAAACTACGGCATGTTTTTTCTATAGTAAAATATGTCATTCTTAACCTAAATCTTATATATGGCTAAATCAAAAGAAACCTTCAATAAAAAAGAGAAAGAAAAGAAACGCCTGAAACAACGCCAGGAAAAGAAAGAGAAAATGGAAGAGCGTAAGGCAAATGCCGGTAAAACCAAATCATTGGATGATATGATGGCTTATATAGATGAAAATGGAAACATTACTTCTACGCCACCAGATCCCAAAATGAGAAAAGTGTACAACCTGGAAGACATCCAAATTGGTGTTCCTAAATATGAGCCCCAGGAAGAAGATCTTCTTAGACAAGGAGTGCTGAGCTTCTTTAATACAGGGAAAGGCTTTGGATTTATAAATGATGCGCAAACCGGTGAACGCATTTTTGTACACATGAGTCAAATGTTGGAGCCGCTAAATGAAAATGATAAAGTGACTTATGAAGTGGAAAAAGGCGATAGAGGATGGAATGCAGTTAATGTAAAGAAACTGCCTAAAAAATAATTAGGATCAAAATAGGGAAGGTGTGCTATATACCTATAACCTGCCGTTGCCGTTGGTGGTCTAACCAACGGTTCTAGGTGTCAAGATTAACAGTTCTTTTTTACCTTTCCGCCTAAGCCTTGTTTCTGCCTATGTTGCTGAGGTTGTGGACTCTGTGCTGCAATGGCAGAGGCTTTTTCCCACATGCCTTGTGGGTAAGAAAACTTGAAAAAAGCAAAGAGAGTGGAATAGTATTAATGTTCAGCAATAGCCTGCTTTATTAAGTCAAAGAAACCACAAAACCCCACTATACTGCCTTATAGAGACGTTTATAAGTCTACCTTTGCTAACCCTGTATGACTTACGAACCTACTACTTTCCCAATAGCAGAGCTGTATCATGCTGCTCATTTTGAAGCCTTTTTTTGTAGCAGCGCCCAGATCAAGAATAATGTTCCTTTGTTATTCCAAGACATTGCCAGCCAAAAGATTCTTTTGAAAAGGTAGAGGTATCATACGTAATTTTATCTATAACCCTTATATCTCTTATTACTCTAACCATGCAAACGCGAAATCCAATAACGGAAGCTATTCTGTTATCTAAGTCCCAGGAAGATATTAGAAACCGTCTTGTAGATATATCACCCATTCCTACTTATTATATTGATAATGAGCTGTGTTATCAATATGCCAACAAGGCTTGTGAGGGCTGGCTTGAATTAGCACAGAAAGATATTATTGGGAAACCCTTTGCCGAGGTGATGGGAGCAGCTGCCATTGAAATCCTTAAAGATAAAATACAGTCAGCACTAGCCGGCAATGCGTTAGATTTTGAAGCAGAAGTTCCTTATAAAAAAGGAATACGTTATGTGCAGCTTAAATACATACCAGACATTGACAATGATGGAATAGTTGGGGGCTTAATGGTTTTAGTAAGCGACATAACAGAGAAAAGAGAAATGGAGGTTGAGCTACAGAAAAAAGCCAAAGAGCTCCAGGATTATTTTGATAATGCTACTGTAGGCCTGCATTGGGTAGACAGTAATGGTATTATTGTTTGGGCTAATAAAGCAGAGCTGCAATTGTTAGGCTATACGGAAGAAGAATATATTGGTCATCATATTGCTGAATTTCATGCAGACCGACCAATCATTGATGATATTCTTACACGTCTTTCCCGAAATGAAACACTAAACCAATATGAAGCGTTGCTGCGCTGTAAGGATGGTACAATCCGGAATGTAGTTATCAACTCAAATGTTCTTTGGGAAGATGGGAATTTTGTGCATACCCGCTGCTTTACTTTAGATGTTACTGAAAAAAGGAAAGCTGAGCAATTTCTTTCAAAGGCCAATGCAGAGCTGGAGCATAAGGTAAAGGAACGAACTCTTGAACTGAGCCGGAAAAATGAAGAATTGGAGCAATTTACTTATGCAGCTTCTCATGACCTGAAAGAACCTATCCGGAAGATCCATTTTTTTACGGAACGGTTAAGAGAGCGGCTTGCAGAAAAGCTACAGGATGAAGACCTGCGCTATTTTGATCGCCTGGAAACGGGAGCTAAGAGAATGGGCATCCTCATTGATGATCTGCTGATGTATTCCCATATTTCACGAGGCGTAAGTCATGAAGAGGTGGTAGATCTTAATAAAACATTGCCAATGGTATTGGAAGATCTGGAATTGAGTATTGAAGAAAAGGATGCCAAAATAATAATTGATGCTTTGCCTGTTATAAAAGGAAATAGGCTGCAGCTGCAACAGTTATTTGAAAACCTCATTGGCAATTCGCTGAAATACAGCAAGTCAGATAGCACGCCAGTAATTAAGCTTTCATCTACACGTATAAAAGGAAGCGATACGGCCTTACACCTGTCTGAAGAAGAAGAAAGTAAAGCGTATCATTTAATTGAAGTGCGTGATAATGGGATTGGTTTTGAGCAAGCCGATGCTGAACGCATATTCAATGTCTTTACCCGCCTGCATGGTATGGCTGAATACAAAGGAACCGGTGTTGGCCTCTCTATTGTAAGAAAGGTGGCAGAAAACCATAATGGATATGTGTGGGCAGAAAGTAAACCAGGTGAAGGAACAACGTTTAAAATTTTATTGCCAGCGGTCTAATTCATTATTGCCAATAAGTAAATTGTTTAAGTCAAAGCCTACAACAAGTAGGCTTTTTGTATTTAGATCCTCACCGGGTGCTGAAGAATTATAGAGAGTCCTTTTTCAATTGATGTATAGCATCCACCACCTCCTTGCGGTACAATCTTCCAATTGGTATCGTGTGCTGTTGAATAAGGATCTGACTGGCGGTAATAGCGGTTACCTGGTCTACTGAAACAATAAAGGAGCGGTGCACGCGCAGAAAATGACCAGCAGGTAATTTGTCTTCTATCTCAGAAATGGATTGATAGGTTTTGTGTACACCTTCCTTTGTTTGAATAATCAGGTAATTGCGTTGTGCTTCCAGGTAAAGTATTTCATCTAGATGGAGCTTCATCATCTTACGCTCGCAGCGAATAAATAGAAAGGAACGTTGTGCTGTCTGTCCTTCTCTTGCTACTATTGCCGGCTGTTTGTGGAAATGCTGAAAGTAGCGATTTACTGCTTTTTCAATCCGTTCAAAAGCTATCGGCTTTACCAGGTAGTCCACTGCATTCAACTCAAAGCCCTTTACCGCATATTGCTCATAGGCAGTGGTGAAGATAACACCTGTGGTAGCCGGCAACGACTGTGCCAGCTGCAATCCCGATATACCGGGAAGGTTGATATCGGCAAACAACAGATCAATGTTTCCTGTATGTAAGTAGTCCAATGCCTGTGCTGCACTTCCAGCCACTGCACGCAACGACAAGGAGGGAATGCGTTGAATATGCAGCAGCATGATATCCTGCGCTGGCTTTTCATCCTCCAATACCAGGCAATTGATCTTAGCAGGCAGCATGCAGGGGCAATTTTAATGACACAAAAAAGCTTTCTTTACCGGGTGTGAGCTTCAGTGAATAATTGCCGGGATACAACAACTCCAATCGCTTCTGTACATGAGCAATGCCAAATCCCTGTTGGTCCTCAGTATTGTCTGCTTTCTCTGTTTTTGACAGACTATTTTCTACCTGTATAGACAACTGTTCTTCATTCACAAAAACATAGATCGTTATCCAGCCTTCTTCCTCTTCATTATTCAAACAATATTTAAAAGCGTTTTCTATAAAGGGTAGAATTAGGAAGGGTTCAATCATTTTGCCTGCCGTATTACCCGTTACGGTAAAACAAACCTCCACCCGGCTGCCAAACCGCAACTCCTGCAAGGCTATATAGTGCCGCAGGTAATTGAGCTCTTGCTCCAGCTGAATGGTTTTGCCATTGGCTTCATATACGGTAAACCGGAGTAAGGACGAAATGCGCAATAGCATATCGGCGGCATCATCTGATTTAGTGAGAATCTTTGCATAAAGGCTGTTCAGCACATTGAACATAAAATGCGGATGAAACTGGCTTTGCAGGGCATGAAGTTCGGCCTGCAGTTTTTCAGATTGAATGGCCTGTGCCCGCTGCTCTTCTCTTGTCCAATATTGAAAGAGCCTGAAGCAAAACGGTATGGTAACAACGAACTGTAGCTTTACTAAGTTGTAGACCAGCGGGGAAGTGCTTAGTAAGGCTTGTTTGCTCCAATGGGTAAGAAAATAGGTTAGGATTATATAGTTGTCAACCAGCCGGAGAAGTATGGCAAAAACGACCAATAACATGGCATAGAAAAGAAAGAAAATGCCAAAGCGTTTGGCAAAGAACCAGCGGTTCATTAAAGGGCCTGTTACCAACCAAACAAATACAAGCTTTGGCGGCAGACTAAACACTTCATTGTAAAACGCTGTACTGATGTCATGTGCAGCAAAGCCTTGTATAAAACTAAAGAGTACCAGGTAGCCTATCCAGTATAGTACAAGCAGTTGGCGCTCTTCTTTTTTGGTTATGGTGGATATACTGATCATGGAATAATAAGCAGCTTGCTTTGTCTTCTTGCAGGTGAATGTACTACATACAAATGGTGAATAACCGGCGTGTATCCTTTTTGTCCTGCCAGGCTGCTGTTTGTACCGGAAAAGCGGTTGTTTGTATACAGTAATTGCAGGCCTGCTGCCGGCCATCTAATTTGCCTGTACAACCATAAGCTATATGAAGAAGTGTACATTCCTGCTGGTTCTTTTCCTTGCCGCTATGGCACCCGCTGTTCTGGGGCAGTCCATTGATATTTACCCTACCAATTGGTGGACAGGCATGAAGATGAACAAGCTGCAATTACTGTTGCGCAGCACCAGTCAGTCGTTTGAAGGCAAACAACTCACCACCCGCTACCCCGGTGTTTCTGTTCTTAAAACGCATCGTTTTGAGAACCCGCGTTACCTGGCGGTAGATGTTGTCATTGCACCCGGTACCAAGCCTGGTATGATACCTTTCCAGCTTACCGGGCAGGGCGCGCCGGAAACGCTTCAATGGCCGCTACAGGAACAACGCAAAGGCAAAGGCACCAGCTATGCGCAGGGTGTTACATCGGCCGATTTTGTTAACCTGATGCTGACCGATCGTTTTAGCAACGGGAATCCCTCTAACGACCGTGTGGCGAGCATGCGGGATCAGTCGCTGAACCGCGACTCTATGTATCTCCGACATGGGGGCGACTTTCAGGGCATTATCAACCATATCGATTATTTTAAAAGTATGGGTGTAACAGCGCTTTGGTTGTTGCCTGTTATGGAAAACGACCGGCCAGAGCGTACAGAACATGGCTATGCTATTACTAATCATTATAAGATTGATCCCCGCTTTGGTAGTGCTACTAAGTACAAAGAACTGAGCGATGTGCTGCATAAGAATGGTATGAAGCTAATCATGGATGCGGTATACAACCATATAGGCCTGGAGCATTTTTTGGAGCAAGACCCACCTGCCAAAGATTGGATGCACCGTTGGCCCACCTATACCCAAACTACCTATAAGGAACAAACGCTTTTTGATCCGTATGCCGCTCCATCCGATCGTAAGAGAATGAGTGATGGCTGGTTTGATAATATCATGCCGGACATTAACCAGCAAAACCCTTACATGGCCAACTATATTATTCAAAACCTGGTATGGTATATACAGGAGTTTGGCATTGACGGCGTTCGCATTGACACCTACACTTATAGCGACCTGGAGTTCTCTAACCGCTGCAACAAAGCCATTATGGATGAATACCCAAACATTACCTTGTTTGGAGAAACAAGGGTATTCGGTACGCCCAACCAGGCGTATTTCAATACCAATGTGTTCAACCTTCCCTTCAAAAGCAACCTGCCCGGCTCTGTAGATTTCCAGTGTCTGTACTTTGGTATCATACCCGCCTTAACGCAGCCCTTTGGTTGGACAGAAGGCGTGAATAAATTGTATAATACCCTTAGTAATGATTGGTTAAACCAGGATGCTACCCGCAATGTGCTGCTGCTGGACAACCACGATGAGCCCCGCTTTTTTTCCGTAGTAGGAGAGGATGTAGAGAAACAGAAAATGGGATTTCAGTGGTTGCTCACTTGTAGGGGTGTACCACAGATGTATTACGGATCGGAAGTGCTGCTAAAGGGATTTACCAATCCAGATGGTAAGGTGCGCAGTGACTTTCCCGGCGGCTGGCCCAGCGATCAAAAGAATGCCTTTACAGGCCAGGGACTCACTGCCGATGAACGATCTGTACAGCAGCTGGTGCAGCAACTGGGCACCTTTCGCAAAACTTCCTCGGCACTACAAACGGGTAAGTATATGCATTATGTGCCAGACAATGGCTTGTATGTTTATTTCCGTTACAACGAAAAACAAACCATTATGTGTGTCATGAATACGGACACAAAAGAGCGCACAATTGATTTTAACCGGTATGCTGAGCGCACCGCTGGTTTTTCAAAGGCCGAAAATGTATTAAGTAAAGATGCCTTGGTTACTACTCAAAAAGCAACCATCGCACCGATGCGCATGTGGGTGTTGGAATTGAAGAAATAGTTTGATCTAGGTCCTGTCAACAAAACGAAAGTTTGTTTACAGGCTGCAATACAGTGTTAACTTATTGGATTGCGATAGAAGAGGGCCAGTATGGATTATGAAAAATGACCCTTTATCTGCAGGATACTGTTAACATGACCCTTTTGCTGAAAGTCTATAGCAAAGCTGAAGTAGATTTCAATTGGTAGTCGGCAACGGTTCTTACAGGCATGTATATTGCTAAGGTCTTAGGACGAAACCTATAGTTTATTTTTTTAAAACGAGAACTATGCGTCCAGAATCAAAGCAGGCAATGCTTCCCAAAGCAGATCGGATCGCTTTTACCGTAATTGGAATAGTGGCTTTGCTGGCCTTTGCCACTGTGCCATTTAAGGATGAGATAAGATCCATGGTAGCTAGAAAAACAGCGGCACCCCAGGTGCAAAGTGCAGCTGAAAGTAATACTGCAGATCAAAACCAAAGGACAAAAGCAAACCCTACTTTAGCTGTTGCGCAGAAGTGGAATATGCCTGCCAAGTTGAAAGAGATTTCCGGTATTGCCTACGTTGATGCAGCCCGCTTTGCCTGCGTGGAGGATGAAGAGGGAAAGATCTATATCTATAATACACAAAGCCAAAGCATAGAAAAAGAAATACCATTTGCCGCAGTAGGCGATTATGAAGGAATTGCCATTGCCGGTAATACAGCTTATGTACTTCGTGCTGATGGGCGATTATATGAAGTGGCAAACTATAACAATAAGCCAACTGTGGTAGAACATCAAACCCACCTAACAGCCAAACAGGATGTAGAAGGCTTATGCTATGATCAAAAGAACAACCGGTTATTATTAGCTATTAAAGGAAATGAGCCAAACACCTCGGAATATAAAGGTATTTATGCCTTTGATCTCGCCAATAAAAAATTAAATGAAACACCTGTTTTGAAGATTGATCTCACCCATGAGATATGGAAAGATATTAAAAGCAAGCAAAAGATAGAACCCTCCGATTTAGACATTCATCCCCTGACGGGTGATATTTACATTACTGATGGAGCAAAGCCTAAACTGTTGATTATGGATGCGGAAGGAAAGAAGAAAAACCTACTCTCACTAGATGAAACCCAGTTTCCTCAGCCTGAAGGAGTAGCGTTTACTCCTGAAGGGGAGTTGATGATTTCAAGCGAGGGAAAAACCGGTACGGGTAGCATTGTCAAAGTAAACATAAACGGAGTTCAGTAAGTAGGTTTAATAGGTTTGCCTTTTTTGTTATTGTTGTTATACGCAAAGCGTTGATCGATATCTTTTAGGTTACAAGCACTGTGTCTAAAGCAATAGATGGTGTGTAGACTGGGACAGGATAATTAACTGGTAGAACCTAAATAGCTAACGCTCCCGTGTATATGCTATTCGCTGCTCCTTTATCATTCTCAGAAATAAAACCCAGCTAGGTATGTACGGTGTGGCTCAAGAACCCGCCTACCTCTCCAATAGGCGTAAGTATGCAGGGATCGCTCATATGCGGATGGGTACTTGCGTCAGTATAAGTAATGGCTGTACTCTGCTTCGTCTCATTTTCGCCTCAGCATAGGGACTGCTTCGAGGCTTGTTCGAGGTTTCTTCGAGACTTCTTCGGGCAGCTTCGAAGAAGTCTCGAACAATTCCCGAAGGAGCCCCGAAGAAAAGGCGGCGATGGGACATGGTTTAGGGTAGAAAAATAGGTCGTCCAATTGCAACAGGGGGCATTGTGAGGGAGTAGAACAAATCCCCCTTCTAGCGGAAGTATGCCGGACTGGCTTATGTGCAATTGGGTACTTGTGTCTTAGTATCATAGCATACCAAGGCCAGTATTAGTGAATATATTTGAGCGTTAACCGGAACGTTATTTAACCTTGCTAATAATATAAGTACCCTTATGAAAAAGTTGCAATCAAAGCTTAGAGCGTTAGGTCTTTACCTGCTAATTGGTGGGGCATTAGGAATCCTTATAACGTTGTGGATGATTGTACGCCGTTGTTGGTGCAGCCGCAGCACAAGGCCAAGAGGAACACTAACAACGGCGTAAAAACTTTGATTTCCAACTGGCAAGCTTATCATCCTGAGAAGCCCCAGATAAGTTTAAATTCTCTAGGTGAATATGATTTTTCGGAAAACGGGGTTTTTATTACAAATGGTGATATGCAGCAAATAATAAAACGAATTCACCAGGTTATTGAAGAGGATAAAAGCTGATTAAATCATTCCCCTAAAGCCTAATCAAATTATAGTTCGCTGGTCTCAGCCTCCTCGCTGGGGCCTTTTATTTGAATGGCAGCGTCTTCGCTGTCTTCTCTATTTAAAGGCTCTATTAGCCGCAAATAGAGAAGGTTATTGTCACTGAGTATACTTCTACTGTGCAATAGGGTGCATAGCGTCTTATTACTGGTCTTCCATAGGCTTCACCTCTACATTTCACAGCTCAGTTCATAAGCTGGGATCATAACTGTATCTCATCCTTCACATAAGGCAAGAGTCTAAAGTAAAAGCTAATTGTATTGTTATAAAAATTGAAACATAGGGTTAAATGTGGGCAGGCGGAGAGGATAAAAAAATTAGGTGCGTTAATTTTGTATTGGATAATGGCAACTGCATAGCTGAGATCAATTCTACCAATGATCGTTCAGCATAGAATTAAGAGAACTATTTAGCATAACTATTTGATGAGGTAGCACAAGCCTCCTACTACTCCGATTTTGTAATTGTAAACCTAAGAAGTTATGAAAAAAGTATTCATCATACCAGTACTATTCATAGGGATGCTTTTGGGAAACAATGTAGCACAAGCCTCTCCTGCACCTGGCATTAGTAATGTTGGTCATACAATAAATGGCTTAAGTAAATGGGAGCTGCCCGCCATATTAAAAGAAGTTTCTGGAATTAAATATTTAGGCAATAACCGGTTTGCCTGTATACAGGATAGGTTGGGTTCTATTTTTATTTATAATACCACAGACAATAAAATAGAAAAGGAGATACCTTTTGCTAAAGCTGGTAATTATGAAGGTATTGCTATTGCTGGAACGTCGGCCTATGTGGTGCAAAGCGATGGTACCCTCTATGAGGTGCAGGATTATGAAGGTGCTACGCCTGTAGTGAAGCAATACGACATACCACTAACGGCGAAGAACAATGTGGAAGGCCTTACCTATGATAAAAAGAACGACCGCCTGCTGCTGGTTACAAAAGGGAATTTGCCCCGTAATCGTCAGTGCAAAGGTGTTTATGCATTTGATTTGAAGTCCAGAAAGCTGGTTGCTAAACCTGTTGTAAAGATCAACCTGGCTGATCCCATATTTTGTAGCCTAAAAGGCAAGGATAATGCTTTTCTGCCTTCTGCAATAGAGATACATCCTATAACTAACGATATCTATATACTGCAAGGCTCTGATCCAAAGTTGTTAGTGATGGATGAAAAAGGGCAAATGAAAAAGATGTACACGTATAGCCGCTCAAATTTACCGCATGCGGAAGGTTTGGCTTTTTCGCCGGAGGGTGAGTTGTTTATTTCCAATGCAGGAACAACTGGTGCGGCTACCATACAAAAAGTGGGTCTTTAATAATCTGTTCTATAATAAGGCTGTTCTTATGCAAAGAAGAACAGCCTCCTTTCGTTACCGTTGGTCGCTGGCCAACGGTTCTTTATTTAATGAGTATATATTCAGGAGTATCATCAGATTCTTCTACTTTGGCATGTAAGAACAAAGACTCTTTTTTGTTGTTAGCACACCAGCTAGGCATGTGAACCGTTGGCCGGCGACTAACGGCAACAGCGCGACCCAAGAAAATAGAGTTGCAAAACAAAATATTTCAAAGCAACTTCATTATCAAAATCGACAGATGGCATTAAAAAGGTCATTCCCTGCGCCCATTACCATATTAATGGTGGTGATTGTTTTTGCAGCCTTATGCACCTGGCTGTTACCCGCAGGGCAGTATAGTAAACTTTCTGTTCAGGGAAAGAACTTTGCCGTGGTTACAGATACCAGTGAAATACAGCTGCCTCTTACACAACGCACATTAGATAGTCTTGGTATTAAAATACAAGTGCAGAAATTTATACATGGCGATATCCGTAAGCCTGTATCTATACCCGGAACCTTTGCTAAACAGGAAAGGACTGGTCAAGGTTTCATCAGCATATTGCAGGCACCCATAAAAGGAATTGTTGACAGTATCGACATCATTTTATTTATCCTGATCATTGGTGCGTTTATGTATGTATTCAATGAGACGGGTGCTATGGTTCAAGGCGTCAGTTGGCTGGCCTATACCATGAAGGGCAGAGAGCATTGGTTGATAGCCATTCTCACCATCATCTTTTCTTTTTTAGCAGCCTCTTATGGTATGGCGGAAGAAGCCTTTGTATTTTATCCCATACTGGTTCCCTTGTTCCTGGCTGCCGGTTATGATCTTCTTGTTCCCTTAGCTATTATTTTCGGCGGTACGGCATTGGGTTGTCTGCCTGCTTTCTCTAATCCTTTCTCTACCATCATTGCCTCTAATGCGGCAGGCATCAATTGGATGGACGGGCTCACCGGGCGCTTGGTCCTGTGGGTGTTGGTTACCGCATTGCTGGTATGGTATATTTTACGCTATGCCGCCAAAATAAAAAAGGATCCTAAAGCATCACTCGTTTATAAAATAGATGGAGATGTAAAGCCATCCTATGAAGTGTATGAGGTTACGGCAACCGCACCAAAGCTGGAGTGGAAAACAAAAGGCCTACTGTTTATCTACATCGCCACTTTTTTGACCATGATATATGGTGTTGTGTTTTTGGATTGGTGGACAACAGAAATGAGTTCGCTTTTCCTGGCTTCTTCTATCCTGGTGGCGGTCATTACAAAAATGAAAGAAAAGATCTTTGTACGTGAGTTTATTAAAGGAGCGGAGAGCTTATTGTCTGTAGCATTCATTGTAGGTGTGGCCAGAGGCGTGACGATTGTTTTAAATGATGGCCACATTAGCGACTCTATTTTGTTCTTTGCTGCCAACCTGGTGCAGGGTATGCAACCGGCGTTCTTTATCCTGCTGCTGCTTGTGTTTTATATTGTGTTTTCCATTTTCATACAGTCTAGTTCCGGTATGGCCGTATTAACCATGCCCATTATTGGGGGATTGGCAGTATTGGTAAACATACCGGGCAGAGAGATCGTGAATGCTTATATGTATGGCATGTGCCTGATGTCTTTCCTGGCACCTACAGGGTTGATCCTTCCTTCATTGGCTATGGTAAACATTAGCCTGAAAACTTGGGTGAAGTTTATTATGCCCTTTCTGGTGGTGCTTACCATCATCTGTATGATAGCCTTGATTATTGGAATTTATTTATAACGTAGACGAAGTAAAGCAATAGCTTATTTGATCAGGTGGCGCCCTAAATCTGTCGCAAGTATTGTGGGCTTGGCTGGGTACTTGGACTATTGTGAGTAATACAGTATTTTCAATTGATGGTTCTTATCAAAGTACTAATTCGTTAAACGCAAAATGAAAAGCCTTGCATTTTACATTTTGCTCTTATTTATAGTAAGCTGCAAAAATACCTCTAAGCAAACATTGCATGAATTTGCATCTGCTGCATTTTTCAAAGCTGATTTAGATAAGTCCTTTGAAAAACTAGTGAATTATTTTCAATCGCAACCGATTTTGAAATACAATGAGCCTGAAGGTGACAATATTCTATATCCACCATTGTCAGGTTTAGGCGATACAAGTGATGGTTATAGGTTTTCAATTGCAACTCACCCATATATGTCAGCTTTAAATGGAAGAGGACAACTTGTTGTGAATAGATTAGGACCAATACTAGCAGAACCTGAACTAGTGTATTATTTCAAATCGCACGAAAACGCTTTGAACTTTATTAAGCGTATTACAAATGCTATTCAGGAACAACCAATAATTGATAGTAGTTCTCAAAAAGGTAAGTCACGGGAAATCCAGTACCAGCTTGACAATGGTGCAAATATTCAGATGAGTCTGAGTGCAGGATTAAATCCTGGATATATCTTGAGTATAAAGTACAAGCCCTCTACTAGTAAGCTAGTCAACAAGGGCTAGGCTACAAACTAGCGCTAGTCTGGTGTATCTTCTTAAAATATAAATTATTTTAGAAAATGTATAAGCATTTCTGCTAGCAAGAAAACTAGGTTTGCATTGAATAAATAGTGTAGGTTGTCCCACCCTGTGAAATGATGTTTAGTCCTATCATTTCATTCACGCTTTAAATAGTACCAACGTGCAACCAAACTCTGCTTTAACCATTCTAAAGACGTTTAAATTCCATTTACTGATTGCCCTCTCGTTTGCCGGATTCACTGCGTCTACTTTAAAAGCACAAACCATTCACTCAATTCAAGACTCCATAGACTTTTTGCTTTCTTCCTGGAGTAATAAACAAGCACCCGGTATTTCTGTTGCGGTAATTAAGGATGGTCAGGCGCACTATAGTAGGAGTTATGGAATGGCTAATATTAAAAAGGGAATAAGTATTGATTCAGCAACAACCTTCTGGATCGCTTCTGTTAGCAAACAGTTTACAGCAGCCGCCATCTATCAACTGGCGGTACAGAAGAAACTGGTTTTGGATAATTCAATACGAGTGTATTTCCCTAAACTCCCTCCTGTATTTCAAAAGATAACAGTCAATCAGTTGATCCATCATACAAGTGGTATGCGGGATGGTTTTGTGTTAACAGCATTATCTAAAAAGCCACCTGCAACATATACCAATGAAAATGTGATGCATTACTTACAGGCGTCAGCGGCATTGAACTTTACGCCGGGTACAGAATACGAGTATAATAATTCATGCTATGTGCTGTTAGCGCAACTGATTGAAAAGCTAACTGGAAAAACCTATCCGGATTATATGAAAGCGGAGGTGTTTCAACCGCTGGGGATGAACCGCACTTATGTGTCACCCACTTTCCCCAATGATGAAAAGCAGGCAGAGGGTTACCGGGAAAGCGGTCCCAATACTTACCGGGAAGATCATTTTCAAGGCAAGACCTATGGTTCCTCCAGCATCATTACAACACTGAATGATTTGATACGTTGGTCGCAATTTTTACAGAACCCTCAAACAGTACCACAGTTGAGTCCTGTTGCTAAACTCTTAATGCAGCCCGGTATGCTTAGTAATAGGCAGTTGATTGCTTATGCAGGCGGACTTGAAAAACTAATGTATCGTGGCCGTACGCTTTACGAGCATTTTGGGGCTGATGAAGGTTTCAAGGCAGATATCTTGTACTTCCCAGAAACTAAGGTTTCGGTAATCGGACTTACCAATAATAGCAGTTATTACGGACTGCTTACTCTACTGCTCCAGGTAAGTGATGTAGTGCATGATGGCAAAAGAGCTGCATTACCTTCAGTAGATCAATCGGGCGAAAAGATTCAGGAGCAATTTTATTATAACGAGGAAAAGCCGCAACTGGCAAAGGTTCAACGTTTCCCCGGATACGTTACCATTAGTAGTGCTCCATCTGGATATGCAGCACCCTTTCAAGTAATAGGTGATACACTACGTAATCTAGATCCTATACCGGCTCAGTATTTACAAAAGAAGCAAAGCATAGAAGTTTTAGATCCTTATTACCATAATACAACGCGGCTTCATGAGATACAGCCGGTGGTAAAGAAAGAGGATTGGAAAACGTTTGCAGGAGAATACTTATCTAAAGAACTTCAAACCTCTTATAAGATCATGGCTACTGATAGCGCCTTACAGTTTGAATTCTTACCTGGATTGACATTTGATCTGTTTCGCATAACCGATACTGATTTTGTTTTTGAGTATCTGGGCGCTAATTATTTACAGTTCTCAAAAGATGGTTTTGCTTTTACTAGGGAAGGATGTAGGAAGTTGGAGTTTAGGCGGCAATAGATTCGCCCATTTGGCAAAAATGGTATTTTGTATAAACAGGGGTTCTCTACGCTCCACGTCTTGATAGAGGATATGCTGCTAAGTTCCTAAACCGCCTCACTATACACCGATTGGGATACCCACATGGAGCAAGTAGGTATTAAACGTTATATTTGCTATATACAGGAAATGGTGTCTTCCTGCCCCAACCGCTTCTTCTAAAGCTAATGGCGCCTACAAGTAGCAAAATAGTAACCTTATTCTATTTGTAGATGAACAAGTATCGATACTCCTTTGAACATTTCAAGATCGCCCGTCACCTGCTTTATTGGACTGCACTTGTAGTGCCGGTTTCTATTGTTGTTGGCTCATTGGTGGCCTTATTTCTTTGGCTGCTGGACATGGCTACGGCTACCCGCTGGACACATCTTTGGCTGTTATTTTTACTGCCACTGGCTGGTATTTTTATCACTTACCTATACAAGGCCTTTGGCAAGAATGCAGAAGCAGGGAATAACCTGATCCTGGAGGAGATTCATAAACCCGGTGGAGGTATTCCCACCCGCATGACACCTTTTATCTTATTTTCTACCGTGCTTACGCATCTCTTTGGTGGGTCCGCTGGAAGAGAAGGCACGGCCGTGCAAATGGGTGGCAGCATGGCCTCGCTCTTTGCTAAGTGGTACCGATTGAAGAGTCGCGATAAGCGCATGCTGCTGATGTGTGGTATGGCGGCTGGGTTTGGTGCTGTATTTGGTACACCCGTAACAGGAGCTGTCTTTGCCTTAGAAGTACTTACTATTGGCCGCATTAAGTACGATGCCCTATTGCCCTGTTTTATAGCAAGCTTGCTTGCCGATATTGTTTGTTCCGCGTATGGCATTCATCATACCCGCTATAACATCTTGTTTAACGGTGATGCTACACAGTGGCTTCCCTTCATTCATTTTGACCTGCTGCTATTGGTAAAAGTGATTGTAGCCGGTGCGGCCTTTGGTGTAGTGGGATTTGTTTTCGCTGAGCTATCGCATGCGATCAAAGGTGCTACTACCCGGTATGTGCCTAACCGTTGGTTGATCCCTGTTATAGGTGCAGCACTTGTTATTGGTATTAGTTACCTGTTGAGCAGCTTTGACTACTTAGGCTTAGGTGTAACCAATCCAGTAGGTGGCGTGAGCATTGTATCTGCCTTTCAGGCTGGTGGCGCCGACACGTGGAGCTGGTTCTGGAAATTGTTGCTAACAGCCATTACACTCAATACAGGTTTTAAGGGTGGAGAGGTTACACCCCTGTTTTTTATAGGTGCCACGTTGGGCAACACATTAGCTATGATCAGTGGCGCGCCTGTAGATCTCTTTGCAGGGCTGGGGTTTATTGCCGTATTTGCCGGGGCTACCAATACGCCCATTGCCTGTACCTTAATGGGGGTTGAACTGTTTGGGGGCAACAATATAATTTACTATGCCGTGGCCTGCTTTACAGCGTATTATTTTAGTGGACACACGGGCATCTATGGCGCCCAACGCATGGCGGTTACTAAATTTCATCTGACCACCCCAACGGAAGACTCCTTAAAAGAAATCAAATCCAAACAAGCAAGTAATAATCGCAATCAAGGCCCACAAACAGGGAAGGCTTAGAATCTTTCTTCAAGCCTAGTTTGCCGGCATTGCCTTAGGCAATGCCAAGTGGTAGATATCCTGAATCGCTAAGCGGATTAGTTCCTTCTTAGAAGACAATATAAATCACGTATAGTTTCATTTTGTCAACGAAAATTACTTTGGTATTTGGCAGTCTCTGGTTTGCGAAGATTAAATGCAGGAAAGGCCCTGCTTAGACTATATTAAAAGCCATTCAATTCTAATTATCTTTAGATCAAACGTGAGTTGCAGCATCAGAGACTGTCTATATTTCCTTATGTTCACTCCGTTATGTATAAACCAATGATGATATTTTAACAAATAATTTCTCGTCAGACAAATGAGCAATGTAATGAACAGCATACCTAACATGCAGGCAGAAAATATCGGAAGTAAACTAAAGCCACTTTACATGATAAAAGGCTTTATAGAGCTGCCCTGCTGGAATGGTTACTATTTGAACGATGAAGCCTACAAAGGAAGAGAAGATAGAGTCATTACTGGCGGGCGAATTGTGCAATTTGTGGATGGTGAAATTGCCCCAGATAAGAGCCTGCATTTTTCAGCAGAACAAATCAATGCATATACCTATTTGATGAAACACCAGGAGGATATTAAGCACTCCATTGTGCAAGGGTTGAAAAGGGAATTTCCACGTTTGCTTTCAGATGAATATGCCTCCTGGGAACAGGAAGCTCCGCACTTTCCAAAACTCTCTGAAGAGCGGGAAGATTTTGACTTTCAAGATTATATTGGTCCTGAATCCATTAGTATAAGTGAGGATAGTAAAGATGAAGTGGCTTATATTAACTGGCAATTCAGATGTCGGTGGGACATAGAACATGGTTTTCAGGTTGTCACTCATAAGGACCGGGTAATAGAAATAGGACCGGACGTTGACATTTGGAACATCTATAAAGACAATGGTACTTATGAGCAGGAATTAAAAGCGTATAACGATAGAGTTAGTGTTTCCTGCCCACGTAAGCAAAAAAAATGGTGGCAATTTTGGTGGTGACAAGGCTAGGGTTTGGGTATAGAACTGTATTTATTCAATAGCCGTTGGTGCACTTGGTATAAAATGATTGTCCAAACACCAATCCTGACACGCAATACCTAAATCAAAACGATAGTATTGATTGTGCTTGTCTTTATAAAATCTTTATACCTGCCGTTCACCTTTTTATATCATCCTTACATTACACATTCTACTTTTGTAATGTGAATTGGATATCATGCCAGACCTTTTTATAAATAAGGTAAGCAGGCCTAAACAGTTTCTTCTAACTATCTTGTTGGTTTGCAGTGTTGCTAGTGTCTGTTACATCTTTTCTGCCTTCATGGGCTATAAGGTAGTGGCGTTGGTCTTATTGCTCACCATGTCAGTAATAGCCATCAGTTTTGATATACTACCTGTTCTCTTTGCAGCTTTGATGAGTGCGCTGATCTGGAACTTCTTCTTTATTCCACCGCGCTTTACCTTACATGTTTGGGCAACAGAGGATGTGATCCTTTTTATCATGTATTTTGTCATTGCACTGATCAACGCCGTGCTAACTTATAAGATCAGGCAAGTAGAAAAAGAAGCGCGTAAAAAAGAAGCAAGAGCCAATACGATCAAATTATATAACACGTTACTGAATTCGCTGTCTCACGAGCTGCGTACGCCCATTGCCACTATTGTTGGGGCTACTGATACACTTCAAAGTAGTAACCTGCACCTCTCTGCTGAAGACAAGGGCATTCTATTGGCTGAAATATCAAAAGCATCATTTCGGTTGAACCAGCAAGTGGAAAACCTGCTCAGTATGTCGCGTTTAGAATCGGGGTTTCTGCAACCCAAAAAAGACTGGTGCGATATTAACGAAGTGGTGTACCATGCCGTTAATCGAATTGAAGAAAATAAATGTACACAAGCCATTACCGTAGAAATCAATCCTGAATTACCACTTTTTAAACTGGACAAAGGCATGCTGGAGCAGGTGATTTATAACCTGTTAAGCAATGCTTGTTTATATACCCCCTGGAATAGTACTATCTATATAGTGGCTCAATGCCATGCAGATATACTGGAAATTGTTATTGAAGACAATGGAAAGGGTTTCCCCGCTGAAGAAATAGAAAAGGTGTTCAATAAGTTTTATCGATTGAAAAATACTCAAACAGGTGGCACGGGGCTGGGTCTTTCCATAGTGAAAGGCTTTACGGAAGCCATGGGAGGCGCCGTACGGTTAGACAATGTGCAGCCTAATGGCGCTCGCTTCACTATTACCATTCCAGCTGAAACAACACAGGTGAATAAAAACGATGAGCTATGGCTAAGACGGAAGTTTTGATCATTGACGATGAGGTGCAGATTCGTAAGCTCTTGCAAATTGCATTAGGGAGCAATGGTTATATCATCAACCAGGCAGCAACTGCCAAAGAAGGTTTGGCGCTGGCAGCTAACCATCCGCCCGATGCTGTGATCCTGGACCTGGGATTACCTGACGAAAACGGACATAGTGTGTTGCAAAAACTGCGGGAGTGGTTCACCAATCCTATTATTATTCTTTCGGTTCAAAATAGCGAAGAAGATATCATTAAGGCCTTAGACAATGGGGCCAATGACTATTTGACCAAACCCTTTCGTACAGGGGAGTTAATGGCTCGTATTCGTTCGGCGTTGAGAAGCTCTGTGCTGGAAGAAAATGTTCCTGTGATCCTCTGTGAAGATTTAGAGATTAACCTTCTGGAACGAACTGTACGCAAGAAAGGTGAACTGGTGAAACTTACGGCTACTGAATACGATTTGCTGGCACTATTTGTTCGTAATGAAGGGAAGGTGCTTACACATCAATATTTGCTACGTGATATCTGGGGACCGGGTTACATCAATCAGTCGCAATACTTACGGGTATTTGTAGCGCAGCTCCGCAAAAAGATTGAAACCGATCCTAACCGCCCTCAACTTATAATAACCGAATCGGGTATCGGTTATCGGTTTGTCTGTAAAGATTGATTGGCAATCGGAACCCTATTTTATTAACGTATAAAACTAAAAATGTCTACTACATATACTAAACTCTCAGCTGCAGGTCTTTTAATTGCGTTGGGCATTATTTACGGTGATATTGGTACCTCGCCACTGTACGTACTGAATGCAATTACAAGCGGTAAAGTGATTACGGAAGAATTAGTAGTGGGAGCGCTCTCCCTTATCATCTGGACACTTACACTGCAGACCACTATAAAATATGTCATTCTTACTTTACAAGCGGACAATAGGGGAGAAGGGGGTATCTTTTCCTTATATGCACTTGTACGTAGAAGACAAAGATGGCTGGTCTTACCAGCTATGATTGGGGGTGCTTCTCTCTTAGCCGATGGCATGATCACTCCCCCTATTTCGGTTACATCTGCTATTGAGGGTTTAAAGCAGGTGCCTGCGTTTGCCAGTATCACACAGTCAACCATTGTTTATATTGTTATTGGTATTCTTTCAGCCTTGTTTTTCATTCAGCAATTTGGAACCGCATTTATCGGAAAATTTTTTGGCCCTGTGATGTTAGTTTGGTTCCTGATGCTGGCCACTTTAGGCGTTATCCATTTTGCCGATGACCTGCACGTATTTAAAGCATTTAACCCCTATTACGGTATCAGGCTATTGACCCAGTATCATAATGGTTTTTACATTTTGGGAGGCGTGTTCTTATGTACAACTGGTGCAGAAGCACTTTATTCTGACCTGGGGCATTGTGGCAAATGGAATATTCGGTATTCCTGGATTTTTGTCAAAAGCTGTCTGATCTTGAATTACCTGGGGCAAGGTGCCTGGTTATTGAGTCATTATCACGGGCAACGAATTACGCCCGAAATGATATCGGTTGGCTTTAACCCTTTTTACGGCACAATGCCGGAATGGTTCTTATACTTCGGTATTGCTATTGCCACCTCTGCAGCCGTCATAGCCAGCCAGGCGTTGATCTCAGGTTCGTTTACACTTATTAGTGAGGCTATACGTCTGAATTTGTGGCCTAAGTTTAAAGTAGTGTATCCTACAGAAGCGCGTGGTCAGCTTTTTATTCCCGCCATCAACCTGATGCTATTTGTAGGTTGTTCAGGCATTGTATTGTATTTTAAAAAGGCCGCTAATATGGAAGCGGCTTATGGTCTGGCCATCACGCTTTGTATGATTGCCACTTCTATGTTGTTTGCTAATTACCTGGTGCTTCACCGGGTGAACAGGGCTTTTATTTATTTGTATTTAGCTGTTTACCTTACCATTGAGCTTAGTTTTTTAGGGGCTAATATGGACAAGTTTCCTCATGGTGGTTATGTGACCTTGATAGTAGGTGGCGCGCTATTCCTGGTTATGTATATCTGGTACAGGGCACGCAGGATCAAAAACCGTTATGTGGAGTTTGTACGCCTGGATCACTACATTCCTAAGATACAAGAACTTAGTAATGATCGCTCCATAACCAAGTATACTACCCACTTAGTGTATTTGACGAGTGCAGATAATCCTAAAGAAATTGAGCATAAGATCATCTACTCTATATTAAACCGGAAGCCTAAGCGGGCTGATATCTATTGGTTTGTACACGTAGATACACTGGATGATCCTTATACTTCGGAATACACAGTAGAACATATTATTCCCAACGACATTATCCGCGTAGAGTTCCGTTTAGGATTCCGTGTACAGCCGCGGATCAACCTGATGTTTCGCAAGGTGGTGGAAGACCTTGTAAAGAACCGTGAAGTAAATATTACAAGTCGCTATGAAAGTCAGGAGCGCAACAATGTGGTAGGTGATTTTCAGTTTATAGTAATGGAGAAGTACTTGAGTCAGGATAATGAACTGCCTATATTAGAACGCTTGGTCATGAAGTTCCACTTCTGGCTGAAAGATATCAGTTTGTCGGAGGAAAGGGGCTTTGGTTTAGATACAAGCAACGTTGTGATAGAAAAGTTCCCCTTGGTGGTTGCGCCTGTAAGAAATATTAAGCTGAAGCGTGTTTCGTAAACCTAATTATGTAATGTTTTAGGTTATAGCTATGTTTCTGCTAGTTTTAACGCTCTTGCAAAGGAAGTAGTGTGTGTATCTAAACAGTTAGATGGTATTCTACTGCTGCATTCTAGAACTTAATAATCATATCATGCCATACTTCTCCACCATGCACCGATTTTGATATTCCTAAATCAATAAAGCCAAATTTCTTGTAATAAGGAATTAGGTAATCTTTACAGGTTAGTGTAACTCCTGTGCGGTTTTGCTCTTTTGATTTTTCTATAAGATGATTGATCAGTTTCTCAGCATAGCCTTTCCTCCTAAATGCCGGTAAAACAGCTATTCCAAAAATCGATTGCCAGCTACCATTCTCGTTATGCAGGTCTGCATTCGCAAACATTTCATCAACTATGGTTTTATTGCTAGTTACCATTCCGTTTATAAACCCGATAAGTTGGCCTTCATCTTCCAGCAACCAAAAATGATTGGGAAACACCTGAAGTCTTTTTGAAAAAGAATCGAATGAAGCGGCTTCATTTGGCGGGAAACAAACCGTTTCAATTTGGTGTATGGATTCTAAATCGTCAAGTGTTGCATTCCTGAATTTCATAAGTTGCTTCGAAGTTTTACGAGTGGAGAGCATCAAAAAAGGGAGAACTGTCTACTTCAAAAATAACTCAATGTGATCATACTACTTCTTTACAGACAATAAAGTCAAACAGGTATCCTGTTTGTTAATAAAAACTTCATTTGCTCATACCTGTAAAATTGGCTACCTCTGTATCCTTCAATCGCCTTATATATCTTATGCATTACATGATTAAAAGGACTCTTGTAGTTTTAATTGCTTCCGCTTGTTCAATTACAGTCATCAAAGCGCAGCAGTCGCCTAAAAGTTTAGAGGAGCGCTTGTCAAAGGTTCGTGTCAGGTTGCCAAATGGGTGGCACCTTTCCCCCGCTGGCCGGTCATTGCCGTTAGGAGATCTTCCGCTCAACTTAGCATTGTCTCCTTCTAAAAAATGGCTCGCTGTAACTAATAACGGTCAGAGTGTACAAAGCCTTCAATTAATTAATGCGAAAGCAGAAAAGATTGTAGATAATGTTGTTATACCAAAGTCCTGGTACGGATTGAAATTTAGCTCCGATGAAAAGTTCTTGTATGCATCTGGTGGAAATGATAACTGGATATTACAATACGCCATAGAAAACAATAGGCTTCGTCTGACAGACAGTATTGTCTTGGGCAAGAAATGGCCAGTTAAAATATCACCTGCAGGAATTGATATTGATGATGCGGCAAAACGCATGTATGTAGTGACAAAAGAAAACAATTCTTTGTATGTAATTGACCTGCGTACAAAGGCTATTACACAACAACTGGCTTTAGGAAAAGAAGCTTATACCTGTTTGTTATCACCTAATAAGCGAGAGCTCTACATATCCTTGTGGGGCGGTGATAAAGTGTTGGTGTTTGATACTAAGGAAAATCGCATAATAAGTGAAATAGCAGTAGGAGACAACCCCAATGAGTTGTTATTAAATAAGAAGGGGACTTTCTTGTTTGTTGCCAATGCAAATGATAATAGTGTTTCGGTCATTGATATAAAGAGGCGTGTAGTAGTTGAAGTATTGAATACAGCGTTGTATCCAGATGCTCCGGCAGGGTCTACAACAAATGGGCTAGCACTATCGCAATCTGAAAAGCAGCTGTATGTGGCCAATGCTGATAATAATTGCCTGGCTATTTTTGATGTAGCAGTTCCTGGCCGTAGTTCATCAAAAGGATTTATTCCAGTGGGATGGTATCCGACCAATATTAAAGTGGTTGGGAAAAAAATATGGGTCACTAACGGTAAAGGGTTTTCCTCTTTTGCCAATCCGAATGGGCCCAATCCTGCCCGCCCTCAACAAAATGTAGCGCGCCACCAAGGTGATACCAATGCGCCCAAGGCGGTTGAATACATTGCTGGTTTACTGAAGGGAACCTTGTCGATCCTGGATGAACCAGACGACGCTTCCCTGGCCGTTTACTCCAAAGCTGTATATAAGAATACACCGTACTCGAAAGACAGCGAGTTGGTAGCACAGGGTGAGGCCGGTAATCCAATTCCCATGAAAGTAGGAGAGAAATCGCCCATCAAGCATGTATTTTATATTATCAAGGAAAATCGCACATATGATCAGGTGTTAGGCGATATGCCACAAGGTAATGGTGATACCAGCCTGGTTTTATTTGGTGAGCATATTACACCCAATCAGCATAAACTGGCAAGAGAATTTGTATTGCTGGATAATTTTTATGTAGATGGAGAAGTTAGTGCTGACGGTCATAACTGGAGTACTTCCGCACATGCCACTGACTTCTTAGAGAAGGACTGGCCAACTTCTTATGGCGGAAGGGGTGGAAGTTATCCCGGAGAAGGAAAACGTGAAATTGCTAATCCGAAAAAAGGATTCATTTGGGACTATGCAAAACGCGCTGGTGTCAGCTACCGTACGTATGGTGAATTTGCTGATGAGGGAAAGGCAAACATTCCTGTTCTGGAAGGACATTTTTGCCCTTACTATTCTGGTTACAACTTACAGGTCAGAGATACAACTCGCTTTAACCAATGGCAAAGAGAATTTGACTCATTGGTAGCAGTAGGTGCCGTACCGCAACTCAATACACTACGTTTTAGTAATAACCATACGGAAGGCTTGCGAAAAGGCCGACCTACACCTTTTGCCCATGTGGCTGATAATGATTGGGCGGTTGGTTTGTTTATGGAGCATTTGTCTAAAAGCCCTATCTGGAAAGAGTCAGTTGTCTTTATAGTAGAAGATGATGCGCAAAACGGACCGGATCATGTGGATGCGCACCGGACTACAGCTTTTGTGGCGGGTCCATTTGTAAAAAGAAACTTTGTGGATCACACCATGTATTCCACATCATCCATGTTGCGCACCATTGAATTGATTTTAGGCTTGCCGCCGATGAGTCAGTATGATGCTGCGGCAACACCAATGTGGCGGAGTTTTACAGTACTTACAGATGCAACATCTTTCAAGTCCTTGCCAGCAAACATTGATCTGAATAAAAGAAACGAGGTGAATACGGCTTCGGCTCGGTTAAGTGAAACCTTTGATTTTAGCAAAGAAGACCGGGTGCCTGATTTGATTTTTAGCCAAGTTATTTGGAAGGCTGTTAAAGGGGAAGAAAGTGTAATGCCGGTACCAAGGCGGAGCGCCTTTGTAAAGGTGACCAAGGAGGAAGACGCCGAGGATAACGATTAGCGGTGTTAACCAGCGATGTGATAAAAAAAGTAAATATACTTGCTGTCAAGTAAAATAGGTGCATTGATCAGCTACAAACGTTAGCGATTGACAAGTTTATTAAATGTAAGTCGCTAACGTTTTTTCTTTTTCCATCAGTCTTTGTAATAACACCATTTGATTTCGTGCACGAACAAGATTGTGCTCTGGATACTTAGCACCGTAATACGCATCATTATTCAAGTAGTCCGTTAGAAAGCGGATGGCTTGCATGTAGATCATGAATTTTCCGGAATAGAAGAAGTGTTGCTTTTCTTTTCCCGTCAGTTCATCCTTCATCTCTTCGTAATAACCTTTTACAATAGCCTGGTAGAAATCATCTCGCACTTCTATTTTGTCAACGTCTTTCTCTTCTTCACTAACAGGTGAAAGATAGGTGCGCATCATATCGCCCACATCACTGATAAAGTAGCCGGGCATTACTGTGTCTAGGTCTATGACGCAAATGCCATGATCTTGTGCATCAAACAATACATTACTGATCTTGGTATCGTGATGGGTTACCCTTTGTTTGAACGCTGGGTCTGTTGTTATTTGTTTATATGTACTGGTAATGTCTGCGTTTGAAATGGTAAAATCAATGAGCGTTTTTGCTTCTTTAATGCGATGTGAATTCCCGTTTTTTAATGCGGTTAGAAACTGCTGGTAACGCAGGTCCAGATCATGAAAGCCCGGGATAGTGGTTTTTAGTTGACTGATATCTATTCCATTCAAAAGTTGTGTAAACCTACCAAACTGCGTAGCGGCCTGGTAAGCCTGTTCTGGAGTTTCTACTACATCTTTAGAATGTGAGCCAGCTACAAAAGGGAACATGCGAAAATAGCCTTCATCCAGGTATTCCATTTCATTACGATTTTTTGTGCTTACAGGCGCAACAAAGAGATACTCGGGATGTTTTTCCTTAAGATAGTTGGCAATCCGTTTTGTATTATAAGCTATAGCCGAAGGGTCTTTGAAAACAGCATGGTTGACTCGCTGTAATATATAATCCTTTTCTGGAGTAATGACTTTCCATGTATGATTGATAAGGCCGCTCCCAAAGGGAATGATCTGGGTTGTTTCTTCAACTAATCCAAATTGGGATAGTACGGCTTGTGACAAACGACTCATGCTATTGTTTTTCGTGATGGTGGACTGCATTATGTTCTTTAGTTCACGAGTTCACCTGTTCGTTTCTTGGAGCTTTTAAACTTGTAAACAGGTGAACTCGTGAATGCTATAAAAAGATCATTCACCACTTTCTATTTACCCTTGCTCTTTAAAACTCATTGGTAAGGGCAAATACTGGTTTGCGGTACATCCACTGGCCGCCGGTAAAGTCGGGGAATTCCACGGTTTCATTTCCCAGTTCAATGGATTTTTCGCTCAATGGGGTGATGGCACTCCAGGCAGCGGCATCGTAGACATCCATGGGTGTTGGCACCTTTCGTTTGATGGATTCAATAAACGAATGAATCACAAAAAAGTCCATTCCTCCATGGCCAGCGCCGGCTGTTTCTTTGCTCCATTTGGCCCATAGCGGATGGTCGTACTTGTCCAGCCATACTTTGGCATCATCCCACTGGTGTGGTTTGGCGGATTGTCCTTCAATGTAAATCCCTTTATTTACATCCATCCATATGCCATTGGTACCCTGTACCCGGAAACCTAATGAATAGGGGCGGGGAAGGTTGGTGTCGTGTTGCAGGAGGATCGTTTCGCCACCGGCACAATTAATTTGGGTAGTCACAATATCACCCAGTTTGAAATTGACCCTGGCATTGGGATGGTTTTCACCGCCGCCTTTAACAATATGATTATGCAGGCCTCTGGCTTTCGTGCTAAAAGAGTTTAAGGTTAGAAAGCGGTTGCCGCGGTTGATGTTGATATACTGTGCAATAGGGCCGATACCATGGGTGGGGTAAAGGTCACCATTGCGGTGCACCGAGTGCTCGGTTCGCCAACGGGCTTCCGAAAACCCTTTTTCACCAAACTCCACACCATGGCCATATGGATTTACGCCATCGTTGAACTTCACCTCGCGCAGGTCGTGCTGGTAGCCACCCTGTAGGTGAATGAGTTCGCCAAACAATCCCTGGCGAACCATATTTAAAACCGCCATTACATCGCGGCGATAACAAACGTTCTCCAGCATCATGACGTGGGCATTGTGCTTTTCTGCGGCCTTCACCACATCCCAGTGATCTTGAAGGGTGATGCCCAGTATCACTTCTGTAGCTACATATTTAATTCCGGCCTCTAAGGATCCAATAATCATGGGCTTGTGCCACTCCCAGGGGGTAGCAATGAGGACACCATCCAGTCCACCTTTGCGTTCCAGCAGTTTTTTCCAGGCCTCTGTACTGCCGGTGTAAACCTCCGGCATTTTTTTACCTGACTTTGTAATGGCTTCTTTAGCCATCGAAAGCATGCGCTCATCAATATCGCAGATGGCTACCACATCAACATCATTTCTGTTTAAAAGAAGATCCAGGTGATTTTGCCCTCTTAGGCCCACTCCGATAATTGCTATTTTCAGTTTGGTATCAGCAGCACCCTGTGCAAACAGGTTCATGCCAGGGGAAAGCATCAGAGAAGCAGCCGCCAGGCTAGTGGACTTTACAAATTCTTTTCTATTCATGGGTATGTTTGTTGAGTGTTTTAATAAAGAACAGCGTCTAAGAGGTAATGTTAGGTATTAAACTCTTTCAAAAATAAATTTTGTTTAGCGTCTTCCAGTGAAGTTAAAATTCATGCGCATTAGACAAGAAGCATTAGACTCCATTTGGTTAAAGTCACTGGTTCCCTAGAGCTGCTTTCCTTGCTGAGTCATTTTAGTTTTAGTAAACAAAAAAAGAGTGTTGGCGGGGAAACAATAGCTTATAAATTGTTGTTGCAGCATCAGTAGTGTATTGGAAAATCACACCCTCAACCTTGTAAAGTCGAAACATGCACACAATAAATAAGTTTGTCTTTTTATCCTGTTGCGGATAAAAATGGCTTATGTTTAGTTTTGAATTAATCCCTTGACCACAAACAACATGATAATGGACAACGTGCGGCCTTTGGCTTTTTTGGGTGATGGCGGAGAAATGGGTGCCCTGATGCGAAAAAAAGACTGGAACACTACCGTGGTAGGTACCCCAGACACCTGGCCACAAAGTCTACGTACGTCAGTAAATCTGTTATTAAACTCCCAGTTCCCCATGTTTGTTTGGTGGGGAAAGGATCTAACCACTTTTTATAACGATTCCTACCGCATCATTGCCGGTGAAAAACATCCTGACCTATTGGGTAAATCTGGACGTAAAGGCTGGGCTGAAATCTGGAAGGACTTGTCTCCGCTAGTCGATTCAGTGTTTAGTGGTAAAGCTACCTGGTCAGACGATCAATTACTATATATCAACCGCCATGGTTATATTGAAGAAACCTATTTTACCTTTTCTTATAGTCCTATTTTGGATGAGTCTGGTTCAGTTGGCGGCTTGTTTTGTGCCTGTATTGAAACGACTGAAAAAGTACTGGCCTCTCGTAAGGTTCAACAAAGTGAACGCCATTTGCGCGCTACTATTTTGCAATCGCCGGTAGCCATGAGTATTCTAAAAGGGCCTTCTTTTGTAGTAGAAATTGCCAATGAACGCATTTGCGAACTTTGGGGCCACAGTCAGGAAGAGGTGCTGCACAGACCCGTTTTTGATGCGTTGCCTGAAGTTCGCCACCAAGGGCTAGAGGAACTGCTGTTGCAAGTTTATACTACAGGGCAAGCCTTTACTGCCAGCGAACGGCCTGTGCAGCTACTCCGGCAAGGCAAGATGGAAACCTTTTACCTCAATTTTGTTTATGAGCCGTTTAGGGAAGCAGATGGTACTATCTCTGGTATTTTAGCTGTAGGTACTGATGTTACAGAACAGGTAGTGGCCCGCCGAAAAGTAGAAGAAAGCGAAGCTACTCTACAACAACGCGTGGCGGAAAGAACGGCCGATCTGGAAGAGCAGAAAACATTTATGGCTAACGTTCTGGAGTCTTCTATGGACGGGATCTATGCCCTAAAGGCTGTACGGAACGCAGTAGGAGAGATTACCGATTTTAAATACCTGTTTGTTAATAATCACATAGCCCAATTGCTTAATCGAAAAGTGCAGGAGGTAATAGGTTCAAATATGCTTGCTTTGATTCCTGAAAATAGGAGTAATGGCTTTTTTGAATTGTTCTGCAAACTTTTGAAAACAGGTGAAACTTTCCGAGATGAAACCCATTTTGTTGCCCAGAACATAGACAATTGGTACAGGTATGTCATTGTTCCAATTGATAAGGATACTGTAGTGGTTTCTACAGAAGACATTACAGAAAAAAAAGCGGCTTCTATTCAAATGGAAGAGCAGCGGAACCTATTAGATAATATATTGAAAAACTCGTCTAACGGTATTTCTGTAAGTCGTATTTGCCGGGATGATAATGGCAAAGTAATAGACGCCATCACCATTCTGGCCAATGATGCAGCCATCAAATATATTGGGTTGCCAAAAGAGTTTTATTTGTCAAAGCGAGCCACTGAAATAGAGCCCCATATTATTGATTCAGCCTACTACCAGATGTGTGTAAAAACGCTACAAACAGGCGAGCCCTTTATGACCCAATACCAGATGGAGTCTACAGGCAGGTGGTTGGAGCTGACCGTTTCTAAGCTGGATGATGATCACCTGATACATGTTTTTACAGATGTGACACCTATTAAGGAAGCACAATTGCAGTTAGAACGGACAGTGGAAGACCTGCGGCGATCAAACAAAAACCTGGAAGAATTTGCCTATGCCGCATCGCATGACCTGAAAGAACCTACCCGTAAGATCCATGTTTTTGCAGACCGCCTAAAGGCTAGCCTAGGAGAGCGACTGACCGAAAATGAAAAGCAGTATCTCCAGCGTATGGAGTTAGCCTCTAAGCGCATGAGTACACTCATCGATGATCTGTTGACGTATTCAGAGGTTAGTCAAAGCGCTATTTTGGCGGAAACGGTAGATATGAATCAGTTGATGGAACAAGTACTCAATGACCTGGATCTTCAAATTGAACAAAAAAAGGCCACTATCAATGTAGAGCAGCTATTTACCATTACTGGTCATCGACGCCAGTTGCAGCAGGCCTTTCAGAACCTGATCGGCAATGCCTTAAAATATAGCAGGCCCAATGTGTCACCAGTCATAAACATCCAGTGCAAGCAGGTGAAAGGCAGTGATGCCGGTTTGCAACTTAATGGGGAAGAACAATCCAAAAACTACTACCAGGTAACGGTCAAGGATAATGGCATTGGTTTTGAGCAGGCTGATGCCGAGCGTATTTTTAATGTCTTTACTCGCCTGCATGGTATGGCCGAATACAAGGGCACTGGTGTGGGGCTCTCCATCGTACGTAAGGTGATTGAAAACCATAATGGGTTTATATGGGCAGAAAGCCAACCAGGTGAAGGCGCTACTTTTAAGATATTGCTGCCTGTTGCGTAAAACGAGTGGCTAAGATTACTTACTAAACTATTGTACTGATAAATGAGCTGCCGTAATTGTTAGAATCAAGGGAATCACTAGTAACTTAATTAACTTATTTTTCTTTCCTGCTATTTCCAAAGGGCTGGCTCCTGTGTGGTTGGCGTGAATATGATGGTAGGTATTGCCTGGCTATAAGTTTAGAGGGCTAAACTATTTCTATGCAGGCGCCAAGTTCTTGGAGTCTGATAAATACAATACAAGGAAGAGCTGGCAGAAAGAAAGGACTACCTCATTCATCTTCAGATTGTCTTTAGAGTTCCAATTTAAGTTTGCTCAATACGCTACCCTTATTGGCATTTGAGCACTACGATCTTAACGTTGTTTCATCAACTAATAGGAAAACTAGATCGATGCTGTTATCAAATTATAGTTTTGCTCAAAATGATCTATAAGGGGATCTGGAGTTATTAAATTCTCTGCTATAGTAACAAACAGGATATTGAAAGAAACTAAATGCAATCTAATTAATTAGTAAGCGTAAGATGAAAGTATTGATCATAGAAGACGAGGAGGAATTGGCGGATAGTATTTGTACTTACCTGGCTTCTGAAAAGTTTATTTGTGAAAAGGCTCCTGATTATCAAACGGCAATGGAAAAGATTGCCTTAAATGAATACGCTTGTATATTATTAGATATAACACTTCCGGATGGCAATGGTATAGATATCCTTAAAGAATTAAAGCGCCAGGAAAAGATAGATGGGGTACTCATTATTTCTGCAAAAAACTCGCTGGATGATAAAGTATATGGTTTGAAGTCGGGTGCCGATGATTACCTGACCAAACCATTTCATTTGCCTGAATTGGGGGCCCGTGTCGATGCGATCATTCGTCGGAAATCTTTTGACGGAAAGAATGTATTGCGGTTTGATGAATTGGTGGTGGATTTAAACGAAAAGACGGTCACATTTCAAATGCAGTTACTGGATCTAACACGTAAGGAATATGAACTGCTGCTATACTTTATTGGCAATAAAAATAAAGTAATAACAAAGAATGCAATCCTGAATCATTTATGGGGTGATAATATGGATATGATGTACAATTATGACGCTATCTATACGCATATAAAGAACCTAAGGAAGAAAATGGTTCAGGCTGGGGCGCCGGATTATTTCAAAACGGTATATGGGTTGGGATACAAGTTTATCATCCCTTAAATTTTTTGCATGAAACTATTTCAGCGATATAACAGGGTTAACCTACTCATAACAATTGTCATATTCCTATTGGCGAGCTTTACGTTTCATTATTTTATTGTTCATGTATTAGTGAAACAAATAGATGATGATCTGGAAATTGAACAAAGGGAAATACAGACTTATGTAAAAAAATATAATCGGCTGCCAGAGCCTATACCTGTTCGGGATCAGGTGATCACCCACACCCCTATACCTGCCCCCATTAAAGAGCAAACATTTACTTCAACTACGTTATTTGATTCTTTGAGCAATGGCAATGGCATTTTTCGGCAAATGGTTTTTAGTATAAATGTCAATGGACAATGGTATAAAATACTTGTTGCCAAGTCTGAAGAAGACACAGATGATCTTATTGAAGAGATCCTTCTGATTGTATTAACTACAGTTATTTTCATGTTGTTGGCTTCTTTTATCATAAACCGGATTGTCCTGAAACGGTTATGGAATCCGTTTTATAACATGCTTGAGTCTTTTAATCAGTTTCGGTTGGGTAAAAAGCAGGAGTTAAATTTTAAGCCCACTGATATTGACGAGTTTGAGCTGTTGCGGAAAACGATGCAGCAAACAATAAATAAAGCGGAAAGTGAGTATCATATCTTAAAGGAATTTACAGAGAATGCTTCTCATGAAATGCAAACACCGCTGGCCATCATCCGGTCGAAGTTGGACTTGCTGATTCAAGATGAAGCATTATCTGAAACGCAAAGCAAAATGGTGCAAAGTGCCTATAGTGCCATTGAAAAGCTTAACAGGTTAAACCAATCCCTGCTTTTATTAACTAAGATTGAAAACAGTCAGTTTGAGAAAGTGTCAGTTATTAACCTGAAACAGAAAGTAGAAGAAAAACTTGCTGAGTTTCTTGAGTTGTGGGATAATCAGCAAGTTTTAGTGACGGCGGAACTAAAAGAGATTACCATTTTGATGAATAATGAGTTAGCTGATGTTTTACTGAATAACTTGTTAAGTAATGCTACCCGTCATAATTATACCGGCGGGCGGATCGCAATATTTTTGGATGCTGACCATTTGAGGATTGTCAACTCTGGGAACCGCCATAGTTTAGATGAAGAAAAGATTTTTCAACGCTTTTATAAATCAGTACAAAGCTCTGAGAGTAATGGTTTAGGCCTTTCTATCATCAAACAGATTTGTGATGTTTCAGGTTTTACAGCCATTTATGGATATGAGCCTGGTATTCATACGTTTATCATTCGCTGGTAAACTGCCTGATTGGCGTTTCTTTGAGCCATTTATAAAAACAGTGGGCCATTTTTTACATAATCTTTAGAAAGTCTTCAGAATTGACTGGTAGTTTTGCAGGTTACAATTAGATTCGCCATCCACTATTCATGAAAAATATTCCTGCTTTATTTAAACTAGCAAAGGCAAAATGCCAGACAGCACTTTCAATATTTTCTAAGTTCGGGCCACTCTCCCCGTTGTTGCTATTTCTAACGCTATCGCTTTCACTTTTTTTAGTAAGTCGCTTGCTGTTAAGCTTTGCTTATTGGGATCGTATCATCCAGGAACCCCATTTCTACCTGATGTATCTTATTGGTATTCGGATGGATCTGATCTTAATATGTTATTATTTGTTTTTGCCTGCTTTGTTTTTCCTGTTGTTGCCAAAGCAGTTTATTAACTCCTCAAAGTTCTTCTGGATCTTCTACTTTACGTTGTTCATTGATGTTGCCTTTTTCATGGAAATGGCAACATTACCCTTTATCCGTGAGTATGATTTACGCCCTGATGCCATATTTATCAGGTACTTAAAGCACTTCAAGGAAGTGTCTGAGACTGTTTGGGCTACTAATAAATGGGAATTGATCATTACCCTCATTCTTTTATCCTTTGTCCATTATTTTACATGGAAGAGCTTTAAGAATGTTGTCTTGAACTTTAAACCGCTTACCTGGCGCTATCGGTTTCTTTTGTTGCCTGGTTTGGGTGGCTTGTTGTTTTTGGGTGCCCGTTCCAGCTTGTCTCCTCGGCCGGCCAACATAAGTACAGCCTATTTCTCAGAAAAGAACAAGTTAGTAAATGAGTTAACTCTTAACTCTACGTACTCTGTTTTTATAGCGGCAACACGTTTGACAAATGAAAAAGACCCGTCTGCTTTTTATGGAAACATGAATGAAGCAGAGGTTTTTGCGAGGGTAAAGAAGAATATGCAAATTCCGGATTCGGCTTTTGTAAAATCGGAAATTCCGTTTTTGCACAAACAGGAGGCAGGAGCTAATAGCAAGAGGCCGTTAAATGTTGTCATTATTTTGCAGGAAAGCCTTGGTGCTGAATATATAGGCGCTTTAGGTGGACTTCCTCTAACGCCCAATATTGACAAGCTGAGTAAAGAGGGATTATTCCTTACAAACCTTTATTCAACAGGAACGCGTACCGTAAGAGGCATTGAAGCCGTTGTAACTGGGTTTCTACCAACACCCGGTAATAGTGTTGTCAATCTTGGCTTATCACGAAGCGACTTTTTTACTTCCGGTGAATTGTTTAAAAAGCAGGGTTACACTACAGAGTTTATTTATGGAGGCCAGAGCAATTTTGATGAGATGCGGTCTTTTTTCCTAGGTAATGGTTTTACCAATATATACGATGAACCTACGTTTGTTAAACCCGCATTTAAGGGTGTGTGGGGAGTTTCGGACGAAGACCTGATGCGAAAAGCAGACGAGGTATTTCGCTCGCATGGTGATAAACCCTTTTTCTCTGTCATTCTTAGCACCAGTAATCATTCGCCTTTTGAGTTTCCTGATGGACGTATACAACTTTATGAGCAACCTAAGCAAACGGTGCATAATGCTATGAAGTATGCCGATTATTCAGTAGGGTTGTTTTTTGAGCTGGCTAAAAAGTCTGATTATTATAAAAATACTTTGTTCCTGGTAGTAGCTGACCATAATACACGGGTATTTGGTGATGATTTTGTTCCGGTACATAAGTTTCATATTCCTGGCTTATTAATCGGACCTGGCGTGCCGAAAGAAACCTTTAACAAGGTTGCCAGCCAAGTAGATTTACTACCGACTTTATTGCATTTTGCAGGCATTAATACGACAAATCCCATGATTGGGAAAGACCTGATGCAATTAAAAGCAGATGATCCGGGAAGGGCCATTATGCAATACAGCAATAATTACGGTTATATGGTAGGCGATTCGCTGATCGTATTAAAGCCTTACCAAGCCCCACAGGCTTTTGTTTATGACAAGGTTACTCATAAGCTTAGTCCGGCAACCGTTAATTCTGAATCGGCCAAAGATGCATTAGCGCATGCATTGTTACCATGGAATCTTTACCAGTCCAAACGGTATCGTATCGATTAGGGCAAGCTGGAAAACCTTTTCTGCAAAGGCATTTGGGATGAAATGATCTGTCAATTAATAGAAGTGAGCGCTTTTTTGCGTTATGTCTGACTTGATAATTGCCATAACTATAGTGTGTAAAATAGTTTCGGTGCTTTTTAGCAATAATTTTTGACTGCTTGAGCACCCGAGTTCACTGTTGCAGTTCTATCTTTCACGCCAAGGCTTCAAGTATAAACGGCAGCTTTCAAAAAAAATGCTCATATTGAATAAGCGGTTAGTGATATTTCAGCTACTGGCAACTGTAGTGATGGTTGTTGTACTGACATCCTGCAAAAAAGACTTTCTGTCAAAAAGCGATAAGAATGCACTGTTTGCAGAACCAACAACTACTGAGCTAAACAATATTTTTAGCGATTGGCAAAGCAGAAACCTTACGCCTACAGATTATACAATTATTCAGCAGGAAGATATTCTGTCGGGAAAATTTAAACTCAAGATTGTTTCTTTCAAAGTAAATAACATTAAAGAGTATGGCGCATTGGTTGTGCCCAGTACTATTAGTAAAGTGCCGGTGCAAGTGTTTGTGGGAGGGTTTGGATTAAACCTTACAACCAATAGTGTAAACATAGCCTTAGATAATGCAAATACAGCCGATGCGCACCTTTTGGCCATTCCGGCGTTGAGAGGACAATCATTGGAAATCACTATAAATGGAACTGTTTATAAATCGCCTCTATCCGAGGGCAATCAATGTGATGCCTTTGATGGGGCAACAGATGATGTACTGGCGTTTCTTAACCTGATTCAACAAACCGAGGCTTTTGCCGATGTAAACAGAACGGGTGTAAGGGGTGGTAGCAGGGGTGGCACTGTGGCATTATTGGCAGGCATTCGGGATGCAAGGGTAAAGCGGGTTATTGGGGTGGCTTGTCCTACCAATTTATTTGAACTCACATCTCAAAGTGAAAATGATGCTACGTACCAGTGCCAGTTTTTGAGTGGTTTTAAAAATGGGCAGGCAACCTTAGCGGAAACAAGAAATAAGATGCTAGCCTCATCACCTATTTACTTTGCAAAGCACTTGCCTTTAGGGCAATTGCATTTGGGATTGCAGGATAGAATTGTCCCTGTCAAGCAAGGGTACGACCTGGAGAAAGAAATTGAAAAACAAGGAAATGCTGCAACGTTTCAATTGTTTACTTACGACAAAACACATAACGATATAGCTACAAACAATACAGAACTTGCCGAGCGGACGAAAGCCTTTTTCTCACAATTGTAGTTACTAGACAAAGACAGCAACTGCGCCTACTGCAAGAATTAATGTAATAGGTTCAGTAGAAGTGGTTAAATTCTCGCGCATTGCCGTTGGCGGCTTTATTCGTGTTGTTGCTGGTATTTTGGCTGCACCAACGGTCTAAAGGGCGGAAAGCCTCTTTATTTGTGCTCATTCAATGGTAGTTAGGAGACTCATAAACTACCATCTTGCGCGAACTTTGGCGTAAAGAATACAACCGAAAACGCTTGTAAATGACCGAATTATAAAAGAATAAATGATAATTTTTGATGATGTAAAATAAAGGCTAGCTTTATTCATCTAATATTTATTAAGTAAATACCCTGTAAAAACGAATGAATGTCAAAGCTGCTGCGTGCGGTATGGTATTGATGTTTTTAATTTCTACCCTTTGCGCTCAGGATTTATCAAATAAAGGAAAGGATTTTTGGGTTGTTTATGCCGGCCATTTCGATGGTACAACCTCTCGAATGGCTTTATACATTACCTCGGATCAAAACGCTTCGGGTACCGTTGATGTTAGCGGAAACATGATCCCCTTCACCGTAACAGCAAACCAGGTTACAACCGTTCAACTAACAAATACTTCATCACCATCAAATGGCCTTGTTTATAACGCACAAGCGGAAGGCATTGGTGTTAAAAAAGGTATTCATATTATTGCAGATAAGCCTGTTGCTGTATATGCGCATATATTAAATGCAGCGCGTTCAGGATCTACATTGGTATTGCCAACCAATGTTCTGGGAAAAGAATATTATGTTTCTTCTTACAAATCCACATCACCTGGTCCAACACGCCGGTCACAATTTGATATCATTGCTACCTTAGATAATACAACCATTGAAATTACGCCAACTCAGGCCGATGCAAATGGAACACATCCTGCTAATGTTCCTTTTCAAATCACCTTATCGAAAGGTGATGTATATCAATATCAGAGTGATGAAGATCTGACAGGAACCCATATCAAGGCTATTGGCACGGCCAGCGCTACCTGCCAACCGATCGCCGTTTTTTCGGGGTCTACTTTCACCGCCATGGGCTGTTCTTCCGCCAGTACCGGCGATAACTTATACCAACAGTTGTTTCCCTTTACAGCCTGGGGTAAAACCTATTACACTGCACCCTTTATAAATAGAGCCTACGATATTTACCGGATACTGGTTCAGGACCCTGCTGAGTTGGTTTATGTAAATGGTGTCGCCTTGAATCCTTCTTTACTGATTGCTGGACGTTTTTATGAGATTAATACCATAGGGAACAACACGCCTCGTATCATTAACTCTAATAAGCCAATTTGTGTTTTTCAATACCTTGTTACACAAGGTTGTGATGGCGTAAATAGCGATCCGGAAATGATCGCTCTGAATCCTGTTGAACAAACGCTGAATGATATAACCGTTATGTCTGCCAGGCGCGACCTTACACCACCAAATACCAATATTGCCAACCATTATTTAAACATCATTTTTAAGACAAATACATTTAACTCATTAAAAGTAGATGGTGCATCACCTAAGGCGTTACCAAAAGCAATCAGCGGTACTCCTTACTCTTATATCCAGGAAGATGTAACGGCTTCAACTGCCAGTAATCCTACACATCGGATCACTTCAGACAGTGGTTTTATCTGTATCGCGTATGGGTATGGAAATGTAGAGTCTTACGGGTATAATGCAGGTGCTAATGTTAAGGATCTTTACCAGTTTGTTTCCATTCAAAATCAATATGCCGTAGTCGATTTTCCTGCTACCTGCAGAAATACACCATTTAATTTCTCGATGACATTCCCTTATCAGCCCACACAAATTAAATGGCTGCTAGGTACGATTGGTTATCCAGATGTTACTATAACGGCGCCGCTGTATGATTCTTCCTATGTTTTAAATGGGAAAACATTATATCGATATAAACTCCCGAATGCCTATAGCATTAATAAAACGGGAACTTATCCTATTAAAGTGCTGGCTCAAAATCCAAGTGCAGATGGCTGTGGTGATGAACAGGAGATCCAGTACGACCTTGAAGTTTATGAAAGACCTTCCTCTGACTTTATTTTTGATGGAAATGTCTGTATTGGAAATAGCACACAGTTTACTGATAAAAGCATTGGTAATAACAGACCTGTGATAAAATGGTCATGGGAGATGGGGGATAATTCCTCTGCCACAACAAAGAACCCTGCACATGTCTATGCTACCACCGGTAGTTTTGATGCCCGTCTTTCTGTAGTCACTGATATTGGTTGCGTTTCTGATACCGTTAAAAAAATAGTAACAATTAATCCTCTACCTATAGCAACATTTACTATTACTACAGCAGGCTGTGTGAACAAAGCCGTAACGTTTGTAGACGCTTCCACCAGTGATGCTGCAGCTATTGCTAAATGGTATTGGGATTTTGGAGATGGCACTCCACCAGTTGTTACAACGACTAATAATGCAGTAACACATACCTATTCAGCTACAGGTACCTATACGGTTACACTAATCGTCGAAACCACTATTGGTTGTAAAAGCACAATGTTCAGTAAAACAGTTGTGATCAATTCAAACCCCATAGCAGCCCTGTCATTTACCAAAGCATGTCTACCCAGTGGAAGTATGGCATTCAGCAACAATTCAAAGATCACGGGAGGAACGCAAGCCGACTTACAGTATAACTGGAGTTTTGGTGATGGTAGTTTTTCAATGGCTTTAGCTCCGGTTCATGTATATACTTCAACAGGGCCGTTCAATGTAATACTTATTGTAACGTCAAAAGAAGGGTGTGCCGATACGACCATTCAAAGTAACGCATTGGTTTTTGCTCAACCCAAAGCTTCTTTTTCAGAAAATGTAAAAACGAATTGTTTAGATAAAACCTTTGTGTTTACTAATGCAAGTACAGCAGCAAACGCCAGTGTTACACAATGGTTCTGGAACTTTGGAGACGGAACAACTTCAATAGATAAGAATCCCAGTAAGAAATACAGTTCAGCAGGTATTTATACTGTTAAGTCTTATGCGGAGTCTGACATGGGATGCATTTCAGATACGGCAACCGAAGTGTTACAGGTATATGCATTGCCAACCTCCAGATTCACCTCTCCATCCATAAGCTGTGCTACTAAGGATATAATCTTTACGGATCAATCCGTAGCCAATGAAGGAAAAATCAGTAAGTGGATATGGAATTTGGGTACAGGTGGACAGGATGTGGTACAAACGTCTAATACAACTTTTACAAACGTATACGCGTTAGCCGGTTCTTATAATATAACCTTGAAAACAGAAACCGATTTGGGCTGTGCAAGTCCTGTATTTGATACAATGATCTCCATACATCCTCAACCCGTTCCAGGATTTGCGATGTCTGCCAACTGCCTTATTGATCCTTATTCTGAATTTACCGATACCTCTAAGGTTGATGGTGGCACCATCAAGAGCTGGTCATGGAATTTTGGTGATGCGGATGCTGTTGGTAATGCTAACACATCTGTTCAACAAAATCCAAGACACAAGTTTTCAAAAGCTGTTACGTATTTGGTGTCACAAACAGTTACTACCGATAAGGGTTGTATAGCAGCCATCACGCAGCCTTTTACCATAAATGGTTCAAAGCCACAGCCCGGTTTTCAATTATCCGGCGGTAATACGCATTGTAGTAATGATACCATAGTACTTATAAATAATTCTGTAGCAGACGTTGGAAAGATTGTAAAGCTTGAAATCTGGTGGGATTATTTAAATGATCCATTGAATAAAACAACAGATGATAACCCTGTAATCGGCAAGCAATATCGTTTCAAATACCCGGAATTCTTTACGCCGGCCACAAAATCATACACCATTAAAGTAATAGCGTATTCAGGAATTAATTGTTGGAAGGATTCAACCATTACGTTTGATGTTATGAATACCCCTGCTATTACTTTCAATACATTAGATGCTATTTGTGGGAATTCACCCATAACGCAGTTTTCACCAGCTACCGTTACAAACGGTATTGCAGGACAAGGTGTTTATAAAGGTGATGGTACAGCAATAAACGGCCAGTTTAATCCTTTAGTAGCAGGTCCCGGTACACATTTAATTCGTTATACGCATACCGGAGCTAATGGTTGCAGTAACTATAAGGAGCAACCTGTATTAGTGTACCCGGCACCTACTGCTTCCGCAGGCCCTGACAAAATAATATTGGAGGGAGGCTTCGAAACATTAAATGGACTTGGTACTGGTTCAAATATCAAGTATTTGTGGACGCCTGCGCAATGGCTAAGCAGTGATGTCGTATCAGCGCCAAAAACAAGCGCCACAGATGATATTATCTATCATTTGACTGTAACTTCTTCAGATGGCTGTATGGCAACTGATGATGTGTTCGTTAAGGTTTTAAAAGGCCCTTCCATTCCCAATGTATTTACACCCAATGGAGATGGTATTAATGACCGTTGGGAAATAAAGTACCTGGACACCTATCCTAGTGCAAAGGTGGAGGTATATAACCGGTATGGGCAATTGACCTTTCAATCAAAAGGATATAGCAAACCTTGGGATGGAACGTTTAATGGCAAACCGTTGCCGGCAGGTACTTATTATTATATAGTAAGCCCGGGAAGTGGTCGCAAGCCAATGTCTGGATTTGTTGATATCGTACGATAATGATTATGAAAAAGACCTGGATCCTTTTTTATGGCTTATGCTTATTTACGCAGCTGGCTTTTGCACAGCAGCGACCTCATTATACACAGTATATTTTAAACAACTATATTTTAAATCCTGCACTTTCGGGTATCGAAAATTACACGGATCTTAAAATTAGTGGAAGGGATCAATGGGTTGGATTAAATGGCGCTCCAAAGACAGCCTATATTTCTTTGCATGCTCCTATTGGTAAAAAGGATTATAAAACATCTGCAACATCTTTTCAGGTGCCCGGCGAAAACCCCAGAGGGAACTCCTATTGGGAGAACTATACAGCTTCTGAACCACACCATGGTGTGGGCTTTACGTTAATCAATGACAAGACCGGTTTGTATAATCGAACTTCTTTGGCGGCTACTTATGCTTATCATGTAGGCTTATCACCTACAACAAATTTATCGGCCGGCTTTTCGGGAGGTGTTACAAACATCAGCTTTAATGTGTCACAGGCTAAGACCGAAAATCCATCTGACCCGGCTTTGGCTAACGGCGGAATAGTCAGTCGGCTGCGACCAGACATAGGGGCCGGCCTTTGGCTTTATTCGGCCGATTACTTTGTAGGTGTAAGTGCACAACAAATACTACCACAAAAAGTTTCTTTCGTAGATAATGATAAATATGGTGTTCACTTAGTACCACATTTCTTTGCCACTGCTGGTTATCGCTTTTTATTGAATGAAGACATTAATGCCTTACCTTCTGTAATGTTCAAATTGGTGCCGGGGTCTCCAACAATGCCTCAATTTGATATCAATTGCAAACTACAATATCATGACCTTTTATGGATAGGAGGCAGTTATCGGTTACACGATGGCTATGCTGCCATGGTTGGATTAAATGTGGGCAACACATTTAATATAAGTTACGCTTATGATATTGCGAATACACCACTGAATTCGGTGTCAAACGGTACTCATGAATTAGTGCTTGGATTTTTACTAGGCAATAAGTATGGTGACACTTGTCCAAGGAATGTCTGGTAACTATTGAAATAACTCAAGATGCCTTGCTTGGTCTATTGAAACCAGCAATACTAATGAGCATGGCGCTTAGGGCAAGAACTATGCTAATACCCCATAGCAACCAGTTATAAACGGGGTTAGTATGGCCGGTTAGCAAGCCTATGCCTTGAATTAGTAGAACCGTTTCCTGTACAATAACTGCTGTTATGAAACTGCCAATAGCAAAGCGGGTAAATGCATTTTGCGTTTGTAAAATGCCCATTACTGTATAGGCTGATAAAATGTAGAAGCTGGCCATGCCTAAAAAGATAAGATGCAAGAAGCCGATAATGATGGGCCGGAATCCAAAAACGGCGTTTCCTAAATCTGGTATGATAGTGCCCATTTGCAAAAAGCTTTTAATTAAGAAGGAGAGGAGCACTAATAAAAAAAGTGTTCTTGTCAGCGAGGATTGGAAAATTGCCTTTAAGGGAAGGATAGGGCCAATTTGGAAAAAATAGAACAAGCTGGCAATAATTAGAAGTATACCAATGACAGCAATGGCCATCAATACACCGTTATTAGGATGCCAGAGTAGCGATAGAAAAAAAGATGGAATCACCGATGCGCACAAAAGATAGGAAAAGCGCCTGACCGGTTTGGGAACTGGTTGTTCCTGTCGGGGATACATTTTTGTAAAGAACAGGGCAAAGACAGCCAGCGTAAAAAAGCCATTGTATTGAAAATGCAGGTAAAAGTAAAGGGCATCTCTATGTAGAATATTGTTTGTAGAGCCGGATGCTATTATGTAACCTAATATAAACGGACCGACAGATGATATAACCAGGCAAATAACAGCGCATAGGGCTAAAGTAAGCTGTGGTGTTTGATGATCTTTTAGCCGGATCGCTTTTATGAACCGCCAGGCATAACCGTATGTGCAAAAGATAAAAAGGGAAGAAAAGGTGATAGATATGGTATCATGACCCTGGAATGGAAAACTGATAAGCATTCCTAGCGAGGAGAGTGTTATTCCCCCAAGCATATACTGATACCACTTCCGTTGTTGTTGCGTTGGGGAAAGAATGGTATAGGTAAAAAGTGTAAGAAAGGAAAGTGTGACCCAGCTGGCAAAGGCGTAATGCGAATGGGTATTTATTAGAAAACGGTAATTGATCCAAGAAATAGGAAAGAGGATCTTACTACGCAGTAAAAAGCCAAGTAAGGCTACAATGCTTAAGTTAAGCAGAGAGATTCGGATCCAAAATCCTTTTTTGTCTGGTAGCATTTGAAAAAACTAAATCGGAAAAGCGTTGCTGTGGTTCGTCTGTGATCTCCATAAAACAATAAGCCACTTTCAACAAGCGGCTTATCTATATGGTCAATGCGTAACAATTAGTTTTTGCCATCGTTCTTACGCATAAACTCCAATACGGAACGCGCATCGCCGTCGCTCAGGTTTTGGTTAGGCATTCGCACCAAACACTCTTCCAGCAAGCGTTGAGCAGCTGTATCTTTTTCTATCATCTCATCCACATTGGTGGTAAAGTTCATAATCCATTCCGGCGTTCTTCTGTCGGTTACGCCATGCCAACCTGGACCTACCAATTTTTCCCCAGTGAGTTTATGGCAGGAGGCACACTTCATATCGTAGATGCCCTTTCCTTCGCCAACCATTTTCTCATCAAGAGGATGCGTTAATTCTACATTGGTATGCTTGCCAATTCCCTTAGGATTATTGGAAGCTGTAGGTTCTGATGTTGTGCTTTCCGTACCGGAGGTGGTACTGCTTTTATTATTGCCACAGCTAGTGCCGACCAGTAGGGCAACACTTAATACAAGTAATAATCTGTTTGTCACTGCCATAAATTATGATTTTGGTTTGAAGAGTTATGATTTAGCTATTGTTCTTCTTTTGCCCTTTCCATTTTCAGTTACTATCATCCTGATAATCGATTCTTTGCATCACAAATAACTTGCAAGAGCTTTAAGGGCATTCTTTTATGAGTCGAATTACTGGTTTATATAGGTTGTAATTGGCTTTAACAATAGGTAGCGTATCCGAAAGCCTCTGATGATGGATGTATTTCTGCAACCTTTAAGATAATATATAAGCCTCATTAATACAAACCTCTGCAATGCATTTAATACAGCTGGATGTCAAAAACTTTGCAATATAGGCTGTGCTGCAAATGTCTTGCCACCAGAGCTACGGTTTTAATTGTTTGTCATATTGAGACTAAAGTGCTCAATAAAAACTTGTTTCGCCGTTGAGTTGTGTTTTGTTTAAACACAGGCATGTGTTTTGCTGCCTTTCTTAAACCATATTAAACTAACAGGGTTTGAGAAATGCCACCATTCTCATACTGTCACTTAACCTTTCGTATAGACTGTTTGTACAAAGGGATATTCCTCCATAATATTTTATCGGTCGCTGATAAGTTATCTCTAGTAATTAATCAGACTCCTTTGGGAACAACATTGTGCAATAGAATCAGGTAATAATTGAACTGATGAGCATGGAATTCAAAAGAACACTTCAATCAATATTCACTCTTTTAATATATGCCATGAGAAATACAACTAGTCTTCTGTTATTACTACTGGTTTTGGGTAGTATGACAGTATTGCAACATTGTAAGCCTAAGGGGGCACAAGCTGCAATAAGTGGTGATGCAGCCACCGCAGTATATGTACAACCGGGGACACACGATGAATTTTATGACATTGTATCCGGAGGTTTCAATGGACAAGTAAGTGTATATGGAATACCTTCCGGTCGTCTTATTCGCATCATTCCAGTGTTCTCTGCTTTTCCGGAGAACGGATACGGATTCAGTGAGGAGACCAAACCCATGTTGAATACCTCGCACGGCTTTGTGCCATGGGACGACCTACACCATATATCCCTGTCTGTAACGAATGGTGAGCATGATGGCCGTTGGGCCTTTGCTAACGGAAACAATACACCGCGCATTGCCCGTATCAATCTTTCTACCTTCCGCACGGAAGAAATCTTAGAGATTCCTAATAGCGCGGGTAACCACTCTTCTCCTTATTTAACGCAGAATACGGAATATGTAATTGCGGGCACTCGCTTTAGTGTACCTATTCTTGGAAATACCGATGTCCCTATTAGTACTTACAAGGAAAACTTTAAAGGCACTGTTAGTTTTATCAGCGTTGATAAGAGTACGGGCCATATGAACATTGCTTTCCAGATTTTGACACCGGGAGTAAATTTCGACCTGTCAAGGGCAGGAAAGGCCAAATCGCACGGATGGTTTTTCTTTAGTTGTTATAACTCGGAAAAAGCCAACACGCTTTTGGAAGTGAATGCTTCTGCTAAAGACAAAGATTTTATAATGGCGGTAAACTGGAAAAAGGCGGAAGAGTATGTAAGTGCCGGAAAAGGGAAAAAAATACCTGCTCAATATGTCTCAAATACTTTGGATGAACGTACTCACATGGCTACTTCAACCATGCGAAATGAAGTGCTGGTGTTGGATCCAAAGGAGTGTCCAGATATGCTTTACTTTATACCTTGCCCTAAGTCTCCACATGGCTGTGATGTAGATCCTACCGGGGAATATATAGTGGCTAGCGGAAAACTGGCAGCAACGATACCTGTATTTTCATTTGATAAGATTCAAAAAGCCATTGCTGATAAAAATTTTGATGGCGATTACGATGGTATTCCCGTATTGAAATACGATGCGGTGTTACATGGTGAGGTTGAGAAGCCCGGCCTTGGCCCATTGCACACCGAGTTTGATGATAAGGGCAATGCCTATACCTCCATGTTTGTGTCTTCAGAAATTGTAAAATGGGATGTCAAATCTTTGAAAGTATTGGATCGTGTACCTACTTATTATTCAATAGGTCACTTATCTGTAGCCGGAGGGCCTACTGTAAAACCATATGGTAAGTACATGATAGCCTATAACAAAATTACCAAGGACCGTTACCTGCCTACGGGGCCGGAGTTGCCACAAAGCGCCCAACTCTATGATATCAGCGGCGATAAAATGAAGCTACTCCTTGATTTCCCAACCGTTGGTGAGCCGCATTATGCCGAGGCTATCCTAGCCAGCAAAGTGGCACCCAACTCCATTAAGATCTTTAAGATTGAGGATAATGCACATCCTTATGCTACGAAAGGCGAGGCCCAGGCCCGTGTGGAGCGGCAAGGCAATAAAGTTCATGTGTATATGACGGCTATCCGCTCACATCTGGCACCTGATAATATTGAGGGTATTAAAATGGGCGATTCTGTCTACTTCCATGTAACGAACCTTGAGCAGGATTGGGATGTGCCACATGGCTTTGCCATCAAGAATGCCAATAATGCCGAGATCCTTATTATGCCGGGCGAAACTCAGACCCTGACATTTAAGCCAGATCGTACGGGTATTTTCCCCTTCTATTGTACCGACTTTTGCTCTGCCCTGCACCAAGAGATGCAAGGCTATATGCGGGTGTCGCCAGCTGGAAGCAACGTGGCGCTAAAGTTTGGTATAGGTAAAACGGCTCAGGACACTACTAAAACAGCTGGTGCGGGCAATCAAGGAACAGAAACAGGCCAAAACAGTGCTGCGGGCGGTCCTTCCCGTCCTAGACGATAAAGCTTCATCATCCCTTAATGACCAGTCTCGTTTAATTAAGCGAGATTGGTCTTAAACTTTATAAATAACGGTGAGTATCACTTCCAGAATCATCGTTGCAATTGCAGCGCTTAGCCTGATTGCAACTTATTTTCTTCCTTTTTGGTTCATTCATCTGATTGCACCACAGTATCCAGAAGGGTTAACCATGGAGATCTGGCTAAATAAATTATCAGGGCAGGTGGAGATCATTAACGGGTTGAATCATTATATAGGCATGGCAAAAGTTAATGAAGACATGTTTCCTGAATTGAATTACTTGGTTTATATAATAGGCGCCTATATTTTGTTGGGGTTGATAGTAGCCTTGGTGGGCAAACGCAAGCTGTTGCTGGCCTATCTGGTCTTGACGGTAATTGGTGGAGTCGCTGCCATGGTAGATATGTACCAGTGGGGGTATAAGTATGGCCACAACCTGGATCCCACAGCTCCTATCCAAGTGCCTGGCCTTTCGTATCAACCACCGCTGGTGGGACATAAAAAATTACTCAACTTTGATGCGTATTCCTATCCCGATACAGGCGGATGGGTATTGGTCAGTGCAGTAGTTGTCTTCTTCATTGTTTGGTTGGTAGAGCAACGCCGCGCCAGGAAAATAATACCCAAAAAAACAGCTTGGGCTACGCCTTTGACGATACTGTCAGTATTCTTATTTCAAGGATGTTCGGTAGAACCTGAAAAGATTGCCTATGGTAAAGATCAGTGCAATGAATGCCGCATGACGATTATGGATCCAAAGTTTGGATCTGAGGTGGTTACCAAAAAAGGGAAGGTGTACAAATTTGATGATGCACATTGCATTGTTCAATTCCTGAAGGCGGGAAATGAAAAGAGGGAGAATATAGCTCAAATTGTATTTATGGATTACCAGGATCAAGGCCGTTTTTTGAACAGCAACAAAGTATGGTTTATCAAAAGCGCACAATTAAAAAGTCCTATGAATGGAAATGCTGCTGCTTTTGCGGATAAGAAAACAGCAGAAACCCAAGCCGTTACCCTGAAGGGAGATATTCTAAACTGGGAGCATCTTTATAACACACTTTAATTGAAAAGGTTACTCATCATATGGCTATTGTGTAGCAGCTTCTTTGCCTATGCCGGCATCATACATGTGGGTACAGCATCTGGCGTGCGTACCTTAAAACAGGCCATCCAGTTGGCGAAGGATGGCGATAGTATTTACCTGCATAAGGGGCTTTATAAAGAAGGCCATCTGGTGTTAACCAAATCTATCAGCATCATTGGTATTGATCAACCTGTACTGGATGGTGAAGGTAAATATGAAATACTAACAGTAAGTGGCCATGACATAACTATACGGGGCATTCATTTTAGCAATGCCGGCTATTCCAGTCTGTATGATTATGCCGCCTTGAAAGTTATTGATGCCCAGCACGTGATTGTAGAAAATAATACGGTAACCAACGCCTACTTCGCTATCCATTTCGATAATAGTTCCTATTGTGTCATTCGCAACAATGCCATTAAGAGTAAGTACACAACAGAGCAAAGCAGCGGAAATGGTATTCATTTATGGAAGTGTGATAATATGGTGGTGAAAAGCAATCATATACAGCAACACCGGGATGGAATTTATTTTGAGTTTGTTACCAACTCGGTTATTCAAAACAATGTGAGTGAGCTGAACATACGGTATGGATTACACTTTATGTTCTCCAATAATGACGTTTATATTAATAATACGTTTAGAGATAATGGTGCAGGCGTTGCTGTCATGTATTCCAAAAAGGTGGAAATGTATAAGAATCGTTATGAACATAACTGGGGTGCCAGTGCCTATGGTATTTTACTGAAAGAGATTTCCGATGGCTATATTATTCAGAATGTTTTTGATGAGAACTCTATTGCCATTCATATGGAGGGCACTAATCGCATAGAAGTGTCAAAGAATAGTTTTCGGAACAATGGCTGGGCCTTGCGCGTACAGGCCAGTTGTAATGACAATACGTTTCAGTGGAACAATTTTACAGGTAACACCTTTGATGTGGCCACCAATGGCAATTCTGTACTCAATCATTTTCATCATAACTTCTGGGATAAATACGAAGGGTATGATCTGGATAAAGATGGTATAGGAGATGTGCCTTATCATCCTATCAGCATGTATTCGATGGTGATTGAGCACAATCCTATTGCTGTTATGCTCTTACGCAGTTTTATTGTCAGTCTTTTAGACCGGGCAGAGAAAGCCATACCCAGCCTTACACCAGAAACATTTTTAGATGATAAGCCCCTTATGAAACCTTACCGGCCATGATTGAAATAAAAAACATCAATAAACGATTTAAAAAGCAGTGGGCGCTGAATGCTATTACGGCTTCTTTTCAGAAGGGACAGGTGGTCTCGCTGATTGGGCCTAATGGTAGCGGGAAAACCACCTTGCTCAAATCGATCCTGGGGCTGGTGCGGCCTGACAGTGGTTCTATTTATTTCCAGGGCCAATTGATAGACAGATCAGTGGCCTATCGAAAACAAATAGGTTACATGCCACAGATAGGTCGCTACCCCGATAATATGAAAATAGGCCAGTTGTTTGATATGATTCGCTCCATTCGCAAAGATCATCCTAAGTCGGACAATGAATTGTATGCCGGTTTTGGATTGGATGGTATGGCTGATAAAACCATGCGATCATTGTCAGGTGGAACCCGTCAGAAAGTAAGTGCTACTCTCGCTTTTTTGTTTGATCCGGATGTGTTTATCCTTGATGAACCAACCGCTGGTTTAGATCCTCTTTCTTCCGAAATTTTAAAAGAGAAGATCTTACAGGAAAAGGAAAAAGGTAAACTGGTGCTTATTACCTCACATGTATTAAGCGATCTTGAAGATCTTACCACAGACGTCATGTATTTGCATGAAGGAAAGATCTTAGTACATAAACCTTTTGCGGAATTACAAGATATAACAGGAGAGGAGAAGCTAAGCAAAGTGATTGCTCATTTAATGAAGCACAGTTTGTCTTTACAGGAAAATACCTTGTCTACTATACCAACGAACAAATAATGGTTCTAAAAATATCAAAATACGTATTGTACGATGTGTTGCGCAGTAAAGTAGCTATAGCCTATACCCTCTTCTTGTTTTTAGTATCCTTTAGCCTGTTTCAAATGGAGGAAAATGCGGGCAAGGCTATACTTAGTTTGTTGACGATTGTTTTGATTGTAGTGCCGCTGGTGAGCCTGGTATTTTCTACTATTCAATGGTATAATTCTTATGAGTTTATTGAGCTCATGCTTACACAGCCCATCAATCGGCGTGTGGTACTTTTAAGCGAGTATATAGGAATAGCTTTTTCGCTGGGTGTGGCCTTCCTGATAGGAGTAGGGGTGCCCGTGCTGATGTATCATTTTGATGCTATAGGTATTGCCTTACTGGCAGTAGGACTGTTGCTGACATTGGTATTTACCTCTATTGCTTTCCTGGCTTCTGTAAAGTCAAGAGATAAAGCGCGGGGTATTGGCGCTGCGTTGTTATTATGGTTCTATTTTGCCATCATCTACGATGGTTTGGTGTTGCTGCTCTTGTTTACATTCACCGATTACCCGCTGGAGAAAGCTGCGCTTGTATTATCATCGCTAAACCCTATAGATCTGGGACGGATCTTTTTGATGTTACAGCTCGATGTAAGCGCCCTGATGGGGTATACGGGTGCTACGTATAAAGATTTCTTTGGCTCTGGTTTCGGGATGCTGTATACATTGGGTGTTTTGCTTGTATGGATGATGATTCCCTTGTGGCTTGCTTTACGGAGTTTTAAACGAAAAGATATTTAGTGCTAACTAATTAGATTCCGTATGACTTTATTTTATTAATGTCATTTATCGTCAATCGTATCTTATTACATAACTGACTTTGCAACATGGCAACAGTTTTTACTTTGGACTGCAATCTGTCTGTTTGTAACTTTGCGGCGTTGAAAAGAGTCTTGGCATTCATATTATCCTTGATCATTCTGTCCCAAAGTTTTTTGGCATGCAGAGATACTGCTATGCATAAAGACGATGGAGTAGCTAAATATGAGTTGCTAACAGCCTCCGACCATCAAAATAGTGCAGCAGATGCTTGCCCTCCTTTTTGCCAATGTAATTGTTGCGCTGGTTTCACGATCAATCACACAATAGAGGCTTGTACTGAGCCCACTATTGAACATACTTCCATCATCTATGGCGATTTGACGGAGCCGTTGCTTAGTCTATCGCGTCCTATCTGGGAGCCACCCCAGTTATCATAACCTTTTGATTTTTTAATTGATGCGCTTAGGCTGATAGCCTGACGTGTGTCTATTCATTCACGTAGAGAAAGGTTATATAATGTTAGATAAGATTATCCAATTCAGTATTAAAAACAAATTTGTAATAGGGGTGATGACCATTGCCCTTATTGTTTGGGGCGTTTGGAGCGCCAACCGTATCCCTATAGATGCATTACCTGATGTAACCAATAATCAGGTTCAGGTAATGACAACTGCTCCTACGCTTGCCGCTCAGGAAGTGGAGCAGTTTATCACATTTCCTATTGAAAAGGCCATGGCCAACTTGCCCGATCTGGTAGAAATGCGGTCATTCTCCCGTTTTGGCCTAAGTGTCGTCACATTGGTATTTAAGGAAGATGTCAATATTTATTTTGCGCGGCAATTAATTTCTGAGCGCCTTAAAGATGCAGAAAGTCAAATCCCATCCGGCATGGGTATTCCCGAGCTAGCACCGGTTACCACTGGGTTGGGCGAGATTTATCAATACACTATCCATCCTAAAAAGGGTAGTGAATCCAAATATTCGGCCATGGACTTGCGTACACTGCAGGATTGGATCGTAGCGAGGCAGCTTTATGGTATTCCTGGAGTAGCTGAAGTAACTGGGTTTGGCGGTATTTCAAAGCAATATGAAGTAGCGATCAACCCGGAACAGCTAAAAGCAATGAACGTTACTATCCCTGAGATTTTTGAAGCGTTGCGTCTCAATAATGAAAATACAGGGGGAGCCTACATCGATAAAAAGCCCAATGCTTATTTTATCCGTGGGGTTGGTATGGTTACTTCCATCACCGATATAGAAAACATTCTGATAAAGCGTCAGCCGAACGGAATACCCGTAACCATCCGGGACATTGCTAAAGTACAGTTTGGTTCACCACCTCGTTATGGTGCCATGACATATAATGGTGAAAAAGAAGTAGTAGGTGGAATCGTATTGATGTTAAAAGGTGCCAATAGTGCCCAGGTGGTTGAGCGGGTAAAAGAGCGAATGAAAACGGTAAAGGCTTCTCTGCCTTCAGATATTATTATTGAACCTTTTTTAGACCGCAGTAATCTGATCAAGCGGGCTATTAATACCGTGAAAACCAACTTAGTTGAAGGGGCCTTGATCGTCATTTTTGTATTGGTACTATTCTTAGGAAACCTGCGCGCAGGACTTATTGTTGCATCGGCAATTCCATTGTCGTTACTTTTTGCGTTGGGGATGATGAATGTCTTTGGTGTTTCAGCCAACCTTATGAGTTTGGGCGCTATTGACTTCGGGCTCATTGTTGATGGTGCTGTTATCATTGTGGAAGCCACATTGCATCACCTGGCGTTACGTAAAAGCCCTTTAAAGCTGACCCAACAGGAAATGGACACAGAAGTCTATGAATCAGCTTCCAAGATTAGAAAGAGTGCAGCCTTTGGGGAGATCATTATTTTAATTGTATATATACCAATCCTAACCTTAATTGGAGTTGAAGGAAAAATGTTCCGTCCTATGGCACAAACGGTTGGATTTGCCATTCTGGGAGCACTTATTCTTTCGCTTACTTATATTCCCATGATTTCGGCCCTTTTTCTGCCGAAAGTTGGGCAGCAGAAAAAAACATTTGCCGACAGGATGATGGCCTTTTTCCAAAAGCTATACGCTCCTGTGCTTGATTGGGCCATCCGATTTAAATACGCCGTTGTTGCCAGTGCTTTTGCCTTGCTTGTGTTAGCCGTTTTGCTATTCAATCGTATGGGCGGTGAGTTTATTCCTACGTTGGAAGAAGGGGATTTTGCCATTGAGTTTGTGTTGCCGCAGGGTGCATCGATATCTCAGACTACGGAAACCGTTTTGCAAGCAGAGCGGATGTTAAAACGATATCCGGAAGTAAAAATGGTGATTGGTAAAACAGGAAGTGCCGATGTGGCTACTGACCCAATGCCACCAGAAGCATCGGATCTAATGGTCATACTCAAGGATAAAAAAGAGTGGCGCACAACAAAAGACTTTTATGCTTTAGGAGACAGTATGCGCGAAACGCTATCGCAGATCCCGGGCGTTATTGCAGAACCCAGTCAACCTATACAAATGCGCTTTAATGAGCTTATGTCAGGTATTCGTCAAGATGTAGCTGTAAAGATCTTTGGTGAAAACCTGGATACGCTTCTTTACTATGGAGAGAAAGTAGCAGCTGCTATTAGGCCCATAGAGGGAATAACACAACCACAAGTAGAACGAATTAGCGGACTGCCGCAAATTACTGTACAGTATGATCGGCGACGTATGGCCGGTTATGGGTTAAATGTTGCCGATGTTAACCAGGTAATCACTACTGCGTTTGCAGGTGGCAAAGCAGGTGTGGTGTATGAAAACGAACGCAAATTCGATTTGGTGGTTCGGTTGGACAGTGCCTACCGCAATTCCATTGAAGATGTAAGCAATCTATATGTTCCAACTGCAGATGGCAATCAAGTACCACTTTCCCAAGTGGCTACCATAGCGTATCAAACCGGTCCTGCTCAAATTAGTCGTGAAGATGGGCGCCGCCGAATTGTGGTTAGCTTTAATGTAAACGGAAGAGATGTAGAAAGTGTAGTAAAGGAAGTGCAAAAGACCTTAAATCAAAAGGTGAAACTAACTTCTGGTTATTATTATAGCTATGGAGGTACTTTTGAAAACCTGCAACAGGCATCGGCGCGGTTGCGCATAGCTGTTCCTGCGGCACTACTACTTATTTTTGTACTTCTATATTTTACGTTTCATTCTGTTAAACAGGCAGCCCTCATTTTCTCCGCTATTCCCATGTCTGCCATAGGAGGTGTATTGGCGCTGTTATTAAGAGGGATGCCGTTTAGTATTTCTGCGGGCGTTGGCTTTATTGCCTTATTCGGGGTCGCTGTTCTCAATGGTATTGTACTGATCGGTCAGTTCAACGCTTTAGCTAGTGAAGGAGTCACAGATGTAATTGAGCGTATTAAACAAGGAACACGAATCCGATTACGACCTGTTTTGATGACAGCTACGGTAGCTTCATTGGGTTTCTTGCCAATGGCACTTTCCAATAGTGCTGGGGCTGAAGTGCAAAAGCCATTGGCCACAGTAGTAATTGGCGGCTTGATCACAGCTACACTTCTTACCTTAATCGTAATTCCTGTGCTTTACCTTCTTTTTTCTGGCAATAAAAAGCGCCCCGATCGTGTCTTTCCCAAAGTAATAGCAGTTGTAGCATTGTTGCTGGTAACGTCTGTTTCATTTGCCCAAACTGGTGCGGTTCGTGCTTCTTTCTTAGCCGTATACGACACGGCTTTGCAAAACAATTTACAGCTGCAAGCTTCTGATCTGCAGATACAGCAGGCGCAAACTTTAAAACATAGCTGGCTGGATCTTCCAAAAACCGGTGTTTTTGTAGAAAACGAAGACTTAAGTCCGGAAGACTCGAAGGGCATTTTAAAAATTGGCTTGTCGCAAAGTGTAGAGTGGCCCACCGTATATAAAGCCCGACGCAACCTGCTGGAGCAACAGGTAAAATCAGTTGAGCTTTCCCGTCAGTTACGTGCATTAGAAATTAAAAGGGATGTGCAAACTGCTTATTACACGCTTTGGTATTTACAAAGTAAGCAACAGTTGTGGCAGCGATTGGATAGCATTTACCGCTCGCTGGCGGCAGCTGCCCGGCTTAAAGTAAAAACGGGAGAAAGCGCAGGTCTGGATAGCATTGCCGCCATTGTGCGTTCCCGTGAGATTGCCGTACAGCTTAGTGTGTTGCAACACGATATGGCTACGCAACAAGAACTGTTAAAACGTTACACTAATACTGCTACCTTGTTTTTACCTGAAGCCAAACTGCTGGAAAAAGTGTCACTTAGCTTACTGGCAGATACCTTGGGCAACCACCCCTCGGTTCAGGTACAACGGCAAAATGTAGCTATAGCTTCAGCGGAACTCTATGCACAGCGACAAGCTGGTAAGCCTAGTTTCGATGGCCGTTTCTATTCGCAACGGCTCTATGGTATTGACAATCCCTATTCTGGTTTTTCTGTTTCAGTCGGTATTCCCTTGTTTGGAAGGGCCGCCTATAAAAACAGGGTTAGGGCGGCTGAACTTCAGCGGGATTATCAAAACGCTGTTACTGGTTATGAATTGGCTAACCTGCAAAGCACCTATCAGCAGGCATTTCAGCAACTACAAAAAGAACAGGAGTTATTACGCTTTTATGAATCAACCGGGTTAAACCAGGCAGAAGCGATCATCAAAGCAGCCAACATTGCTTACCGTGCGGGGGAAAGCAGTTTTGCCGATCTGCAGCAGTTTGTTACCCAGGCCATAGAGATGCAGCGGGCCTATCTGGATGCCCTGCACCAGTACAACCAATCCGCTATTCAATTGAATTATTATTTAAACAAGTAAACGTAATGAAACGAATTTTCATCTTCATAGCCATTATTAGTTCATTTGCTTCCTGCAGTAATAAGTCTACCGCAAATGTAGATGCGAAAGGAGAGATTACGCAAGAGGCTGGGTTGGAAGAAAGTCATAACGAGAGTGAGGGTACGACTGTTTCCCTTACCGAGGTGCAAATGCAAACCGCTGCTATTGAGTTAGGAACTATTGAGCTAAAGAACTTAAAAACTTCTATTAAAGCTAATGGTAACCTTACCGTGCCAAATCAAAACAAGGCCTTGGTGACTTCCATAAATAGTGGGGTGTTGAAAACCTTACTCATCCAGCCTGGCAATTATGTACGGCAAGGACAGGTAATTGCCACTATTGTGAACCCGGATGCAGCCCGACTGCAGCAGGAATTGCAAACCACCAATGCCCAGTTGAATTTGGCTCAAATTGAGTTGAATAGGCAAAAAGAGCTTGTTGAAGGTAATGCGGCACCCCTTAAAAACGTACAGCGTGTACAAACGGAGATAGTAACACTAAGGGCTACGCGCAATGCCCTGCAAAAGCAGTTGAGCGCTATGGGCATTTCTGTAGCCAGTGTCAGCAAGGGCAATATTGTAACCACTATCGCCATTACTGCGCCCATAAGTGGTACTGTGAGTACGGTGTCTGCACAGATTGGTTCACCAGTTGACGCAAGTTCACCTATTGCCGAAATTGTCAACAACTCCCAACTGCATTTAGATCTCTTTGTGTATGAAAAAGACTTGCACAAACTACATGCAGGGCAAACGATCCATTTTACCCTAACCAATGGTCCCGGCAAAGAGTATGATGCAAGAATCTATTCTATAGGGACCGCTTTTGTGGGTGAAACAAAGACCATTCCGATACATGCTGTAGTAATGGGCAACAAAGAGGGATTGATAGAAGGTATGAATATTACCGCGTTGATCAGTATTGGAACCGCGGTAGTGCCTGCTGTTCCCAGTGATGCCATTGTAAGCTACCAAGGACAGGATTACCTATTTGTGTTGACCAGTAAAAAGCAGGCGGCACATAGCGGAGAAAGCAAGGAGGAAGGTGGTAAGAAAAATGCAGAGAAGGATGAAGCGGGGATGAGTTTTGAGAGAGTGCAAGTAATAAAAGGTATTTCTGACATTGGTTATACAGAGGTAACACTGATAAAGGATCTTCCGCCTCATAGCAAGATCATTACCAAGGGCGCATTTTTTGCCAATGCTAAAATGACCAATACCGGCGAACACGAAGATTAAATAACAGGTTATGGAAAAGGTGGCTTTTACAAAGAAGTATCAGATGAAATGTTCGAATACGAGCATAGAGTCAGGCAGATTATATTCCCTTTCCTTTAACAGTAATCAAAAGTCATTCTATGTATATTTATAGACAAATATCAAAGCAAAATGAACAGACTGAATTGTTGGAAATGCGTCGTGTTATTGGCATCATTTTTTGCATTAACGCAATCTTTTTTATAGTTAACTATTCCTATAACTTTTGTAAATGCGAGGCCGAAGGCTTCGCATTTTTTTTTTAATTCTTCATTATGGAAAAGACAAGAATAAATCTGGATATACTACTTCCTGAAGTTCCAAATGAAAGAGACGAATGTGTTGCCAGGATCATCAACATGCTTCAATACAAAAGAGGTATTGATAAAGTGCATGTTATTCCTGAGGACGGCGATCGGAAAGCACAACTTTGTTTTCATTACGATCCATCCGTAGCATCGATTAGTAAAGTGGAGGAGTTAGCAAAAAAGGCAGGTGCAGAAATGACAGAACAATATGGTCATTTGCTGATTGAAACAGCAGGCGTTCGTCATCCTAGGCATGCCAGAATTATAGAAGCGCAATTAAGAAGTCAAAAAGGGATACAAAATGTATCCGTTTCCGGCACTGGGTTTATACAAATAGAGTTTAATAAAGAACTTACCTCTGAAGACACTATTATACAGCAAGCCCAGGAAACAGGGCTGGAGGTAAAGAGTATTGAAGATTTCCATGCTCGCAAAGAAGGATCAACGCATGATAGCGCAGATCACAAGCATGAACACACGCATGGTGAACACGATCATGATCACGACCATGCAACAGGTGAACATGGCCATGCACACGGTGGAATATTCGGGGAAAAAACAGAGTTGATCTTTGCCATCATTTGCGGAGCCTTGTTAGGAATTGGCTTTGGGCTATCATTTATCAAAGGCTTGTCGCCTTATGTTTCCATTGGCTTTTATGTAGGAGCCTATTTCTTTGGAGGCTTTTACACTACCAAAGAAGCCATTGCCGGTATCAGCAAAGGAGAATTTGAGATCGATTTTTTGATGCTTGTTGCCGCTATTGGTGCCGCCCTATTAGGACAATGGGCTGAAGGAGCTTTATTACTTTTCCTGTTTAGTCTTGGGCATTCATTAGAGCACTATGCCATGGAGAAGGCAAGAAAGTCTATTGCAGCCTTAGCTGCGTTAGCTCCCAAAACAGCTTTACTTAAAACAGGCAATGATATAAAAGAAGTACAGATTGATGCACTAAAAAAAGGAGATGTTATTGTTGTAAAGCCAAATTCCAAAATTGCAGCCGATGGTATTGTTGTAAAAGGGAATAGTAGTGTCAATCAAGCGCCCATTACCGGCGAAAGTGTGCCGGTAGATAAAACGCCAATTGCCGATGCAACGATCAATTTGGAGAATGCAGATAAGCTAGATGCTAAATACAGAGTGTTTGCCGGTTCTATAAATGGTGGGGAAAATCTAGAAGTTAAGGTAACCAAAATAGCTGCTGATAGCACCATAGCAAGATTGGTGAAATTGGTAAATGAGGCACAAACACAAAAGTCGACCACACAAAATTTTGCGGATAAACTGGAAAAGTATTATGTGCCTGCAGTGCTCTTTTTAGTTTTCCTTTTATTATTTGCTTTCTTAGTAATCGATGAACCTTTTAGTGCCAGTTTTTACAGGGCTATGGCTGTATTGGTGGCAGCCAGTCCTTGTGCGTTGGCTATATCTACACCCAGCGCAGTGCTGAGTGGTGTAGCCAGGGCTGCCAGGGGTGGTGTATTAGTAAAAGGAGGAAAACCTTTAGAAGAATTAGGTTCACTTACAGCCATTGCCTTTGACAAAACAGGAACGCTGACAGAAGGAAAGCCGAAGCTCACGGGTGTTTATTCACTCAATGGCCTTTCAGAAGAACAGTTGTTGGAAATAGTAATCGCGGTTGAAAAATTAAGCGATCACCCTTTGGCAGCAGCCATTGTAAAGGGCGGCCAGGAGCGATTGAAGAAAGAAGTGCCAGCGGCATCAAATGTTTCCGCCATACAAGGCCGAGGAATTAAAGCAGATTATCAGGGCACAACGATACATGTTGGAAACAAAGAGCTTTTTAAAGAGAAAGGCCGTCAATTACCGGATGACATAAAAGCAAAAGCAGAAGAACTGGAAAAGCATGGAAACACTACGATGCTGGTGCAACAGAATGACCAATTTATTGGTATTGTTACCCTGATGGATGTGGCCAGGGAGGATGCAAAAGAGACACTGGCACAATTGGGAGAAGTAGGGATCCGAAAAATGATAATGCTAACTGGCGATAATCAAAAAGTAGCGGAAGCCATTGCAAAAGAAATTGGTATTACTGATGCCTGGGGCAACCTGCTACCGGAACAAAAAGTGCAATCCATTAAAAAATTGCGAACCAATGAAAAGAGAGTAGCAATGGTAGGGGATGGTGTGAACGATGCTCCAGCCATGGCAAAAAGCACTGTGGGTATTGCTATGGGGGCAGCGGGTAGCGATGTGGCCTTGGAGACTGCCGATATTGCCCTGATGGCGGATAAGCTGGGTAACCTGCCTTTTGCTATTGGCTTAAGTAGAAAGGCACATCGGATCATTCAGCAAAATTTGGTGATCAGTCTGGGTATGGTAGTGATACTGGTACCGCTTACTATTTTAGGTATAGCTGAGATAGGGCCTGCTGTAATAGGGCATGAAGGCTCTACTCTAGTGGTTGTATTTAATGCGCTGCGACTGTTAGCCTATAAGCGTTGAGATGATAATGTATTATTAAATGACGGGCAATTTGGTTTAGGAAATATGGCTGGTTTTCTATTGGTTACTATAAGTAAATGACCTGTTTATGGTAACCAATGCGGTATAGTGACTATTGTATTCGTTTATTTTGGTTGGCCCTATTTGTTAGCAAGGTATAAGAATTGCTTTGCTGTAGTATAAGCATTAAAACGTATCATATGTTAAGTCGGATTCTTACTCAATGGAGCCATTTGAAAAGCAGTTGTGCTATAGCGGTAGCGATAGGATTTATGTATATACAGATGAGTTGTTCGACTGTAAAAGAGGATGCCGTTCTGGACCGTACGGTCGTACCGGAAGTGCAGGCAAATGTTCCAGTAAGTACATCAGAGATCCGGGAGATTGCGTTTCATTCGGTTAAAGGTGAAAAGCGAGATAGCGTCTTGCATCTGCGCGGACAGGTTTTTACTAAAGCGGCAGTTGGCGGCAATGCTCAGATACGGCCCTGCGCCAAGTGTTCCGTTAAACTAAGCAACCCAGCTGATACTTCTTCAAAGGCTAATATGATAACTGAAAGCGATGGCTATTTTGAATTTACGGGTAAAAGTCCGTTTAATACGCTTTCCATAAGTGATACTGGCTATAACCGTGTTGAGATGAGTAATCTGAATTTTGAGCCAGGAGGCTTCAATACGATCAAAGTAATTATAGCAGCCGGGAGCGCAGAAGAACGTTTTCTAGTTACAAAAAATGGTGGTGGGTTTACCTGGACCAAATTGTAAGTAAGAGGTTAATTTATAAAATGATAAATACGTCTTTCACCGGCGCTTATCACTTTCTTGCCTAAGTGCAATACTTGTGTCCTTTTCAGGCGCGAACCTGTTTGAAGCGCTCTTTTAGGTTAAGTACCTTACTTAAGCCTTTCGATTTCTGTTACTCTACAAAGCTTAAGCAATATAACATTGGATAGTAAAGGAATATGATAAGTCCACCTATTGAAAATTCTTTAAAAAAAATGCTTAGTATATTAGGATATTAAATATTAATCGTAATATTGCGATAGAATTATGGGAGCTACAAAAGCATATGAATTCAGTACAACAGAAAACCGATTAGCTAAATATGCTAAAGCGTTGGCTCATCCGGCAAGGATTGCTATTCTAAAGCTATTGGCCAAGAAGGCTACTTGTCAGTGTGGGGACATTGTAGAGGAGCTGCCGCTATCACAAAGCACCGTATCACAGCATTTGAAAGAGTTAAAAGAGGCAGGTCTTATCAAAGGGGAAATAGAGGGAGCCAAGGTTTGCTACTGCATCGATGAGAAAGAATGGAAACAAGCTCAGGCTTGGATCAATAAACTATTTGATACCTACAACGGAGGCAGCAATTGTTGCTGACCTTTTTTTTGCCCTATGCCATCGCAATATTACGATAACCTTTAAATAAAAAACAATGAACACGCATGAACAAGTAAAAGACCTGGTTAGGCAGAAGTATTCAGAGATCGCTTTACAGGACAAGGAAACGAATCAAAGTTCCTGCTGCGGTTCGAGTTGCTGCTCTACCGAAGTGTATAGTATTATGGCTGACGACTATACCCAGTTAGAAGGCTATAACCCCGATGCTGATTTGGGTTTAGGTTGTGGTTTACCCACCCAGTTTGCCAAAATCCAAAAAGGTGATGTGGTGATTGATTTAGGTAGCGGCGCAGGTAATGATGCCTTTATTGCAAGGCATGAAACCGGAGAAACAGGTAAGGTTATTGGAATTGATTTTACGCCGGCTATGATAGAACGGGCAAGAAAAAATGCCGAAGTACGAGGCTTTAACAATGTAGAATTCAGACAGGGTGATATTGAAAGCATGCCGGTGTCGGCCAATACTGCAGATGTCATTGTAAGCAATTGTGTGCTAAACCTGGTACCTAATAAAGATGGGGTTATCAAAGACATCTATCGTGTACTAAAGCCGGGTGGTCATTTCTCTATATCCGATATTGTATTAGAGGGAGAACTGCCAAATGAAATCAAAGAAGCTGCTGAGATGTATGCCGGTTGTGTGGCGGGGGCTATTCAAAAGCAAGTGTATTTGGCGTTAATAGAAACAAACGGCTTTATAAACATCACTATACAAAAGGACAAGCCAATCATTGTCCCGGATGATATATTAGGTCAATACCTGTCCGCGAAACAATTGGCCGCTTTTAAACAATCAGGTACTGGTATTCGCAGCATTACTGTATATGCTGAAAAACCAACTGAAGAAAAACAGGCTTGTTGCGGTACGGATTGCTGTAACTAATAGAAGCTTAACCACATTGCTTAAATAATAAAAGTATAGCCATGAATACAAATAATATTCAGAAGGAAAATGGTCAAACACAATGTTGTATTGACTTTTGCCAAACAATCTACCATATAGACGATCAAGAAGTGGTAAATAAGTATAAGTGCAATCAAGCAGCCTTCTCTGCTTATGATATGTGGAGAATTCGAAGAAGTGCAAGACAGTTTAGTATTAAAACTAACCTTTAACCTAAAATAACTTCAGTTTATGCAAGTAGCCAACGCCATGGAGCAGCACCGCTATGAAATAATTAGTCTTCTACAAGCAAATAAGTTGCCTTCAGAAGATTTGCCGGGTTCGCTTTCCGATTTTTATATAGTAGTTGATGACGATAAAGTAATAGGATTGATTGGAATGGAACGATATGGTCGATCTGGTCTGTTGCGTTCTATGGTGGTTCATCCGGATTACCGCAACCGGCACATTGCCGAAACACTTGTAAGAACCTTAGAAGAACAGGCTACGGCTTCTGGTATTAGTAATATGTACCTTTTAACTGAAACGGCGGATAAGTATTTCAGCAAGAATGGTTATCACGCTATTGCAAGAGAAGAAGTTCCAACTGAAGTTAAAGCTTCATCAGAATTCAGCTATGTTTGCCCTGTTAGTGCAATCGTTATGAAAAAACCACTTGTAGTAAATGAATAAATACATAGCGGAGGTTTTAGGAACATTTGCTCTTGTGTTTTGCGGCACAGGGGCAATTGTCATTAATGAGCAGTCTGGTGGTGTCATTACCCATGTAGGCGTTGCCATTACTTTCGGGTTGATTGTTATGGCCATGATTTATGCCCTGGGTGGTATTTCAGGCGCTCATATGAATCCGGCTGTAACGATTGCATTCACTGTAGCAAAGCGGTTCCCTTTAAAGCAAGTGTTACCCTACATTATTAGTCAAACAGTTGGTGCCATATTGGCAAGTCTTACCTTGAAATATTTATTTCCTTCCAATCAAACTTTAGGTGCCACGTTGCCAGCCGGATCCGCCATCCAATCTTTTGTTTTAGAATTCATACTGACCTTTTTCCTGATGCTAGTAATTATTAACGTAGCAACAGGCAGTAAAGAACAAGGTATGTTTGCTGGGTTGGCCATTGGCTCAACCGTTTTGTTGGAAGCTATGTTTGCCGGTCCTGTAAGCGGCGCAAGTATGAACCCCATTCGAAGTATTGCACCGGCGCTAGTTTCAGGACATACAGAACATCTTTGGGTATACATACTGGCACCCATTTTAGGTGCCTTATTCGCTATCTCAATTTTTAGAGTATTACATTATAAAACACAACTTGATAATCAAAGCAAATGAAAAAGATACTAGTACTCTGTACTGGCAATAGTTGTAGAAGTCAGATTGCAGAAGGTTACTTAAGGCATTTTGCAGGTAATAAAGCAGAAGTGTATAGTGCAGGTGTAGAAACGCACGGTGTCAATCCAAGAGCCATTCAAATTATGCAAGAAGATGGCATTGACATTTCTAAGCATACCTCAAATAATGTAAACGAGTATAAGGGTATTGACTTTGATTTTGTCATTACTGTTTGTGATAATGCGAAAGAAAGATGCCCTTACTTCCCTTCCAATGCAATCAAGTTTCACTATAATTTTCCTGATCCGGCAAAAGCTACGGGAACAGAAGAAGAGATCATGCAGCAATTTAGAAACGTTAGAAATCTGATTAAAATGTATAGCCAGGATTTTGTTGCAACCAATCTGTAAACATTTCTCTTTTTCAACGAGTTTCATTTCTCAGGTTTATGTTGTGGATGTGGGTTCTTCGGTTCAGCAACAGTCGTAAATGCTCTTTTAAGTTAAATTCATTTATTGGTTAACTCGGAGTTCCTTACTGTCGCACAATGGCTATTCAAAGGAGACTAGGCAGAAGAGGCAAGGTAGATGCAGTGAATGTAAGTAGCAATTGCAATTCTCTTTATCTTTCATCCATAAACCAAAACAATAAGAACTGAGTTGGCTACCACACTAGCAAGCTTGTTCTATTAGCAGTTATACAATGAAAAGCTTTAAAAGGGCCATTTGGAGAGTTATTTTAATAGACATTATATTCTCTTATACCCTTGCTGCTTTATCTACTAGAAGTTTTGTTGAACCGTTTTTTGAGCTTGCTTTTTGGTGTTTGCCACTTTTGATTATAGTTCCTGCCTTTTTAATATCCATGCTCATTATTGTCCTTTTCTACAAGGAGGGTAGAGAAGGCAAGACGCAGTTTTATTGCCAATTAGGCGGCCTGTTAATTGCTGTTAGTATCTTCTTTTATGGACAGGTAGGTCAACTAATAAGCCAGCAGCAATCCAATTACATAGCAATAAAAGATATTCCTAAAGAACTTAATAAAGCACTTAAGGTATTAAATAAACATTTTGATAGTACCACAAAAGCCACGGCTCTTTCTTATTGGGTTTTAAACGAAGAGACAGATTCAGCAAAAGGTGATAAGTGGAAGTTTGCTATTTATTTTACTTATTATTTAAATGGCGATTCAAGCAGGGAATATTTTTCTAAATTGATACCTCAGGATAGTAGCTATCTACTCAAGGTTTTTAATGGTAGCCCAGAATTTGATTTTGAGTTAAAACAATTGCGACAAAAAATAGATGAACCATTACAGGGATTTAACGATAGATAAGCTGTTATTGCTCGATAGCTTTTAAAGATGGCTGTCAGGTACAAACAGTCCTTGAGTTAAAAAAAGCTTCTTGTTTGCTCGAGTTACAATACGAACTCAACTCACGGTAGCAATACTTGCCAACAGTCGCTCTTTGTCGTTTGTTAGTAATTCGCCAACGGTCGTTTCTCCAATCATTTCTTTTAACTCCTTAATGGTTGCTTCTACTTTGGCGTGCATAGGGCAGGGGTTTTGCAGATTGCATTCAACAAAACGTAATACACAGGTCTTAAATCCAGCAAGACCATCTGTGATGGCTACAATGGTAAGAACGGGTGTAGAAAGGGTTTTTTCTCGAAGATAAAATCCGCCGGTGGGACCTTTAACTGAGTTTAATATATTTTCTTTGACCAGGCGCTTTAGCACCTTTCCCATAAAATGCTTTGGGGCGCCTACTTTATCGGCTATCTCCTCCAAAGGCACGCGCTGTTTTTCTTCCTGCACAACAGCGATATATAAAATACCGCGCAACGCATAGCTGAATGATTTAGAAAATAGCATGGCTTTCCAGTTTACCGCTCAAATTTATTTCCAGTTATTTCCGACCAACCTGAGCAATGTCATGTTTAGGGTTGACCTCACTCAATGTTAAGGGGTTTTAACAGGAATACTTTTGACTTATTAAAGACATGCAGGTCTTTTTTACAAAACTCTAAAATTTCAGTATGAAAAGAAAATTATTGCTTGCCGCGGCACTTCTTCTAACAGGGTCTGGGCTATTTGTAAGTTGTTCAGACAGCACCAGCTCGGCAGCAAGTGCACCAGCAGGCACAACAGAAACAGCTACTGCTCAAACAGAGGTCCATGGAAATGAAGTAAAGCCAGAAGATGTACAGGTTACTTCTCCTTTAAATGCTGAGTGGGTTTCTGCTGGTAAAGGCATCTATGATATGAAATGCCAGAGCTGTCATAAACTGACAGATGAAAAGCTGGTGGGACCCGGTTGGAAAGACGTAACCAAAAAACGCCAGCCACATTGGATCATGAATATGATCATGAACACGGATATGATGCTGGAAAAAGATCCTGAAGCACAAAAGCTATTAGAGCAATGTTTAGTACGCATGCCTAACCAAAACGTAGCGAAAGAAGATGCCCGCAAAATAGTAGAGTTCATGCGGAGCAACGACGGTGAAAAATAATCGATTCCCATCTCTAAAAACTAATCTCCTATTATATGTCACATTCTTCCACAAAATTTTTAATAAACACAGCTCTTGTGGTGGCTGCGGCAAGTACAATGTACAGCTGTAAGCCTAAAAGTGCAGAAGCTGCTGCCACTGGTGATGCTGCGAAAGCTTATGTAGCTCCTGGTAAGTACGACGAATTTTATAACATAGTGTCTGGTGGTTTTAACGGCCAAATGAGCATCTACGGATTGCCTTCTGGCCGTTTATTTCGCATTATTCCAGTGTTCTCTCAATTTCCAGAAAACGGTTATGGTTTTTCTGAAGAAACAAAACCATTACTGAACACTTCACATGGCTTTGTTCCCTGGGATGATTTGCACCACATTGCCTTATCTACAACCGATGGTCAACACGATGGTCGCTGGGCATTTGGTAATGCCAACAATACGCCACGTATTGCCCGTATCAACCTTTCTACCTTCCGCACAGAGGAAATCATTGAGATCCCAAACAGTGCAGGTAACCACTCCTCACCATTTATTACAGAAAATACCGAGTATGTAGTAGCTGGTACCCGCTTTAGCGTGCCAATGGATAATGGTAATACCGACGTGCCTATTAACACCTATAAAGACAACTTCAAGGGTACAGTGAGCTTTATTGGTATTGATAAAAATACCGGCCACATGAACATTGACTTCCAGCTTTTGCTGCCTGGTATCAACTTTGACCTGGCCCGTGCGGGTAAAGGCAAATCAAAAGACTGGTTCTTCTTTAGCTGCTATAACTCTGAAAAAGCTAATACACTTTTGGAAGTGAATGCTTCTGCTAAAGACAAAGATTTTATCATGGCGGTAAACTGGAAAAAAGCCCAGGAATATGCCCGCGCTGGTAAAGGCAAGAAAGTGCCAGTAAAGTATGCACATAACGTATTGGACGAAAAAACGCATACTGCTACTTCAGAATTTGTTAATGAGGTGCTTATGCTGGATCCTAAAGAGCTGCAGGATGTAGTTTACTTCATGCCTTGTCCAAAATCTCCACACGGTTGCGATACCGATCCTAGTGGTGAATACATTGTAGGTAGTGGTAAACTGGCTGCTGTAATTCCAGTATTCTCATTCGATAAAATTCAAAAAGCTATTGCTGATAAAAACTACGATGGCACTTATGATGGCATACCTGTACTGAAATACGATGCCGTATTGCATGGTGAAGTACAGAAACCAGGTCTTGGACCATTACACACCGAGTTTGATGGAAAAGGAAATGCTTATACTTCATTCTTCGTGTCTTCTGAGATTGTTAAGTGGGATATCAAATCCTTGAAAGTGTTAGATCGCGTACCTACTTACTATTCTATTGGTCACTTGTCTATTCCTGGCGGTCCTACCAAGAAGCCTTGGGGTAAATATGTAGTGGCTTATAACAAGATCACTAAAGATCGTTATCTGCCAACAGGTCCAGAGCTAACACAAAGTGCGCAACTGTTTGATATCAGTGGCGATAAGATGAAGTTGGTATTAGACTTCCCAACTACGGGTGAACCTCACTATGCGGAGTCTATTCCTGCCGAGATCTTAATGAAGAAAAGCCAGAAGATCTATAAGATCGAAGATAACCAGCACCCTTATGTAGCCAAAGGTGAAAGCCAGGCTTCTGTAGAGCGCAAGGGTAACGAAGTACACGTGAAAATGACGGCTATCCGCTCTCACTTTACGCCTGATAATATTGAAGGTATCAAAATGGGTGATGTCGTTTACTTCCACCTAACTAACCAGGAGCAGGATTGGGATGTGCCACACGGCTTTGCAGTGAAAGGCGCCAACAATGCAGAAATACTGGTAATGCCTGGTGAAACACAAACCCTGAAATGGGTACCAGATAGAACCGGTGTATTCCCAATCTACTGTACTGACTTCTGTTCTGCATTGCACCAGGAAATGCAAGGATATGTACGCGTATCTCCTGCAGGTAGCAACGTAGCACTAACCTTTAGTACAGGTAAAAATCTACCTGTTGAAAACACGCCTGCTGGCAACGCCGGTAATGCTACTCCTAAAAAATAAGTAATCACATAGAGCAGCCTTTCCCTAGGGCTGCTCTATTCAAACTATGTATATGAAAAAGATATTCAACCTGTCCATTGCCATTGCTGCCCTATTTCTATATGCATGCAATACTTCAGAGGCAAACAGCACTAAGTCAGAAGAAGCCCCATCTGCAACGGCAGCCGGCCAATCAGCCGTGCAGGATGATGAATCTCAAAAGGATGTAGTGAAAGTAGCTATGGGCTCTAAAGATCATACCACGCTGGTAGCGGCTGTAAAGCAAGCCGAGCTGGTAGATGTATTATCCAACGCGGGCCCTTTTACCGTGTTTGCTCCTACCAATGCAGCTTTTGAAAAAGTGCCAAAAGAAGCATTGGAAAGCCTGATGAAAGACGAGAACAAAGCTAAGCTGCAGGATATTTTGCAGTACCATGTATCTGTTGGTGTTTTCAAGCCGGAAATGCTGCAGGATGGACAGGTAATCAACCAAGCCAATAGCGGAAATATCACCATCTCTAAGAAAGATGGTAAAATAATAGTAAACGGTACAGCCACCATTATCGCATCAATACCAGCTTCTAACGGTATCATTCATGTGATTGATGGTGTATTGCTGCCACCGCAGAAATAATAAAGAAGCTGTTTGAATTAATTATTTGATATTACTTATGGTGTCTTTTGGGCTGCAACTTCGTCGGATTTTTCGCCTTAGGCGTTTGGACTAGGGCTGCAAAATCCTCCTCGTTTCGCTCCAAAATACCCGCATAATCAATTCTGAACAACTAACTCAAACAGCTTCCAGGATAACCTTTTTTCATTGTACGTTGCCAACTTCCGGGACGTCAAGCTCCCGGAAGTTTTTAAAAGTTGTTTTTATGAAAAGAATGAGTCTCACCTCCCGGATCATCATAGCACTGGCCTCCTTGAGCTTAGCTGCTACTTACTTTATTCCAGTTTGGTTTATTTTCTTGCAGGCACCTCAATACCCGGAGGGGCTGACCATGCAGATATGGCTGGATAAGATAACGGGTGAGGTAGACATCATCAATGGCTTGAACCACTATATTGGTATGAAGCATATTAATGCTTCTATGTTTCCAGAGTTCAGCTACCTGGGTTATATAGTTGCAGGCTTTATTGTCTTTGGGCTGATCGTAGCCGCCAGTGGCAAAAGAAAACTGTTATTCTCCTTTTTAATGATCACTGTATTGGCAGCTATTGCTGCACTGGCTGATTTCTATATATGGGGATATGATTACGGCCACAACTTAGATCCTAAAGCTGCTATTCAGGTACCCGGACTTTCTTACCAACCTCCTGTTGTTGGACATAAAAAACTACTCAATTTCGATGCATACTCCTATCCCGATATTGGTGGTTGGATAGTGATTGGTGTTGGTGTCGTATTGTTTATTGTTTGGTTCCTGGAGTGGCGCAAAACAAGAAAATATAAGCTGTCCGCTACGCAGCCTTATGCTACCATTTTGTCTTCAGCTGCTTTATGCATCTTGTTGGTTAGTTGTTCTGCAAAAGCCGAGCCCATTGCCTATGGCAAAGACAATTGCGATGATTGCCGTATGACGATAATGGATCCAAAGTTTGGTGGTGAGATCGTTACTAAAAAGGGGCGCGTGTATAAGTTTGACGATGTGCATTGCCTGGCCAATTTTCTGAGAGATAGTAAGGTGGAAATGAGTAATGTCAGCAGCATACTTTTTACTAATTACAACAATCATGAAGGTTTCTTAGATACAAAAACAGCCGTGTTTGTTGTGGGTAGTGAATTGAAAAGTCCTATGGGCGGTAATGCCGCTGCATTTGACAACAAAGCTGCTGCCGAAAAGAAAGCTGCAGAAATTAATGGAAAAGTGACAGAATGGGCCACCCTTTATAATATTCTAAAGTGAAAAGTATCATTACCATAATTTGTTTGCTGGTGCTGCAAGTAAGTTTTGCAGGTACCATTGTGGTAGGGCCATCTGAAGTGATCAGTTCCTTACGCAAAGCTATTGACAAGGCTAACGATGGTGATACCATACTGTTGCAGAAAGGTGTGTATAAAGAAGGTAACATCGTTATCACAAAATCAATACGCCTTATTGGTGTGGGACAACCTGTGTTGGATGGGGAAAACAAGAATGAGATACTTACTCTTGCAGGAAGTTCAATATTGGTAAAAGGCATCCAGTTTGCCAATGCCGGCTATTCAGCCATGAACGATTACGCCGCTATTAAAATCATTGATGCCAGCCATGTGATTGTAGAGAACAACACTATTACTAACGCTTACTTTGCCATTCACGTAGCGAACACTTCTTACTCCATTATTCGCAATAATACCATCAAGGGGACGCCCAAAACAGAACAAACAACCGGCAATGGAATTCACTTGTGGAAGTGCAACAACATGCTTATCCGCGACAACCATATAGAAGGTCATCGCGACGGCATCTATTTTGAGTTTGTTACGCACTCCATTATTAAAAGCAATCTTAGTACTAAGAACATTCGTTACGGTTTGCACTTCATGTTCTCTCACAACGATACCTATGTGGGTAATACCTTTTTAGATAACGGTGCCGGTGTAGCTGTTATGTACTCACACGATGTACTGATGCTGCAGAATAGCTTTGACAAGAACTGGGGACCGAGTGCCTATGGTATTCTGTTAAAAGAAATTTCAAATAGCCGCATTGTTCAGAATACGTTCCATCAAAATACAGTGGGAATTATGATGGAAGGAACGAGCCGGATAGATGTGCAGATGAACTCCTTTACTGCTAATGGATGGTCTATGAAAGTACAAGCTAGTTGTGACGACAACAGTTTTCATCACAACAACTTCCAGGGCAACACATTTGATGTAGCCACCAATGGAACGATGATGCTGAACCATTTTTACAGTAATTACTGGGATAAATATGAAGGTTATGATTTGAATAAAGATGGGGTGGGAGATGTGTCTTATCACCCGGTGAGCATGTATGCAATGGTGATTGAACAAAACCCCAACTCGTTGGTATTACTACGCAGTTTTATGGTATCACTGCTCGATAAAGCGGAGAAGGCAATTCCTAGTCTGACCCCAGAAAACCTTGTTGATGAAAAACCGTACATGAAACCCTTTCAATTATGATACAGATTACAAACCTCCAAAAGCGTTTCAAAAAACTACAGGCGCTGAATAACATAAATGCCGATTTTAACAAAGGACAAGTGATCTCCCTAATTGGCCCTAATGGCTCTGGCAAGACCACCTTGATAAAATCCATATTAGGACTAGTGAAACCTGATAACGGTAGCATTCTGTTTAACAATACACCGGTTACAGCAGATGTGAAGTACCGTGAGCAGATTGGTTATATGCCTCAGATAGGTCGCTATCCCGACAATATGAAGATTGGGCAGGTGTTTGAAATGATCAAGAATATTCGGGGTAATGCCACCAAGCTGGATGAAGAGCTGTATTACAAGTTTAAGTTAGATACACTGCTGGATAAAAGCATGCGCTCTTTATCTGGAGGTACGCGCCAAAAAGTAAGTGCCGCATTGGCCTTTCTGTTCAATCCTGATGTGCTGATCCTGGACGAGCCAACAGCAGGCCTGGATCCACTGGCTTCAGAGATCCTGAAAGAAAAAGTAATTGCTGAAAAGAAGAAAGGAAAGCTGATACTGATTACTTCTCACATTCTAAGCGACCTGGAGGAACTCACTACCGACATTATGTATCTGCAAGATGGCAGGGTAGTTTTCTTTAAATCCTTGCAGGAACTACAGGAGGATACGGGAGAAGAAAAATTAGGAAAGGCTATAGCTTATGTAATGAAAGAAGGTATGCAGAAGCGAGAAGCGGTTTATTTGAAAATAGCAAACTAATAGGAAATGCGAATTGTGAAATTCGAAAGGCGAAATGAAATTCCAAATCCCAAATTCTATAAGCCCTTTCTCTCCTTGCAGCTCGTAGCTCAAAGTTTACAGCTTCTCTACTCACCATTCACCACTCACAACTCACCACTATGATCAAAATATCCAAATACGTTCTATACGACATACTTCGAAACAAGGTTACTGTGGCGTACACCATCTTTTTGTTGGCAGTATCATTTAGCCTGTTCCAAATGGAAGAGAATTCCAGTAAGGCTATGTTAAGCCTGCTGAATATTGTGCTGATTGTGGTGCCTTTGATCAGCATGGTTTTTTCAACTATACATTGGTACAACTCGTACGAGTTTATTGAGCTGATGCTGACGCAGCCTATTAGCCGGAAGAAAGTATTGTTTAGTGAGTTTGCTGGCGTGAGTACCTCATTACTAACCGCTTTCTTCATTGGTGTGGGCGTGCCGGTGTTGCTGTATTCTTTTAATAGTACCGGATTGGCGTTATTGCTGATTGGCTGCCTGCTGACATTGGTCTTTACCTCTATTGCTTTTTTAACCTCTGTGAAAGCGAAAGACAAAGCCCGGGGTATTGGCTTTGCACTGATGTTGTGGTTCTATTTTGCCTTGATCTATGATGGGTTGGTATTGTTAGTGCTTTTCAGTTTTAGCGATTACCCATTGGAAAAGATTACGTTGTTCTTGTCTTCTTTGAATCCTATTGATTTGGGCCGCATCTTTTTGATGCTGCAAATGGATGTGAGCGCTTTGATGGGATATACTGGTGCTACCTACAAGGAATTCTTTGGAAGTAATTTGGGTGTATTGTATACAATAGGTATTATGCTGATTTGGATTGTAGTGCCTATAATGATAGCAGCTAGGTCATTCAATAAAAAAGACCTTTAATTATAAAGAGGTATGCCACGGTTTTAGGAATCTTTAATATTGGTAAACGTACTGTGAAACCGTGGCATACCTTCTGTCAGGCAGTATGTATACCAGAGGACAGTTGGTAGTGGGCAGTTGACAGTCGCCAATAAGCGGATACCCTCTGCCAACTGTCAACTGTCCTCTGCCAACTAAATACGCCCTCTGTTATTGAAAATAGTCTTTTACATGTTTTACGTTCGATTACTGTTTATATTGGTTGTTAGTTATGCCTGCTATTCGTTTGTAGTATATACAAAAGGAACGGCAGGCACTATAACGCCTGCCGCCGAAACGCAACAGGTTGTTAGTGAGGGCAAGCAGCTGTACCAGCAATACAACTGTACCGCCTGCCACCAGATATACGGGCTTGGCGGCTACCTGGGCCCAGAGCTCACCACTGCTTATTCCGACAAGAACAGGGGCGAAGCGTATATGCGCGCTATGCTACAAGCTGGTGGCAGCCGAATGCCCAATTTTCATTTTACCTCCCAACAGATTGATGCACTTATTGCTTACTTGAAGTATGTTGACACAACCGCTACCCCTATCAAAGACTAAAACTTCTAATAGCCTCAAGCAGCAAGGCTATGCATCGGATAAAATGGCGTTGGCCTTTCTGGCGTTGGCGCTTTCCTACCTGGCTATGGGCCTGTTATTTGGTGTGCTCGGCAGCCTGCAATATATTTTACCACCTTTTCTAAAAGACCAATTTGGATTTCAGAAAACACGTCCTTTACACGTATACCTGGTTATCTCCTGGATCTTTACCGCAGCACAGGGTGGGTTGTATTATTATGTACCTCGAATTGTACACCGCAACATGTATTGGCAAGGTGGCGTAAAGCTTCATTGGCTGCTGCAGGCCCTTACCTCTTTTTCAATTGTGGTGGCCTTCTTTAACGGTTCTTTTGGCGGAAGGGAATATTTAGAGTTTCCACCGCTTTTAGGTTTAGCTATTGCGTTTACCTGGCTGCCCTTTGCTGTCAACTTTTTTCTAACGCTAAGGCCGCAGTTAAAAGAGGCACCGGTTTATTTTTTTAGCTGGACGCTCGGTATCTGTTTCTTTTATATAACCCTCTCCGAAAGTTATCTGTGGGTATTTGATTACTTCCGCACCAACGAAGTGCGTGACATTACCGTGCAGTGGAAAGCACTGGGATCAATGGTGGGTAGCTGGAATATGCTGGTATATGGTACCAGTATGTACATCATGGAAAAGATGAAGGGAGATACTAAAATGAGCCGTTCGCCCATGGCCTTCTTCTTTTTCTTTTTAGGCTTTACTAACCTATTGTTCAACTGGGGGCATCATACCTATATTGTACCGGCAGCTCCGTGGGTAAAAACGGTAGCTTATGTTATCAGCATGACAGAGCTGCTGATCTTCGGTAACCTGCTTTTGAAGTGGCGCAAGACCATTTCTAATGCACGCAAAAACTTTCATATTCTGCCATTCCAGTTTCTATCCTATGCCGACTGGTGGATCTTTTTGAACCTGGGTGTTGCTATTCTTATCTCTATACCACAACTCAATTATTACACGCACGGTACCCACATTACCGTAGCACATGCTATGGGCACCACCATTGGTATCAATACCATGCTTTTGTTTGGTTCGGTGGTATATATCCTGCAACAGCAAAAGCCACAACTGCTGGAACGCTACCGCGGCTGTATTGCTAAAGGCGGTGCCATCACCAATATTGCCCTTATTTTCTTCTGGACCTCCTTGGTAGGTAGCGGTTTGATAAAGATTGCTTCCAAGCTAAACAAAGACGCCTTTTCTATCATGATGCAGAAATGCCAGCCGTTATTTAAAGTATTTGCCTTTAGCGGCGCCTTTATCTGGCTGGGACTGGGTCTTTTGATCGTTGCTGCCTGGAAGATCATCTTCAAAAAAGACCGCGGAGAGGGAATGTTTGAACCGGGATTTGGGGAGATTTAGGGATTAGGGAGAAGAGGATGGGCTGGATTTTGTATCTTTGGTGTCTTCTCTGCTGGAGTTATTTCTACTCTTCTTATTACACTTTTCTATACTATTTTTTATGAGTTTATAACGGTGCGTAGATAGCCTGATACGGGCCAAGGTACGGGTGGGGTAGGGAGGTGATACGGAGTTAAGTAGGCTTCCATACGGAGTAACCTAGTATTCTATACGGAGTAACCATGAAGGGATAAAGGCGTGGCTATGAAGGAACGTAGGAGTAGCAGGCAAGGATGACCGTCTGGCAATAGGAATTGAGTATGGGTTAGTGGAATGTGGAGTTTTCCCTTCATAACTTGGTAGTGCCCTGTACCTTTCTTGTGGGTTTCTTGTACCTAGTCTGTACCTAGTCTGTACCTAGTCTGTGGGTTTTCTGTAGGTAAGTCCGTACCAACTGCACAGATAAAGCAGTCTATCTCCACTATAGATTCACTAATGATCCATATTAAAGCCTATACTAACTCGGCTGGCACCCCTAATTCATAAAGAAAAATCGTAATAAAAAGAGCTGAAATGCTCTTAAAAGTGAAGAATCTAAAGATATACAATAACCTTTGAAGGGAAGATCTGGCAGGCATAGCGGATACTAATCCACCGTCCTACAACTTTGCCAATTCTGATAAAAATCAACTTAATAGCTGAGTAAAGCTTTGTTAAATCAATCAGTAATAAAGGATATTTGTGTCTGAAATGAAACGGGTTATAATTCCCATATTGATTCTTCTATTGCTGGCACAAACGTTTAGCCAATGGCTGATTGTGCTGGACTATCAGATCAATAAGGATTATATAGCCAGGGTGTTGTGTGAGAACAAGAACAGACCCAAGCTAAAGTGTAATGGTAAGTGCCAGATGATGAAAAAGCTGGCCGAAGAGGAAAAGCAGCAGCAAAGCTCTGAACTGAGAGCTGGCAACCAAAGCCTTATTGTTTCTGCTTCAGCACATTTTGCTACACTTCAGAAGCCCACTGTTTCTGAAACGCTTATAGAATATCAAGAGTTACCAGTTCCTCATACTGTTACTCGTTCCTACGCTATTTTTCATCCCCCCGCTACAGTTTAAGCTAAACAAATCCTCCATTACCTGAATTACCGCTTACCTGCCTGTTTGAAAACCGGGTTGAGAGGGCGTGTACTATTTATTGTCTTAAACTGATAAGCCGTGTCTTATTTATATCGTATTAGCATTACTATACTAATGTCATCCATTTGTACAGTAGTATTCAGCCAAACTATTTTCAAAGCCAAAATCATTGACGCCAGCACGAAGGAACCAATTGAAGGTGCCTCTATTCGTTGTGCAGATGCACATTGTTCCTGTGGATGTACCACCAGCGCTACAGGCGAGTTTCAAATGAAGTGTACCGACTGCAAGAAATTGACCGTAAGTTATATTGGTTATACACCCCAAGTTATTTCTGTAGCAAGCCCAGTCCAATTGATCTCCCTTTTTCAACAGCAGTCGCTGATGCAAGAAGTAGTGGTATCTGCCAACCGTGGGGAAGCGGTAAAACGTGCTGAAGCACCTATTGCCATTTCCGTATTGAACCAGCGTACCATCCGTGAAACAAAGCCCATTACTGCCGACCAGGTGCTTAATAAAGTAAGTGGTGTAAACATGGTGAACCTTGGCAACGAGCAACACCAAATGAGTATTCGTCAGCCTATGACCACAAAGAGCCTGTTTCTGTACCTGGAAGATGGTATCCCCGTACGCACAACCGGTGTGTTTAACCACAATGCCTTGTTGGAGATGAACATGGCTGCAACTAAAAACATTGAAGTGATCAAAGGGCCCTCCTCTTCTTTGTATGGTAGTGAAGCAATAGGTGGGGTAGTGAACTTTATTACTATAGCACCCACAGCCATACCTGTTCTCAAAGTATCGGCTCAAGGAAATAATCTAGGCTATAAACGTGCGGATTTGCAGTCCAGCATTACTAAAGGGAAATGGGGTTTTGCTTTGAGTGGATACTATGCCGACAAACGCAACAGCTTTATGGAGTATACAGACTATCATAAGGGCACATTTACAGCCAGAGCAGATTATCGCTTTTCAAATAAAACAACGCTTTCTAATAGTTTAACCTGGCTAAAGTACTACAGCGACATGCCAAGCGGTGTAGACAGTATTATGTTTGCCACCCGCAGTTTTGTTAGTCCACAGACCTTTACCTATCGGAAGGTGGATGCCTTGCGCTACCGCAGCACCCTCACTCAGAATTGGAATGAACGTAGCAAAACCACTGCTTCCCTGATCTATAGGGATAACACTATTGGTCAGAACCCGGCCTACCGAATTAAAGATGATTACAAGCGTGTGAATGGTGTATGGAAAGGGAATAAAGAACTGGCGCATGGTGAAGAAAATGCGAGCCGCTTTAAAAGCTATGCATTTATTGGCCAGCACAAACAAAGCTTTGACTGGTTGAACGCTGTAGCAATTGGAGGCGTGAGTGTAGACTTAAGTCCTTCTGATTACAAGGCCCAATACATCCGCATTAAAAAAGATACCCTAAGCCGGAAGTATGTAAGTTATCAGAACACGGATAGTGTCTTGACTGACTACACTACTCTTATTAATAACTACGCGGCCTTTGCTAACCTGGAATTCAGTCCACTGGAAAAACTGCGAGTGGTAGCATCTCTTCGTTATGATCTATTTCATTATGAATTTAATAATCACTTAATGCCATCTGCTTTTAGTGGTTCTCCAGATACGGTAAATAACTTCCAACGCTTGAGTCCTAAAATTGGTGCTACATATAACTTTTCACCGCGCATTGGTATCTATGCTAACTACTCAGAAGGCTTTGTACCACCACAGGTAACAGAAATGTATACAGGCGTGAAAGTACCTTATCTTAATCCTTCTATATTCTACAATTACGAAGTAGGCGGCTGGGTAGAAGTGATAAAAAACAAGCTGTCAGCAGATGCCAGTGCTTATCGCCTGCGCGGTACCAATGAGATCGTTTCAGTAAAATTGGATGATGGCTCTTTTGCCAACCAGAACGCAGGTAAAACCTTGCACCAAGGCATTGAGCTAGGCGTTAATGCTACACCTATAAAAGATCTGTCTTTCCGCTTTAGTGGTGCATACAGCAAGCACGAATTTGTAGAGTATGTGGAAAAAGGAGTGAAGTACAACGGCAACGAGATGAACAATGCGCCCAACTGGCTTTATAATACGGAGGTGTGGTACAAGCCATCGTATGTAAAAGGCTTACGTGTAGGAGCTGAGGTGCAGCATGTGGGTGAATATTTTGTTGATCCACAAAACACGGCAACGTATAAGGGCTATAATGTGTTGAACCTGCGTGCCGGCTACCAGTGGAAAGGTGTGGAAGTGTGGATGAACCTGTTAAATGCTACTGACAATTACTACTCTTACATTACTTCTAAGAGTGCTTTTGGATACAGTTACCAACTGGCAGAGCCCAGAAGTGTTATGGTGGGTGTATCTTATGATTTTGCAAACCTTGTTAAACGTTAATCATTCCATGAATCGCTATATAAAATTAATGATCGGTGCCCTTGTGTTTTTGGTAGCCTGTAACGATAAAAGTCAAAGTCTGGTTACAGCAGCCAACCAAGCCATACAAGTGGATTCAGTACCGGGTCAATGTCCTTATTTAACTAAAGATCCTAAAGGCAATACAGTACTGAGCTGGGTGCGTATGTTGAATGATTCTTCTGCTGTTTTTTGTTATGCAGTATCTACGGATGGAAAAACATTTGGACAGCCGGTAGTTATTCCCCATAGCCATAACATACAACCACATGGCGAGAACCTGCCTAAGATCATATTTAAACCTTCAGGAGAAATCATTGCCTTGTGGGGAGCGCCCAGCACCAATTTGACAAACAAATATGCCGGCATGGTATTCTATGCCCAATCGTTTGATGCTGGTAAAAACTGGAGTACTCCAAAGCCATTAACTAACGACACGGCTAGTTATGATCAGCGCTATTATGATGTGGCATTACTTCCAACAGGTGAAGTAGGTATTATCTGGCTGGACAACCGGAAAGCGTCGAATGAGGAAGGCTCTGCTCTCTACTTTGCGAGCACGAACGGCAAGAATGGATTTCAAAGTGAAAGAAGAATTGCTGAATCTTGTTGTCAGTGCTGCCGTACCGATTTGTTTGTAGATAGCAAGGGTGGCATTCATACCTTATATCGAGGCATCATTAAAGACAGTATTCGCGATATGGTGCATGCTGTTTCTACTGATGGCGGGCGTACGTTTTCTTCACCTAAGCGCATTAGTGAAGATAATTGGGTATTAAATGGCTGTCCGCATACAGGACCTGCTATGGCTGAAACAAAGGATGGCTTGCAGTTTGCCTGGTTCACTGGCGGTAAAGACAAGGGCGCTTACTTTACCAGTTCAAAAGATAATGGTAACAGCTTTTCTCCCCGCCAGGCTATTAGTCCATTAGGCTCTCACCCGCAGTTGGCTGCTATGGCAAACGGAGAGCTGGTATTTGTATGGGATGAAACAGCTACAGCAGGTAATAAGGTATTTAAGCGGATAGGACTTCAGGTGCGTAATGCTGATGGGCAAAGTGTGAGTGATAATTATATTACGGCAGATACTGCCACTGCTAGTTTTCCTGTTATTGCAACTATAAAAGAAAAGACGTCGTTGATAGCCTATTCTCAAAAAATAGCAGATAACAATTTTGTTTTCTACCAATTGTTTAATGTGAACTAGTTCTGTTTGGTGAGCCTATTGGACGAGGGAGGGCAGTTGATAGTTGACAGGTTAACAAGTTGATAAGTTGACAAGGACGAGGCTGTCAACCGCCAACTGTCAACTGTCTTCTTAGTTCGACTTGTGTTTATGAAAACAGTTTTAGACGATACGTGCCGGCTTCCGTTTTTTTAGTTCTATGCGGATAATAGCAGCTGTAGAAATGAAAAACGCCAGGAATGCAATGCCATTCAGTAAACCACCGTGCCGACGCAACTCATAATTGCCCAGTACATCTCCTGCTACTCTAATTAATAATGACACCTGCATCAAAACAAACCACACATATAAAAGCGGGCGATACAATTTGAGCGGCAGGTTAACTAATGCTGGTAGGATAATAGGGGCATGTGAAAAGATCATGGAGAAGGTGAAGCCGATAAAAAAGGTATGGAGTGCTGCATCATAACCAAAAGGGAAGCGATCGCTTACTAACAGTAGCATGCCGGATATGAGTAGCCACACATAACCGACAATAAGTAGTTGTGCAGAATAGCGGTGCTGACCTTTAATTTTTATGGAGCGCCAGGCCATATCATACCGTAGCAGCCAGATGGCAGTAGCGATCATAGCTAAAGGGAAAAGAAAATATCCCCAGCTATGAAACGGTATAAAAAGACTACCAAATAGGGCTATAAGGACGAATAGCAGTGCATCACGCTGGTATTTCTTTAGTGGAAGAAAGCGGCTTAGCTCCAGGCGCTCTGCTACGATGGTAAGAAGTAAGAATGCCATCCACCAGGGAACAGTAGCCGGATAGAATTGACCTTTCAGTAAAACAACATAACCAACAAGTAGTGAAAAGGCGCCAATCCAAAACACATAATAATACAGTTCCTTATAGCGATAGATAAAGTAAGTGCACATCAATAGGAATCCGGCACTTCCAGTCAATAACAGTAACTGGCCAATAAGTGGTTGCTGCAAAAGGAAGAACAAGCAACTGCTTACATTTATCACAGGTAGTAGTACTACCCATTTTTGCTTAAATGTTATTGCACGTTCTAAAAAGACCAACGAGGATAAGAAGGAGCCTACCATCAACGCTCCATGCTGACCAGCAGCGGCACTTAGTGGCCATGGCCAACCTATACGGAACCAGCCAGTCCAAATGGCGGCCAGTAGTGATAAGACTAAGAACGGAAGAATAACCAGGGTTTTATTCATCGCTTTAAAAAGGATTTGCCCAGTGCCAGGTTCTTTGATAGTTGTTGAATAGAAACAGTTGAGAACTCTTTGAATAGTTTTTCACGAGCCGCTTTGTAGTTGTGATGAATAGGGCAAGGCTTGGCTTCAGAGCATTCTTTTAATCCGAGGCCACATTCAAAAAAGAAGTGGTCGCCATCAATGACACGCACTACATCTATGAGATAAATATTGGGGCCTGTTAGCTCCATATAGAAGCCACCGGTGGGGCCCTTGGCCGATTTGATGATGTCTGACTTTACCAGAAGTTGCAAGATCTTGGCCGAAGTATGTTCGTTGGCATCAATGGCTTCAGCTACATCCTTGATGCTAAAGCGCCGGTTCTCCTTAGCTTCCGACATAAGGTAAACAGTGGCTCGCAGTGCATATTTACAAGAGGTAGACAACATGAGAGGTATATTAAAAATAAAACGCCCAGTAAGATACTATACCGGGCGCTTTTTTGATCACCGTTTTGTGTTAATGGAAGTACGAAAGGTGATCAAGGTTTGGCCAGAGTGAATAACACTCCATCTTGTATATCAATATAGCAGAAACATTTTTTAGCCAAAGCCATATGCTAATTTACGTTAGGCCGGTTTATATAAGATGACAGTTGGCAGTTGATAGTTGGCAGTCGGTAATAAAGGACTGTTCTCTGTCTACTGTGAACTGTCTACTGCCAACTAAATACGCCCTTCTTTTATACAAAAAGGCCTATCCCTTGCTTAGTTCTTTTTCCAGCGCCAATGCTTTTGGAAATAGAATATTATTCTCTAAGTGGATATGCTGTTGCAGATCGGCTTCCAGATCTTGTAGTTTACTGTAGAGCAACCGGAAGCTGTTGCAACTGCCGGCAGGCGGTGTGAAATCATCAGTGGCTAACCGTAAATGTCCTAACAACTCTCCGGCTATTTCGTGTTCACTCTCCATCATCTCAATAGGTTCTGAAATAGATAAAAATTCATAAAGCAGCCCTTCATTCTTTGCTTTTTTAGCAGCTACCAATCCTTTGATAAAAGGGAATAATATATTTTCTTCTTTCAGGAAGTGTGCGTTCAATTCCTCTTGTAGCTTTTTGTATAACGCTAAAACAAGACAAAGGTTTTGATGTTGTGCCCCGTGTCGTGCTGTTACTTTTTCGGCCAGTTCTAAAATAACCGGTCCTTCCTGATAGTAGTAAACATGGTGCTGGTTATAAATGTAATCAGTCAGGAAGTCGGCCTCCCAGCGGGAAAAGTCAAAGGCGGGTGTGGTTGTATGCGCATCGGCGTTTTCCAGCGCTGCTTCTACTGTAGCCACATCTACTTGTGCTTTTTCACAGGCTTGTTTCAACGTTTTTTTGCCACCACAGCAGAAATCAATGCCAAACTTTTTAAAGACACCTGCTTTACGGATATCCTTAGCCACGATTTCACCAATCGTAATTCCAGCCTCATTTTTCTTGATCTCTACGACCCATTGTTCTGGGCCATTTTCAAGGTATTGCCATTGAAAAATATTTCCTCTTTCTGCCAATAGTTGGTAGTACAAAGGCTTGGGATCATGATCATTAATGATCTGGAATGCGTTGCCGGGTGGTAATGCGTCGAAGTGCTTGAATATAGTGGGGTGTTTTAAGGCGGGCGCTAGTGCCGGTACATATAAGGTATCTGCCTGGTTCATAATAGTGTTGTAATTTTCAGTAAAAGTATTTGTATACTTTTATTCAAAACATGACTTTGGTCAGCTAAGGAGCTTGCTGCTACTATGTTTAATTTGGTGGAACTACAACTTGTTTGTTAAAAAGCATAGGTCATCAATAAAACGCCAAATGATAGATAAAAAGACTGTTTGTGTGTAGCTGTTTGTGGGTTGAAAAAGATTTTACCTTTTTATTAAAGGTCTTTTATTAAATAACTTTATTAGATTTGTTCTTATGAACAGCGTCACCAATATAAATACAATAGCAATGGCCGACAGGTATGTTGTGTTGGATATGCGGGACGCGTATACCTGTTCATTTACGGAGTTTTATCCTTTCTGTCCTAAATTATACTACTTCTCTAATTTTAAGGACTTTAATACGGTCTCCCCAGCCTAATAAGGATAGGTTTGGGGCATATTTTGCTTCTGCTAGTAGGTTTTAAAGCTTCAGTATTCCCTTTGGGTAGCTTTGAAATGTGTGTTGTAGGTGTCTTATAAGCCAATCCTGTAAGCTTATTCAATTGATGATATCCTTCTCATTCAGTAAACCTAATAGACTGGTAAGCGCATTTGGTATTAATCAACAGTAACAAACATTTGAAAGCTTTGGCATTTACGGTTTTAACTGTATGTACTATAAGCTGGTATCATTTAATGTTATACAATAATGATCATTGTTTTCATTGTTGTGCTTGGTATTGTACTATCTATAAGTTTTGTTTATATGGATCATCTAGAGGCGCGTAAGCGAAATGCTGCCCTCTTCTACCAGTTTAGCAAATTGGGCAGCAGGTATGGTATGTCCTTTACAAGCCAGGAAATGTTAGCGCAGCGCATCATTGGCCTGGATGCTATTATGCAGAAGATACTTGTCTTTGAAATACAGGACAATGAATTTGATTGGTATTTGATCAATTTGAAAGAGGTGAAAAGGTGTACTGTTAAGCGAGTATATGGGCGCATAGACGCTGATGCTTTTGATAAAAAGCATATAGAAGATTACCTGGAAATGATTGCATTGGAGTTTTATTTTAAAGACAATCAGCGTTCTGTTGCCTTACCGTTTTATATCAAGTTGCAAAATGCGCCAGAAGAGATACCTGAATTAGAAAATAAAGCAAAAGACTGGGAAGTGATTTTGGGAAAGATGTTATTCCGAGAGGTTAAACGAGCATAGGCTGGTTTTAGTTTTAGTTGACCCATGAGTAAGAGGGGCTGCCAAGACTGATTTGGTTATGCCATTTCATAGCAGCCTCTTTTTTTAACGCATAAAACAATCCGTAATGTTGGTTGGTTTTGTAATACCGTATACATTTTGGAATACTACTTTCTGTTGGTTGTATAGATTGCTCCTGCACTGTGCTTGTTATAAAAATCTGTGTGTGGTTCGTCATTCGCATGCCTCATGCGTAATGAACAAAGACTTTAAGCATTAACCCTAGCCTTATCCTGAAGGGCTAGGGGCTTAAGTCTTTTTTACATTCTCTAATTATTAAATCAATATAATATGGTACGAGGTTTCGAGCGGACATCGGTTCGCAGTATCATTCTTTTTATACTCATACTTAGTAATGTTCTAATTGTAAAAGCCGCTTATTTACATAGTGAAAGCTGGTATTGGCTGCTTTGTTTGTCGCTTCCACTTTTACTGGTAGCAATACGAGATGCGAATCAGAAAAAGCACGCTATTATTCGGAACTTTCCGATCATTGGGCGGTTGCGTTATTTCTTTGAGTCCATCCGGCCAGAGCTGCGGCAATACTTTTTTGAATCTGATTTAGATGGTAAGCCGTTTAATCGCCGGCAACGGTCTATTATTTACCAGCGGGCCAAAAACGAGAAACAAACTGTTGCCTTTGGTATGCAAGCCAACCCGATGAGTCCAGGTTATGAATGGGTGGCGCATTCTATCTATCCAACAACCATAACCGAAAAAGATCTGCGTGTATGGATTGGGAATTACCAATGTATGCAACCCTATTATGCCAGCATATATAATATAGGTGCCATGAGTTATGGTGCTTTAAGTAAAACGGCTATTATGTCGTTGAATGGAGGTGCTAAAATTGGCGACTTTGCACACAATACCGGTGAAGGCGGTATTAGTGAATATCATTTGCAGGGTGGTGATCTGATCTGGCAGATTGGTACTGGCTATTTTGGTTGTCGGGATGAGAATGGACGTTTCAGTCCGATGGCCTTTCGTAAAAATGCCTTGCTGCCACAAGTGAAAATGATTGAGTTGAAATTGTCGCAAGGGGCCAAGCCTGGGCACGGTGGTATCTTGCCAGCCTCTAAGAATACGCCGGAAATTGCTGCTATCCGGTTGGTAGCCCCAGGTACTACTGTGCATTCGCCTACCCGTCATAGTGAGTTTAATACACCAAAAGGGATGATTCAGTTTCTGCAGCTAATGCGTGAGCTTTCGGAAGGCAAGCCTGTGGGTTTCAAATTATGTATTGGTGATAAGGAAGAGTTTATTGCCATTTGTGAAGCTATAGTTGCTACGGGTATTCTACCTGACTTTATTTCTATTGACGGTGCGGAAGGTGGAACGGGTGCTGCGCCATTAGAATTTACCGATCACATAGGTATGCCACTCTACGATGCGCTGGCCTTTGTAAAACAAACCCTGGATACCTATGGGCTTTCCGAACATATAAAAATACTGGCAGCGGGTAAGATCATTACAGGTTTTGATATTTTAAAAGTGATGTCGTTGGGGGCTTCTGCCTGCTATAGCGCCCGGGGGATGATGATGGCGCTGGGTTGTATACAAGCGTTGGTTTGTGATAGTGGTAAGTGCCCGGTAGGAGTAGCTACCCAGGATCCTGTATTTTATAAAGGCCTGCATCCGGCCGATAAGCAGGTAAGGGTAGCCAACTTTCATCAAAAGACCATTGCTGCAACAAAAGAAATGATGGAGGCCTGCGGCTTCACAAATCTGGAGGCGGTCCATTCCTCTAAGTTTATGCGTAGGGTAAATGAGTATGAGGCCAAAAGTTTTGAACAAATCTACTTTGGTAAGAAAGGAGGGGCTTCCATTAAAAATCTTAATTCCATTTTAAATTAATTCAGTTATGCAAAAGGTAAAAGAGCAATTGATACTGGTACAAGACGATTATGATATTATCATGAAATACTTAAAGGGTGGCATCTGGAGTGTGGCGTTTGATCATAAAAATATAGCCGAGTTAGAGTCTGAGTTAAAGAAGGCCAAATTAGTAAGCAGTGAAGATTTTCCGAATGATGCAGTGCGGTTAAATTCTGTTGTTACTATCAAAGAAGAACAGGACAAGAAGTTAATGATACTGCGATTAGTAACGCCTAATAATGCAGATGTAAAACAAAGACGAATATCGGTAATGTCGCCAATAGGTACTGCGCTAATTGGTTTTCGTAAAGGACAACAAGTGGAGTGGGATGTGCCTTCTGGTAGGAAGACGTTTACCATTGTTGAGGTTATTAATGAGTTTGAATAAGTAGCTAAATACCGTTTAATATGGAGCCAGTTATTATTATACTTATTTCCATGCTGGTCTTAGGATTATTAGGAGTGGGACAGGTGATCAGGGAGCAAAATAAAAAGAGAAATCAATTAGCATTGTCATTGGCTTATCAAGGCATGGTTGAGAAACATAAGCTTCAAATAGAACATGTAGAAGTGTTTGAAGATCGAATCATTGGATTGGATCGGAAGCAAAAGGTACTGGTTTTTCTTTTTCATCGTTCTGGATGTTTTTCAGAATTGACTGTACCGCTTTTAGAACTGACTGGCTGTAGGATAGTAGAAAAACACAATGAAAAGGGGTATATAACTAACGTTTCCATTCATATGGAAACACTGATAAAGGATAAGGTATATCAGCTTTGTTTTTACGACGATCAATTTGATAAACCCACCAGTTTGCTGCCAGCTATGCGACGGGCCAGGAATTGGAAGCAACGTATAGCGGTGAACAGTGATCCGGGGGTAATCAGTCTGGAAGCAGAGTACGTATTATAAGAATCAAATTAGTAGGCGTAAGTATGCCCTTTAGTGGAGTATACTTACGCCTTTTGTTATTTGGAAATTGGAGTTTATTATTTGGAATTTATCCTTGCCCTTTCCAATATCCAGATCCTGCCTATTGAAATGAATACAGTCTTAGACCTTGTCAGGCTGAGTTGCTTCTTGTTTTTCCTCTATATCCGCTTTCTTTTTTAAACGCGTAAATAGCGATATCGTTATTACCAGCCACGAAAATCCTATGCAAAAACCAGCCACCACATCGCTAGGGTAGTGTACTCTTAAATACACGCGACTAAAACCAATAAGCAAGGAAAAGATAATCAGAACGGTAGCAGTCAAATATTTATACGTTCGGTTTAGGTCTGTCTTCCAAATCAGGTAGGCTAATAATCCATAAAAGATAAAGGCAGATGTGGCATGCCCACTTGGAAAGCTAAAGTTCTGTAAAGGAGCAATCAAAGGATCTGGGGGACGGACGCGGTGAAAGAAAAGTTTCATAAAGTAATTGACAATGAAGCCACCCATCCCAATAGCAGCAATTTCAAGAGCTCGCTTCCAATTTTTGAGGATGATATAAAAAGCTATCAGTATTATATATGCGATCTGTAAAAAGGTCGCTGAAGCAAAATAGGTGACGGTTTTCATGAATGGGGTTAGTGATGGATTGATTACATGGCTTGATAGAAATTGAAAGATGTGATGGTCCACCTGTTCTTCTCTTTCTTGAAGTACTTCATGCATAATCAGGGTGAATAAGCCAATAGCGCCTACAAATAAAAATAATAGCAGTATTAAGGGCAGAGGAAGCTTCTTGCTATATTTTCCTATAAACGATGAGTTGCTTTTCATTACTTGTATATATAAAATTTTACACCAGCTATAGATTTATGCCAATTTAAGTTATGCCGTCGTATATCAGTAGGCAGTTAACAGTTGAGAGTCGGCAATATTGAGCTGTTTTCTACCAACTGCTAACTGTTAACCGCCCTCTGTCAACTCAGTACGCACTCCTTTATTGAAAACAGTACTATTGGGTTGACGAAAGCTAAGGGCATAAAAGCGTCCGTTTAGATACCAGTGGATTTATTTAAATTTAAAGTCAATCACAAACTGGTCCACATGAACGAAATCAAAAAGGAAGACGTTAAACAGGAAGTATTTGACCTATATGACGACTACGCACACAACCGTGTTTCGCGCCGCGATTTTATGCAAAAGCTTTCCCTCTACGCCGTAGGTGGACTTACTGTAACCTCACTGATGAGCTTTTTAATGCCTGATTATAAGGGTTCATTGCAAATCAAATCAGACGATCCGCGTATTAAATCAGAATACATTACTTATGAGTCGCCGAAAGGTGGCGGCAAGATAAAGGCCCTCTTATCTATGCCGGCTGATAATAAAAAGAAGCTTGGCGGCATTGTAGTGGTTCATGAAAACCGCGGATTGAACCCCCATATTGAGGATGTGGCCAGAAGAGCAGCATTAGCAGGATTTATTTCACTAGCGCCAGATGCGCTAACGCCCTTAGGTGGATATCCTGGTAATGACGATGCCGGACGTGAGCTGCAAAGCAAACGGGATCGTAATGAAATGCTGGAAGATTTTATTGCAGGGTTTGACTATTTGAAAAATCATAAAGACTGTAATGGAAAAGTAGGAGTCGTAGGCTTCTGCTTTGGGGGCTGGATTGCTAATATGATGGCTGTGCGCATACCAGACCTTGCTGCCGCTGTTCCTTTTTATGGTGGTCAGCCGGCAACGGAAGATGTTCCCAAAATAAAAGCACCCTTACTACTGCACTATGCTGCTTTGGATACGAGGGTCAATGAAGGCTGGCCAGCTTACGAAGCTGCGTTAAAAGCTAATAACAAAGAATATACGGCATACATATATCCTAACGTTAATCACGGTTTTCATAATGATACCACACCACGTTATGATAAAGTGGCTGCTGAGTTGGCTTGGAAGCGAACCATTGATTTTTTCAATGAGAAACTGAAGTAGTTAGTGTTTTATTTATATAATTATTGCCTTAACCTATTTACCTATGCTCGATCTCGTTATTGACGCCCGCCCTGCTGCCATCAGTGCTTCCATGAAAGTGAAACGCATTCTTCCTTTTCGGCTTCGCCGCATGGTTGGTCCTTTCATCTTTATGGATCATGCCGGGCCTATAGACGTGGCGCCAGCAATAGGCTCATCATTAGATGTATTGCCGCATCCGCATATTGGTCTGTCTACTGTTAGTTATCTTTTTGGTGGACAAGTTACTCACCGCGACAGTCTTGGTGTAGAGCAGATCATCCGGCCGGGTGAAGTAAACTGGATGACAGCTGGTAGGGGCATAGCGCATTCTGAACGGTTTGAAGATCCTGCAGCTTTAGTGGGCGGCGAGCTGGAAATGATTCAAACCTGGGTGGCCTTACCTGAAAAGGATGAAGAAGATGCTCCTTCTTTTACGAACTATACGCCAGAGCAATTGCCCATCTTTACGGATAAGGGTGTATGGATGCGTCTTATTGCCGGTAGTGCCTATGGACTAGGTAATGATGTTAAAACTAATTCGCCATTATTTTACCTGCACGTGATACTGGAGCCGGGAGCACGTTTTGGATTACCTAAAGGGCACACAGAAAGAGGTATTTATCTGGCTAAAGGAAGTGTAGAGGTAGCTGGTACAATTTATCACCAGGGACAAATGCTGGTATTTACAAAAGGCGCAGATCCGGTAATTGTTGCCAAGGAACCAACTACATTGATGTTGCTTGGTGGTGAGCCGCTAGGTGAACGTTTCATATGGTGGAACTTTGTTTCCTCCCGGAGGGAGCGTATTGAACAGGCTAAGGAAGATTGGAAGCAAGGTCGCATTATACTGCCGCCGAATGATAATCAAGAGTTTATTCCGCTGCCGGATGATAAGTCAAAACCCGCAGGCAGTGCACCGCGCCCAGAACCACTTTCCTGATCGAGTTAATCTCTATTTAGCTTTTTACGTATTGATGACCAACAGCGGCATAGAGTTAGCACCTTCACCAGTATAGAGAATTACCTTCGCAAAAAACTACGAGCATGGAAATAGGTGTAGGTATGTTTGGCGATTTGCATATCAATAGCAACGGTGAAGCGCAACCGGCTCATCAGCGGTTGCAGGAGATCATTGAAGAAATAAAGTTGATGGATGAAGTAGGGCTGGACTTTTTTGGTATTGGTGAACATCACCGTCCTGATTATGCAGTATCGTCTCCCGAGATAGTATTGGCTGCTGCTGCAACAGTCACTAAAAACATAAAACTAGGGAGTGCCGTATCGGTACTTAGTTCCACTGACCCGGTGCGTTTATATCAAAATTTTGCTACGGTAGATGGTATATCAGGTGGCCGCGCTGAGCTAATGGTAGGCCGCGGTAGCTTTACCGAGTCGTTTCCTCTTTTTGGTTTTGACCTAAGAGACTATGATGCACTCTTTGAAGAGAAGCTGGAGTTGCTACTACAAATCAATAAAGAAAAAAGCATAAGCTGGAATGGGAAATTCCGACCAGCGTTGGTAAACCAGGAAGTATATCCCCGTGCTGTAAACGGACAGTTGCCCATTTGGGTGGCTGTAGGAGGTACGCCAGAGTCGGTGTTGAGGGCAGGGCGGTTAGGATTGCCTGTGATCTTTGCTATTATTGGTGGCAGCCCGGAACATTTTAAAGCCTTGTTTGATTATTACAGAAGAGCCTATGCGCATTATGATCACAACCCCGATACACTACAGGTAGGCGTACATATGCATTCCTTCTTTGGTGAGAACAGTCAGCAGGTTGCCGATGAATATTATCCATTGTATGCTGCACAAATGAACCGCATTGGTCGGCAAAGAGGTTGGCCACCCTATCAAAAGCAGCAGTTTGAACACGGAAGAGCTCCGCAAGGTCATTTGATTATTGGTGATGCCAATGAGGCTATTGAGAAGATACTCCACATGCAGGAGCTATTTGGGCTTACCCGGTTTTCTGCGCATATGGATGTAGGTGGGCCCTCACATGCATCGATGATGAAGTCGATTGAGATCTTTGGGACAAAGATCGCTCCCAAGGTGCGAGAGGCGTTGAAGAAGTAGATCATGATAAATGAAATATCGCAAGAGCAACTATAACTAGGAAAGTACTTTCTATCTAGTATAAGTTGCTTTTTTTATTGAGATACCTACAACCGGCTATTACCCAGATGCTGGTTGTGGGTATTTTTTTATGTTGTAATAAATATAAATGCAACCCCTATTAACGCTAAATGCTTTTGCTATGTAGTTATGGTTAAACCTCTCACTACCCAATAAGCGCAGTTTTAAGGGTATTATTTATTCGCATATAGGTATACGATTAGCTAGAATCGTAAATGTACGATGCAAAGTGTAGGGTATTAACTATATCATTAATAAGAGTAAAGCATTATATGAATAAGATTGAAAATCAGTGAATATTGTATTCAAAAAAGATATAACACCTTTGCGCCTGCCATAAAATAACTAAAGAGCATACGTTAAATATACTCTGAAGTTGTAGTACCCTACCTACACATGAAAACTTAGTTTTTTCAGGAATGCCTGGAAAAGCAGCCATTTGCTTAGATGAAATACAAATCATCATTTCATTCTATTTGGTAACGGTTCTCTGCGAAGCCTTTATAGACCTGCTAAGTACTATACAAGAAACACCACTATTTAGCATTTTGTTTTAAACCAAATAGATGTATGAGAAAACTTTACACAGGCTTACTCTTTTGCCTCTTTAGTGTCTTTTTGACATTGTGGGGCTATTCGCAAACTACGTACTCTTTTACTACGGCCGGCGCATCAGGACGCATGGGCCCAACACAAGCACAGGTAGATGCTGCTTATCCCGCTGGCAATACCTTGAATGGTAATGTAACGATCAACACACAGGGAATCCAAGAATGGACGGTGCCCTTAACAGGTAAGTATCGCATAACTGCAGCAGGTGCAGCTGGTGGCGGTGCCCATGATTTCGGAGGCCGTGGCCGCGTTGTACAGGGAGAAATAGAATTGGTAGCAGGTGACAAATTAAAAGTATTGGTTGGTCAAAAAGGCGGAGACGCTTCCTGCGGGTCTACAGGCGGTGGTGGAGGTAGTTTTGTTGTCAAGTTTGACAATAGTGTGCACTCACCAGTGATTATTGGCGGCGGCGGCGCCGGTTTTTTACAACCGCTTGCAGCTGCTATATCTTCTTCCGATGCCTCTTTTGGGAGTACCGGATTGAATTCATATTGTAATACCGGAACTGGTGGAATTAATGGAAATGGAGGAACTGGATCTACCAATGGCTGGGGGGCCGGCGGCGGTGGCTATCTTACAGATGGAACCGAGTCTTTTTATGCTCCTTCCTGGGGATTTTCTCCATCTCAGGGGCTAAGCTTCCTGAATGGAGGTCGTGGTGGTAATACTGTCAGCGGTGCATTTGGTGGTTTCGGTGGCGGAGGTGGTACGCATGGCTGCACCGGCGGCGGTGGCGGCGGTGGCGGCTACTCTGGCGGCGGCGGTAGTAATCAAAATACAGACCCCAATGCTGGCGGCGGCGGCGGTAGTTATATCGACGCTTCTATGTCAAATACCTCAGATAAAGGTTTTAATACTGACGCAGGCTATGTAACGATCGTATTTGTATTTGAAGGTGGTGTTGTAGCCAACGATCAGATGATATGTGGTTCTGGTACCCCTACTTTATTCTCTTCTACTGAGGCTGCATCTGGCCTACCTATTGCTGGGTACCAATGGCAGCAAAGTACAGATAATAACAGCTGGACAGATATTAATGGTGCTGAAGACTTGACCTATCAGGCGCCTTCAGTTAGCCAAACTACTTATTATAGAAGAAAAGTTACAGCAACGAATACTGCTGTTACATATAGTAACACTATTACGATAACTGTAAATCCAATTCCAGCATTTGATCCTTCTGGCTTTGGAACTTCTATTTGTAACAATCAGAGCATGAATTTAGATCCTGCCAATGGTGGCAGTATTGCTGGTGCTACTTATGATTGGGTAAATGATAATCCGGCAATCGGATTGGCAGCTTCTGGTAACGGTACAATCTCTTTTACTACTACCAATTCAGGAGCTACTATTATTAATGGTATCATTACGGTTACACCAACAGCTGCTGGCTGTCCGGGTACACCGCAAACATTTACTATTGCTGTAAAACCTACACCAACGGTAACTACGGTGGCTGACCAGGTGGTTTGTCATAATAAAAATACAAACGCTATTTCTTTCTTGGGCGCAGTAGCAGGAACAACGTATAGCTGGACCAATTCTGATCCTTCTATTGGATTGGCAGCAAGCGGTACGGGAAATATTGCTGCTTTCACAGCCGTTAATAACGGAAGTGCTCCTGTAACTGCAACGATCACAGTAACGCCTGATGCAAATGGCTGTCCTGGATCTGCTAAGACCTTTACAATTACAGTTAACCAGTTGCCTACAGCTTCTATCAGTGGTGGTAGTTTCTGCCAGACAGGTAGTCAACAACTGACAGTAACCGGGCAAGCCGGCGGTACTTTCTCTGCACCTGCAGGATTGAATATCAGCGCTAGTGGATTGATTGATCTGGCTGCCAGCACTCCAGGAACTTATACGGTTACGTATACATTCTCTAATGGTAATTGTACGAACACCACTACTTCTAGTATAACGGTTAATCCGTTGCCTACAGCAACTATCAGTGGTACAGCAGTAGTTTGCCAGAGCGCAACTCCTCCAGCTATTACATTTACTGGTAGCAATGGTACTGCTCCTTATACCTTTACTTATAATGTAAATGGTGGCGCTAACCAAGTTGTAACTACTACATCGGGTAATACATATACGCTGGTAGTACCTACAAGTGTTCCTGGAACATACGTCTATTCATTAGTAAGTGTGAAAGATGCCAGCAGCACTACTTGCGAAAAAGTGGTATCTGGTACAGCTACTTTAACAATCACACCTACACCTTCAGCCAGCTTCTCTTATGGCGGTACTCCTTATTGTGCAACTGGTACAGCTACACCTAGCTTTACGGGTACTATAGGTGGTACATATTCAGCGGCTGCAGGTTTGAATATCAATGCAACTACAGGTGCTATTAACTTAACAGCATCTGTGCCTGGTACTTATACTGTTACCTATACTGTTGCTGCCGCAGGTGGTTGCGATGAGTATACTAGAACAACAAGTGTAACTGTTAAAGCTTTAACAGCAATCACTACATCGCCAGCTGCTCAAACCGTTTGTGAGCGTAGCCCGGTAAGTATGAGTGTCGCTGCGTCAGGTGCAGGTACTTTACAATATCAGTGGAGAAAGAATGGTGTGAATATTACAGGTGCAACAGCAGCTACTTACACTATTTCTAGTATTAGCACATCAGATGCTGCTTCTTATGATGTAGTGGTAACGGGTGATTGTGGTTCTGTAACATCTGCTGCCGCATTGTTGACCGTAAATGTGATTCCGGTTACTCCTGGTATTACTACTAACGGGCTTACTACATTCTGTCAAGGTGGTAGCGTAATCCTTACTTCTTCTGCTAATAGCGGCAACCAGTGGTTTAAAGATGGTGTTGCTATCAATGGTGCAACGGCTCAAAGCTATACAGTTACCACTAGCGGAAACTATACAGTAAGAACAACACGCAACAACTGTACTTCAGAATTTGCAGCAGTTGCTCCTGTAACGGTTAAAGCATTACCTGCTGTGCCTGTTATTAGCGCTACAGGCAATATATTGACTTCAAGTTCAGCCAACAATAATCAGTGGTATTTAAATGGCAGAGCAATCGCTGGTGCTACGGGTACAACCCACCGTGTTCAGGCAGCTGGCTTGTATACTGTACAGGTAACTGAGAATGGCTGTATCTCTACATCGGCAGCGCACAACTTTGTAACTACCCGCATAGATAATTCTGCTACGTGGAATGGTGAAGTAACTGCTTATCCAAACCCAGTACAGAAAACCTTGTTCATTAAGAATACAACTGGTCAGAAGTTACAAGTTACGCTGTATGATGGCTTTGGTAAGAAAGTGTACGAGTCTAAATTGACTACCAATGAAGCTTCTATTTCAATGGAGAAGTGGGCTAGTGGTGTATACCAATTAGTGCTTACCAATTTGCAACGCAACGAGACAATCAGTCAAACCATTATTAAACTTTAATTCTTCGATATAATGAAAATTTTATTAAATACAATAATCGCTGGCTTGTTTGCTTTGGTGATGACAGGTTGTTCTACAGAGACAGGTATTGGCGATGAGCAAACCCTTAATGTGTTAATAGATCCACTTCCTGTTGGCGCATTTCAACGCACATTTGGTACAGAGTATGATTTTAATGTGCTGTTGAAAAGTATAATGCCTGCGCGCGGTGTCGATGTAACTGTGGTTTACCGCCAGGATATCGACAACCAGGTGATTTTTAACCAGCAGTATTATATTACTAAATTTCCAATGGATGTAACTGTAACTAATATTCCTTTTAACGAAGTGGGTACTGTTACTGTAACATTAACCTCAAGAGCTGATCCAAGTAACACGGTTACTAAAACGTTTAAGCTAGTGAGAAAGTAATAGAAGCTGTTCAATACTTTATAATCACCCCAGGCAACACCTGGGGTGATTTTTTTTAGGAAGACCCTTTCTGTGAGTCATTCCTGGCGCTGACATTAGCTTCAAAGACTAGAGTTCAGCTATTCCACAGCAAAGGGTAGAACAACCAGTACAAAGGCGTGTGTAATCCAAATTCCTGAAATCAGAAATCCTGAAATAAGATGGCCTAAAAAAATGGGGAAAACATACCCAAGCATATCCGTTAGTTCCCAAACGTTAGGCATATGGGCTTTTTTAATAGCGGAACTCAACAATTACAATTCCCATGCCCTTGTTTGCTAAAGCTGGCACTAGATTTTTAGACACAGCGGTATCATTAATCAAAAACAGACAGTTATGGCAGACAACAACCAACGCAGCCAGCAGGGCAGCATGGAAAACCAGGAAGGTAATCTGGAAAACCAAAGAAGCGAGCAACGCAGTACTGAACAAAACAGCGGTAGCCGTCAAGAGGTAAGTAATGATCAAAGTGGTCGTATGGAGAGCCAGCCTAGTAATTTGAGTGGTATGGATACAGAGAACCAACGCAGCGAAAGAGGTAACCAAGATCTTGGTTCTCGTGGCAGCGATCTGGAGAGCAAAGAGAATCTGTAACGATTGCAGCTATTGAACAAAATAGCTTACACCCAGGGGTGGTCTCCCTGGGTGTCTTATTTTTAGTAATGAACTTATTCACGTAGCAGTTGTTTTGAAATTGAAAGTCGGGCTATGGATTTACATTCAGGGTTTCCCTTTTGGTTGGTAAAAAATGGGTTGTTGGCAGATTACCCTGCCCTGCAATCCGATCTACAGAATGAAGAAGTAGTCATTATTGGTTCCGGTATTTCAGGCTCCCTAGCGGCGTATGAATTGTGTAAAGCCGGTTTTCGGTGCACGATGCTGGATAAGCGAATATTGTCGAGCGGCAGTACATGGGCCAGTACAGCCCAGCTTAATTATGAACTTGATATTTCTCTTTGCGATTTAGCCGATCTCTATTCAGAGGATTTTGCAGTGGCTGTATATAAAGCCAGTTTAGCCTCTGTTGATAAAATACAAAGGATTGCTGCCGACACAGCGATGGATGAATGCCTTGAACGCATTCCCAGCCTTTATCTTTCCAGCGATGAAAAAGGCGCTCAGGCTATTGAACAGGAATATGCATTGCGTCGCAAACATGGCTTTCCTGTTGAGCTGTTAGGAAAAGAACAATTGCAGGCATTCAGAATCACCAACCGTACAAATGCCTTATATCATCATCATGCCATTCAGTTAGATGCCTACCGCATGACCGTAGGGTTAATACAGCATTGTGTAAAGTCAGGCAACCTAACTGTATATACACGCACGAATGTGACAAAGTTAGAGTCTTCAGATGAAGGGGTGACCTTACAAACTGATAAAGGATACACCGTTAAAGCGCGTTTTGTGATCTGTGCTCCTGGTTATGAGTCTGCCCAGTTCTTGCCTAAACAGGTAATGGCCCTAAACTCTACCTATGCGTTGGTAACCCAACCCTTACCGGAAGATGCCTTTTGGAAAGAACGGTGTTTGATATGGGAGACCAAGCGTCCCTATTTTTATTTACGAACTACCAAGGATAACCGTATCATGATGGGTGGGGGAGATGTATCCTTTAAAGATGAAACGGCGCGAGATCGATTGATCGATGAAAAAGAGGTGTGGTTATTAAAAGAGTGTAAAACGTTATTTCCGCACCTGGAAATTTCAGCTGATTTTGTTTGGTGTGGTACGTTTGGCGATGTAGAAGATGGCCTTCCCTTTATTGGCCTGTATCCCGGCATGGACAATGTTTATTTTGCCTTAGGTTATGGAGGTAATGGCACAACCTATAGTTTGATTGCTGCAGAAGTAATCTCTAATCTATTAAAAGGTGAGCCTGATCAACGGGCACAGCTCTTTGGATTTGACCGGAAGAAATAGATAGCGGCTTTTGTAAATGGATTTACTAATGATTCTAATCAAGTAAGTAGCAATAGTCTATATAGTGGTGGTGTTAAAGGGTGGATGCAATTAAATCACATTATTTAATTTCGGCATCAAATCCACCTTATGAAGAATATTTCGAAGGTTTTGATCTATAGTGTTGTTTTACTGTTATTATCTACAACACTGCATGCGCAGGTGCGCAAGGATAGTTTATTCAAGCGCGATACTTCCGTAAAAAGCGATACTTCCCGTCACGATACAACCCGCTTTAGAAGATCTCAACAGCTGGCTTTACTTTTTGCCGATACAGCGAAGCTGACCACCAGTGATTATCAGCTACTCATTGAGAAGACCTTTAATCTTTTAAACAATGTGGCTAATAAAAGCGAGCTTGGATTGGCGGTCACTTCTTTAAAAGGACGATTGGCTGATAGTGATTCTACGCTGGCTGTTTTAAAGGACAACGTATTAAATAATAGTAGCGTGCTGAACTTGAGGAATCTTCAGGTATTTCACACCTTATTACAAAATCTTAAAGAGGAATTAAAAGAGCACCGTACGCTGTTGGATAGTACTGAAAATGACTTGGTTGACTTGCGTAATACGTTACGACCGTTGGCGGGTGATACGGTATTACGCCAGGTTTGGCGAGACTCCACTTTGCGACAACAGTTTGGCAGTCAGCTTAAGGATATGCGACAGGCTTTTCGTGATGCTACCGGGGGACTTAAATCCAGCTTAGCGGAAATTAATCTATTGCAGGCACGTACATCTTCCAGTATTATTACCACCAATCAATTGCTGAGTAGGGTAAATACTTTGTTAGCGACATCGGCTACCCGCATTTTTGGAAAAGAGTATACGTATTTATGGGAAGGAGATACAAGCCATCTTTCAGATTCGACACGTAACTCATTGGCCAAGGCCTATAATGGAGAACAGCGGGCTGTACGTTATTATTTTAAAGGATCACGTAGTAAGCGCTTATACTTGCTGCTTATAGGGTTTTTGTTCTTTGGCTGGATGTTCCGCAATATCCGGACGCTAAAAAAGCATAAGGCGCTTTCTGCTTTGGACCGCTTTAAGTTTGTTTACCTGCCTTCAGGCTATATTGTATCGGCGTTTGTGCTGATGCTTTGTTTAGCACCATTCTTTGATTTGCATGCCCCTTCAGCCTACATTGAGTTTGTGCAGTTTCTACTGCTTGTTATTTTAACCATCATTTGCTGGAAAAAATGGCCACGCAACCTCTTTGTGGTTTGGATTGTAATGGCCGTGCTCTATATCTGTTTTGCATTTACACACCATATTGTAAATCCTACGCTTGGGCAGCGCCTTTGGTTAGTAGCTCTTAATGTTTTGTCGGTGGTGTTTGGTATGCGCTTTTTAACCCGCATGAAAGACTACTTGCATCTTAAAGGCTTCTTGCGTTTTGTTATTATTCTGCATAATGTTATGAATGTGCTCTCACTGTTGTGTAACATAGGGGGGCGATATACATTGGCGCAGATGTTGGGTAATGCTGCCATATTTGCCTTCATGCAGGCTATTGGCCTGGCGGTATTTAGTAAGATCTGCATTGAAGCCATTTTATTGCAGATTGTATCTAGCCGTGTAAAACGAGGCATACAAGCGCAGTTTGATTTTCAATCCATGTTGGATAGCTTCCGTCGTCTTGTATTGTTTTTGGTAGTGGTATTGTGGATGATTGTTTTTACCACCAACCTGAATATCTATAATCCTCTATTGGATGGCTTGACCAGCGTTCTTTCTACACCGCGACGTATTGGTGAAGCCTCGTTTACATTGGGAGGCGTTTTGTTGTTCTTCCTGATCATTTGGGTAGCGCACCTTTTACAAAAATATGTGGGTTACTTTTTTGGTGATACGGATGCTGATGAAGAGATTCAGAACAAAGGGCAGCGTTCCAGGTTACTGATAGCCCGTTTAATATTGTTATGTCTGGGCTATTTGCTGGCTGTGGCGGCTTCTGGGGTTCCTATTGATAAAATCACTATTGTACTGGGTGCGTTGGGTGTTGGTATTGGTTTAGGCTTGCAGAACATTGTAAATAATTTCGTTTCAGGGATCATTTTGATATTTGACAGACCATTGCAGATAGGCGATATTGTGGAGGTGGGTGATCAGGCTGGACGTGTTCGTGAAATTGGTATTCGCTCCAGTACCTTATTAACCAATGATGGTGCTGAAGTGATCATTCCGAATGGAGACATTCTTTCTGAGCAAATTGTAAACTGGACGCATTCGCACAACCAGCGACGCTTAGAGCTGGAGTTAGTAATAAAGGGTAGTGATGATATGGAACAAGTTTGTTCAGTAGTGAAGCAAGCAGTCCTTGGCTCCCGCAATATTGTGAAAGAGCGTGAGCCGCAAGTATTGTTTATGAAGTTGCAGGAAAATGGGTTTACGTTAAAAGTCTTTTTCTGGTGTAGAGAGGTTGCTAAGTCGGAAGAGGCCAGAAGTGAAGTGCTACAGTTGCTGCATGAAAACCTGATGAAGAATAACCTGGTACAGGTTGCCTAATTGAGATTTGGATTTTGAGATTTGGAATTTGATATTTAGACCATCTTTTTAAACCGCTACATCACATGAACTACAGATCCTTTTGTTTACTGCTGCTGGTTATGGCCTTTGGCCTGATCGGCGCTGCCCAGCAGCTTCGTATTGCCACATTTAATCTCCGCTATGATAACCCGCGTGATTCAGGGAACTTATGGGTGAACAGAGCACCTGTTGTTGCCAACCTTATACGGTACCATGATTTTGATGTATTTGGTACGCAGGAAGGGTTGAAGAATCAACTCGACGATATTCAGCATTCCTTGCCTCAATATGCTTATAGTGGAGCTGGCAGAGATGATGGAAAAGAAAAAGGCGAGCACTCTGCTATCTTTTATAAAACAGAAAGGTTCACGCTTTTAAAAAAAGGCGACTTCTGGTTGTCAGAAACACCTGAGAAGCCTTCTATGGGTTGGGATGGCAAATGCTGCTACCGTATCTGTTCATGGGTGTATTTGCAGGATAAAAAAACAAAAAAGAAATTCTACCTATTCAACGCCCATTTTGATCATGAAGGAATCAAAGCGCGTAACGAAAGCAGTAAGCTGGTGTTGAAAAAGATCAATGAGATTGCCAAGAACGAGCCAGTACTTTTAACCGGCGACCTGAATGGCGATCAGAATAGCGAGTGGTATAAAACCATTGCTACTTCTGGTATTGTAAAAGATACCTACAGCCAAGTGAAATATCCCTATGTAAATAACACCTCCTTCAACGGCTTTGGTAAACAATTGGCAGGTGATGAAATCATTGACCATGTATTTGCGACCCAACAATTCCAGGTGCAGCGCTGGGGTTTATTGACGGATAGCTATCATGGTAAATTCCCGTCGGATCATTTTCCTGTAATGGTAGAAATGAGCTTGAAATAAGTGGAAAACACAAAGAATGTATTAGAGCCGGCCCTGTGCCGGCTCTTTGTATAATTGGCATTAACCAGTCGCTGTGGACTGTATCCGTTTTGGTTTATTACGGTGCAAGTGTATAAACGGTAATAGTTGCATCAACGGCTCCTTCATTACCTATAAATTCATTTCCTCTAATAGATTCAGCGTCGTCGTTGATGGATAGCATTAGTTCTCCTGAAACACCCTTTGGAACATGTACATGGACAAAGGAACCTGCCTCAAAAATGAACAAGCCAATCTTACCAATCAGCGCACCCTCTGTACCGGGGAATTGTAAATAGCCTGGCTTGGCGGGTAGGCCAGATCCATTCGCATCGTATAGGCCTGAAGTCCTTGGGTTGGCCGACCATTGGGTGTCTTCATCCGCATCGATAATAACAATATCATCTTCTGCTACTATGTACCCTGTACTGACCCAGGCGGCACTTGCCGGCACTCTTTCTATATCGGGCGATTGTTTCAGTCGTAAATCCTCGGGATTTAATCGGTCATGCGTAATAAACTCATTGGCATCAATTGGATTTGTAGGCATAAAAAAAGAGTTTGAAGGTGAAAAGCAGTTGCTTATTGATGAGGCGCTATTCATGGGGTATAATTAAATTACAAAACCCTTTTAATTATTGCAATACATGGGCATTCTATATAATAATACTTTGAGATAAAGTTCTCTGCCAATTTTATAAAAGCACACTTGTACTTAGCTAGGTTGTAAAGTAATTTTATTTAGCCAATGCCTGGTGTTTAATCAAAAGCTATACACTGTTTTTCCTGCACTAGTCTGTGAACCCCATTAAGGCCATTCATAACGTCTGAGGCATAAATATGCTTGATCAGATCATTTCATAAAAACAGAAAGCTATGTACAAGAAAAATGCACTTCTGTTGGCAGTCCCATTACTTGTTTTATTGCATACAGGTAATTTTTATGAGCACGCTTTTCCGCTAGCACACTATTTCAGTGCTATACATAAAGTAATAAACAGTTTCAGCAAGCCTATTGTTGAAATGCAGCGTTCGGATGGTGGCGAAATGAAGATTGTGGGAAAGGGCTTTTATACAGAAATAAATGGATCGACGGTTTCATTTGATGTTAATGCTTCACAGACGACGAAAGAGAATGCAAGTGGAAGTATTGTCTTCAAGAGTTCGTTCCTGGAATTTAAAGGCAAAGTAGATTGTATGAACCTTGTAGATGGTAAGATGATTGTGAGTGGAACGATGCGGCATATCAGCAAGGGTTCCCTGGATTGGGTATTTGTTGGAATACGCTATCAATTTACGTTTGAAGATAGCGGCAATGACATGTCTGCTGATCGAATGAGTAGCATTAGTATCGGAGGGGCATCCGACTGTGTTACGGCAATCAACCTGGCTACCCCAAATGAAATAAAAGGCAATATTCAAATTACACACTAACCTGAGTGTTACTTATAATAAGGGTATATGGCTGAGTTTCTCAAAATAGAAACTTTATTTAGAGGTTAGGCAATAGCGCGTTATAGGTAAATAGTAAATAAGATCGTTGCTTATACCTGAATATAGACGGTTGTTATATAACGATAGTTTGAAAGCAATCGAACACTTTTCTTTTTGGCATAAATCTGGCTTGTTATATTAAAGACAGCTATGTGTTTGGAATATTTCAAACAATTTGTATTTTCAGTGCCACTTTCCCTCTCCTCTGTTATAACCGCTATTCGTACTCCCCCGTTTTAATCATTGACAAACCTTTGAAAGTATGTATACGTACGATGTAAACTGCCTGCTTGGTAAGCTGGAGGGAATTATACAGCAACATGTTGAAGCCCCTGTATGGAGCTGGCTCCTGCAAAACAGAATCTTTATTAGCGACTCCAAGTTTAATACTGCATTTGCGCTGGTACCACGGAAAGTTGGCAAAGGCATTCTTACCATTAGTAAAGAACAGCAAGTAGATATTGCTACCATACGTCCTGATTTTTTTATAAACGGATGGACTATGGACCGGCTTTGCCGAGTATGGTTACTGTTACAACTAGATGCTTCCGAAAAGGAGGAATATGCCGGAAAAATCGAATTACTTTTTTTGGGTGCTGAAATGAATGAACTGGTAGCGCTTTATTCTGCCTTGCCTGTTCTTGCCTATCCACAACATTGGCGGAAGCGTTGTTCTGAAGGTATACGTAGCAATATAGGCGATGTGCTCCTGGCTATAATTTGTAATAATCCTTATCCAGCTGAACAGCTTGATGATGCAGCCTGGAACCAGATGGTGCTGAAAGCTTTTTTTACGGAAAAGCCAGTGCACCAGATCGTTGGTCTGGATGATCGATCCAATAAAGACCTGGCAAAAATATTGTCGGATTATGCACATGAACGGTGGGCTGCGCATCGTTCCGTAAATCCATTACTGTGGCGTTGTGTAAGTCCTTTTATTGATGAAGCACTCTATCCCGATATCAAAAAAATAGCTTCTTCTACCAATCCCCTGGAACGAGAAGCGGCCTTACTGGCTTGCAGTAAGAGTGCCTATCTGCCCGCAAAAGAATTACTCCGGCAATATGTTGTTTCCCAAACGTATACAGACGAAACAATAAGCTGGGATCATATTGCGCAACAATCGGCAGTCGCTGTAGCATAAGCGTTGTATTCTAACCATTTATTTTGTTTACTCTTAAATAGAAACCTATGTGTTGTAGTCATCATGAATATGAGAAAGCTGGAATGACAGAACAGGATCTTCAGCCTGTTACGGGCAAGCCGTTTTTTTTAGATAGTATCAAAGGGATGACCTTTTTTGATCCACACGTACACATGACCTCCCGTACAACCGATGATTACCAGGCAATGGCCGATGCTGGCGTTGTTGCCATTATTGAACCGGCATTTTGGCTAGGACAACCTCGTACTGGTGTTGCCAGTTTCCGTGATTACTACAGTAGTCTTATTGGCTGGGAGCGCTTTCGGGCATCACAGTTTGGTATCAAACATTACTGCACCATTGGCTTAAATTCAAGGGAAGCCAATAATGGAGCATTGGCCGAACAGGTGATGGAGCTGTTGCCCCATTTTATTTATAAAGAAGGAGTGGTTGGTATAGGGGAAATAGGCTTTGATGACCAGACGCCGGCAGAAGAAAAATACTACCGGCTGCAACTGGAGCTGGCTAGAGAAGCTGCATTGCCTGTACAAATACATACGCCTCATCGCGATAAAAAACAAGGCACTACCCGAAGCATGGATATTACAATAGAGCATGGCCTTGATCCTTTTACAGTAATCGTAGACCATAATAACGAAGAAACGGTAAAAGAAGTACTTGATCGGGGCTTCTGGGCTGCGTTCACCATTTATCCATTTACAAAAATGGGGAATGAACGAATGGTGCAGATTGTTAAGCAATATGGTACTGAACGCATCATGATCAACTCTGCAGCAGACTGGGGTATTTCCGATCCGCTAGCAGTTCCTAAAACGGCGGCCTTAATGAAGGAGCATGGCATAAGTGATGAAGACATTCGCATGGTTACCTATCAAAATGCGATTACTGCTTTTGGTCAAAGTGGGCAAATAGATGTAACTGATTTTGCCGGTGTGAAAGACATTGATCAAAGCCAGAGATTTAAAGGGAATACGGTGCTGCGTGGCGGACAGCAGCCAAGGATCGATAAAACATCACTAATTATTCGTTGATGCCTGCTATGCAAACGTGGAAGGGTTATTTGCGATTAATGCGACCAGCCAATATTGTTACGGCCATTTCTGATATACTGGCGGGTGCTGCTATTGCTGGTTATTTTACCAATAGCCATTGGGCTGCATTACAGGTAGATCCAATACTGCTGTTGGTGTTAGCAACTATTGGCTTGTATGGTGGTGGGGTAGTATTCAACGATGTATTTGATGCCGATTTGGATAAGGTAGAAAGACCTGAGCGTCCTATACCGAGTGGGCTAATTGATAAACAGAAAGCAGCAGTTTTGGGAAGTGGGTTAATATTAATGGCCATCATTGCTGCCTACTTTGTACATCACGGCTTTTACCCATCTTGCCTTATTGCCATTGCAATAGCGGTGGCGGCATTAACTTATGATAAGTGGGGGAAGCACCATGCTTTTTTGGGGCCATTGAATATGGGGCTTTGTCGGGGTGGTAATATTTTGCTTGGAATGAGTGTTCTGCCGGCGGCCATTAGTGAATACTGGTTTATTGGTATTATACCTGTAATATACATAAGTGCCATAACCATGATTAGCAGGGGCGAGGTGCATGGTGGCAAAAAGAGTGTTCTGATGGCTGCAGCCATATTCTACCTGTTGGTTATTAGTAGTATTTTATTTATTGCTTATTACAACAGCACGACGCTACGCACATTGTTTTTCCTTTTGCTATTTGGAGGCATGATTTTTTTACCCTTACAGAAAGCTATGAGATATCCATCAGGGCCTTCCATTGGTAAAGCGGTGAAAGCAGGCGTGTTGGCATTGATCGTATTGAATGCTTCATGGGCGGTTGCTTTTGGCACTGTCTCTTTGGCCTTGGTTATTTTAATGCTTTTGCCTGTATCTATCATATTGGCCAAAGCCTTTGCTGTAACCTAAAGGTTGTTGAACCATAATAACTTATTTAAAACATCAAGACAAAACGTATGGATTATTTACAACAGACATTTACTGTGCAATTTCAGTACAAGGTCTATTTTACCAGCCATCTGTTTACTAGTACGAATCCTGTATTTCGTAGCTTCTTGCTGGATAATGAGCAGGAAGGTGTTGTAAAAAAAATACTCTTTGTTGTTGACAAAGAAGTTACCAGGTTCCATCCAATGCTCAAGGAGCAAATTGTAGAATATATCAACACTATACCTTCCTATAAGTTAGCCACCATTATTACTATATCGGGTGGTGAAGAGGCTAAGAATAACGAAGAGTATTTTTTTAAAGTGATCAATGCGGTGAACCGGTTTGGTATTGACCGGCACTCTTTAGTTGTGGGTATTGGAGGTGGTTCTGTATTGGATATGACTGGTTATGCCAGTGCAATAGCACACAGGGGCATAAAGCATGTTCGCATTCCAACCACGGTGCTATCCCAAAATGATAGTGGTGTTGGTGTAAAGAACGGCGTCAATTATTTAGGTAAAAAGAACTTTTTAGGAACATTTGCTCCGCCTGTTGCTGTATTTAATGATTTCCACTTCTTAACAACATTGAGCGAGCGGGATTGGCGGTCAGGAATTGCTGAAGCCGTAAAAGTAGCGCTCATCAAAGATGCTGATTTCTTTTGCTGGTTAGAAGAAAATGCAGCTGGAATGATTGCTGGAGATAAAGATGCTATGCAGTACCAGATAAGGCGATGTGCAGAGCTTCATTTACAACATATTGCCAAAGGTGATCCTTTTGAGATCCATTCTGCCCGTCCGCTGGACTTCGGTCACTGGTGTGCTCACAAACTGGAGCAGTTGTCTGACTTTACGATTCGGCATGGAGAAGCTGTAGCTATTGGTATAGCATTGGATTGTGCCTACTCTTACCTAACCGGGCGGTTAGATGAAGTGCCGCTGAAACGTATTCTTAATCTTTTACAAGAATTAGGTTTTAAGCTGATACACCCACTAATTGAAATGGATACAACGCAGCATCTATTACTTCAGGGACTGACCGATTTTCAAGAGCATCTGGGTGGTAGATTGTCCATTACGTTATTGAATGATATTGGTGAGGGAGAGGAAGTTCATGAAATGAATTCCGACTGTATTGTTGCCGCCAGTCATTGGTTGCAGGACTATTGTATAACCGCACAAAGACAGACGGCCTGATGGAGACAGCGTTGGGACATCTTACCTATTGTACCAATATACACGCTGGCGAAAGTTGGGCTGAACATTTTGCAGCCCTGAAAAAACATATTCCGGAAGTAAAGAAAAATGCTTGTCAGAATCAGCCCTTTGGAATTGGATTGCGCTTATCAGATACTGCCAGTAGAACATTGGTCAACGATGAAGAATTGGAGGCGTTTAAGACTTGGTTGGCAGAGGAGGATTGTTACGTCTTTACGTTAAATGGTTTTCCTTTTGGCGGCTTCCATCATACCAGTGTGAAAGACCATGTGCATGCTCCGGATTGGACGACAATGGAAAGGGTTGAATACAGCATAATGCTAGCTAAGATCTTGGCGGCCTTGCTGCCTGAAGGTATTGATGGTGGAATATCTACTTCACCATTAACGTATCGACACTGGCATAATACCTCTATCAAAAAGCTGCAGGCCTATACCACATCTACACACTATATACTACAGGTAGTTAAATGCCTGGTAGAAATAAAAGTAAAAACCGGTAAGCTCATTCACCTTGATATAGAGCCAGAACCCGATGGCTTATTAGAAAGTAGTACAGAATTTTTACAATGGTATACTAAATACTTGCTTCCAATCGGCATTCCCTTATTAGCTAATGCTTTTCAGTATAGTAAAGCTGAAGCGGAACGGGTGTTGAAAGAGCATGTGCAACTTTGCTATGATATCTGTCATTTTGCAGTTGGATATGAAGATCATGCTACTGTGATACAGCAATTAAAGACGTATGGCATTCGTACAGGTAAGATACAGATCAGCGCTGCCTTGAAAGCCAGCCTTGCAGGCGCTAATTATGACCGGTTCACTGTAGCCAATGCTTTTCAACAATTTAACGAACCGGTTTATTTACACCAGGTTGTTGCTCAAACAAAAGAAGGTGTTTTGAAACGGTATAACGACTTGCCTGTCGCATTAAACGATGTGGCAGATGTTTCTATAACCGAGTGGCGAGCGCATTACCATGTGCCGCTGTTTATTGAACAATACGGTCTGCTGCAGTCGACACAGAAAGATATTCAGGAGGTTTTACATCTTCACCGTTTGCAGCCATTTACCCAGCATCTTGAAATAGAAACCTATACCTGGGAAGTGTTGCCAGAGGAACTGAAGTTGCCACTTTCACAATCCATTGCAAGGGAGATAGATTGGGTATTGAGGGAGATAAGGGAGGAGAGCCGTGAGCTGCGAGCTATGAGCTGTGAGCAGGAAGCTACACGCTACACGCTGCAAGCTAAACAGCCGGAAGAGCGTGAGCGGTGAGGGATGATCCACAGACGACAGACGACGGTCCACGGGAGGGAAAACAATGGTGAGAAAGGTGAGTGATGAGTGGTGAGTGGTGAGTGATGAGTAATGAGTGATGAGTAATGAGGGGCAGAGGAAGTAACTAACTAATTCTACAAGTACAGGTATGCATAAAACGGTTGTTGTCAATATCGTTGGACTTTCATCTTCTTTAATTGGAGCGTATACGCCTTTTCTGAAACAATATACTTCGGTGGCCCACCTGAATCGAATACAGCCTTTATTGCCTGCTGTAACTACATCAGTTCAATCTACTTACCTCACTGGAAAAAGTCCGGGAGAACATGGTATTGTAGGCAATGGCTGGTATGATCGTTCGGATTGTGAGGTTAAGTTCTGGAAGCAATCAAACAAGCTGGTACAGGCAGAAAAGATCTGGGAGCGCGCCAAAAGAGAAGATCCATCTTTTACCTGTGCTAACTTATTCTGGTGGTATAATATGTATTCAGCGGTTGACTATTCAGTAACACCGCGTCCTAATTATTTGGCCGATGGACGGAAGATGCCTGACTGTTATTCGCAGCCAGCTGGGCTGCGTGATGAGTTGCAGCAAAAGCTGGGTCAATTTCCCTTATTCAAATTCTGGGGCCCTGCAACAGGCATCACTTCTACACAATGGATTGCCGATGCTTCTGTTTATACAGATAAAAAATATGATCCTACGCTAACACTTGTTTATCTGCCTCACCTGGATTATTGTCTTCAAAAATGGGGACAGGATATTAGTAAGATTGGCAAAGAACTAAGCGAGATTGATAGCGTAGTAGAGCAATTAGTTAATTATTATTCTGCTACGGGTGCTCGCGTTATTCTTTTATCAGAGTATGGAATCACCAATGTGGATAGACCAGTGCATCTCAATCGCATTCTACGTAAGCATGGATTGCTGGCTATTCGGGAAGAAAGAGGATTAGAGTTGTTAGATGCGGGCGCTTCCAAAGCTTTTGCTGTAGCCGATCACCAGGTGGCCCACGTTTATATTAATGATCCTTCTGTTACAGACCAAGTAAGATCCATACTGGAGGGGGTTGAGGGCGTGGAGCTGGTATTGGATAATGAGGGGAAACAAGAGCATGAGGTCAATCATGAAAGAGCAGGTGAATTTGTAGTTATGGCTGATGAGCGCAGCTGGTTTACGTATTATTTCTGGTTTGATGATGCGAATGCGCCCGACTATGCAAGAGTAGTGGATATTCACAAAAAGCCGGGTTATGATCCTGTGGAGTTGTTTATGACCTCAAAAGCAAGGGCTGCCTATAAATTGCTACGTAAAAAAGCAGGCTTGCGTTATGTAATGGACGTGATACCCTTGGATGCCACCTTGGTAAAAGGTTCACATGGGCGATTAGTTAGTGAGCCATCTTCTCAGCCAATAGTAATTACCAAAGAAGCGATTACCAAAGAAGGGTTGACGGCATTTGATATTTATGATGTGATCTGGCAACACCTGGCCTATTAGAATAACTTTAACTACAATCAATTTATTCTTTTTGCAACACTTACTTTTTGCTTTATAAAGTAGTTTGCCACATTTGCCACCTGAATGTCAGTTTATATTGTCTTTAATTGCAATTCAAAGATCAGTGCTTACTTTGCGTAAGCACTGAAGACAGTTGTAGTAAAAATGATAAACAATCATTTCAGTAGTAATTCTTAAAGGATCGTAATCATTATACGTTTATAAACAAGTTTCATGTTAGAAATAATAAAACAACCATGGCCATGGTATGTGGCTGGTGCTCTTATTGGATTAACAGTGCCTGCTTTGCTTCTTCTTGGAAATAAGCATTTTGGTATCTCTGCCAATCTGCGTCATGCCTGTGCGGCTTGTTTTCCTGCTAACATATCTTTCTTTAAATACAATTGGAAAAAAGAGGTGTGGAATTTCTTTTTTGCCGGAGGCATTCTCCTAGGTGCATTTATAGCTACGCAATATTTATCTACGCCGGCCCCTGTTCAGGTAAACGCCAATTTGCTGGCTGAATTAAAGAATTATGGTATTACAGATCATTCAACGTTGCTGCCAAAGGAGCTATTCAGTTGGGAGAGTCTGTTTACAGTAAGAGGGTTCATTTCATTGGTAGTAGGAGGGTTTTTAGTTGGATTTGGAACCAGATACGCTGGCGGTTGTACCAGTGGGCATGCCATTATGGGTATCAGCACACTACAAGTGCCATCTATAATTGCAACGGTCAGTTTTATGGTCGGTGGATTTCTTATGGCTAATGTTATCCTGCCTTACATCTTAAGCTTGTAAAACCATTCTTCAACTATTCATTACTTGGAAATATGAACCCACAGGATCGTGTTAGCGAAACAGAAGTATTGATGCCAACGGACTTTGAAGTTCGATCACTAGACACAAATTGTATCAATGAGTCGCAGTTGCAACATAAGTGGTATCACAATTTGAAATATGCCGTTGCAGGGATTGTATTCGGTATTGTTCTTACCAAAGCAGAGATCATTTCCTGGTTTCGTATACAGGAAATGTTTCGCTTGCAAAGCTTTCACATGTATGGTGTAATTGGTACGGCGGTAGTAGTTGGTATGTTGTCAGTGTGGTTGATCAAACGCTTTAAAGTAAAAACTATTTATGGGGAGGAGATTGTCTTTCACCCCAAGAAGTTCAATAAAGGACAAATTATTGGCGGCTTGATCTTTGGGTTAGGTTGGGCTTTAACCGGCGCTTGCCCAGGACCTCTCTTTGCTCAGATCGGTGCTGGGTTTTTAGTCATTCTTGTTGTGTTGGCAAGTGCTGTTGCAGGTACTTGGGTGTATGGTTTCTTCAGGGATAAACTGCCACATTAGGTTTAATAAACGTACCACTGCTGCACAATAGTCATCTGCATTTATTGAAAATGAGAAGGTGATCTCTCGCCCTTCTTTACCTATATTTAAATACGGCTTCCCATTTCGGATTGTGCTTCCTGGTTAGGGCAACTTTAATTGCTTATTAATGGAATCAGGTCATATTGTTATGGCAGATATTTGTTTATTCACGTTTCTTAAAATGCCAATATTTTTCCTTTCGTTTTTTAATTGATATAGTGTTTTAAAAGGTGAAACATTGATGTGCAACCAATGGTCTATTGAGATCTTATCCCAATGAGGTTTATGCTAACGAAGCAAGTATGAATGTGCTATTGGTTAGGGATATTTCTATTTGTCGAAATACTGTCATAATCTATTGTTGCCAAGCAACTATTATTTGATGTATCCGTATTTGTTATAGAATCGGCTCTATGTGAAACTTTGTTGTAGAAATACATTGGAAATCTGTCAGCTCTCGTTTTGTTTCTACTATTACCAGCTCCCATCTGTGCCATAAGTAATGTTTCAATTCTTACTCATGAAAGCTGATGTTAACACTCATCTTTCATTTATTAAAAATTTAGTGTATGAAAATGCTTATGCAATTACACCAACGACTTCTCAGTAATTGGCAATTGCTTTTATTGCCATTACTGGTATTGCTTACACAGTGCCATAAGAATATGGATCAGCCGAATCTCAGTGGCTTTAAGCAAGTGAATCTTGTGGCGAACAACAATAAATATAGTAACACGCATACAGACCCAACACTGGTGAATGCCTGGGGGTTGGCTTTTAGCCCTAATGGTATTGCATGGGTGAATGCCGCGGATGGACATGTGAGTGAAGTTTATGATAAAGAAGGCGGTATATTGCGTCCGCCTGTTAATATCCCTTCTCCGGATGCACTCACTGGCGGCAGCCCTACAGGTATTGTTTTTAACAATGGCAGCAATAATGATTTTTCGTTGTCCAATAACCAGAAAGCAGCCTTCTTATTTGTAGGTGAAGATGGTGTAATATCCGGCTGGAACCAGGCTGCAGGCAATAATGCATTACGCATCAAGGATAATTCAGCAAATGCTAATTATAAAGGTTTGGCTATGGGCCAAAATAGTAAAGGACAAGATTTGCTTTATGCTGCTAATTTCATAAAGGGTACAATTGATGTATGGGATGCCGGTTTTAACAGTATGGCAATGTCGTTTAAAGACTCAGGTATACCAGCAGGATATGGCCCATTTAATATCAAGAATATTGATGGACAGTTATTTGTGGCTTATGCTAAAGTAGGTGATGATGGCGATGAAGAGAAAGGAGCTGGAAATGGATATGTTTCCATATTCACTACAGATGGATCCTTCGTTAAACGATTTGCTTCACAAGGTATGTTAAATGCTCCTTGGGGTTTAGCAAAGGCATCAGCCGACTTTTTCCCAGATGGTAATGGTAACGGTATGGGAAATGGCAATCATTCAAGCCACCTGCCTGCCATACTGGTTGGGAATTTTGGAGATGGAAAGATCAATGCGTATAGCTTAGACGGCACCTTTATGGGCCAATTGAAATCAAAAGATAATAAAGTAATTGTTATTGATGGTCTATGGGCTCTATCTTTTGCCCCAGCAACAGCAACTGCTGTTGATCCTAACCGATTGTATTTTACGGCTGGCCCAGATGATGAATCAGATGGTTTGTTTGGCTACCTTATTAAAGAATAAGGGAAGCGATATGCCTGGAGCCTAATGAACGGAATGGGAGCAATAGTTAAGGATAAGGCTGACTGCAGATCTATTTTTCTGTAATTTCGGTTACTTGGCAGTGCCTGTAGTGTCTTTCAAGGGTAATCTCTGAAAGACACTGCAGGAAATAGCCAGCAGGTTCATAGTCAGTAATGATCACTTTATGAAAAAACAAAACATCGGTTTAATCATCCTTATCGGTCTTGTAGGAGCCGTTTTCGTTTATTTCTTTTCCAGTGGAAAAGAAAATAGTTTTAATGGGGTGTTAGTAGGAACAGTCGTTTTAATAAGCAGAGCCGTTTATGGTCTTGCAAGAAAACGCCAGAAGCGGCAAGCTGAATAACTCATGCCGGCTATTGTATGAATGTGTATTTACTTCCTTCTCGTTTAATGATTAGAAAATCTTTACGACTGTTGGACTGGGCAGTTGTGAAGGGATTGTTGGCCAACGTAAACTTTTTGGTTGCTCCAATGGCTGTATACCCTTCTACATACAAATCAAAGCTGCCGTTTTTTGTAACGTTACCATAGTTAATAACCAATGTGCATTCTCCTCCGTCATCAAGCGCGCTGGTAGGTATCGAATAGTTCTTAAACGCACTTTCTTTTGGTGTGAGCGGTAAAGGAGTTGCTGATTTTGAATCACCTGCACCTTTATATAAGGCTATATCCAAGGGAGCATATGTTTGTGCGTTGGAAGAATCAGCAACCGACCAGGTTAAAATAAATCGTAGTCCATACTCCTCTCGTATTTGGTTGGGGAGGAGTACTTCTTCCTGTGAGTTATTGGTATTATCGTTTGCTTTTTTACAAGATAGGAGTGTGGCAGATAAAAGGCATAAAAATAGACAGAAGCGATTAAGGTTAGCCATAATTAAAGAATAACCGAAAGCTCTTCAATTCTTGTGCCATTTCGTCTACTCTTGTACGTGGACGGCGCCGGTCTGGTCGTCGAATTATTTGCATTTCAATACAGCTATTGCTGAGCTAGACTCGCTGACGACGACTGTCAAAAGAAGCAGTTACAGCGTTATAAAGAGGAAATAACTGGTTTTGACTTCGAATGCCAAATGGCGCTGTATTAGGTTACGCGCTTGATCTATGTCCTGTAAGTGCAAGAGAATAGCCATGATCTAAAAACAGGCAGCCTTAATAGACTTCAGATGGCATATATCAGGTTCATTTCAATAAACAGCACCATACACGGTTGATAATCCTGGCAAACGATCTTAATCTGGTTGGTCCCAATTTCCGGATGATTTCATAAAAACTAACACTCCTTGGAATTGCCTGTTTGCGGAATCCTAGAGGCGTTTTCCGCTATAGAAAAGAAGTGGTTACAATCAGTAAACATTTCACTTGATTAAGAAGAAGCCTGGATCTAAGTTGAGCACTTGGTGGATTACTATAATAGCGCACTAGGGAGTAGCCTGTCCTTACAGCATCTATAAATCCAGTTTATCAGGAGCGTCACTATCTGTCTAATTTGAGCTGTTGAGGGCTTTTTTGCCCAAGGCGATCAGTTCTCGGCCCTTTAAGGCTCCCTCGTAACGATACACGATCTTCCCATCCCCATTGATGAACAGTAAAGTGGGGACAGCAACCAGTTGGAAGCTGCTTGCCAGGTCTGGACCCTCGCCAATTTCCATATCCATTTTGATATTGATAAAGCTGGCGTTGTAAAATTTGCCTACTGATGCTAGCGGGAAGATTTCTTCTTGCATGTATTTACAGGGACCACACCAGGTGGTATACGCATCAAGGAAGATCAGCTTGTTTTCTTTTTTTGCCACCGCCAGCGCGGCATTCCAGTTTTTAGGGGTCGTAAAACGGATGCCTTGTGCCTGTAGCGTGTTTATAGCTGCCGTAAATAAGAGGTAGAAAAGGATTTTTCTCATAAGGGATTATTCGTGAAAATAAGTGTTTGGGCGCACAGCTCTTCAATATAACTATGGAAAAACTTGTAAGTCTCTCTTTAACGTCCGGGAACCAAATAATATTTTCATCTTTTAAAGTTCTTTTTGGCAGGCAGATTTGGCTTTGTAAAAAGGAATAGTATATATCCATTACAATTTATTATTCAATCCGGCAATTCTTATGCAATCGTTCTAACATTGCACCCGGTTGATGTTCTAGGTCGGTCTATGAATAGCGGCCAGACATTACTTAACAGAGATAAAATGCAGTTTTATTTAAATACGTTAACCGGAAAACTAAATGTGGTGCAGTTAGCAAACAATCCAGAGCATCCAACTATCGTTTTCTTGCACGATAGCCTGGGTTCAGTTGAACTTTGGCGAACGTTTCCAAAGACGTTAGGAGAGTTAACGCAATGTAACGTTTTCGTTTATGACCGGCAGGGCTATGGTAAATCCAGCCCTTTTACGGTAAACAGTCGGGATAATGATTATTTAGAAATAGAAGCTGATCGATTACATCAGCTGATAGAGCAATGTGGATTACAGCGTGTGATCTTATTTGGCCACAGTGATGGAGGTTCTATTGCATTAATAGCCGCTGCTAAATACCCATCATTCATTCTTGGTGTTATTACCGAAGGGGCGCACATCTTTGTTGAGGAGATCACATTGGAGGGTATACGGGAAGCAGTAACAGCCTATCAAACAACGGATCTCAAGGAGCGGCTGCAAAAATACCATGGAGAGAAAACGGAGGCTGTATTCAATGCTTGGGCAGCTACCTGGCTGAACGATACATTCCGATCCTGGAATATGGAACAGTTTTTACCTAAAATACACTGTCCTGTACTGGTAATACAGGGAGAAAAGGACGAATTCGGAAGCCTGGATCAAGTAAATGGAATTGTGAAGCAAGTATCCGGTGTGGTTAGTTCACTTATTATTCCAGCCGTAGGTCATACACCACATAAAGAAGCCAAGGAGATAGTTTTAGAGCATTCGGCGGGGTTTATAGGAACTTTGGTTTAGGGAGAGAGAACTAGGATTCTTAGGATTGGGAGGAAATGGCTGATGTGAGGATGGCTGATGGCGGATTTGGGTTGACAGGTTAACAGGTTGAAAAGTTGACAAGGAGAGGAATATTGAACAAGGAACAAGGAAGGAAGAAGTGGAGGAAAGGCACAAGGGGCAAGAAACAAGGGAAAAGAGAGCAAATGTTCAATGCTCTAGTATCAATGTTCAGGGTATAAGGGAGAAAAGAACTTGCTCTACAGGCAAGGGTTTTGTATCTTTAAGCTTCTTCTTTTAGGGCATCTTCAGCCTTTCTTATTCCACTTTTCTTTACTATTTCTATGTGTTTATAGCAATGAGCGAATAGCTTAATACGGGCTAGGGTACGGGTGAGGTACGGGTAAGATACGGGTGACATACGGAGTAACATAGGCTTCTATACGGAGTAACCTAGTATTCTATACGGAGTAACCATGAAGGGACAGAGGAGGAGTAATGAAGGAACAGAGGAGTAGCAGGCAAGGAACAAGGGAATAATGAACAAGGAACAAGGAATGATGAAGGAAGAAGGGAGGAATGAACCGGGATTTGGGGAGATTAAGGGATTAAGAGGATAGATTAGGCATTTAGGGTAAGTGTCCTTTTATGATAGCAGGCTTTTCTTTAATGCAAGAGCAGATCCTTACTTCGATTAACTCGGGATCAAGTTCAGGGTGGCAAAAGTCAGAGGCTTTAAAGGTGGCGGCTGGTTGTGAAAGGAGTGGCGAAACCTGCAACCTAAAATGGGTTATTGGTGATATCTGAATGAAAACCTTCCTCTATTACCTAGCCAAGTAGTAAACTATTCTCCCTGTTAGAGTGCCTTTAGGAATGTTGCTCCTCGGATCTGCTTTTCTGGCGGGCTTTTTTGCTGATAGCCTCTTCTATCATTTGAGATAGCACAGCTCTTTCCGTAACAATCCATTCGGGTGCTGGTTGGCAAATAACCCACTGGTTATAATAACTATCTTTTTTCATTTCAAAAGCAGTTACCAGCTGATGATCTTGTTTTACGGCCACATAGTATTTGGGTGAATCTATGCGCATGATCTCTGAAAAGCAGAAGCGAAACAGCTCGTTGTTAATGGTGTGGAGATTAGAAAAAGTGCTCATTCTCATTTACAGTTTTAGTATGGTTATTGACAGATATATTTACCTTGTCGTTTGGCTTTTCATTTTACTGGAAACCGGCAAAACGGTTTAATAAGTTCTGCTCCCTTAGGAGCGTTTATTTTATTCAAGGCTTTTTTACCAAAAAGCTTAGAATCAGCTAGAGGTGTTTCGTATAGGTTGCACTCCTTTTAATATTGGTGTATTGAAAAGGTATCGCTTGAAACAGAGTGCATTGAGAATTCAACACTCTTACAACGCCTCTCAATAGTCAGTTGGAGTTAAAGACGTTCAAATCTAAATATTTGAACAAGTTATTATATAGGCTGAGTATCAAAGAGATATAGAAATTAGTTTAATACCTGTAGTTGCGATAAGGACTTTCTTTATTGCCTTTAGCTTTTGGGGGTAATATAATTTGCTTAAGGACTCGTATTACGGCGCCATATGAAGGCTTTTGAAAGTCACTAGCGCTAAACGATAACCGCATTTCCAAAATGAGGCAAGTGACAAATAGAAACCCGTTAGGGTAATCACCTATGCCCAATATGGATTCAACATGCTATTGGGCCATCTCGTCTATTATGATAAAAAAGAAGTTGTTTAAGTATTTACTTCGTGTTCTGGATGGGTATTAAACAGATACTTCTTGGGCTATAAACTACAGGCCTTTCCCATAAACTTAACAACCTAGATAAGCACATGACAAAATTTTCGCACACCCTTGTTATCAACGATCAGCAATATTCGTTTTCATTTTCTGAGATAAAGCGGGTAGACTCCAGCAAGTATTATGTATCAGTTAAGGGGCGTAGTGAGTCAGAGCTGGCATTTGAAATGAAAAAAGGCTTATTCAATGATAACTGGGTGGTATGCCAGCCAGCTCCTGAATGGATTTTGAGTAAAGAAGCCACATTATCCAATTGGATCAAGCAAAATATAGCTTATACTACTCGATTTATAGTTAACTAAAAAGTATCTGGCTGTTAGCGTTAGCATCTGCATTTTCTTGATGATTAGATTTTTTTTGCAGTAGCCTAGCGCACTTTTTCCACTCCTTCGAACGTTATTTTCACCGGCTTAATAAGTCCTTTTTCATCAAACTCCACCTTGTCAATGCATACCACCCGGTGGTTAGCATCGGTTTCGCCTAAGGGGCGGCGGTGGTAAACCATATACCATTCGTCTTTTCCTGGAAGGTGAATAACGGAGTGGTGGCCAGCACTTGTGGCCACTGCTGTATCTTGCTGGAGCACGGTACCAATACGTTCAAATGGTCCGAAAGGAGAATCAGAAATGGCATAGGCCACACGGTAGTTGGGGCCGGTCCAACCACCCTCGGACCACATAAAATAATACTTGTTATTTCGGATAAACAGGAAGGGGCCTTCTACATAATCTTTTGGGGTGATCTCTTTATAAATACTGCCATCTGGAAAAGGTAGCAGTCCAGTAAGGTCTGGTTTTAATCGTACAATGTTGCAATGCTGCCAACCACCATAGATCATATAGTATTGGCCGTTTTTATCCTGAAATACAAATTGGTCTATGGGTTGGGCGCCATTCTGCACTTCACCAATCAGTGGCTTTCCCAGATAGTCTTTGAAAGGGCCTTCTGGTTTGTCAGATACGCCAATACCTATGCCGCCTATCTCTCCGGGATGCACATCGTTGGCACTGAAAAACAGGTAGTATAACTTTCCTTTTTTGATTATAGCAGGAGCCCACATGGCTTTCTTGGCCCACTTTACAGCTGCTGTATCAATGATGCGGTGGTGTATTTGCCAATTCTTTAAGTTGGTGGAAGAAAATGCATCCAGGAATACCTGTTGTTTATAAGGTGCAGAGTAGGTGGGGTAGATCCAGGTTGTTTTGCCAAAGACCACTGCTTCCGGATCAGCATACCAGCCGGCTATGATCGGATTGCCAGTTTGGTGTGCGGTTGCCTGCTGCTGCGACCAAGCATGGGATGAAAGGAAAACAAATGTTACAATGTATAGAATACGTTTTCGTGTGTGCATGTGTGAAACAATAGTGTGTTAAACTAAACCATTTTATGCCGCTATTGTCATTCGGTGTCAACTTAGTACGCGGTTGTGCATTAAAGATAAGGATTTGATGCATGGGTAAATGGGTAGGGATACTTGAGCAGGAAGGTACTTATATTTGATTGCCGGCCGCAGACACTGTATGCGGTAAAGCTTTGTCAATAAAGAATGCGTAATAAGAAAAACATATTTGCCATTATAGGAAGTGCCAGTGCCAATTCATCCAATCTAACCTTGGTGAACAAGTTGGCCCAACTAACCGGTGATGCGTTTCATTGGACGATATTCAACGACTTAAAAACACTTCCTCATTTTGATCCAGAACTGTCAACAGGTGATTCACCGCAACCAATAAAAGCGTTTAGGGAATGTATTGAAAAGGCAGATGGGATTATTATCTGTACGCCTGAGTATGTTTTTAGCATTCCCAGTGGGCTAAAAAATGCCATTGAATGGTGTGTTTCTACCACTGTGTTTAGCAATAAGCCTACGGGCCTTATTACCGCCTCTGCCCATGGTCAAAAAGGCCAGGAGGAGCTGCAATTAATTATGCAAACCCTGATGGCTAAGTTTACAGCCGAAACCACCTTACTTATTCAGGGTGTAAAGGGGAAAGTAACGGTGGAAGGAGAAATCAAGGACGATCAAACAAAGGAGAGCTTTTTAAGGTTTGCAAATGCATTCACGAATTTGGTAGTTGAGGGCGATAGCACCACTCTTATCTAATGGTCATTTTAATTTGGGTGTAATGAATATTCCTAATGCAATGCCTGCTCTGAAATAGAAATAGCTGTTGGCGTAATAGATGTTATAAGGATCACTTCCATAGTACCCTGCACTGGCAAAGAAAGAGGAATTGGGGGAACCCTTGATGCGCCAATAATATTGGATAGCTGCATTTATTCGTTTCTCAAAAGCCGACAACCCTTGGTCTCTATCTCCGGCAATAATAGTAAGATCAAACACCATCCTGTCTTTTTCTTCAAAATAATTTGTAAGCTTTTGTCCTTTGTATTTACTCCAGTAGTTCTTAACGCGGATATATCCTAGCTGCAGGTTGATCCGTCGATCTTCATAGCTTGATTTTAAAGAGTCGGAAGTGCCAAAGTGCAGTTCTAGACCTGCACTTCCGTAAAGCTCATCGTAGTTGCGCCTAAGTGTAGGTTCAGTAATAACTGCGGCTGTAATCTTATACTTTCTTCTGCGAAAATGATAGGAGGGTTCAATGAAATTGGTAGAGAAGTTTCCGTCATACAGGTTGAAGCTGCCATCGCTATTAAATTCATTGCCATCCTGCCCGTTGGAGTGATGAAAGAGTGCAATGCCCATGTAGGTGATGTTATCACTTTGCGCATTAGTATAATTCAATGGAATGTACACGATAGCGCCCGGCATAAAGCTTGGTGTGCGTACGGCAAAAGACGAATCGCCTGCTTTTTCATCATCATGCAGTATTCTTACCATGTAGCGGGTTACTAAGTGCATGGTAAAGGGAATACGCTCACTGCCAATTATGAATTCAGGAATGATATCTGCCGATAGTATATACCATGTCTTGGGCGACCCTAGGTCAAAATAGGGAGGGCAGGCGTAGCTCCGGGTCGCATAGTTCTGTGTCTGGTAGGCAAAACTGAGGTCTTTTATTCTCCTGGTTCTTATCTTTTCCAATTGGACTTGTTCCGGTGTGGTAGCACGAGGCAGTGTATCGTTTTGTGCATTTGCCAAGTGACCAAAACCAACAAACAGTAAAAGTGCTTTCCATGCTTTCATAATGCTTTTTCATTCTTAAAAGAAATTCTTTTATGCCCTCTGTTTTCAAAAAACAGATTGTTTTAAATATTATGTAATTGCTGTACGAGGTATACTGGACTTTTAACCAACAAACTCGTTTGTCAACGGACTTACCCGGTAAGGTTTAATTGAATAATGGTGTGTTTTAAAAGGGACGGCTATAACTTGACGGGTAGGTAGGCCTATTTGCAAATGGGAAGAGGATAAACATACGTATATCAGGATACCTAAAATAGTTGTTTTCGTGCTGAATTGAAATACATATTCATGGGTAATATTCGTTTTAGTTTCAAGTGCTTTAGGTATTTGGGTGTTCGTTAGTTTCCATATTAATTAGTTGATGCTTTTTATGTGTTTCTGCCAGGCTGTTTGATTCTATAGGAATTTTTGGCTTATTCCCTATCCACAATCCATGATCGGCCTAGAGAGAGCCGCATTATTATTGTAAATTTAAAAACATCATATAGGCACCAAAAGCATGGTTCAGAAATGGATCAGAAGAGGCGTATTGTTCCTGGCAATCATTATTTTTTTAGTGGTAGGCATGCTTTTGTTTTTGCATACAGCTACCGGTAAGTCGATGGTGCGAAATAAAGTACAAAGCTTCCTGGAAAAAAAGTGGAAGACGGAAGTTCAGATTGGAAATATTGACTACCGATTACCAAACTGGATTGCTTTGGAACGGGTGCTGATCTTAGACCGCAAAAAGGATACGTTGCTTAGTGGTGGGCGTATATATGTAGGTATTAAATTGTTGCAGCTGCTGTCGAATACTGTTGATGTAACAGGCTTGAGCTTGGAAAATATCGTCTTGAACTGCCACCGTACTGCAGGAGATAGCCTCTTCAATTATCAATTTATTCTAGATGCTTTTGCGCCTCCTGCCGGTAAGGTTCAAACTCAAACTAAAACGGCTCCTTTGCGGCTGTCCGTAAAACAACTTTCGCTACATCAGGTAAGGTTTCGTTTTAATGATCAGCAACAGCAATTGCATTTTTCTGCATATATCAATGAGCTCTCCTGTTTACCAGAATCCCTTTATCCAGAAATAAAAACATTCCAGTTTAAAGATTTTAAACTTAAGAACACTGAGGTTGTTATGATTGACTCATCCATTGATGGGAGCGTGTCGCCAAAAACAACTAAGAGCAGAGGTGATCCGGCGCCTTTACTGCTGGGCTTGGATCAATTAGCGTTGCATAATGTCTACTTTTCTTATCAGCAGCCTTCCAATAAAATCGATTACACGTTTCGGGTTGACAGCTTACAATTACAGCAAGCATCGCTTGATCTTAGCGCCCAAAGTATAGTGGCTAAGTATATTCAACTCAGCAATACGTCTGTAAGCCTGCTAGACTGGATACCGCCGCGAAATACAGTTAAAAAAAAACCACCGTCACCTTCTGCTGCTACTAATAACTTCTGGCGGGTTCGTGTAGATGCTATCAGCTTGTTCAATAATTCATTTGTTTATAGTAATGAGGCGCTGCCGGCCTCAAAAGGCTTAGACGCTGACCATATCCGTCTTAAAAAGATTAACCTGCAAACCAGAGAAAACAGTTTTGATTCCTTGGGCTTATTTGCAGCTATCGATACACTCTCTTTAGTTTTTAATGATCAGTTTCAGGTAAAGCATATACAGGCAGGCTTTCGTTTTTCGGATAACCTGATACATATGAAGGATTTGGTGGCGGCCATTAACCAATCGTATGTTGCCAGTAAAGGTGATCTGATATGGCCCTTGAAGACCGGTGCCTCTGTTGTTAATGCTACCCCACTCGTCATTGAAAAGGCTTCTCTGAACTATGGTGATTTATTGCTGATACAACCTGGTCTAAAAAAACAATTGCCTTTTTCAATTTCCCCATCTGAACAAATAATTGTTGCTGGTCGTTTTACCGGAACATTACAAAATCTAAATACCAAACAATTCAACCTTTCTACTTCTGGTCGGCAAGTACAAGTAGCAGGCAGTATGAATTTTCGGCTGGCGGAGGATGGACCAGCACTAACTGCTACACTGCAACCACTTCGTTTAAAAAAACAGCTACTCTCCAAAGAATTGTTACAACGGCTTCAAAAAGATGGGATCCGACTGCCTGAGGATTTGGTACTTACCGGAAAGGTGCATTTGGATCAGCAACAATTAAAGACTGATGTGAAATTGGCCTGTTCATTTGGGCAGTTGCAAATCAAGGGGCACGCGAATAATCTACAGCAGCCACAACGGCTAACTTATAACTTTCAATTAGATGCCCACCAGTTTGAAACAGGGAAGTGGATTGGAATGGATTCCAGCTTGGGTAAGATAACAGGTCGTTTATTTATTAAAGGCAGCGGTATTCAAAAGGAGCGTATGATTGCAGATGCCCAGTTGCAGTTAGAGTCTGCTATCATCAATCACTACCCTTATGCTAACATTGGCTTGCATGCTAAATGGGACAGATCGGCATTTACCGTTCAGTCAAGTATACAGGATCCTAACCTGGAAACGGTTATGGATGTAAGCGGTCATTTTAGTTCAGATCAACACGTCCGGGGAAATGTGTATGTTAAAAGAGCTGATTTTCTCAAACTAGGATTTACGGCTGACAGTTTAATATATGCTGGAAATATTCATATTGATGGTGATCATAAACAGCCTAACGTGCTTTATGCCAAAATACAGGGTGACAGTAACCTGGTTTTTATACGTGGAAAGCAAATAGCTGTCGATAGTTTTTTGCTTACCGTTAAGTCAGATGCAGACAGTTTGCTGATGACAGTACAGTCACCTTTTATAGCGGCTAAACTGTTTGGCAATTATTCCATCAAGGCGTTGTCTTCAGAAATGGCTGCCATATGGCGTGTACTTTATCCATTCGGTGATTCAAGAGAAGAGAAGAAGCTACTACGAGACAGTGGTGGTTATCGCACTTCAGTGGAAGTGAAGCTTACACAAGACTCATTGATCAATGCTTTCTTCCCAATGCTGGAATTAAAGCAACCTGTAGTCATACAAGGGCAATATAATGATGAACATAAAGATTCCTTATTGTCTATTCTAGTGCAGGCTCCAAATATTCGCTATGGGCAATTGGAAGGTCATGATTGGAGACTAACAACAAAGACGGTTGATTCAGTAATGCATTTTTCTTTGTCAGGAAAAGAAGTGTTTAATGCTAAAAACCGGTTAACGGATGTGCAGGTTACTGGTCAAATGCAAAGAGGAATGCTGTTGGTTAACGGTCGTGTAAACGATAGTGCAGGGAAAGCGTTCTATGCTGCGAATGTGGAAGTGAAAAAAGAGAATGATGAAACTGTCATTCGTATCCGGGATGATCTAACATTGAATCGTTACAAATGGAAAGTGCCCGCTGATAATGTAGTGCGTATAGTGAAGGGTAACTATTTCATCAACCACCTGCTACTCGAAAGCCGGGGGCAGACTGTTTCTATTCATACAAAAGACCAGCAGGCGTTATCACCAATAGCTGTTCAAATAGACAGCTTTGATATCAAAAATATTTTTGCTCTTTTATCTCCCGGCGATACGTTGGGTGCAAAGGGCATACTAAATGTTGATATTAGTGTACAACAACCTATTGGCAAAATACCTATTGTTACAGGTGACATACTGGCCTCCAACCTGGCGGTACACGATATTCCAATAGGTGATCTTCAGTTTCATTCAAAAAGCATAGGTGATAGCCTGGTAATACAAGGCGGATTGTCTGGTATGAATCAGTTAAAGTTTAACGGTAATGTGCACCTGGTAAACCGGGGAGTTGGTCTTCAGGTACACCTGGAAAAACTCAATACGGAACTGATAGAATCGTATGCAAAAGACATTCTCACACGCCTATCTGGTAACATAACCGGCGATGTGCAACTAGCGGGTTCGCTTGATAACTTAAAATTTCAAGGCGCTATCTATATGGACTCTGTCATATTTGCTTTAGCCACTTTAAATACACCCTATAGGATCAACAAACAAAAGCTGATGATCAGCGATTCGGATCTAGATTTTGGGCAGTTTGTAGTGGCTGATTCGGCGGGACATCCATTGACTGTGCAAGGAAGCGTGGCACTGTTTGGTGCAGGTGCGAAGCGGTTGGATGTGAATATGGAAACCAAAGATTTTATGCTACTGAAAGCCTCACGCAAGCCGGGAGCTTCTCTTTATGGTACAGGCATTGTAGATGCAAAAGTGGCTGTAAAGGGAACCGTTGAAGAGCCTGTCATTGAAGGCAATGCTTATTTGCATAAAAATAGCCAGGTTTATTTTGTGTCTACTCCTCGTAGCAGTGTGGGCAGAACAAGAAAGGATGGGCTTGTATTCGTTGATATGGATACATTGCTTGCTCGTAAAGATTCAACTCCCCAATTAGTAAGCGATTCTGCTATTGCCCGCGCCACATTTAAAGGTCTTAAATATAATATGGGTCTGAAGGTAGACAAGGATGCAGAAATCAGCATCATTATAGATCCTACTACTGATGATGAAATGGTGCTTAAGGGCGATGCTCGTTTAAATGCCGGCTTGAACGAAAATGGAGAGGTAGGAGTGGAGGGCGTGTATAATTTACAGTCAGGCTATTACAAAATGAACAACCTGTTGCTTAGGGGAAAGTTCATGCTGGTGAAGGGAAGCTCGATTTCCTTCAATGGCGATCCCACAATGGCAGAGGCAGATGTTACTACGGAATATATTATAGAGGCTAGCCCTAAAGGCTTATTGAATTATAAAGAAGATGATCCTGCCTATTCACAACGCACGCCCTTTGCTGTCATATTTATGATCAAAGGCCCGATATCAAAACCGGCGCTTTCATTTGATATCAAACTCAAGGAGGGCAAATCAGTTTTAAAGAGTTCTGTAAAATCAGATGTAGAACATGCGCTTGATCGCCTTCGGAGCGATGTAACAGAAATGAACAAGCAGGTGTTCTCCTTACTCTTGGCCAAACGGTTTGCCAGTACCACTGATAATAATTTAGAAAGCAGTAACCTCAATGCAAACAATGCATTAAAGGAAGGCGTTAGCAGTTTTTTGACAGAGGCCATGAATCAAGTGGCTGATCAATTAATAAAAGGGGTGGATGTAGATGTGAATATGAAGACCTACAAAGCAGAAGACGATCCCATTTCTAAAACGGAACTAGGCGTTGCTATGTCTAAAGACCTGTTCCAGGAACGGATGGTGATTCGTATAGAGGAAAGTTTTGCGGTGGGGAATACGGCACCTCCTGCTAAAAGCGGTTCTCAGTACATCCCAGATATAACCAGTACGTACAAATTATCAAAAGATGGCCGCTTCCAAATAAAGGCCTATCAGAAAAATGAATATGATGCAGTGGTGCAGGGCTACTTTACGGAAATAGGTATCAACTTCACTATTGAGATGGCATACGATAAATTCCAGGAGTTGGTGCGGCGTAGGAAGCGCCAAGCTAATGAAAAACAATGAGGAAGTTGCTTCAACATATTATGTGGCTGCTTCTGATTGTAGGCAGTGGTTCCTGTAGTGTAAATCGTTATCTGCCGGCTGAAGAAAAATTGTATAATGGCGCTACCATAAAAATTAGTAAAGCGTCTGAAATAAAGGTCAAAGAAGCGTCCATTCAAAGTAAGCTATCATCGCTTGCCACGCCTAAACGAAATAAGCGGCTTTTGGGGGAACCTTATAAAGTATGGTGGTGGTATGTAATAGGGCAACCTAAAAAAGAAAAGGGGTTTAAAGCTTGGCTGCGCAACACGTTAGGGCAGCCTCCTGTACTATCAGGAGATCTAAACCCTGAATTGAATGCACAAAACATGCAAGCTCTCTTAGAGACTGAGGGCTACTTCAATAGTAAAGTGAGTGTGGATACCTCGATTAAGAAAAAAAAGATAAAGTTACACTACCAGGCCAGGGTAGCACGTCCTTATCAATTTGGCCCCATCACTTGGCAGCTGGATAGCAGCCAGTTGGCCAGAGATATTTTGCAACTCCCCAAAGTAGGCTCTCTGTTAAAAACAGGCGATCAATATAATGAAAAGAAAATAAAGGCCGAAAAAGCACGACTGGTGCAACTACTAAAAGGAAAAGGTTATTATTATTTTGAGACAGAACACCTGTTGACCTATATCGATACTAATCATAGTAATTATACGGCAGCTATTTATATGTCATTGAACCAGCCCGTACCGGTCACTGCTAAAACCCCTTTTGTTATCAATCAGATTATTGTTTATACACCTTTTACAACCTTTAAGCCCTTGCCCGATAGTTTGGTTCAGACTTTGCCTCAACATGATGGTATTTATATTTATGATTCCAGTCAGAAATTTAAACCAGACGTTTTTGCCCGTTCTATTACGTATCGTAAAGGAAGCCTGTACTCACTTCCAGAGCTAAATAAAACACAGGCACGGTTTTACAGTTTGGGTACTTTCCGCTTTGTAAAACCTCAATTCACCCAAGCAACTGCAGGTGCCGATTTAATGAATGTGACCTATTACTTGGTTCCATATCAGAAAAAGAAGCTGCAAACAGAAATAGGAGGGTTTACCCGAAGTAATAGCTACACCGGTGGGCAAGCAAGTATTCAGTGGGCTGACAAGAATTTTTTAAAAAGAGCGCAAACCTTGATGATTAAGGCAACTGGTTCATTTGAGGTGACTGCCAATGACTCGCTGAAGGATAATAATAATTTTCGTATAGGAATTGAGGCTTCCTTGAATATTCCCAGATTAATGGTGCCCTTTCGGACAGGAAACAATTTGGCTACGCTACCTAAAACAAATTTTCCTCTAAGTTTTGATTGGGTGCGACACCAGGATCTCTATACAGAGAAATATTTCAATTTCCGTTACGAGTTGAGTTGGCGCGATACAATTACAAGGGAATACAGGTTGACGCCCTTTAGTCTGACTATTACCAATACGGCTAATTTTACAAACGCTTTCAATCTTCGTGAAATGATTGATTCGAGTTTGAAATTTACACTTCCTACTATTGTTATTCCGTCATTAGGTTTTCAGTATATCGTTACCAACAATCCTGTTGTTAAAAAATATTCTACTTTTTTGCATACGGGAGTGGAGTTTGCTGGCAATATCTTGGGCATGATTAAAGGGAATAATGGCTATTTTTCTACTAAGGTGGGTAATGCTTATTTTTCTCAGTTTATAAAAGCAGCTGCTGATTTCCGCTACTACCGTAGATTCAAAAAAGAACTTACTTGGGCTAACCGTTTGGTGGTTGGTGCTAGCTATCCGTATGGGAATTCACCTTTTCTTCCCTTTTCAAGACAGTACATAATAGGCGGTGCCAATAGCTTGAGAGGATTTCTGCCCAGGAAACTTGGCCCTGGAAGTACACAGGCAACAGAATCACAGCAAAGCGCCTTCCCGCAAATAGGAGGCGATTATAAATTAGAATTCAATTCTGAACTGCGTACATCTTTGGGAGGTCGTCTAAAAGGGGCTCTATTTGTAGATGCCGGTAATATCTGGATGAAGGACACTGTATTGTACACTAAGGCAGGACAGTTGAGCAAAGACTTTTACAAAGAAATTGCTATTGATGCCGGAATTGGTTTGCGGGTAGATGTTAATATCCTTGTTATCCGGCTTGACCTTGCCATTCCATTTCACAAACCTTATTTGCCTGAAGGACAACGATGGACATTTGATACAATGAAATTTGGTGAAAAAGACTGGCGCAAGGAAAACCTGATCTGGAACTTTGCATTAGGCTATCCTTTTTAATAGCAAGGCAGTAGATCCTGTTCGGCTGTTAGTTTGTCGGAACTAATGAACAGGTGAACTTATAAACGCTTTTATATACACTGCTCTTGAGGAAGAGCGTGGTGAGGTAAAGAGAATCGCATGATAACAAAAAAGCCCTGTTAAAACAGGGCTTGATACCAAAACTAACTGCTTAAGAAAGTATCTAAATGTAAAAAGGATTACAGCAGAGTTGCAAGCAATTGGCCGTTTTGTAGTTGGATTACTACTAGTTGGCCATTACTGGAAAGTTAACATTAGTTGTTGACCGCCTTTCCCTTTTTTCATATGTTGTATAGCGTAAGAAAAAAGTGCGTAGCAATCTAACTTTGTTTTATTAATGCCATTAGACTGAAAGGAATTCAACTATTGGCAGGGACTTTCTGCTCATGTGCAATGCCTTATCTTTATTGTCAAAGGCTATTAGAGTTATGGATAACTCATCCCTTATCAACCAACTCAAACAAGTCTACAAACTTTCTGATAAAGACTGTACGAGAGTCATTCCCCTCTTTGAATCACTTACCGTTAAAAAGAATGAACACCTTTTCCGGGAAGGCGAAGTGGTTCGATATGTTTATTTCGTAGAGAAAGGATGCTTACGGCAATATTATATTAACAACAATGGTGAGGATCGAACGATCTATTTTAAAGTGGAGAATGGGTGGGCGAGTGAGCTAGTAAGTTTTCTGGATAATAAACCCACTGAATTGAATTTGCAGGCCTTAGAAGACAGTAGTCTGCAAATAATTAATCAAAAGAACTGGGTGTATGCTATGACCCAGATCCGGCCTTTAACGATGGGGTTTATCAGAGCTCAGCAGGATACCAATTACAGCTTGAAAAAACGACTGGCAGAAGCCACTGTTGAAACTCCAGAAGAAAAATACCTGCGTTTCATAAAAGAAGAACCAGAGTTACTTCAGCGAATACCCCTTTATCACATAGCATCATATTTGGCCATGACACCTGAAACCTTAAGTCGTATCCGGAGGAAAATTATCCAAGTATAATTTCTTATCTGGAATCAAGGACTTCGTTAATTCAGGGTAGTACGTTTGTTTCATTAAAATGAATGATCATGAAATCAGAAACAATCAAAGCGGGGCAAATTACTATTGATTTTTTATTAGAGGCAGCAGATACAAATGGCTCTGCGGCACTATTTGAATTTACGGTGCCTGTTAATGCAAAAGTTCCTGTGCCGCATTATCACGAAAATTTTGATGAAACCATTTATGGGTTAGCAGGTGCTATGACCTTTACCATTGATGGGAAGACAATTGATATTGCCCCTGGCGAAACTTGTTTTATTCCCCGCGGCGCTGTTCATGGTTTTAACAACAATAAGCAAGAAGACGCAAAAGCATTAGCTGTTATCACGCCAGCATTGCTTGGACCTAATTACTTTAAAGAAATGGCAGCTATTCTAAATGCCGGCGGTCCTCCAGATGTAGAACAATTAAAATTAGTAATGGCAAAGCATGGATTAATGCCAGTACTGCCAAAGGTGCAGAATGCGTAAAGGAGAGGCAGGAGCCCGGCTCGTGAATGGTGAGTGGTCAGTGGTGAGTAGGCTAACGCCCCCAGCCCCTAAAGGGGAGCGCCAGCGCTTCTTGAACCACAGAGGCACAGCGGACACGGAGGCACACAGAGGGAATGAGAGAAGTTCCACAAAGACACAAAGGCACTAAGAAGCACAAAGAATAAGAAGAACAGAAATAAAAAGAAAAAGCACTCCAATAACGAAGTGCTTTTCTATTTTATGAGAGAGTTTATTCTTTACTGTTCTCTGTGCCCCTTTGTGCTCGCTATGTCTCCGTGGTTCCTTGCTCTCCGTGCCTCGGTGCGCACTACTCACAGCTCACAGCCTTTCTCTCAGCACTGAACCGTTACACGCAAGAATGTTGCAGGGATGGAGGTTGTATTTTCCCCGCCGCTTTTGTTTTGACTAGTAAATAATTCCTCTAATTCTTTCTGCAGTTCCACTGCCTTTCCATTCTTTTCCGCAGCATCAAATGCATTCATGGTAGGGCCATAAAAGTCTTTGAAGCGGGTTACCAGTTCAATAGGCGAGAAGGGAGCAATGAATGTATAGGTGTCTCTGACAAAGGATATATTTTCCTTTGGTATACCAGCATTGCCAAAGCGTTCAATAACATTGCTTTCTACACCCCATAACATCGGGCTAATAAATCCTTCAGGCGGAGGTGGGGTATAGGCAGAACTGATTTTTAAGATTTGAGCTACCAGGGTTGGGTCGCCAGGAATCCAATTGCCCATAACAATACGTCCGCCCTGGCGGGTTACACGCACCATTTCCTTGGCAACATCATTGGGTTTGGGCGCAAACATGGCTCCAAATATGCTAACAACAAGGTCATAACTATTATCCTTAAGCTCTTTCAGATCAGTGGCATCTCCTTCCTGGAAGGTACAGTTGGTAAGGCCTTCTTTCTGCGCACGTTTATTGCCTGCCTCTACCAGGTTTCGGGCAATGTCCACTCCGGTTACGTTGGCGCCCAGTTTTGCTGCAGGTATGGCGGTAGTACCATCGCCACAGCCAAGGTCTAATACGTTAAGGCCTTTGGTAACACCCAGATCGGCTACTAATTCGGCGCCACTTTCGCGCATTGTTTCTGCAATGCGGGTAAAGTCTCCTTTTTCCCATAGTGCTTTGTTAGGGTTTGTTTGTGTTGGATTAGCAGAGGGTTGCTGTACAGATGCTGACTCGCTCATGATTTTGATTTTCTTGTGTTAAAAAAATGAATGCAGCTTCCAGAGGATTGAAGGAGGAGTTTCAATAAGATTGGGAAGATTATGAAGATACTCAATAGCGTTCTTTTATTTTACTGGAAACTTTGGAAGAATAGAAATAGTAGTGGAGAAGCAGAGTTGGCAAGTGTTACACAATTAGTTGCATGTATATCAGCGTTCAGCATGAAGACAAATAGCATTGCTGGTAAAAGGTTTTTGCTAAAAAGAGATGGTGAAAGGAATTGCTTCTGATAGTAAATGATAAGGAAAATCAATAGGGCACGAAATCATTTCACAGTGAGTCTGGATAAATAAACACTCTAAACATTGATAAGATGCCAGAAGTGAAAACAACCGGCAAGGGGTAAAATGAAAGATTAAATTCTACTTCTTTACAAACATAAATATTTCGAATTTTAACTACAAGCACATCAATAAACTGTGACACAAATCCTCAGGCTAGTCAATGGTGAGTGGTGAGTGGTGAGAAGAGAGCTACACGCTGCACGCTGCAAGCTAAACAGCCGAGGGAAAGGAATATTGAACAAGGAACAAGGAAGGATGAATGATGAGTGATGAGTGATGAGAGAAGGAATTGGGAAGAAGGGAGCGGCGAGGAGAGGTCCGCAGGCGACAGACAACAGTCCACAGAAGGAAAGTCAATAGTCATTGGCCAGTACGTACTACGGCCCCTAAAGGGAGCCACATGCTCAGGGATCTCGGGCTCTGAAATCCTGCTAATCCGCGGTCCTCATTTTTCTCCTTTCCTCTGTGCGAAACCTGTTCTCTGCATTTATCTGTGCAATCTGCGGGAAAAACTTGTGCGCGTAACCCTCTCCTTTAGAGGCGGGGGCGGCTGGCATAATAAAAGCCCTGTGGAAACAGGGCTCGCTTACCAAAACTAACTACTCGTTAGTGAAACATAAACTAGGTAAAACCTAGGCGATGGTGTTATTTAATAACTAAAGGCTATTATGTTCAAGAGGTAAGCTCATCAACAAAATAGGAAAAATTGTAACCAATTCAAATATCCCGGGCCCCAAGGTGGCTGTTTAGGAATGGGCGATAAGCCTGTTCTACCTTGGAATGGGTTTTGTTTTACAGTAACGGAACACTCTAACCTATAAACACTATATGGACGTTATCGATGTGCGGAGTTTGGATTGGTCCTCTCTGAAATTACTCTATGATAAGAATCTCGCTCTTTTGCAGGACAAGTTGTTAAGTGGGGCTACCTGGGAAGAAACAGGGTATCTGCGCGACCTGGTGACACGCCTGGAAACAGCTATGGATAAAACACTTCAACCTAGTAGTAAAGTCACTGAACATAGCCCATCATCTAGACCTGCTGAACCCTAGCAGTACGTTAATAAGCCTCAATCAAGATCAATGGGCGAAACCTTATTTACCCAGTCAAGACTATTTTTTGCCGCAGATGGGGCCTTTAGTCGCCATCCAATATAGAGTTGAAAATAGGAGTATTGTTTAATTAGTTTAGAAACATCTTCTATGCTATGTCCATAGCTTCTATAGCGGGATTCTAGTCCAGTAAACAGTCTTCCGTGATTAAAGCTGATTGCCGTTTGTAACGTGTAGCCTACGCTAAGTGCAGTACCTTTAGATAATACCACTCGGTTTGAGGCATCCAGTGCTACCGACTTGAAAAAATCTACACCAACGCTGGGGCCCGCGCCTAGGGATGCTGAAAATCTAGGTGAGATGACCCAAGTGCCCATAACAGGAAGCAACAGGTTAAGATCCGTGCTATAAGTGCTCTCGTTTTGTATCCCCGTATTCTCTGTACCATCGTGGAATTTAAAAATAGCAAATTGAAAAGTGGGTAAGATCGTATAGGCAGAACGCCGCTGGATCTGCGTACCTCCGGTCAACGCTGCTGTTGAAAAGTTTGGATTGACATTATAGCGCAGTAAAAAATTAACATTGCCAACGGAAAGGTTAGGAAAGAGTACATAGGGTGAATCAGGAAATGCACCTCTGAGCTGGGCGCTATTCTTTAGATAAAACCCTTTTATGGAACTGATATCAAAACTTAGGTTGAACCGATACATACTAAAGCTGGTTCTGAAGCTGAATCGTTCCGATTGGCCTTTTTTATCCTCATCTTTTCCAGCATTTAAGAAGTTAGGAGTAAAACTAATGCCCAGATCTAAATAGCGGTAGCTGAAACCCAACGATAGACTGTTGATCTCATTTGGTGCCAGTACCATTTTAAAATCTTTGCTATAAACAAGTGTATACTCCACTCGCGTGGTACTGATCCATGTTTGCAGATGTATTAATGTATCCAGTCGTTTGATATAATTAGAATCCTTGACCTTAATACTGCTATCCTGTGTGTTGCTAATTGTTTGGCAATATGCACCTCTGTTTATGATGAAGAGGAATAAGAAGGCTATAGTATAGAAGCTGATTGGCATTCTAAACACAATTAGGAAAGAATGTTTTGCTAGCTGTTACAACTTTATAAGATAATTAAATATTTTCAGGACATCAATCGGCGGCAATAGTTAATACTGCATACCCTTAGTCGAATTATACAGAATGCCCGATTTAGTTTTTCAATCCTTTTCCTTTACATAGAATACTACTTATGAGAATCTATTAATTTCGATGAATATTTTATTATGGCTCACCCGAATCTTTATGATCTAATCGATGCAATCAGCTTATCTCATCACTTGGAGAACACCCCTTTTGGCGTACTGCTTTGGGATGCAAATATGAAGCTGATCTATTGCTCAAAAGAGGCGGCTGCAAAGTTTGCGTGTACGCCAGATGATCTATTGTACAAGCCTATCAATTTATTACAGTTCGTTCATGAAGAAGATGCGCCTGCGGTTGCTGCCCTCATTACAGAAATAGCTTCTGGGCGAAAGAATCACAATGAAAGCCTGAATCGGAATCTTACCAAAGAAGGTGCTGTCATTTACTGTCAGTGGTATAACTCTGCTTTAAGGGACGACCAGGGAAAGGTTGTCAATATATTGTCCTTATTTCAAGATGTAACAGCTCAGGTAGACACCCAACTTGCTTTAAAAAAAAGCCAGCAACGGCTTTCTCTTGCCTTTAATAGCGCGATAGATCCCATGTGGTTGATCAGGGTTGAGGGCCCTAATGCCTTCCGTTTTGAAACAATAAACCATGCTTTTACCAAAGTAACCGGCTGGACACCCGAGCAGGTAGAAGGCCAACCTATTGAGAAGATCATGCCCGAGTCCTCGCATGAATTGGTAAGAAGGAAATATAATGAAGCACTCACTACAGGAAAGATCATCGATTATGTTGAAGAGGCACAACATCCTTCTGGAATTAAATACGGCGAAATTCGCGTGATTCCTATTCGCGGCGAATCTGGTGAGCCAATGCGTATCCTTGGCATTGCTAATGATATCACGGAAAAAGTGCACCTGCAAAAGAAGCTGGATGCAGAGCATGAGATCAGAAGCCGGCAAATAACATCGGCAGCCATCAAGGGGCAGGAAAGCGAGCGGTCGAAAGTAAGCCGGGAGCTGCACGATAATGTGAACCAGGTGCTTACTACCGTAAAGTTGTATGTAGAGCTTTGTATTGATCAAAAGATAGATGCGGATGCTATCTTACCTAAATGTGCCGCATACTTAGATAACACCATTAATGAAATTCGCCACCTCTCTAAGCAGCTTTCTGCTCCTTCGTTAGGTAGCATGAATTTCAGAGAGACCTTGACAGAGCTGATTGACTCATTGCGTGCCTCAACACAAATTGACGTGGCTCTTGAGTTTACTAAACTTCACTTTTCAGAAATGGAGGGCGAGCTGCATTTGACGATCTACCGCGTAGCGCAGGAACAGATTACCAATATTATCAAATACGCCAAAGCAGATCGGGTTCATATCTCATTAAAGGAGAATAGCTCTCTTTTGTATTTTACAATAACTGATGATGGTATTGGTTTTGATTTGTCGCAAAAACGACAAGGTATTGGTATTACCAATATGCAAAGCCGTGTTGAAATTCTAAATGGTCATTTCCAGATTATAACTAGCCCTGGAAATGGTACAAGGCTGGAAGTTGAAATTCCTGTAATCATTGAAGGGGATGTTTGTTATGCCGAACAAACAGTATTAAACATGCCCTCAGCGTAAGTCTGTATACTTGCATTTTTCCAATAGAAATAGCTTTCTCGTCCTTGCAGAAAAGATTTCTTAAACAGCCTGTTGCTATGGTTCGAGTTTCAATGAACCCTACTGGCCGACTGTAATAGGCCAGGGGCCATACAGATGATTAACCTGTTTCAAATTCTGAGCACATCTAAAGGGACTGTGGTATTCCATATCTATGTAAGAAACTTTTGTCCTTTATGTCGCTTTCTGAGATAGGGAATATCGCTGCATAGCTTTGTTGTATCTGATAATTGTTCAGAACTCCTACATGGCAAACTTGCACCATCACTTCTTGATATCTGCAGTCGCCCATTGCGTTTGACTTTCCAGTGCGATAAATAGCGGGCTTTCTTTACATTTTGTTTACGAGGCATTGCTATTGGCTGCTGATCACAAGGCGGAGGAATCGTTTTTACCTCCGATATTGAAGGCTGTTGCTTCACTTTAATAGGAGGCAGCATACTAGTAGTAATCATCTCCTTTGATAGTAGGGTCTGGCAATGCGCTAACAGTAATTCCTGTGCTTCCTCCTTGGTCTTGCCCTGGTACAACCACTTATTGACCATCCCTGTTAGCCTGGCAAACAACCCGGGTTTGCGCACGGTCCCCGGAAGCTGGCGGTAATAGACGCGCTTCACCATCCTGGCAGCCACGCCAAACCGGTCGGCATTGGCCATGGTACGTTTGAGGCGGGGATCCTTGCGCATCCTCTTAGCGCTTTTATAATCGCCTTTGCTACGCAGGTAATACGTGTCTCCTAACTTATAGAAGATGATGCCATCGATGGTGCCGGTAATGAAGACGGGGCCTACTTGTTTTGCCATGGTGTACGGGGGATTAGTGATGATTTTAAATGCTAAGTATTTTAGCAAATTTACTATAGAGCGGGTCCTGTTGCAAGGGTTTTACCCACTTTAGTTATACACATATAAGCGGAAGCTAATACGAGGAGTTTCACGCAAAGGCGCCAAGAAGGAAAGGCGCAAAGAATAATGAACAAGGAAGGATGAATAGTGAAGGAAGGAAATGTTCAATGCTCAACGCTCACTACTCAATGTTCAATGAAGAGAGGAGGAGGATAGGAGGATGGTAGGAGGAGTAGTGAATGTGGAAGGCAGGTAGAGGGCTTTATCTGTGCAGTTGGTACGGACTTACCTACAGAAGAGGTACAGAAGAGGTACAGACTAGGTACAGGAGAGGTACAAGAGACCCTTAGGTTAGGCGGGGCAGCGCGGCAGAAGCCGGGGTTGTGAATGGTGAGTGGTCAGTGGTGAGTGAGGGAAGCCGTGAGACGTGGAAGCTGGTCCACTGTCCACGGACAACAGTCTACTGTTAAATAAACTCTCTTATAAAATAGAAAAGCACTCCACTAATGGAGTGCTTTTCTATTATCGATATTCCGTTCTTTCTCCTTTGCTTCTTTCTTCTGTGCGAAATTTCTTCTCTGCGCTCCCAGTGTCTCTGCGTGAAATCTATCAGCGCGAAGCGCTTTCCTTTGGGGCTGAGAGTGGGCGGGAGACAGTATCTCTCTATTCACCGTATTGTACAGCTGGTCAGCAATTTTGCTCGCTTATCCATTATGTCTTTTTAAATTAATGTTATTGATGTTAATTTAGTAGTGCCACCAACCAACCCACCTATGCCTGTCCACCATTGTAGTATTTTGTACGTCGACGACGACACAGATGATCAATTATTAGTTCTGGAAACCCTGGCCATACTGGCGCCAAATGCTACTGTCATGGTAGCCGGTAATGGGGTAGAGACCCTTGCCTATTTAAATGGCCTGGAAAATGAGGATTTACCAGCTCTTATCATTATGGACATCAATATGCCGCTTTTAAATGGTAAGGAAACAGTGATTGAAATTCGGAGCGAGCCTCGCTTTAACAGCATTCCTATTGTGCTATTTACCACCTCTACAAGTAGGTTAGATGAGCAATTCAGTGCACTTTATAATATCCCCTTTATTACTAAGCCGGCTACCAGTAGGGAGTTGGAGCGGGTAATGGGGCAGATGTTGCAGCTGCAATCTTCTTCTTTGCACCAGCAAAGTTCCCAATAAGCAAAAAGCCAATAGGCAATCACCTACAGGCTTTTAAACTTTCCAGATGGACAATATAGCTTTCTAGGGAAATCATTTAAGAGGCCGGGTCACCTGTTCGATTGCGCTCTTCAATAGCACGTCCCAATTCTTCAATCACATGCGGCTCATTATAACTGCCAGTCCAATGTCGGATACCCCTAACAATTAAAATGCTTTCGGGTGGAGTTTTAGCATTTTTTCCTTCATATTTTAAGAGGCGGGCGTTGAAAATACCCCTCTTTTCTGATGTAATCGAGTAATGGGCTGGCTCACCTTTATACATCACCACTGCTTTCAGCTCCATATTCCTAAAGGTTGATCTGTCTACTCACGTTAATCCAAAAACGATGCCTAATTACAAGTCGGTGTTGGAAAACCCTATAGTATAACTTTTTGTTTTGTAAGGCCTTCCTTTTGGCGAAAAAACGGGCAGACTTGTGGTTCAGGCGCTTGATTTTATACTGGTATAGTTGTGTTGCTAAAGGGCAAAGTAGAGGGTGGCGTAGCTGTATAGTCATCCGCTAAAAAAAGAATTTGCGAAACCCAATGGTTGCATTTATATTTGCAACCGAATAGTTGCTAATGTAAATGCTTCTTTTATGAGGAGAGATGTTTTTCAGGCCATTGCTGATCCTACCAGGCGAGCTATTATTGCTTTAATAGCTTTGCAGGCCATGACGCCAAATGCCATAGCTGAGCATTTTGATACCACGCGGCAAGCCGTTTCCAAACACCTGCGCGTTCTAACGGAGTGTGACCTTGTAAAACAAGAATACCAGGGCCGGGAGATTTATTACTCACTTCAAATTGAAAAAATGAAAGAGATTGATAAATGGCTGAGCCAATTCAGAAAGATTTGGGAAAAACGTTTTAATCAACTCGATACTGTATTAAAAACCCTTAAAACCCATAAGAAATGAACAATCTGTTATTATTTGAATTCTCCGTGAATAAGGAGAATAACACTGTTACGGTAACTAGAGAATTTGCTGCGAGCCGCGATTTAGTTTGGGATGCCTGGACAAAGCCGGAATTGTTAGACCAGTGGTGGGCGCCCAGGCCTTATAGAAACAAAACCAAAAAAATGGATTTCCGGGTAGGTGGTTACTGGCTGTATGCCATGATCTCTCCTGAAAATGAAACGCATTGGTGTAAGGCAGACTATCAAAAGATAGAAGACCAAGTATCCTATTCTTGCCTGGATGCTTTTTGTGACGAAGAAGGCAATATAAATGTCGCCTTTCCTCGATCACAATGGAATAACCGCTTTAGTGACAATGGCGATAATACCACTGTTGCTATTACTGTTCAATACAATTCACTTGAGGACTTAGAAAAGGTAATTCAAATGGGATTCAAAGAAGGATTTACCATGGGATTAAATCAATTAGATGAGCTATTACAAACGGTAACAACCAAATAAAAACAAGGAACCATGCAAGCAACAAAAATTAAAGTGGCTGCCACTATAGCTGCCGATATCAAGAAAGTTTGGGACTATTATACACAACCCGAGCATATTACCAAATGGAACTTTGCAGATGAAAGCTGGCACTGCCAGGCAGCTGAGAATGATCTGAAAGTAGGAGGGAAGTTGAAGTCCAGAATGGAAGCAAAAGACGGCAGCTTTGGTTTTGACTTTGAAGCTGTTTATGATGAAGTGAATGAGCACAAGAAAATTACTTACACCATAGCGGATGGCAGACAAGCAACAACCGAATTTGAAGACCTAGGTGGAAAGACGCAAGTGACAATTGTCTTTGATGCTGAGAATGCCAATCCGGAGGAGATGCAAAAAGCAGGTTGGCAGGCAATACTTGACAACTTTAAAAAATATACTGAAACACACTAATAGAAGTGCGAAGTAACAATTAGTCGCGTCTATGATTAAGCGAAGTCTTACTGCAGGTTTACTGCAGGAAGACTTCGCTTTTTAATTTAATGGTACTCCACTTGGAGTTTGGTATTTGATTTCTCATTCTGATTTTCCAAATATCCCTCTTAGACCGAGTCATCATCTTTTAAATTTCTCATCCTACCTTCGTTTGCAGTATGCAATCCCTTACAGAATTAGAGAAAAGAGCCCGTGTGCTTGAGCCTGAAAACGAACAACGACTTTTCATCTGGAACCAGACTATCGATTATGCCAACCAGTTTTTAAATGAACTACCTTATCGACCTGGTTTTAGTAATGGCAGTTTTGAGAAATTGGAAGCGCTGAAAATAGAAGAAGCGGGAAAACCCGTTGACGCGTTATTGGAAGCACTGAAAACAGAAGTGGATGCTACAGGGATCAATAGTGCCTCTGGTAGACATATGGGTTTTATTCCTGGCGGTGGCTTATGGGCTAGTGCCTTGGCAGATATGCTCAGCGATATTTCCAATAAGTATTCAGGTATTGCCTTTTCTGGTCCTGGCGCTGTAAAGATTGAGACACAGGTGATCCGCTGGTTAACTAGTGTCATTGGTTATCCTGCTCAGGCTTTTGGTAATCTTACCTCGGGCGGCTCTATTGCTAATTTAACAGCTATAAAAGCAGCCCGCGATCACCATGGCATCAATTCTACGAATGTTAGAAAGGCGGTTATCTATTGCGGTGAACAAACCCATCACAGCGTATATAAAGCCTTACATGTAACAGGCTTGCATGAAGCTGTACTACGCAAAATAGCATTAACGGAAAGTTTTCAGATCAATACTGCAGCATTAAAGCAGCAAATGGCTGATGATAAGGCAGAAGGTTTAAATCCGTTTTTGGTAGTAGGTTCAGCTGGTACTACCGATACTGGGGCAGTAGATCCATTAGATGAAATGGCTACTATAAGCAGTCAGTACAATGCCTGGTTTCATGTGGACGCAGCGTATGGTGGTTTCTTTATGTTGGTTGATGAGATCAAGAACAAACTCAAAGGAATAGAGCGTAGCGATTCGGTAGTGTTAGATCCGCATAAGACACTGTTTCTGCCTTTTGGATCGGGGGCTGTGTTATTGAGAGAAGGGAGTGTGCTGCTGTCTTCTAATTCTTCAAAAGCTTCTTATCTCATTGATACCGATGGTGCAGATGATATTAACCCTTCCGATACAGGAGTTGAACTAACGCGCCCTAATCGCGGACTGCGTATGTGGCTGCCCTTGCAGCTTCACGGTGTGGCGCCATTCAGGGCTTGCCTGGAAGAAAAGCTAGTATTGATCCGTTATTTCTATGAGCAGATTCGTAAGCTAGGTTTTGAAACCGGTCCTTATCCAGATCTGACGGTTGTTATTTTCCGCTACCCAGGTGATGCCGATAATCGTATTAATCAGAAATTGATAGCAGCTATTCATGCCGATGGCCGGGTCTTTCTTTCCTCTACTGTTATTGATGGTAAAATGTGGCTGCGTTGCGCCGTAGTAAGCCACCGCACGCATTTGACAGAGATTGATCTGGCACTACAAATGATCCAGGAAAATATACAGCGTATTATTACATAACAAATGTGCTTGCGAATTTTAATATTCAGCCCGTATATACAGATAACAGTTGGTAGTTGACAATCGGCAGTCGGCAATCGGCAATTAGGGGCTGGTCTCTGCTAACTGTCAACTGCCAACTAAATACGCCCCATTATTAAAAACATAGGTGTCCCTTAATTAAGCTGAAGGCGGTTTACAGGCTCTGTAGAAACGAAATGGTTGCCTCAGAATTCTGGTGGTGCCATACGTTCAGACCTGCCATTTTTCCAGCTGTTACCATTACTTCCCGGTCGTCAATGTAAAGGCATTCATGAGGTTGTACACCTGCAACGCCAAGGGCTACTGCAAATATTTGCGGATCGGGTTTACGCAAACCCAGATCACAGGAACAAACAAAACCATCATACAACCTCCGTAATTCAAAGTGGTCTACACGATGTTGGTGTAACTCCCGTGGCTCATTGTTCAGCGAGAAGAAACGGAGCTGAGGCTGCTGTGCTTTCCAGGCGATCAACCAGTCCAGCATGTTGGGTAACAGTTTGGATTGCTGGAACATGAACGTACGAAAAGCCTCTTTAGTAAAGGGTCGTGGCTCATAAAACAATATGGTGTCCATATAAACATCCAATGACACCCGGCCTTCTTCATAAATGTTGAAGATCAATTCATGGCGTTTATCCATAACTGAGAAATCCACTCCAAATTCTTCAGCTGCCGATTGCCGCGAAACACGTCCCCAGCCATTGGTCAGCAGCACGCCGCCAATATCCAGGAATATAACTTTAATGTCTCTTAATCTTAACCCGTTTGCTAATTGTTCGCTATTCATACTATTATAGACAAAGATAGCCGGAGTCTTTGGCCAAGCGAAAGTTTGTCTATCGGTTATTGAAAAGAAATTGATGTTGGAGCTCGTACAAATTAGCGCTGCGCCTGTATAAAGCTATGGGTATGCAGTTGGGGGAGGATTAGAATTCATTTTTTATAAATTTGATGCTGCGCTTGACTTACTCTGAGCTTGGTATAAAGATTTAAAGGATTTGCTAATGGATAAAAAAGACCTGCTGGCGACCCTGCATGGAAAGATGATTGAAGAAATTCAGGACTATGCCATCATATTAATGGATATAGATGGAACTATTTTGTCCTGGAATAAAGGCGCTGAAAAAATAAAGGGATATAAAGCAGAAGAGATCATCGGGCAAAACTTTCGGATCTTCTATCTCCCCAAACACGGGGAAGAACATTTGCCAGAAAAACTTCTGGCGCAAGCCATAAAAGAAGGGCGAGCAAAGCACATAGGTATGCGGGTTAGAAAAAATGGTACAACTTTTTGGGGCAGTATTCTAATTACGGCTCTTCACGATGATAATAACCAGGTGGTGGGTTTTACTAAGCTGACCAGGGAATTAGATGACAATGAAATAGGATAGCCAAAAGCCTATTATTGATCATTTGAAAATAGAATCCGAAAGTTTACAAAAAAAGTTCAGGCTACTCTTCATAGAGCATCAGTTGCTTCAATACATGAATTTGTACATTGGCGAGATTAGAATTAATAGAACTGGACGCGCCACTGCACATTAAACGCTTCATTAGTAGAGAGCTGTACAATGCCTTCTTTTTGTGGCAACTGCTGGTTTGTATCAACACTATCGGCTATACCACACCAGGGCTCGATACAAAGAAAGTCGGCTCCAGGTGCAGCCCATAGGCCCAGGAAAGAGTAGTTTGGGAAGTAGAATCGAAAACCATGCGGCGTTTTGTCTGACTGTAATTGCACCCAGCTCGATTGCAGATGTTTAAGTACTACGGCATCTTTACTAAATAGCTCCTTTGTCAATGGAAGCACGTTAGATTGTTGAAGTAGAGACAGCGGGGTTTTCTCTATCAATCCATCTTTACTGATTGGCCAGCGGCCTGCTGTTTCTTCTTTCTCAAAAACTAATTGGTAGTCGTTATAGTGTGTGCCTTCTACTAAGGGTAGTTTGAAAGCCGGGTGTCCACCTACAGAAAAGAACATTAGTCCTTCTCCTTTATTTTGTACCTCATAGCTTACTGAAAGTTCGTTGTCAATAAGTGAATAACGAATAGAGAAGCGAAATGAAAAGGGGTATTGTTGCAGCGTGTCTTCATCGCTTTCAATGGTAAAGGTAATAGAGTCTGTACTTTGTGCAGTTACAGTAAATGCCTTGTCTCGTGCAAACCCGTGGCGTGACAGGTGGTACAGCTGCCCCTCATAGTAGTAGGTATTTCCTTTTAAAGCGCCAACAATAGGAAATAATACGGGTGAAGTTTTGGCCCAGTAAGCAGGATCTGCGCCCCACATATAATCCAAACTAAAGGACTTGCTGTATACGGTTTTCAATTCAGCGCCTTTGGCATCAATTTCTATTCGTAGCCGATCATTCTCTAACTGGTACATATTGCAAAATTAAGTTCCTTCTTCCTTTGTCGGTGAACGAAATACATGGCATTTCATTGTTTCATTTTTGGATAGTCTTAAACTATAGGAATCTAATCTTATTCGTCCTGATTAGAATCCCAGTTATCCGAGGTCCAAAATGTAGTAACTTAACTAAAGGTTTAATTACCTATTCCCCGATCTTGACAATAACAGACCCTTGCCTTGGTGAGGGCCTTGTTATTTTAACCAGAACTTTTACGGATAATCCAAGGCGGGAGAAGATGACAGGCTTGTATGACCGTATTTGTAGTATCAGCTGTTAAACTATCTTGAAAAAAAACAAAGCAGTACCTATCCTGTTTAAGATGTATTACTTTTTGGCTCTTATACTAATCTTAGGTGATGGTATACCATTGGGTAATTGAAATTTGTGGTTTGGAATTTATTCCTACCCATCGGATTTTGTAATTTAATTTTCGGATTTTTCCTTACCAGGCTATTCAATTGAAAACAGTATTATAACTGCTTATGGGTCGGTTCTATTTAGTAGGCGTATTTCTCTTTCTCTTTTCTTCGCTTGGAGCGCAGTCATTCAAACTTACAGGCCGTGTCGCCAATCGTCATCTGGAACCATTGGCCTTTGCCAGCATACAAGTAAAAGGAAATAACATAGGTACATTGTCAAAAGAAGATGGTTCCTACGAACTACAGCTAGAAGAGGGGCAGTATACGATTGTATTCAGTTTGATTGGTTATGAATCGCAGTCCATTACTTTGGTGGTCAACAAAAATCAAACGCAGAATGTGATATTGGAAGAGGACCGTAAAAGCCTGGAAGAAGTAGTGGTAAAAGGTAAGGCCAAAGACAGGGCAACAGAGATCATACGCCAAGTCATTCAGCATAAAGAAGGGATACAGGCGGCATCGGGCGCCTATACTTGCCAGGTATATATAAAGGCGGTGCAGGAAGACTCCTCCCATTTTATTGCTTCATCAAAAAAGAAAATCCTAGATACCAGCAAGGCCAGTAAGAACAATAGCGATCTATTGCGTATGGCCATGGCAGAGATATCGCTGCAGCTGGATTATGAAAATGAAAAGCATCAAAAAGAAGAACGCCTTGGTGTAAAACGCCGGGGTAATTCCAGCGACTTGTTCTACCTCTCCACTACAGAGGGTAATTTTGATTTTTATAATAACCTGGTGCGTGTTCCAGCGCTTTCCGCCATGCCATTTGTTTCGCCGATCAGCTATAGTGGCTTGTTGGCTTATCGGTATAAAACCCTTCGAATTGAACAGCGAGGTTCTTATAAATGGTATACCATTGCCATAAAGCCGCGTAAGCTTAGTAGTGCCACAGTAGAAGGAGAAGTGACCATCACAGATAGTAGTTGGGCTATTATACATAGCCGTTTGCAACTTCCGGCCTATCATTTAGCCGAGTACGATTTCTTTGAAGTGGAGCAACATTATACTGCCATTAACGGTAAAGCCTGGCTTTTAAATCGGCAGCAGTTATCTTACTACTCAAAAGCGGGTAAGAAAAAGCTATCGGGTCGCACTGTTGTTAGCTATACGAACTACGAGCTAAATAAGCTTTTCCCTAAAAAGTATTTTGATACAGAGGTGAGTGCCACTACCATGGAGGCCTATAAAAAGGACAGTGCCTTTTGGACAACCGTACGCCAGGAACCTTTGACAGAAAAAGAAGTTCGCTTTATCCGTTATTCTGATAGTATATACAGGGTCACACATAGCAAGGTGTACCTGGATTCCATTGACAGGCTCACTAATAAGGTGACCTGGAAGAAAGTGGCTTTTTTGGGACAGGCGATCTATAGTCGGGAAAAAGAACGTACCTGGTATCTGCCGCCTGTACTTTCGTTATACCAGCCTATTGGCTTTGGTGGATCGCGTATTGCGCCTTCGGTCTTTTTTCCAAAACTAATCCTTCAAGAAAAAACATGCAGGTCTATGCCAACCTGAGCTTTGGTATCCGGAATAAAGACTTGAATGGCAATGTTCGCTTTACAAGAATGTATAACCCTTTCAACCGGGGATTTTACAGGATATCTGCCAGCCGCGATTTTCGGTATATTTTTTCTGGGGATGCCTGGATCAACATGCTCAAGCGCAGTAATACTTACCTTAACCAATCAGTGGGAATTGGTCATGGACTTGAGCTGGCCAATGGGTTGTTTCTGTATACCGACCTGGATGTGGCTTTCCGCCGCTCGGTAAACCAGTATAAAACCGGCAATGTGGTAGATAGCTTATTAGGAGATATTTTAGATAATAACCATGCTGTAGCCTTCGAATCTTACAATGCAGTATATACTAAGGTAAGACTTCAATACACACCTAAGCAGCGTTACATAAGAGAGCCTTTAGAAAAAGTAATATTAGGGTCTGCCTGGCCTACATTCTATGTTACCTGGCGCAAAGGACTTTCAGGCATCTTAGGTAGCCCTATTAATTTTGATTTCATGGAGCTGGGCATGGAGCAGGAAATTCATGCCGGTATAATGGGCAACTTGCGCTATAATGTCAAAACGGGTAGATTCCTTAATCAAAAAGACTTGCGTTTAGTGGATTACCAATTTCAGCGGCGCGGTGATCCCTTGTTGTTCCTGAATCCTGATGAAGCATTCCAGGCACTGGATTCTACGTTTGCTGTTTTTAAGCCCTATTACCAGGCGCATTTTGTCCATGAGTTCAATGGATTCTTGCTCAATAAGGTGCCGATACTAAAGAAGATGCAGCTGCGGGAAGTAGGTGGTGGAGGTTTTTTAATAGCACCTGAGCGCAACTTGCGTTATGCCGAGTTGTTTGCCGGTGTAGAGCGTGTTTTTAAATGGCCATTCAATCCCTTATCTAAATTTAAACTGGGAGTGTATGTAGTAGGTTCCGCCGCCAACCGGTTTCACAATCCGGTACAATTCAAGGTTGGCCTTACAACGTGGGACAAACAACGCAATAAATGGTTTTAAAAATTATTTAGCTAAGAGTGCATTAACTAACAGGCCTAAGCTATGTGAAGCTTAGGCCTGTTGTATTAAGCGTTTGAATAGTGCGAATTAAGCGTTGTTACTTGGATTACCTGCCACTATCATCGTTCCTGATTTTTTTTCCTTCCTTACCACCATCTGCTGATACCTTACCAAAACGGTATTCAAATGTTAGCCGATAGGAGCGGTTAACAAAGAAGTAGTTTGACTCCGATTGAAATGATGCACTTGACTGTTGGTTCTTTTGCCAGATGCCCCTTTGAAATGGATTATTAACACCAGCGGTCAATGTAGCTTTCTTATCCCAGAAGGCATGCTTGGCAGAAAGGCCGTACCAGTAAGAGCCGGAGTTAGAGCCTTGCAAGCTGATCCAGCCAGAATACCAGCTGGCGTAAGCCTGTATTGTGAACTCTTTTGGTAATTTATAAGAGGTGTTTGTGTTGATGCTCCACATGTACCCGTTATTGCGTTGCTGTAAGGCTACACTATTCAAGTCTACATATCGTACATCAGTACCGCCACTCAGGTTCCAGTTCTTATTAGGTTGGCCCGCAGCATTGATATTGATTCCATAGGCTTTGCGCTGCGCTATATTCTCTGGCTTGCTAATAGAAACGCCAGTAGCATCTACACGGGTAAGGTATTCAATAGCATTGTTGGCGCTGCGCCAGTAGAGCGATGTGTTTAATGAAAAACCTTTTTTGCCATTAATGCTATGTCCTAGTTCAATAGCATGATTGATTTCTGGTTTTAAGGCAGGATTGCCGGTATAAATGTTTTTGGGGTCGCTTTGGTTGATCCAGGGATTCAGATACCAGATCAGTGGGCGGGTAATCCGCTGTGTATAACTAGCCTTTAATGTTTGCTGCTTAATTCCTTTTGAAAGGGTTATGCTTGGAATAAGGTTATTGTATTGCGTATTGATATGAGTGCTGCTGGTTACAAAATTTCCTTTTATTTCAGTATGCTCTATGCGTGCACCTGCATTCAGGCCCCATTTTCGTTGGTTGTTGAGGCGTACTGAAGTGTAACCCGAATAGACGCGTTGTGTGTAGTCAAACTGATTGGATTGGCTAGGATCTGGTACCATCTCACTATGACCATCCAGCGATTGCTCTACATTAAACTCGCTGCCTATGTCACGTATAATTGCCTTTGAACCCAGTTCCAGCTTTAATGATGTAGTGTCTTTGCGTCCGTTGAAGGTAAAGGGGTGTGTATAATCGGCCTGTACAGTATATTCCCGGTTGCGACTGTAGTTGGTGCTTTTGTCACGGTAACTGATCTCCTCCAGTATATACCGATCTGTAGTATAAAAGTAGTTATCGGGCATGCGGCTAAACTGCGTTAATAATGAAAACTCCTGGTCTTTCTTTTTCAACGATTTGGTGTACCCCAGATCTAACTGCCCATTGCCATAAGGGTTGGAGAAGTGCTTTACATTTCGGAAGCGCTGAATTTCCTGCCCTGTGTGATCCACCAGGTTAATATGGCTTGTTTCATCTGATGGAAAGTCGCCGCCCCATACATTGGCTGAAAAATTCAGGTGTGTAGTACTGTCAGGGTCAAAATCAAAACTCAGTTCGCCATTACCTCCCGTTCCCAGGTTATCGGCTTCATTATTTTGTGTTAGGGTATTTACCAATGAGCCATTTGAAAAGGCAGACCGCACTACTTCGCTTTCTCTGATGTTTCGATATTGATAACCGCTAAGTGCTAATGAAAGGCCTATTTTCTTCTTTCGCAGTGATAAGCGACTGCCTAAGCTTCTGTTCATATTGCCTCCAGATGCTGTTACGGTACCATTAAATCCTTGCAGGCCTTTTTTGGTAATGATATTGATCACGCCGGCAGCACCTTCTGCATCATACTTGGCACCGGGATTGGTAATGACTTCCACGCTCTTTATTAAGTGCGCTGGCATCTGGCGTAAGGCATCTGCCAGGTTGCGAGCCATCATGGCAGAAGGTTTACCGTTGATCAATACTTTTAAATTGCTATTACCCCTCAGTTGTACGTTACCATCCAAATCAACTGTTAATGCAGGGATCTTTCGCAAAACATCTGCTGCTGTTCCCCCAGCGTTGGAGGCATCTTTTTCCGCATTGTAAATCAATCGGTCCCCCTTGTCTTCAAGGAGCGCCTTTTCTGCAGTGACGGTGACGCCACTTAATTGCTTACCTTCTGTTATCAGCCAGATGGTTCCCAAGTCAATAGTTGTATTATCCGACTTTACCGTTATAGGCATGCTCTTTTTTTCATAGCCTACGCTGGAAATAGTTAGCGTATAATTTCCCGGCGTAATGGTGGAGAGTGTAAAGCTGCCCGTTTCGGTAGATTGGGTATTTGCCAAGGATCTAGTGCCTTCTAATAAAGCTACCGTTGCCTGTGGTAGTGGCTGTTGGGTAAGTGAGTCCTTAACTATACCTGTTATATTTTTTGGGGTAACTGATTGTGCATTGAGTGTCGCAAAAGCGACAACTGCAACCAGGGACATAAGCAGTTTCTTCATTGGTTTTGATAATTATAAAGTTAAGGGACGTACGCGCCAGTAATTTTGTTACACTAACAGTCATGTGCCGTTGTAAACTGTTAGAAAAGAGAAACGGAAAATGTATTCAAAGATTGTACGAATATAGTCGTAAAGCAAGCCGGTTAGCCGCTTTTTAAACCATTTGTCCTTATTAATACATAGGATAGAGATGCTTGTTAAATTTTTTATAATGGTGAATGATCATTTAATAAAGTAGATAATTTCTTAATGAAGTTGGTTCTGTTTCCGTGCAGCCAATGCATATCTTGTTTGTTAGTTGCATTACCAAGCAACCTGAAAACGTATCTCGTATGCGGCGTTTAATAAAATATGTATTTACAAACAGTAGCTCGGATGTAGGGCAAAAAAGGAGCTTGCAAATACTTACTGAACAATGCAAAGATTCCCTTGGGTGATAAGTCGTATCAAAATGTTACTGCTACTAATTAAGAGGCCAATTCAATTTCATCCATTGTCTATCTCAGCATTAAACAGAAACGTTTCTTATTAGGAATGTAAGGCTGAAACGAATTTCATCTGGTATATAGAACTGGTGTTTTGGTGGTTGGGGTCTAATTCTATCGTTTGTACTACGTTATTTTTATTTTTCCTATTTCTCAATATCAAGGTGTTGAATGGGAAGAGGTATTATAGCTGTTGTGTGAATAAGGTGGTGTTAGAGTGGCATGTGCATTGTAGATTACTATTGCCTTTAAATGGCGTGTAGTATATGAGAATAGCTGAGGTAGCTCCATTATATGAATCAGTGCCACCAAAACTATACGGTGGAACTGAACGGATTGTTTCTTACTTAACGGAAGAGCTGGTAAAGGAGGGGCATGATGTAACTTTATTTGCTTCAGGAGATTCAAAAACAAAAGCTTCTTTAGTATCTGTTATACCAGAGGCACTTCGTCTTAACAAAAAATGCGAGGATACAATAGCTCCACATGTGGTACAGTTACAGGAGGTAAAGGAGCGTGCTGATGAATTTGATATTATTCATTTTCACACTGACTACTTGAGCTTTCCCTTTACCGAATGTTTAAAAACGCCCCATCTAACAACCTTGCATGGAAAGCTTTCCATTCCAGAGCTGCAGTTTGTCTATGAAAAATTTAAAGATCAGCCCGTAGTTTGTATTTCAGATGCTCAGTGTCTACCACTGCCGCAAGCTAATTTTATAGGTAGGGTGCACCATGGCTTGCCTGCTGAACTATTTCATCTTGCTTCAGGAACTGGTGAATATTTTGCCTATTTAGGTCGCATTTCGCCCGAGAAACGCTGCGACAGGGCTATTGAAATAGCTATTGCTTCTAACACACCAATTAAGATCGCAGCCAAAATTGATAAGGCGGATCAAGAATATTTTGAAAGGCATATTCAACATTTATTTCAGCATCCATTAGTTGAATATCTCGGTGAGATCAATGAAATTCAAAAGCAGGATTTTTTGGGTAATGCAAAGGCGTTACTCTTTCCTATTGACTGGCCTGAACCGTTTGGGTTAGTGATGATAGAAGCAATGGCTTGTGGTACTCCAATTATTGGTTGGGATATGGGCTCCGTTCCGGAGGTTTTAGAAAATGGAAAAAACGGATTTATTGTACATACAATAGAAGAAGCTTTGGGCGCGGTAAAAAAACTGCCATCTATCGATAGGTCCACAGTACGTACTGTATTTGAAGAGAAATTTACAGCGCGTCGCATGACGGCCGCTTACCTGAATATTTTCCAGAACTTGATTGAAGAAAATAAGACCCCTTACTTGTATAATGCAGAATCTCTACCCTTGAAAGTAGTTAAGATCAACTAAAACAAAACAAGGAGTGTATGAAATCGGAAGAAATCAAAACGAGTGAAGAGGATAAGTTTCATATTCCGGCCGAAGTAGTAAGTTATGACGAGCGGATCAAAGTACTGAACCACTCTGACAGTTTTGCCATTTTTGACCGGTGGGGAGATATACATGTTTATACGAAAACAGCGCAAGGGATCTTTCACCAGGGCACCCGTTATATTAGCCGGCTGGAATTGCGATTAAACAAAAAGAAGCCATTACTACTAAGCTCTTCAATTAAAGAAGATAATGATGTTTTATCAGTGGATCTTTCTAATCCGGATCTGATAGCCTGCAATATCCAGGAGAACAATCTGCATATTTTGCGGAGTCAGTTTATTCGGAATGGTGTTTACTATGAAGAACTTTCTTTTATAAATTATAGCAACCAAGCCTGCGACTTTGATATTTCCTTACTATTTGAAGCAGATTTTAAGGACCTGTTTGAAATCAGAGGTATTGCCCGAACGCTGCATCCAAACCCGCCTCAAATAAGCAGTAAGGACAACCGCCTTTTTTTCGACTACGGTGGACTGGATAAAGTTCATCGCAGGACTGAGATCATTTTTTCAGAAAACTGTGAGTGTTCTATACGTAATAACCTGGTTTTGTTTACGCTACATTTAAAGCCACATCAACCGCATAAGATTGATTATTTAATAGTGTTTAGAACAAACGAGCAGTTCCTAACCAGTGAGAAAGAGAAAATATATGTGTCAGATTTTGAGGAAGCCAAAGGGTTAATGCGCAACGAGCTGAAAAAAATACACCAGCTATTTGCTGATATTACTACTTCCAATGAACAATTCACACACTGGATCAATCGCTCAAAGGCAGACCTGGTGTCATTATTGACCCCTACTACGCATGGCCTTTACCCTTATGCAGGTGTGCCTTGGTATAACACTGTTTTTGGACGCGATGGTATTATTACCGCTATGGAAATACTATGGGTAGCACCCGAGGTGGCTAAAAATGTTTTATCCGTTTTGGCAAACCTTCAGGCAAAAGAGTTTATTCCAGCTAAAGATGCAGAGCCAGGTAAAATATTGCATGAAGCAAGAAGTGGTGAGATGGCGAATACAGGGGAAATTCCCTTTAAAGAGTATTATGGTACTATTGATGCTACACCGCTTTTCATCATGCTGGCTGGTATGTATTATCAGCATACAGCTGATTTGCTAACTATTGAAAAGATATGGCCGAACATAAAGGCTGCCTTGCATTGGATTGACCATTATGGAGATATTGATGGCGATGGCTTTGTAGAGTACAAACACAAGGCAGAAAATGGACTAACCAATCAGGGCTGGAAGGATTCTCACGATTCTGTTATGTATAAAAATGGAGAGCTCTGTGAGCCTCCTATTGCATTATGTGAAGTGCAGGGGTATGTATATGCGGCTAAGAAATATGCTTCAATGTTAGCTACTGCCTTTCAAGAAACAGCCTATGCAGAACAATTGGCGAAAGAAGCTGACGATCTTCGGGAAAAATTCAATACTATATTTTGGGATGAGTCATCTGGTTGTTATGCCTTGGCGCTGGATGGGAATAAAAAACCTTGCAATGTAGTATCCTCTAATCCCGGTCATTGTTTGTTTACTGGTATTGTTGATGAAGACCGGGCTGAAACCCTGGTTAAAACACTAATGGGCGAAGATATGTTTTACGGATGGGGTATAAGAACCTTAAGTGCAAAAGAAGTAAGGTATAATCCTATGTCTTATCACAATGGCTCTATCTGGCCACATGATAATGCATTGATTGCAGCAGGACTGGCCAGATATGGTTTTCAAAATGAGGCCATGAAAATCCTATCTGCCTTATTTAGTGCATCACTGTTTATCGATATGCAACGCTTGCCAGAACTGTATTGTGGGTTTAAGCAACGTTCAGGTGAGGGCCCAACTGCTTATCCTGTTGCCTGTTCACCACAGGCCTGGTCTGTAGCAGCGGTATTCTTGCTATTGCAAGCTTGTTTGCAAATCGAGATCAACGCGCTGGAGAAAACCATTGTTTTCAATAAGCCCGAATTGCCAGAATATTTAGACAAAATAGTTATCACCAACCTTAAAACAGGTGATGATTATTGCGATGTTGAATTGTTTAAATACGCCTATGACATAGGCTTTCATGTGACCCATAAACCCGAGGGGTGGAATTTGATCATTAAAAAATAACATCTATCAGTAACGTTGGTTGAAGGTTGTGCGTTTTCGAAAGCTATTTATTACTTAATGATACTATAAGTCACCATTTCTTCGCTATGTTTCGTATCGGTTCTTTTAGTTTTATAAGTTGAATGTTCGTCTTTCAATTTATCCGGTATTATATTAGGTTAATGAAATACTATTTACTTCTTGCCATCTTCTTTGCTGCAGCTTGTAATAGTGAAGAAAACAACCAACAACAACTACAGCTGGCAAACTTGGAGGGTCAACTACCAAAGGCTGAGCAAGACTTGCTCGAAGCCAAAAAGAAGCAATTAAGTTTTTTAAAATTGGGGAGGGATAAAAGTGAAGATCAGCGTAAGCGCTTTTTGGATTCTTTATATGCGTCGGACGGTTATAAACAATTGCGTTTAAGTTATAAGCAAGACCGCGTAGACTCCATAAAAAAAGCTATTGCCGCTCAAAAAGAAAGGATGCAACAGGCAAAGTAACTGTTATAAGTGGCTCATTTTTAAAGCCAACGTTTTTGACAGCCAGCCAACATAAGTGTTGCTTAAGCAATGGTATAATAAAACATGAATTTAAACGCATATAAAGTTCTATCCTATGGCCAGCAAACCCCATTATCCCATACTCGACGCGCTGCGTGGTGTAGCTGCTTTAACAGTGGTGGCATTCCACATCTTTGAGGCGCATGCTACTTCTCCTTCAGACCAGATTATTAATCACGGTTACCTGGCAGTAGATTTTTTCTTCCTGCTTTCGGGTTTTGTAATTGGCTATGCTTATGACGATCGTTGGTCGAAAATGTCTGTTGGAAATTTTTTGAGGCGGCGTGTGGAAAGGCTGCAACCAATGGTTATAATAGGGATGGTGATTGGTGCTGTGTGTTTTTACTTTCAGGCATCTTCCGTGTGGCCAGTGATCGCAACAGTGCCATCGTGGAAATTGCTACTGGTAATGGTAATTGGTTTTATAATGATTCCCTTGCCACCTTCTATGGATATTCGCGGATGGAATGAAACCTATCCACTGAATGGACCTGGGTGGTCCTTATTCTACGAGTATGTTGTTAATATTCTCTATGCGTTGTTTATTCGTAAGTTATCTAAAACACTTCTGACCATCCTGGTAATGTTAGCTGGAGCAGTGTTGATCCAGTATGCTGTTACAAGTGCTTCGGGTGATGTTATTGGTGGTTGGTCGCTGGAGCCAGCACAATTGCGGGTAGGGTTTACCCGGGTAATGTATCCCTTCTTTGCTGGGCTGCTGCTTTTTCGTACAGTCCGTTTGACAAGAGTTAAAAATGCTTTTCAATGGTGCAGCCTTTTGCTTCTAGTAATACTTGCAGCTCCCCGCATTGGAGGTGAACAACAGCTATGGATGAATGGGCTATACGATTCGTTGTGCATTGTTTTCCTTTTTCCATTGATCGTCTACTTAGGCGCCAGTGGGGAGTTGATAACTAGTACTTCAAAAAGATGGTGTAAGTTTCTTGGCGATATCTCTTACCCGATTTATATCACCCACTATCCACTGATATACATTTATACTGCCTGGGTGAAGGATAATAAGATTTCGCTTCAAGAAGGCTATCCCTTTGCACTGTTGGTCTTTGTGTCAGCTATTGCTATTGCCTATGCCTGCCTGAAGTGGTATGATGAACCTGTAAGAGCCTGGCTTCAAAAGAATAGGGTGGCGCGTGAGACAAACTCCATACAAAGAGAAAAGAAAAAGCCTGCTTTAATAAAATAGACATCATCTATATTTCTTCTTTTGCAGTTTGAAAGGGTGATTCTGTCTGTCTGGTGACGGAGTTTTGTTTAAACTATTGTCTTTTCAGGGCATGATTTTTTTCCGTTTTACAACATGAAGACAGAAAAGGAAAAAATGCTGGCTGGCGAGCTGTATGATGCGCTGGATAAACAGCTTTCTGATGAAAGGCTAAAGGCTCGACTGCTGATAAAAGAACTAAACGATTCCAGAGAGGATCAGGTGGAATATCGTCTCCGTATACTTAAGGAACTCATTCCTCATGCAGGAGAAGGGCTTTGGTTGCAGCCACCGTTTTTTTGCGACTACGGGTATAATATCAAAATAGGGGATAAGGTATTCTTCAATTTCAATTGTGTGGTGCTGGATGTAGCTCCAGTAAACATCGGCAGCCGCACGTTGTTTGGGCCAAACGTACAAATCTACACCGCTACCCATCCAATGAACCATGAGGAAAGAGCTTCAGGACTGGAGTTCGCCAAGCCCATCACTATCGGTAATGATGTATGGATTGGTGGTAGCGCCGTTATTTGCCCTGGTGTCAGTATCGGTGATAGAAGTGTGATTGGTGCAGGCAGCGTGGTGACCAAAGATATTCCTGCCGACGTGTTTGCCGCCGGTAATCCCTGCAAGGTCATACGCCTATTGGCAGAGGATTAGTTTGGTAACTTGGCCTTCCTATTTTAATGGATGGCTTACTAACATCAATAGGTAAGTGCTGACTGAGAAATTAATACTTGATAGCTTTCTTCATTGTTTTCCTCGCTGCTTTGAGCATCATCTACCAGTTGTGTTACAGCTGCAGCTACAAGCCCGCCAATTAAATATAAGCCAATGGTCATTAGTTGCGTGCCAAACGTTTTGTTGCTTGGCGTTGAGGGTAGACCAAGTGGCTTTGGTAAAATAACGGCAGAAACACCTGCTACTAAGCCTAACAAAGCTCCTCTGGCCCATAGGCCATTTCTGGCGCCCACTCCTGCAAGGCTATAATAAGCCGTATCGCTAACAAGCTCTCCGCCTACAGCCCATCGCTGAAGATTATTGGCAGAAGGGACTTTCCTGTTTAGGCTTTTTAGTCCTTTTTTTACTAATTCCATATCGAGTATGTCCATGCGGGGTGCATTGGGAGTGACTCTGCGTAAAGCTTCATGTAAAGAAGCAACAGTAAGGGTTCCTGCTAATCCTCCGGCAACTGCAGCAGCTACTTTCATGGTAAATTATTTAGCGTTATAAAATGATTGATGCTGGAATATTATACCAATACCTTACAAAATACAGTGCCAGTTCAATCAAATAGTAGCGAACTCTCTAGCAAACCTGAAAATATAAAATGAGTTCTTGAGCTTCTTTCTTAAGGTTGTATAAAGTCATTTGTATGTCAGCGCTGATGGGCTACTTCTTTCTAATTATTAATTGCACTATTGTCACTAGCTATACTGGAAAACGGCAAAGGAAGAGCTGGTCCGTTAACGCATACAAAAGGGTGCATAAAAGCAGGCGCTTTACTAACATCAAATGTGCCATTGTTTAATAGCAAAAAGATGAAGTTTAAAAATGCTTTGCAATAAAGGTTTAGAGTCCTTCTGTTTGAAATTCAAGGTATATACTTGTGCCCTTTCCTAGAGTTGATTGAATTTCTATGACACCGTTCATGACTGCCGCTCTTTTTGCTATGGAAGATAAGCCAGTGCCTTTTGCTTGAGACATCTTGTTAAATCCAATGCCATTATCTTCAATCGTTAACATCAGACTGTTGGAAAGATAGCTGATCTGAATAATTGCTTCTGTTGCTCTTGCATGGCGGATGATGTTATTGATCAGTTCCTGAACAATACGGTAAAGTGATAATTCAAAAGTGGGAGAATACCGAGTGGCAGAGCCCAGTGAGATGTACTGTAGTTTTAAATGCGAATTACTGATGCTGCTACAGTACCAATTCAGGGCTTTATGCAATCCGTTCTCTAGTAAAATCTCTGGCATGAGGTTGTGCGAAGTGCGGCGTATTTGGCTGGCGGCTTGATCTAGTAGGTTTAATCCTTTTTGATATGCGTGGTTGTCGGCAATAAGAGGGATGGTTTTAGTCAATATGCCAATGTGCATTTTGGCGGCGACAATCATGCTGGAAATTTCATCATGCAGATCTCTGGCAATGCGGCTCCGTTCTTTTTCTTCCCCTTCTCGGAGGCCTTCCAGCAATTTAATTTCCTTAGCATTTTTTTCCGCGGCCATGCGGTCACTAATATCTCTTCCGGTTATGATTATGCCTTTAATATCAGGATTGGCTAATTGGTTAGCGATGATAGCTTCCATCCACATCCACTCTCCAGCTGCATTGCGAAATCGGTAGGGTAAGCCCTGTACTTTTTTCTGTCCTTGCAGTAAAGCTTGTTGCTGTTCGGCTAATTGGGGTAAATCGGCCGGGTGCATATAATCAAAGCAATATTGCCCAATTAATAGCTCTCGTGTACTGCCAATCAGTTTGGCTAATGATTCACTTACGTATGTCCATATGCCTTTCTCATTAGTTACCGCCAAAAGATCAAAAGTATTTTCTACCAATGCTTCAAAAAGATGTTCTTGCTGAGTGTGCTGTTGTTCTTTTTCCATGCGACCTGTACAAAAGAGGATATTCTCATTTTGCAGGTACACACTGGACCAGTTTACTATCGCCTCTGTGCCGTCTTTTCGCTTCAGCTGGTGTACCACACTTGAAACCGAGGTTTTTGTTAATACCTGGTCAGCAAGATTTATTCGGGCGTCCTGAAGGGTAGGGTGCAATAGTTCTTGGTAGTCCTTGCCCTTTATTTCTTCAGCCGGATAGAGTAGGTGAAGTGTGAAAGCGGGATTTGTATAAAGTATGATGCCATCCATGGATAACATCATGATTAAATCAGGCAAATGCTCGGTAAGCGTAGTTGGTATAAAATTCATAATGGGTGAAAGAGAAATTGATTAAGCGACTGCCAAGCTATATAATTTAATCACAAAAGAAAAGGGTATACGTAATTGATAGTTAGTTAATAAAAAAGGTGACCTCTTCTGGTCACCTTTTTTATTTGGGTGTCTCTGCTATTACACTAAATCAAAACGATCAAGATTCATGATCTTATTCCAAGCCACAATAAAGTCGTTGACAAACTTCTCTTTTGCGTCTTCGCAGGCATATACTTCTGCTATAGCACGAAGCTCAGCGTTAGAACCAAAGATCAGGTCAGCTCGGGTTCCTGTCCATTTCACATTGCCAGTGATACGGTCTCTGCCTTCAAATACATCTTGTGTATCTGAAACAGCACTCCACTTTGTTCCGAAGTCTAGCAGGTTCACGAAGAAGTCGTTTGTCAATGTTTCTGGATTTTGAGTAAAAACGCCGTATACCGAACGGTCAAAATTGGTATTCAGCACGCGCAGGCCACCTACTAACACTGTCATTTCGGGTGCTGTCAATGTTAACAACTGAGCTTTGTCTACCAACAGGTCTTCTGCCTTTATGGCAAACTTTGGCTTTACATAATTGCGGAAGCCATCGGCGTTCGGCTCAAGTACAGTAAATGACTCCACATCGGTTTGTTCTTGTGTGGCATCTGTACGTCCAGGTGTAAAGGGAACAGTAGCAGTATAGCCTGCACGTTTTGCTGCTTTTTCAACACCGGCACAGCCACCCAGTACAATCAGATCGGCCAGGGATATTTTTTTATTGCCGGTTTGAGCATTGTTGAATGCTGTTTGTATGCCTTGTAAAGTTTCGATTACTGTAGCCAGCTGAATGGGATTGTTTACTTCCCAATTGCGTTGTGGCGCCAGTCGAATGCGTGCACCATTGGCGCCGCCACGTTTATCGGAGCCACGGAACGTAGAGGCTGACGCCCAGGCGGTAGAAACCAATTGTGAAACCGTTAAGCCGGAGTTTAAGATTTGTTCTTTAAGATCTGCAATGTCTTTCTCATTGATCAATTCATGCGTTACTGCAGGAACCGGGTCTTGCCAGATCAGTTCTTCAGCCGGCACTTCAGCACCAAGGTAGCGAGCGCGCGGACCCATATCACGGTGTGTTAGTTTAAACCAGGCGCGGGCAAAGGCATCTGCAAATTGATCAGGGTTTTCGTAAAAGCGTCTTGAAATCTTTTCATAGGCAGGATCTATTCTTAATGACAAATCGGTTGTTAGCATAAACGGTGCATGACGTTTGGAAGAATCATGTGCATCGGGTACCAGGCCGGCACCAGCGCCATCTTTGGGTTTCCATTGGTGTGCACCTGCGGGACTCTTTGTTAACTCCCACTCATAACCGAAAAGATTCTCAAAGAAATTGTTGCTCCATTTTGTTGGTGTTGTCGTCCATGCACCTTCTAGGCCGCTCGTAATGGTATGTTCTGCGTTGCCTTTTCCAAAGGTATTCGTCCAACCCATGCTCTGGTCTTCTATGCTGGCAGCAGCCGGTGCGTGACTTACATATTTGCTGGGGTCTGCGGCACCATGTGTTTTACCAAAGCTATGGCCGCCTGCTATCAGAGCTACAGTCTCTTCATCGTTCATGGCCATACGACCAAACGTTTCACGGATATCACGCGCTGCCAGTAATGGATCGGGATTACCGTTGGGGCCTTCTGGATTTACATAGATCAAACCCATTTGCACAGCGGCTAAGGGATTCTCCAACTCACGGTCCCCGCTGTAACGTTCATCGCCCAGCCATTCTTTTTCTGCTCCCCAATACACATCTTCCTGTGCTTCCCACACATCTTCACGCCCGCCTGCAAAGCCAAAGGTTTTAAAGCCCATTGATTCCAATGCACAGTTGCCGGCAAGGATCATAAGGTCGGCCCAGGAAATTTTTCTACCATACTTCTTTTTGATAGGCCATAAGAGTAAGCGGGCTTTATCAAGATTGGCATTATCGGGCCAGCTATTCAGCGGTGCAAAGCGTTGTTGTCCGGCACCAGCACCACCGCGCCCATCGGCAATGCGGTATGTGCCCGCACTGTGCCACGCCATACGAATAAAGAAGGGGCCGTAATGTCCAAAATCGGCAGGCCACCAATCTTGAGAGGTAGTCATCAGTTCAAAAATATCTTTCTTCACAGCAGCCAGGTCCAGGCTTTTAAATTCCTCCGCATAATTAAACGCCTTGTCCATTGGATTGGATAAGGAAGATTGCTGGCGAAGAACATTTAACTTAAGCTGGTTGGGCCACCAGTCGCGGTTGCGGGTGCCACCGCCTGCAGTTTGTTTAGTAGCGCCATTTAAAAACGGACACATGCTGGCTGCATTGTCAGTATTTACCTGAAGTGCGGTTGTGTTTTGCGATGCAAATGATTCCATGGTTGTTGCTTATATCGTTTAGGAAGTAGTTGTGGTGACAAATCTATGTTCAATTGTATCTATTGGAAGCAAATTGATCATAAATAGTATCTATGAGTAGATAGGCGCTATCGAAGACGCAAGAAGGAGTGGGCGTCTACCGCTCACTGCCTATAAGATGAAGTACCGCTTTGTACAACATGATGTGTATGATCGGTGAACTGTTTTGTTGTTTCTATTAACTACGCAACTTAAGCTTCGTAGTTGTTTGACTTAAAATCTTATAACGTTTACTCAAAATTGTATAACCCTTAGGGGTAGTGTGAATAATAGCTTTGTTTGAGAATAATCCAAGTAGTCACTCTACAGTTCAGCGCTTTGGAAAACGAGCAAAGTTTTTGCTAAATACCAATGCGTGTCGAATGGAAATACAGTTAATGATCATGAAAAAATTATTTATAACTTCTTTGGCCTATATGCTGGTGTTAGTATCCCAAGCACAGCACGCTCATGAGCATACTATCCCTTCAAAGGATTCCGTGAAATCCAGTAAGCCTGCCGCTGTAAAACAAAAAGGGACAATGCCTTCAATGTCTATGCAGGGCGCAAGGGACACAGTTCCTCAAGATCATGGCGGACATAATCATGGCAACCAGTCCACTGATCATCATCAAGAGGGAATGCAGATGGGAGAACATGATCACATGAGCATGAATATGTCGCATGCGTTTTCGCTTACTCTGCCAATGACCCGCAATGGGTCGGGTACTTCGTGGAGCCCCGATAACTCTCCCATGTATGGTTATATGTTTCATAAGGGGGCATGGATGTACATGCTACACGGTAGTGCGTACCTGCGCTACAATAAGCAGGATCTGCTTGACAGAGGATCCAGGGGTGATGCAAAGTTTGATGCGCCGAACATGTTTATGTTCATGGGGCAACGAACTGTAGGAAAAAGCGGGCTATTTCATTTTAATACGATGGTCTCGTTAGATCCGATAACAGTTGGCAAAAATGGCTATCCATTGTTGTTTCAAACAGGAGAAACTTACAAGGGCCAGCCTTTGGTTGATCGTCAGCACCCTCATGATCTTTTTTCTGAACTTTCAGTTAGCTATGCACACACACTTTCTAACAAGACAGACGTGTTTGTGTACCTGGGTTATCCTGGAGAGCCCGCACTTGGTCCCACGGCTTACGTGCACCGTCCTTCAGGTTTTTTCAATCCTGATGCCCCTTTGTCGCATCACTGGGTAGATGCAACCCATATTACATTTGGGGTAGCTACTTTTGGTGTTCGCTATGGCAATTGGAAACTGGAAGGATCTTCTTTTACAGGTCGTGAGCCAGATGAAAATAGATATGACTTTGATAAGCCACTTTTTAATTCCTGGAGTGGGCGATTATCTTACAACCCAACCATAAAATGGGCCATGCAGGTTTCGCACGGGTTTATTAAAGAACCTGAGACGCTGCATCCTGGAGAGAATGTTCATCGCACAACAGCTTCGGCTACGTACAGTGCACGCGGCTTTGGAGAAACGTTTACCAATATTACCGCCCTTTGGGGTATGAACAAGAGCAATGATCACGATGGAGAAAATGCCATATTGGTTGAAGGTTCAAGAAATCAAAGAAGAACAACACTGTATGGGCGTTATGAATGGGTTCAGAAATCAACAGAGGAGTTGAACCTAGATGAAGTGGAATATGGCCATGATGCGCTCTTTCCTGTACATGCATTTACTGCTGGGGCCTCTTACGATATTTTGAACATTGGTCAAACCAAAGTTGCGCTTGGTGGCCAAATTACTCTTTACAATCCTGACAAGAGGTTGAGCAGTTTGTATGGTCAGAACCCGCTAGCCGGAGAAGTGTATTTGCGCATTTATCCCAGATCGATGGGGCGAATAATGGGTTCATTTTATCTACCTTATTAACAACATTAGTTAAGTTGAAGTGTTGGTACAATTTTCAGTGTGAGTTCATGCTCCTGGTGTTTTTCGATTTGCCGGTTTGATCCAGCGCAGCTCGCAAGCCTTTAGCCAGTTGTTCGGCATTACCTACACCCCAGTAATGCAGAAAGAAAACGCGAGGTTGTTCATGTACCATATGGTTGTGAACGGCAACTACTTCAATGCCGTTTTCTACCAGTGCCTTAACTACTGGTTCTACTTCATCTTCCAGCATCGTAAAATCTCCGGCAACAGCGGCTTTGTCAGAAGTGCCCTGCCAAGCCGCCCAGGTATTGAATCCTAAAAATGTAGAAACCGCTACGCCATGTTCCTGTAGTTTGATATCAGGTCTGCCAATAGTATACTTATATACCCCTTTGCTCATTTCACCCCTGTATCCCAAAATGGTATTAAGGCTTACTGTATCAATCGTGTTTTGAACTGTTTCGTTTGATGCCGTGCCTTTAGAGGGATCACCGCCTCTTGTTTCTTTTACTTTGTCTAGCACTGCTTTCGCTTTTTGCGCCATAGCTTCTGTGCTGCCAGTGCCACCCAGGTGCATGTACATGACATTGGGGTGATTCCGTACAAAATGGTTGTGGATAGCTGTTATAGTGAGGCCCTGGCGGATAATTTCCTGTTGTACAGGCTTCAGATCCGTTTCGGTTAAAATAATATCGCCCATAATCATAGCACCGCCGGGCGTGGGCGTGAAGGCAATCCAAGTACCTAATCCCATGGCTGGAATGATCTTAAATCCATCAACCATAACGCTCAGATCATTCTGGGGAACAGTTATTTTATACTCACCTTTATTGAAGCTTCCTTTAATACCCATTATACGCCCAATAGCAGCAGTGTCAAGTAAAGAACTTGTCGAATTATTAGGACTGCTAACCATTTTTTTCATATTGTGTTGTGAAATAGCTGGTTGTGTAACTGTTAAGGCGAATAACAGGAAAAGGATAGAAATAGGGAAAAGGTTTTGATATGATTTCATACTATTGTAGCGTTAAGGTTTGAAAGCAAGACGGCTGACTGGTTTGTCAACAAGCTCAGAAATGAGAGGTTGTATAAAGCTAATCTCTTTTATATTTTCTTGCTACCTTAATTAGTGTTCATTGTTTGTCATATGAGCGATGGTGCAAAATGTGCTTGGTTGCTCGAAAGGATCTGGAGCAATAATAAAACTGAGCTTTACGTTATGCCGCTAAACTGATGTATGAAGAAATATATTTTTCAATTCATCTACCTTGTTTGTTCGCAATGGCTGCAGGCCCAGCCCATTCAATTTGCTTCTGATGCTACGCCGATTATAGCACAAATTGAAAAGACCACTTCTGTAAAACAATATGATAGAGCATTCGGCCAGTACACTTTAATATTAACTGCGGATACTATAAGTAATACCTTGTTAAAAGCCTCCGTCCATGATAGCCTAACAAGGAGTACCCGAACCTACTACTTCCACAACGAATACCTGGTAAAGCTTACTGAGAAGTTTGAGCCGCCAAGTCCTGTTTCGGTGATGCACCATTTCTTTTTTAATACAGATTATGCTATTGCTATTGGTTATAAAAATGAAGAGCAAAAGGAGGTGCTTGTACGACAGAGCCTACTGACAGATGCTTATAGATTGTTGCTTTACTACCGTCAGATTCCTCACTAATAAGGAAGTGGAAAATGTAGACCGTTAACACAGTTATACTATCGAGAAACATGAACATGTTCAATAAAGGCAATAACATCTATAACATAACGAATGAAGCGCTTAGTAAAGACAAACTCATGGAAAAGTTGGAGCAGTCGAGTGTGGAGCTCAATGACTATGCATATGAGCTATTTCAAAGTGATTTATACAAGCCTTCAACTATTACGTATACAGCAACAGTAGTAGAACTGACTTTAGCAGAGATCGGCTTGACCATAGGTGGCAATTTTGGGGAAATAAGGAGTTGTATACAGTCTTTAGGTTTGCTCTATTGTCCTTTAGAGTTGGCGTCTTATATAAGGCTGCATAAGCTACATGATAAAGAACTGTCGGATCGGAGGGAAAAAGTGTTGGGTAAGGCACCGCCAGGCTCAATAACTATCTTTTCAGAACCATTGGTTAATGATGATGATTTCCCCAAAGGATTTTATATAAGAACAATAAATGGTGTTCCTTGGTTAAGAGGGTATCGATGTTCAGAAGATTATGTTTGGGATCCAGGTGATCGAATGATTTTCACGATAGAGGTAAATGTTACAATTACTCTATAGTGCTTTGAAAGTAGGAGGGGTGCAGTATTTTTTAATTGAAACTGGTAAGAAGCAGCGCATAAATACACACCAAGGCGGGCGAAAGATTTGCTTTAAACTGTAGAGCGGCTCTTTAGCAAGTGCTCTATATTGCAGCTTATTGTATTGAATGTAGTTCCTTTCCGGCGCTACTGGATGAACAAACTTCGTATGTTTAAAAGCATCTAATCCCTAAATCAATCAGGCAAGGTTTTTCATCACAATGATTCCGCTATTTTTTTTATTGAGCAACTGGCAATACTTAGTTATAAAAAGAACTCCCGACAATTTATTAGGTTTATTGTTACTCCTCATTTTTTAAACAACAGTATTATAAAGTGAATACTTGAAAAAGGCCATTTATATTGTTGTATTTCTGTTTTATTCTTGTCATTTATCAGCCCAGGATACTACAGGGGCGCGTGAGGAAGGATGGCCTGAGATCAATGTGTTTTATAGCTTCAATGAAAAATGGCGGCTATTTGCTATGTACTCTGCCACTAAAATTAGAACGTCTGATTACACTGATGGTGCTGTAGGGATGTATATCGACTATTTTGCAAGCTCTTCATTACGAAAAAAGTTCAGCCCTCAACTCCAGGATAGTTCGAGAGGGTATTACTTGTGGTTAAGAGCTGGATACTACTATTCATCTACACCACAGAAATCAGTTAGCCAGGTAAAAGAGCACGCAATTGCTACGGAATCCAACTCGCGTTTTCATTTGCCAATGAATGTACTGTTGACTGCTAGGAATCGTTTGGACTGGAGATTCGTAAACGGTGATTTTAAACTTCGCTACAGACCCAAAGTAACCATAGAAAAGGAGGTGCAAACCATATACCTGTATTGCATTCCCTATTTTTTTGGGGAGTATTTTGTGAATTTCATTGAAAGTAGTTCAGATCGCTTCAGATTTTGTATTGGTTTGGAAATAAAAGTAGCCAGGTATGTAAACTTTGAGTCGTATTATCTACGTCAATTTCAAAACGGAGAAACTGTTGATGCAGTAAATGCCGTTGGTGTAGCGTTAAAGTTTTATTTAAGTAAACAGGCGATAGAATATGTGTTTCACAAGAAAAAGAAAAGTACTTAAGTTGTCATTCTCATTATCCTTCTTGGTCGCCTACTACCATTGATGTCTTCAAATCAGGGATTAGAAATCCAAATCAAGGCAATCGCTAAGTCAATCAGTTAATAATTTTTTAATGCAAGAATTACTAATAAGTATCTGAAAAAGGTAGACAGAAATTACTACCTTGTAGCAACAGTTTTCCGCACACTCTACGCAACTAACTACCCCTTACGCTTTGTTTACCCGTTCTTTTTGGGCCTCCATCAGTCATCTGAAAACCTTTCTGATGAGGGTTATTCCGCTATGGTTACTGCATTTTTTTTAGCTCAATAAAAATGAACCATGACGATTCCAGCAACACGAGGAACGGAACAGGTGGTGTCATATGCCAATGATCCCCACCTTGATCAAGGAACTAAGGCATTCTTAAAACTGCTGAATACAGGAGGGGCGCCTGTAGAAAGTCTTTCCAAGCAAGATGCCCGAAACGTTTTGATCAACCTGCAAGCCTCCGTTAAAGTAGATCTGAGTGGCGTTGACGTTTCGGAGAAAATCATTACTACAGACGGTTATACTATTAAGCTGCACGTAGTGCGCCCGGAAAAGACAAGCGGCACACTGCCTTGTTTTATGTTCATTCATGGCGGTGGCTGGATACTTGGCGACTTTCCCACTCACCAACGTATGGTACGTGACCTTGTGGTTCTGTCGGGCTATGCGGCAGTGTTTGTTAACTATACACCTTCTCCAGAGGCTCGTTATCCGCAAGCTATCAATGAGATCTACGTGGCTACCAAATGGGTGGCGGAGCACGGAAACGAACTCTTCGTAGACGGTAAGCGGCTGGCCATTGTAGGCAACAGTGTAGGTGGCAATATGACTACTGTAACAACCCTTATGGCAAAAGCTAAGGGCGGTCCTGATATAAAGCTTCAAATCCTGATGTGGCCCATTGTAGATGCAGGCTTTGATACAGAGTCGTACCGGCTATTCGGACAGGAGCGCTTCCTAACTACCTCGCTGATGAAGTGGATGTACGACCAGTATACCACCGACCCTAAGCAGCGGAAGGAAATTTATGCTTCTCCGCTTCAGGCTACTACGGAGCAACTCAGGGGCCTGCCGCCCACCTTGATCCAAGTGGCGGAAAATGATATTCTTCGCGACGAAGGCGAAGCTTACGGTCGCAAGCTGGATGAGGCTGGTGTAACGGTGACCACAGTGCGCTACAACGGAATGATCCACGACTTTGGCCTGCTCAATGGCTTGTCCAATTTGCCTGCCACACGTTCCTTGTTTGTGCATGCTGCGGCCGAATTGAAAAAGTATTTGAAGTAATAAGAGCTGTACGCTGCAAGTTCCAAGCTACACGTAGAGAGATAAAGATCAATGAATAGAGCGCTCACTCACGTTTCACGACTTACTAAGCGCTGCATAAAGCCTTCTATCGATCCTTGCCCTATACAACGAATCACTCATTTGTTAACTTACAAAACAAAAGAAAATGAAAGATCTGCCGATTAAAAATGTTGTACTGGTGCATGGTGCCTTTGCTGATGGTTCTGGATGGGAAAGTGTTTATCATATCTTGACAAAACAGGGCTACACTGTACGCGCAGTAGCCAATCCGAATACCTCATTTGACGCTGATGTGGAAGCTACCATACAGGTGTTGGCTCAGTTGAGCGGACCTGTGATCCTGGTGGGTCATTCCTATGGAGGCGCCGTAATTACGGAAGCCGGCAATGCGCCCAATGTGGCCGGTTTGGTCTATATCGCTGCTTTTGTGCCAGAGGCCAATGAAACGTTTTTATCGCTGTTTCAATCCTGGCCGCCAGCACCTAATTCAGGGTTCCTGCCTCCCGACGAGAATGGACTATGCTGGTACGATAGGGCAAAGTTTCATTCCGGTTTCTGTGCAGACCTGCCGGCTGATAAAGCAGCCTTTATGGCCGACTCCCATCCCCCTCTCGCCGGTTCCGTTTTTGGCAACTCTGTCAGCCAGGCAGCGTGGCGAAACAAGCCAAGTTGGTTTGTGCTGGCTACTGAAGATCAGACCATACCGCCCGAAGCACAGCGTTCAATGGCCCAAAGAGCTAAGGCTGAAATAACCGAACTTAAGGCCAGTCATGTGGTGTTTATGTCGCAGCCCCAAGCGGTAGTCCAGGTTATAGAAGCTGCTGCAGAAGGAGCATTAAATAGGCAGCAGGTGTTACAGCAAGAGGCCGCATCTGATTCCGGTTCTGTTTCTTGATTAGGAGATCGTCAACAAGAGGGCAAAACAAACGCAGTTTTGGTATAGAAGAAATCCTGATAGAAACTATAAAAGACAGTATGCAAAAGGTGGATATTTCATTTTGTAGAATGAATTCGCATTGGAATTTCGCATGATAATACGTAAAAAATAAATCATGAAAATTGTAGTAATCGGCGGTACCGGACTTATCGGTTCAAAGCTCGTAAATAAGCTTCGCCAGCTTGATCACACAGTTATAGCGGCCTCGCCTCAATCGGGTGTTAATACCATCACTGGAGAAGGACTTAATGAAGTTTTGAAAGAGGCAGTTGTTGTTGTTGATGTTTCCAATTCGCCATCATTTGAGGATAAAGCTGTTTTAGACTTTTTTCAGCAGTCTACTACAAACTTGCTCAAGGCAGAAGCTAATGCAGGCGTTAAGCATCATGTTGCTTTATCTGTGGTTGGCGCTGAGCGACTGCCGGGTAGTGGTTATCTGCGTGCTAAAGTGGCACAAGAAAATCTGATCAAGGAAGCCGGTATCCCATATAGCATTTTGCGTTCTACTCAATTCTTCGAATTTGCTGGTAGGATAGCACAGGAAGGTGTGGTGGGCAATGAAGTCCGTATTTCAACCGGTGCCATCCAACCAATTGCCTCAGATGAAACGGTAGCAGCCCTAGCTGATATTGTTATTAATGCTCCTGTAAATGCCATCGTTGAAGTCGGCGGTCCTGAACGTATGCCCATGTCTGAATTCATTCGCTATTATCTGACTGCAACAGAAGATTCGCATCAGTTGATTCCAGATGCGCACGCACTTTATTTTGGTGTAGAGTTAGATGATGCGGCTTTGATTACGGGTGAAAATGCACGTCTTGGAAAGATTAAATATGAAGATTGGTTTAGTAAACAATTAGTAAATCAATCATAATTCGCGGAGATTGATAATAGTAGTGGCGGGCCATCGGTTGATGTAGGACGGTAAACTACTTAACGTTCTTACACATTGCACTACCACATCAATATGGCATCCTTATCTTCTATTAATTTAAAAGGTTTAACATGAATAGAAATCCTTTTCCACAAAATGTGGGTCCTGATTTAGACCTGGTTTCAATAAATGAAGCCTTGCAAAATGTAGAACCCGATCAGCATGATATACATATAGCTGATGGCGGTGAGTTTCTGGATGATGCTTTACGAATGAAGGAGCAACCGTTTGAGGAAGTAGTCATGAAGAAGAATGAGTAAAGCAAGGCGCTTGTTGCAAGAGTAATTCCAGTATTAAAGCTTTGGTAGCGTAAGTTGGCAATTCACTCGTTAAAAAGCGTTTGTGGACGCACCGCATCGCACTAAAATGGCAGGCTTTCACCATGTTTCGCAAAGCCGTTGCAATTCTTTGCCTACTCCTTTTGCTAAAAGGTTAAGTGCCTACTAGAGCACACTTGATTGCCATTCGCTCAAGCAGGTTCTTGCAGCAAATAAAGCCCACGTAGCAATATCTCAATCATTCAAGCCTTTGATCTTCAAAGGAAACATGAAGTCCTGAAAGACACTGTGCGCTGATCGTTGTACATGGTTGACATATTTTTCCAGGCTATGCTGCAAGTCTTCTGCATACCCAGGCTCTAACTTGGCTACTACGGCATTTACCTGTTCGATTTTTTCTTTAAGTGCCGTTTGTTTAGCCTCGTCAAAAGGAGCGTACTCCTGCACTGTAGCTTCAAATTGGGGAGCAAAGGTTTTTTCTACTTCTTGATAATAGGGAATTAAAACAGGGTCGGCCGTAAAGGTTTTGATATGTGATAACCAAATAGCATCTTTTTTTTGTGTTTGGTTTACACCTTTGCTGGAACAGGCCACCTGAACAGATAATAAGACTGGGGCCTGGTAAAGTAACTCACGTTCTTCGCGGGTAAGCTTGTTTAATCTGTTGATCATAACACAATGTTTTTGTTTTCTAAGTTGATAGCAGATCGGCTGCAGTTGCCTGTACTGTAGAGCCATTGGAATAAGTAAACGGTAAAGTGTGTATGCCTTATTGCCATACATATGTATTTCGTGCTTTTATAAATGGAATAACCACAACTCCCTTTTCCGTTAGTATTGCTTGTCATTGAAGTTAAAAACTAAGCCCTATCTCTACTATTCTTTTGTGTGGGTAGTAGTGCCTATGTCAGGCTTTTCGTTTTATTAAGTTACGAAATTCTGAGCTTAGATTTTCATTAAGAGGCAGACTATGGCCTGAATAGAGTTTACAAGCGAGGGTTGCATATAAAGTGCCTAATTGCATTAATGCAAGTTAGCGGTTGACGTTGCGGAGGGTAGTCTAATTATTTTCCTTTAGTAAATATTTAAAATAGGCGATGGCTTCTAGATAGGGACGTTCACTGCCGCTAGGTTCGGTGATTCTAATCAGACTGGGATTAAAATACCTGCTTGTTTCAATAAGTTTTTGACGATTATTCCATTTGAGGTAATATACTTTAAGTAATTCTTCATTATGATACACAAAGGACTTGACCTCCAACGTGCTGTCGCTATAATCTTCATGGGCGATAAATGCTGTTATTATTTGTTTGGAGGCTTTATCAACGCTCACCGTATATCTGATTTTCTCTAGCGTGTCTTTTTGAAATGAATCTAGCTTGGTAAAGAAAAAGTCTTTTGTAATGAGCTTTATTCTGCCAATTCTTTGATTTACTACTTTATCTACCTTCTTTTTAAAAGCAACACTATCAAGTGGCCAATTAATCTCTCTGGAATTTTGGCAAAATGCCAGCTTAAAACTAACGATCAGGGTTACGAAAAGCAGCAGTTTTTTCATTAAGCTAAAGATAAGACCATAGTTTGAAGGTATTCTTTTCGTTGATTTTATAAATCGAATATTGTTTCTTTTAAAACGGTTTTGGTTTTCCAGATTTAATTAGAAGGGATAAAGTGGTCACTAACAATTATTTTCATTAGCGAAAACTGATTTGTATTTTTAGAATATGTTTTTTAATCAATCGGATCTTGACAATGAAATCCGTGAATTGCACCTCAAGCTTGACGAAAAGCGTAAAGCTTTCGATGAGGGCATGAAGTCTAACATGTCCTTTGAGGACTTAAGAGTACTTTATGCAGAGATTAAAGCATTAGCAAAGCGACAGGATCTTTTATTTGAGGAATCCAACCTGCAAAAGGGCTGGGAAGATTGATTTTATTATCGATTACCCTCGCACTTTTAACGGCCGGTTTGTGTAATTCAATTCTCTCTCTTTCAATTACCAAGTGCCATTGACGCCAGTTTCTTGGTACCTATTCTCGAGTGCTAGTTTGTTTGGATGTTTAAACGTTAAAGTCTATTTTTCTTCTTTGAAAATGGTTTTGTTTATGCAGCTGGCGTTTGTACTACCCCTTGTATTACTATTGTTTTTAGGCAGCCAAGGCTATGGCCAAGTGCGCGACTTTAAGCAGACAAAGAATTTTATAAGTGAAAAACTGCATTGCTGTTCGGTGCCGTTTACCCCGTCTGATCCTTCTAGAAAAGTAGTTGCCGTTGATATCGATCAAGATGGTTCCGTTGCCTTATTCTATTCATCCGATATGGTGCCGCAAACTTTCAATTTGTTTGACTTGTATAAGGAAAGTGATACGTCCACGGGTATTCAACTTTATAAGGATGCCAAATTTGTGCAGTTTCATTTAAGCCCGGAGCGTACGCGGGTGATCTCTTTTGCCACACACAACGAGGCAAAAGAAGTTTACAACGCTTTCCTGGATCTATTACGGTTGTGCATAAAGGATACTGTTTCCTTTGCCGGTTTAAACTTTCACCAAACGATTGAAATGATCAATGGTCGCGTGGAAAAATGGAGCTGGGGATTTACACAAGTAGTTACTGCTTCCGCAGATGGTAGTGTAGTATTGGTTCGTGGTGGTAGCCCTGACTTTCGGTTCAACTTGTTGGACCTGAAGGATCCCTATTATAAAGAAGGCATGGTAAAGAATGGTATTGAGGCAGTAACCTGTACCTATGGCACAGTGGCGCCAGCTAGTTGGATCAATTTTTATAAGGGCGATCAATCGGTGGGTTTTCTTAAATTAGACTGCGCGCCAGAGTCGCAGATGAAAATATTGCTTGAGGCTTTGCTACACCTGCAATCCTTGTGTAAGCGATAGTAGGTAATCAGTTTTTTTAATCCTCGCCCAATGTAAATCAAAAGAGTGTTTCTTAGGTATTGCACTGCAGATCCGTCTCTTTGCATGCTTATCCAGATCTTCTTTTGCAATCTAGTGCCAGCGGCTATTTTGTGATACCTCTGGCCAAATTGCATGTCATGCCACTGTTTCACGCCATTAGGAATGTCAAAAACGACTTTATTGTTTGCATTTTATAAGAAGGTGCTTTTTGTAAAAGAATCCATACATTGGCACGGAAATACTTAAAGTTGTCCCATCTGCGTCCAGTCCCTGCCTACATACCATGTCAAACTTAGAAGACTCGGCTGGGATAAGCAAGTTATTGATATTGTTTATGAGAAATGTACTTACGTTATTTGTCGTTTTTTCCTTTCTTTTTTCTGCTGCTCAGGGGCCTATGGACTTAAAATTTCCGGTGACTCCCAAAGGTTTTTATGCAACGGTGGAGTTTAGTAATGATGGAAAGCTCATTTTGTTTTCTGAGCACCAAAGAACGTATTTGGTTGACGCAGTTACTTACCGTACTGTCTATGATTTTAAGAATACCACTAAAAGCACGTTTAGCCCAGATGGCAAATACATTTTGATAACCTATAGTGATAAGATAGAGGTTTGGGATATTGCTTCCCAAGCTTTCATGTATTCTACTCGTGTCAATAGTTCCGGTTTAACGGAAGCGGTTTTATCAGCTGATAGTAAATACCTGGTTATGATTGTTCCTAAAAACTCCTGGCCTGTCCAATATGAATTGGTTACAATTGACCTTTCTGCTAAAAAGGAGCTTCAAAGAACAGAGATCATAAACCCTAATCTAAAAATCTGTAATACGGCAACATTTAACAGGATAGCTACATTTGGCCTTGCCAGCAAAGCCACCATTCACAATTTGCAAGACGGCAGCCCGCTTTTTACAATTGACTTAGGGGACGAAACAATCAATACGCTGGAGTTTAGTCCGGATGATAAATGGATAGTAATAGCTACTACCGGTGGAAAGATCAATATCTATGATAGTAAAAACGGAAACTTAACGCAAGTAATAAAAGCGCATAAGTCATCAGCAACAAGTGCATCCTTTTCAAATGATGGAAAAAGCATTGTATCCTCTTCTTTAGACAGCACCATTAAAATTTGGAAAGCTGGCACAGGAAAGCTGCAAAAAGAATTTAAGGAAGAAGAGGCTGTTTCTAAGGTGTACTTTAGTCCGAAGGATAATTATGTAATTGCTTCTATGAATTACAACTGGCTTAACATAAGGAATGTGGCCACAGGAAAAAAGCATAATCCTGACTTGCTTTCAATAATGGCATACTATAGCGGTCCAAAATCAATCTCTCCTGATGAACAGTTATATTATACGCAATCAAAAATTCTAAAGCTTTCAAATGCAGAAACAGTGCATGAGTTTCAAGAGGAAATTTCTGCTTTAAATACAGTGGAAACAAGCCCCAACGGCAGGTATATAGCAACTATTAAAGGGCTTCATAGTAGTATCAATATTTGGGATATGTACACTGGTAAAATGGTGGGTGATTTTGGCTTCCCTGATAGTTCGCGATACGTTATGTTCGCCCAGGATTTGAAGTTTTCGGGTGATAGTAAAAGTCTTTTTATAGGTTGGAATAATGGTGATTTGTGGCAATGGGATCTGGAAGGTGCAAAGGTTACTAAAGCTGTGAAAGCGCCCACCGGCTTAGGTAAACTGGAAGTAAACAGAAGTCGTAAACAGCTACTTTGCCTATCGGATTCAGTACTTACAGCAATCGATGCTAATTCACTCAAGGAGTTATTCCGGTTTAGTGCAGATAGCTTCCGGTTTTTCACTTTAGATCCTGCTATCTATAGTCCAGATGAAAGCCTGCTGCTGTTAAATGGTGCTACCAAAATAATGGTTGTTGATTCAAGAACCGGTCAATTGATCCAGACAATTAAGAAAGAGCGTCAAGTAGCCACGCCTTTGATTACCCCTGATAATAAAAAGCTGGTGGTAGTATATGATGATCCTAGCTCTTATGTATATGACCTGCAAACTGGCCGGCAACTAATGGAGCTTAAGCATGTGTGGAACAGTTCTCAAAATGCAGCTGAATTCTTAGCTCAGGGCGCAAAGATTGACCCGGCAGGGACCTACCTCCAGGTTTTTGCAGTAGATAAAATTGTTGACAACAGAAACTATCTTCAGTTCTGGGATTTGTCAACGGGAAAAAAAGTTCAATCTGTTCCTTTTCCTTCATTTACATCATTGTATGATGGCTCTTCTTTCTATCTTACAAGCACAGCAGATTCCATCCGGTTACATGATCATAATAGTCTAAAAGTACTGGCTACAGTGGCGGGAGAAAAAATGCAGGTAGATTCGTTAAACAAACGGATTATCGTTCAGACTGAATATGCCGTTGAATTCTATTCTTATGATTTGAAAAAACAGCTGGCAATAGCTTCTTTTGGTAAAGGTGGCCTAACTGAAAGATTTATTTCATCAGGAGGTATAATTGTTCTTCCAAACAATTATTATAAAGCAGATCCAGATGCTGTAAGTAAAATACATTTTCAGAAAGGTTTAAGTGTATTTGCAGTTAATCAACTTGATGTTGAACTGAATAGGCCAGACAAAGTATTACAGGTATTAGGTTCAAATGACACAAGCCTGATTACGGCTTATAAGAATGCTTATGAGAAACGTAAAAAGAAGCTTGCCCTCTCAGATGATGTATATGCGCATAACAGCACTGTTCCCGTTGCGGAAATTGTTAATAGATATAAGATCCCTTCTGAACAATTGGAAAAGACCATTCAGCTTAACATTTATGCTGCAGACAGTACTGTTGGTTTGGATAGGTATAATGTATGGGTGAACGAAGTCCCTTTGTTTGGAGTTAAGGGAGCTGCCATATCTAAGGCAAAAGCGAAGAAATTTGAATCTACGCTTACCGTTCCCCTGTCTAATGGAACGAACCGAATTGAGTTTGCCGTTATCAATAAAGCAGGGAAAGAAAGTTACAGGCAACCTGTGAGTGTGTATCAAGGATCAAAGAAAACTCTTGAGCAAACACATGGCTACCAGGCTTATGATCCTAAAGCGACAAAAGAGGGTACAGTCTATTTCATTGGTATTGGTATCGATAAATTTAAAGAGGCTGAACATAATTTACAGTGGAGCGTTAAAGACGTCCGGGATCTTGCAGAAAATCTATCTACGATGTATTATAATTACAATTTTGTGGTGGATACCCTGTTTAATGAAAATGTAACTGTTGCCAATATCACCTCACTTAAAAATCGCTTGCAGAACACAACTGTGAATGACAGAGTAGTCCTTTCCTATTCTGGTCATGGTTTGTTAAGCAAGGACTATGATTATTACCTCTCTAGTTATAATGTAAATTTTCAAAAGCCTGAAGAGGGTGGACTGCCTTATGATGTACTTGAATCCTTATTGGATTCAATACCTGCACGAAAAAAGCTAATGCTCATTGATGCCTGCCATTCTGGTGAAGTGGACAAGGAAGAACTACAGAAGATTGCCCAAGTAAATAATGAAGCCGAGAAAACAAACGGTGCGAAAGGAGGTACTCCGTTGGTATTAGAGACTAAAAAGACAGGCATGAAAAGCTCTTTCGAACTGATGCAGGAACTCTTTGTTAATGTAGGTCGAAGCACGGGAGCTACTATCATTTCAGCAGCTGCAGGAACGCAGTTTGCCCTTGAAAGAAACGATTTGCAAAACGGGGTTTTTACCTACTCCATCCTTGAGTTTATGAAAAGCCATTCCAGTGCCACGGTGGGAGAATTAAAACGGTATGTGAACAAAAGAGTTCCAGAACTAACCAAAGGGCTACAAGTGCCTACAGCAAGAGCGGAAACAAAGACTTCTGATTGGAATATCTGGTAATAATAAACAGTGTTAGCTGTAAGTGATCCAATTTTACTGGGAGCTAAGCTTTGATATGCATGGCTAGATTGCTATGGTTTTCTCCTCTTTTAAAAACGTATTACCGATTTTGGTACAAGGCAATTTTTGTAAATCAATTAGAACAGCATGCGCAATCGTATATTCCTTTGAAAGGAATACTAAAGTGTTTTAACACTTGGGGTCGGTAACTAACGTCAACAAGAAAGTGTAAAGGAAACACAAAGGATCTGTTAAAAGAAAAAAAATAGTTTAAGCTTCAGCTATACAAATTGCCTGTTTACCGACAAATTCATAGGGGCGCATAATAGTGGCTTATTTTTAGACGTTCCTAGTAAAACCAGTAGTATGAAGCTTTTAGTCGCCTCCTTTGCTTTATTTAGTTGGCTATTTAACCCGGTATGGTTTACAGATGTGAATAAGGCAAAAGAAGAAGCCGTACAAACTGGCAGGCCGATCCTGATTAGTTTTTCTGGTTCTGACTGGTGTGTTCCATGTATTCGCATGCATAAAGAGATTTTTGAAGCTGAGCCATTTACAAAATATGCTGAGAACAATCTTGTATTGGTAAACGCCGATTTTCCCCGGTCTAAAAAACACCAATTGTCTGCGGCTCAGCAGCAATTAAACAATGCCTTAGCTGATCGTTATAATCCTAAAGGTATATTCCCGTATACCATTTTGATTGACCCAACCGGCAAAGTGTTAAATCAATGGGAAGGGTATCCAGATGAAAGTGCCGAGAAGTTTGTAGCCGAGCTTAACTCAATTAAATCAAATGGTAATCACTGATCTTCTGACTAAGCCAGAGCTATATAAGCGTATCGTAAAACTAATGGGCAACCGGTTTGAAATTACGGTCGTTGCTCAAGATGAAACATGGGCTAATGAGTGTATTGACGCTGCTGTTTTTGAGATTAGTCGCATAGAGCAATTACTGACAACCTTTAATGTAACCAGCCAAACGGCACAAATTAATGAAGCTGCAGGTATAAAGTCTGTAAAGGTAGATAAGGAAGTTTTTGATCTTATTCAGCGATCATTGCGCATTTCTTCACTGACACAAGGAGCCTTTGACATAACCTATGGTTCTATTGATAAAAGCCTGTGGAACTTTGATGTGCACATGTCTGCGCTGCCCGATCCTGAAACAGCAAGGACGGCCGTTCGTTTAATTAACTATCGCAATGTGGTATTGAATGAAGCGCAGTGTTCTGTTTTCCTGAAAGAAAAAGGAGTGCGTATAGGATTTGGCGGTATTGGTAAGGGGTATGCTGCTGATCGGGCCAAACTTGTATTGCAGCAGAAAGGAGTGGCGAGTGGTGTTGTAAATGCAGCTGGCGACTTGATCACCTGGGGGAGTCAGCCAAACGGCAAGCCCTGGACTGTAGGCATTGCGGATCCGTACATTAGGTTTCAACCATTTTCTTACTTGGAAATAAGTAATAAAGCCATTGCTACTTCTGGTAATTATGAGAAGTATGCTATTATTGACGGAAAGAAATACTCGCATACAATTGACCCTAAGACGGGGTACCCTGTTACTGGTATAAAAAGTGTGACTATCATTTGCCCAAGTGCTGAATTGGCCGATGCCATGGCAACCCCTGTTTTAGTAATGGGAGTCAAGGCAGGGTTAGATATGATCAACCAGATTAAAGGAATGGCTTGTATTATCATCGATGATGCAGACCGCCTTTATACCTCAAACAATATTAAAATAAGTTAAATGAAGAAAGGATTCCTTCTAACGTTAATGAGTAGTGGATTAGTGGTGCTTTTGATTGTTTCCTGCGCTTCGGTAAAAGAATATCAAAAGAACAAGTTGAATGATACTGAAATGGAACTGTCTGCCCGAAAAGTGCAGAAGTTTGAATTGAATTTTCAAGGGTACCGCGAAGGTGCTTCTGGTGCAAATGGTGGAAAGAGTGGCGGCGGATGCGGCTGCAATTAATAACGTATTTCAAGGAAAACTATGAGGAAACTTTCTTTAGCGGTTATTGGCATGTACATCAGTGTGCTTAGCGCCTATTCACAAAGCACATCGGCAGGCGATAGTTCCCACTATAAAAGTAAAAAACTAAACCTGGATGAAGTAAACCTGGTTACAGGCTATTACCAACAAACGGGGGATCATTCGGCTGTTACTGGTGGTGTTGGTACAGAGGCATTAAATGATATTGCTACCACCATTGAGTTAAGACTTTATAAATATGATCGTAAGCAGCGCCGGCATAATTTTAATCTGGAGCTGGGAGTAGATCATTATACTTCAGCCTCCTCCGATAAAATAGATCCTTATACGATATCATCTCCTTCGCATAGTGATACACGGGTTTACCCTTCCATTGGATGGACTGTTCAAAACGAGGAGAAAAAAACAACCTTTGGTTTAACGGGTTCTCTGTCCAACGAGTTTGATTACCAGTCTTATGGTTTAGGGGCTAGTTTCACTAAAGCATCAAAAGATAATAACCGAGAGTTTTCTGCACGTGCGCAAGCTTATTTTGATACCTGGAAAGTTATCTATCCTATTGAATTAAGAGGAGGGGCAGAACATAATGAAGAAAGCTCACCACGCAACTCTTTTAGTGCGTCTCTTTCGCTGGCGCAAGTAGTCAATACCAACCTGCAACTCCTGCTTGTAACGGAGCCTACCTATCAAAATGGTCTGTTGGCTACTAAATACCAACGTGTTTATTTTACCAATAGCGATGTAAAAGCAGAAACTTTACCTAATAGCCGGGTTAAGATCCCTCTAGGCGTCCGGGCCAATTATTTCTTGGGAGATCGCTTTATTGTGCGCTCTTTTTACCGCTATTATCAAGACGACTGGGGAGTAAAGGCACATACGCTGGACTTGGAAACGCCTATAAAGCTTACACCTTTTGCTTCCTTAACGCCATTTTACCGTTACTATACACAAGCTGCAGCAGACTATTTTGCACCTTATGCACAACATACGCCTGCTGAAGCTTTTTATACAAGTGACTATGATTTGTCGAAGTTTCATAGCCAGTTCTTTGGAGCAGGTATACGTTTGGTGCCACTGAAGGGTGTACTCGGTATTGCCAAGTGGAATAGTGTAGAATTGAAATATGGTCATTACATACGTAGCAACAACTTGCAATCAAATCAGCTATCGCTGCATATTAAAGTGAAATAGGAATGTGTAAGTGCAGCTATTCTTTTTCAAATTGCTAAGAAAGAGGTATAATTTCTGTGAGGGCTTTTGTGAAGGGAATATAGATTCCTATCAGTTGTTGACACGCTTTAAGGCTTAGAATCGGTAATTAACGGACACTACAAGGGCGGGAATTAAAGTTTCTCTAATTATCGTCATTTCTTGTTTCATGTGTACTGTCACTCGCCGCAGCGGGTGTAAACCCTGAACGCAATTCGGTATGCCGCACCTGCCCGCCCAGATGAGCAGTGTACACTAACACACCGGCAGATACCAGGGTCGCCAACAATACCAATGGGGGCATAAGCCTGCCAATTGCCATTTTTATGGGGAAAGCCAAGCCCAAAAAAGCAAGTAAACCTGCAGTGGATGCTGCAACAAGAGCCCACATGCCCATTTCTTCGTGTGCTTCAATAATTGATTTAGAAACACCTGGCAGGCGTTCTACAATTTCTTCTGCACCTTCACCGGTTTGGTAAACAGGAATGGCAATCAATCCTCCAATCAGCAGTATCCAAAAGGCGGTTTGGATTAGTGTGTTGTTTTTTTGATACATGGCTATAGCTAGTAACACCAGACCAACTAGTGATAGAATGACAGGGACGTGTGTGAGCGCTAAATGAATTTGGGCTGAATTCATAGAACAATATTAAACTTAAATCTATTGTCGTTTGTATTACAGGCATATAGCAAATGCCACAGTTGAAATTTGTTTCCGGCTATAAATTCCTCCAAAACGATAAAGGTTACCTTATAAGGACGGCACTAATATGCCTGGCCATAATGCAAAGGCTGCAGGTTTGCGCCGGAAAAGATGGGCGTAAAAAAGTAAAACAGTCTCCTGTTTCATGTCTCTCGCTTGGCAACTACCGGACAGATGGCCACATTTCAGAATTCATTGGTATGCACATAGGGGTAAGTCCACAGAACCGCTGTCAGCGTCACCGCCTTGAACCAGGCATTGTACATTTTCTCCACTGTCTCGGTATCGTGTTCTTTTTTGCCTAAAAATGACTTAATGGTAGCCGTTATAGGATAAATAAAAGCTACTATGTAGCGGTGGTTAATGATAGGTACACTGTTAACACCGTCGGTCTGGTTCTTTTTGGCGCTGTGGTGGCGGAGAGCGATCTCGTGCTGATAATTCAGCCAGTCTTGATCAAAGGGCCTGGTGCAGAGATCTATGATCCACTGTCCAAAGCGATCTCTTACAGCGGCCAGGTAGTCGAGGTCGGGCTGACCATTTGTGGTGAAATAGCGTAATAGGTGTTCGTTACTGCCTACAAAGCTGTACCACAGGTTCAGCACAGCATCTACTTGGTCGCGGAGCACTTCGCCGGCCAGACGCAAGTACTGTTCGTCCTCACTGGAAAAGAGGACTGTCTTTTTGAGCAATTCCAGATCATTGAGCGTGAAAGGTGAAGGCGCAACTTCTCCATAAGTATAGCCCTTGATCTGTTCTTTTGTCTTGGTGTGTTCCATGGTAATGAAGGTTTGGGTGAACAATATATAGGGGGATCAGTCTTACCTAAGTTACGCAATTAGCCTTGTACCACACTTGATGGGGCTTGGGGAATATGGGTAGTACCGTTACTTTTGTGTTATGGTCAGAAACAAGTCGGCATCTCTCGGTCTATTGAGCTCGCTTGCTGCATCCTTGTGTTGTTTTACACCCCTGGTGGCGGCATTAGGTGGCGTATCGGGAGTGGCGTCTACCTTCTCCTGGATCGAACCCGCTCGGCCCTATCTTATTGGTAGTTCTGTTTTATTGCTTGGACTAGCTTGGTTCCAGAGACTGCGCCCTGTAAAGCGTGATGACTGCGGTTGTGAGGTGTCTAAAAAACAGAGTATCCTCCAGTCAAATGGATTCCTTGCTGTTGTAACTGTTCTTGCCGTGTTGTTAATGACATTCCCTTCCTATGCCCATGTGTTTTATGCGAAAAAGAAACCTGTAGAAGCAGTCGCCACTACGCCAACTGCTTCATTAAAAGAAGTGGAGTTTGCTGTGAAAGGAATGGGCTGTGCAAGCTGTGAACCGGAAGTGGAATCTGCTGTTGGAAAACTCGCTGGCATACAAAATGTAAAAGCATCTGCAGTTAAGAAGAACACAGTGGTTCAGTTTGATCCAACAAAGACCACTATAGAAGATATCCGGAATGCAATTAACAGCACCGGGTACACTGTTCAAAACGTAAAACGGTAAACTATGGAAATTATTACAAGTTCCACGATCACCTGTCCTCACTGTGGGTTTCAAAAAGAAGAAGAGATGCCTATTGACGCTTGTCAATACTTCTACAAGTGTACCAACTGTGAAACAGTTCTAAAGCCAAAGACAGGTGACTGTTGCGTGTATTGCAGTTATGGTACGGTCAAGTGTCCACCTATTCAGATGAATAAATCTTGCTGTTCTAAATAAGCGATGAGAAGTCGTCTGTGCTAATGGTTAGGGACTCGTGTCAATGAAAGGAGAATGTAGTATGGATGCCGCATTCATTACAGCTTGTACATCTTCATTTGTTTTAGGTAGCTGATAATATCCCTAAAATCAGCATCACTCAATTTTGTTATTGGCGGCATACGACTATTATAGCGATAGCTTTTTGGATCTTTTGCAAAGTTGATGATATCATCTTCCTTCCAATACTCTGTAATATTTTTCGGGCCATTAAATTCAGGCCCCATAGTGCCTCCAATTTGATTAATGGAGTGACACCGGATGCAGGTGTTTGTGAATAGATCAAAACCCTTCATCACACTTTGGTTGCCGGTAGGTAGAATGGCATTATACACCTCATTGATTTCTGTTAGCGTTAACTTAGTTAAACCAAAGGGCCATACATAACTCGCATCATCTTTTGGTAGGTTTTTCCAAACCAGGTAGTAAGGACTAAACTTTCCGATCAGTGAGTCATTCCAGTTCTTTGCATTTTTTTCGTCCAAATCTTTAAAGACGATGTAGCCATTTCTGGTACTAACTACTTTTGAAATATCCATAAATGGCGCATACCCATCTTTACATTCAAAAAATACTAGCTTATTCGTTGTGTCTAAGCCATACTTCTTGATGGCCAAGGCAATTACATCATTTATCAGAAAACCCTTGTATTTTTTCTTAGTATTGAAATAGGGGTCATAATCAATATCCACTATTATCGAACTCAGGCTATCCTTGCCATGTAGTAGGTTGTATAAGTCGATCTCTGCTTCATTACCATCTATCTTTTCTTTTGTATCTATTGGTGTACTTTTCTCAACGCTATTGTTCGTATTTTCTTTACACCTTGCTATAGAAAGTGTTAAAGCCATCAGTAAAATAATATTGGCCAGTATGGTCTGTCGGATAAATCGTTTCATGTTAAGCTGATACTATTGGTAATAAGTTTAGGTATGCCAAGGGTTAATATCTTGTCAAAAGCTCTAATAGAGGTGTTGTAATGCACTTTTTCGTTTTGCTATAGTTTTGGTATTCGCTTCCTGTATTTAAAGCAACGGCTGTATTTATGGGGTAAGAACTAACAGAAATGTAAACGCTTTATTGTTATTGCTGAATGTTATGACCAGGTATCTAAAATTAATAGATACAGAAAGAATTGCAAAGTGTTAGTAGGGCGGGAGAGAAGTAGGTCATGCAATGATGAGCTGCTGCGGGTAAGGGCCCCCAGCCTAAAGGCTAAAGTCAGTGAAGTATTATTAATTATTCTTTGCAAGCTTTGGCTAGTAAAGGGTACACTTGGCAATTCCTCTCTTACTAGGTACGCTGTGTCCCAGTAGGAATCCAAGCACAAATAAGTCCTTCTCTGTTTATCATCATCAATTAATCACGCCAAGTTCTTTGGCCTTCTTCACTAAGTCAACATGTTTTTCAATAACTACGTTGTGGTCAAAATCGATGATGTAGTAATCGCCCAGGTCGTTATGCCATTTGCCTTGTTTTGTCTTGCGCACCATTTCATGTTTTTGGGCAAGCAGTCCATTGATGCGTTGCACTAAAGCACCTTTTGATATGTGAGTAGCCATGGCTGATTTTTTTCACCGTGATAATCTAATCAGCTAAAAAATTATGCCTGAGGCTACTGATTTAACTACAATAGCCCTTCCTTACTGGGGCTGAATCATAAATGAGTGCAAATGATAAATACAGGTGATTGATAGTGAGTGGTTTGGCACAATTTGGCCATGGGTTTCTTTTTTAACTGACAACCATCATTCTTAAAATCGAACCACATCCATAGCTTTATTGTTAAAACAGGGAGGCGTGTTTATGGCTACCAATGCAAAAGATTATTTTACTACAACCGGTGAAAATCTGGTGAACAAAGTAAAAGAACTGATTAAAGAAGGAAATGTCAGAAAAGTTACCATTCTTGACCACGAAGGCAAAGAGCTAATGTCTTTTCCACTGACTATTGGTGTAGTAGGCACTGTTTTGGCACCCGTTTTAGCAGCCATAGGCGCAATGGCTGCACTGATTGGTGAATGCAGTATCAAGGTAGAAAGAACAGATAAAGTCGTTTGAAAAACTGACGCTTTTAGCAATGCCCTACCTATTCTACGCCGTTATTAAAGTTTCTTCTAAGATTTAAGTGGTGTGACTTGGTTGCAAACCAATGGTCCTTTACGGAGACTGCAGCGAAGATGCCGTTGCGGATTAAAAAGCCCAGCCTCCTCTCCATTAGTACCACAGGATTGTGCGTCTATCCGGATAAACAATGTGCAAGCGGGATCAGACGTCAACTGACGTCCTATTTAAATACAGGATAGATAAAAAAGCGGGTGTGTGTTAAAGATCATTAACAACTAAGGGTTTTTGTTATGTCCCATTTTAATGTGGTTCGTGTTCCCGCACGTTATTTTATGAAACGCTCAATAGTTGCAGCCCAATAAAGATCCTCCTATTCCAATAGCTTAATTGAGGCTGGCAAAGAAAGAGCGTTGCATCAATCATCATTTGCTTTTTGATTTATGGAAGATCTTTAACTTTCCGGCCATGTTCGATTTTCGTTTACAAGTGTTTTATACGGTAGCCAAACGGTTAAGCTTCACCAAGGCCGCAGAAGAATTATATATTACGCAACCGGCTGTTACCAAACATATACATGAACTGGAGCACCAGTTTAAGCTCAAGCTCTTTGAACGCAATGGCAATAAAATAGCTATGACTGCTGCCGGAAAGATCTTGTTGAAACACACCGAGGAGCTACATGCCCTCTATCGTAACATGGAGTTTGAGATGAATGCCCTGGCACAAAAACACAGCGGTCGGCTACGCATTGGTGCAAGCACTACTGTCGCTCAATATGTGTTGCCGCCAATCCTGGCTTCTTTTCGTCAACGGTTCAATGAAGTGGTAATTACATTGACCAGTGGCAACACAGAACAAATAGAAAAGAGTTTATTGAACAATGAGATCGACATCGGCATTATTGAGGGGTCATCTAAAAACAAGTCTATACAATATCAACCCTATTCAAAAGATGAAATTGTACTAGTGACGAGTGTGGCTAATCCTGTGGTACGGAAAGAGGCGATTAAGATTGACGAATTAAAAACTCTTCCTCTTCTTTTGCGGGAACCCGGGTCCGGGACTTTAGAGGTAATTGCGAAAGCCTTAAAACTTGTGGGTATCAAGCTTTCCGACCTAAAGGTGGAAATGCAGCTAAATAGCAGCGAAAGCATGAAAGCCTATCTGTTCAATAGCTCATGTACAGCATTTCTATCTGTACATGCTGTATTCAAAGAATTGCAACTAGGAGAATTCCGAATTGTTGATATAAAGGGCTTATCTATTGAACGTCCGTTCTATATCATTCAACCACACGGACAGTCTTCTGCCCTTGGTCAGCTATTTATTCGTTTTGCTAATCAGTATAACTTAAAGTAATCTGCTATCACCAGTAGTGATTTGACTTCGGTTTCTGTTGTCAGGAGCTTTGTTTGTAAATACAAAGCAGGAATGGTAGATCGTATAGTGAAGGTCAAATTGCATCGCAATCCTCTGAAACCCTTTTTAGACCGCAGCGTAACCGCAAGAGAAGTTATTTTCTTATTGGCAGTTGTTTTCTGCCTATCTCCACTTATTTCAGCTCCCATAGCGCTACTTCTGGGCCTGGCAATTGGGCAGTTCATTGGTCATCCCTATCCCCATCTTAATCATAAAGTGACATCTATTTTGTTGCAGGCTTCCGTGGTAGGTTTGGGCTTTGGTATGGATGTGAATAGTGCGCTAAAAGCTGGTAAAGAGGGAGTGATGTTTACCCTAGTCTCTATTGTTGGTACCTTGTTGGTAGGTTTTGTATTGGGTAGATTATTGAAGATCGAAAAGAAAACATCTTTTCTCATTGCTACAGGTACAGCCATTTGCGGTGGTAGCGCCATAGCAGCTGTTTCTCCTGTTATCAAAGCAGAAGAAAAACAGATATCAGTGGCATTGGGAACCATTTTTATTTTAAATACCGTTGCCTTATTTCTCTTTCCTTTCATTGGCCACTTACTCAACTTGTCGCAAACACAATTTGGACTGTGGAGTGCTATCGCTATTCATGACACTAGTTCAGTGGTAGGGTCCGCCAGCAAATATGGCGAGCAAGCGTTGGCCGTAGCTACAACCGTAAAACTTACCAGAGCACTTTGGATTATCCCAGTAGCATTTTTGTCTACTTTTCTTTTCAGGAGCAAGGGAGGGAAAGTGAAGATTCCCTATTTCATTGGTTTGTTTGTGCTGGCCATGATAGCCAATACCTATATTCCTTTTTTACAATCTAATAGCCATTACCTGACTGGCTTTGCAAAGGCTGGCCTTACACTAACACTCTTTCTCATTGGCTGCGGCTTAAACAGTAAGATGCTGCAATCCGTTGGTATGAAGCCCTTGATACAAGGCGTTGTGTTGTGGATACTAATTTCCGCAGTAGCACTTTGGGCCGTAATGAGTTTGGCAGGCTAATTCTGGCTTCTAAAGAGAGCGCTTCGCGCTATATGGTTTCGCACAGAGAAAAGGAGGAAAGGAGGACCGCGGATTAGTGGGATTTAGAATGGATTAAATGGATTTAGAAGAATGGTTGATTTGAGGATGGTTGATTTTAGTGGACAGGTTTACAAGTTGATAAGTTGACAGGGATGGAGTAGCTATAGCCTGTTATAGTAGTTTCTGAATAGCAGCTAATGCATTCGAACACTTGCTGTAGCCGACTAAGGGTTCTTTAAGCGACCGTAGCAAAGACAGTGTGGGGGATAAAAAAAGCCTCAGCCAGTAGACTGAGGCAGAACTATTATTTGCACAAAACGTAAAAGCTTGAACTAGCTATAGAGCATATAAGCTGTTATACTTTTTCTAATACAGCGGGCTTATCTGTCAGCTTTTCAAAGTCAATATTTACATCATTCAGCTCTGTGGAGAGTTTAAGTAACTCCAGGAAAGCCTCTACATCCTTAGGCTCAATCGCAAAGCGGGAAAGCCGGTAGTTGGTGTATGGAAAGCATTCTTTGGGGATTTCCAGTTCGTACAACTCACAACCTTGCACCTGGTTGATCTCGTTAAAAATGATATGGGTGATATGATACCACTCATTCTTTTTTACCCAGGCTGACAGTGGGATATCCTCCGGTCGGTTGGCATCATCTATACATAGGGCTTTTATCATGACGTCTTTGGTGTTTGCTAAGGTTTAAAATCAATAAATAGCAAAATTAAGGAACATGCTTTCAGCAGTAGCATAATATATTCTCTTACTGGGCAGTAACGGGTTGGAACTCTACTGGATACCTGTACTCCGTTGCTGTGGACCCATTAGTTGGGCCAAGCCCATTCCAATCAGCATTTAGTATGTTATAGAAACAATGACGCCGGAATCATTTTCCAGCGTCATTGTTTTAAATCTTTAACGTATGAGATATATCGTTACAAACTCTTTTTGGCAGGCGTGGGATACGCCGGTTGCTTAACAGCAGGCCACGGTTCTTTCTCTAATAATTTCAAGGCTTCTGCTACGGCTCTTTCCAGCTGCAGATCCTTGCCTTGTGATACCGCTATGGCTGAAATCTTCTGTTCAATATCTGGTGGCACGCCCTTATTTTCAGCAATCCATTCTCCATGGATTGGATCAAACACGCCATTATCAGGGGCTGTCATAGCACCGCCATCGATAAAGGGATAATGCACAGAAGATTTCACTAGCCCACCCCAGGTACGGGCACCGATCAATGGTCCTACCTTTTGCTGGCGAAATACCCATGGGAAGAAATCACCACCAGAGCCGGCCAGTTCATTGATCAATAAAACCTTGGGGCCCAATATACCTGCTGGCAGGCGGAAGGGAGTGCCGTTTGGTACTTCATTGGTCAATGAAGCACGAAGGCGGCGTACCATCAGGTCTACCATATAGTCATCCAATAATCCACCACCATTAAAGCGTTCATCGATCACTGCACCTTGCTTGTCTTGCTGTGCAAAATAGTAACGGTTGAAATTGTTGAAGCCAGGGCCACCTGTATTCGGCACCCATACGTAGGCCAGCTTGCCATTGGATAATTCGTCTACTTTGCGGCGATTGTCTTCTACCCATGCCTGCTGGCGTAACGCATTCTCCGATTCAATGGGCTGCACTTTGATCGTCCAGGCACCTTCTGTACCCGGCTTGTTGTTGATGAGCAAGGTGGTTTGCATCCGCGCTGTTGCGTTCAGTAACTGGTAAGGATCAACAGCTGTTGTTAATGCTTCCCCATTAATGGCTAAGATATAATCCCCTTCCTGCACTTTCAGGTTGGGTTGAGCCAACGGTGCAACTAGGCCAGGGTTCCAGCTTTCGGTTGTATAGATCCGTTTGATCTTCCAGCGGCCATCATCCTGTACCAGGTCGGCACCTAATACACCCACACGTGTGGTATCTACATCAGGGAAGTTGCCACCAAATACAAAACTGTGCCCCACAGAAACTTCACCACCCAGTTGGTCCAACAGGTACGTTAGATCGGCACGGTGTCGGATATAAGGGATCAAAGGAGAATAGGTATCCCACACTTCCTGCCAGTCCCTGCCGTGCATATTGCGATCGTAAAAATAGTCGCGTTGGTAGCGCCAGGCTTCTGTGAAGATCTGCTTCCACTCCTCAAGGCGGTTCAACTCCATGCGCAGGTTCATCGCCAGCATACCTTCCGTAGGGCCAGGCACTTTTACCGTAGAGACCACGCGCCAATTGGGACCCGCTTTGAACAGCAATTTTTCACCATTGGCCGACACGGCAAACTGTGAACCACCTTTTACCAATTCTTCCAGCTTCTTATCGGCGACCGTGTATTTGTTAAGTGTGGGGCCGGATACTACTAGCAGGCTACCTTTCGGACCGGTCAGCAAGCCATCGTAGTTGCCTACAGGAATGGGCATGGAAATAATGCGTCTGTCCAATTGTACCCAGTCGATACGGACGCCTTTAAATGTGCTGGTATCTTTTGTAGCGGGCCGGCTGGTTGTATCAGGCTCTTCATCACTTTTTAGTGGAAAGGGGTTGGGGTCTTCTTTGCGCAGGATGGTCATGTACACACCAAAAGTGGGTCTTGCCTGTTGTGAGCTGGTATTAGCCCAACCGGACCCTAGTGCCACATTGGTGCTAGCCAGGAAGTAGAGGTAGCGTCCATTCAAATCCCACGCTGGAGATATGGCATCGGCCAGTGGGTCACTGAGTGGTGTTGTTTTTTTACTATCGGCCGACCACACCATAATACGGCGGAAGTTGTTGTTGGCCGACTTCGTATAGGCCAGCCATTTGCTATCGGGCGACCAGGTTAGACCCATATTGCCCCTGTCTAAGTTGTTGCCGCCAATATCTGCCGTGGTTATGTTGCCTGTGGCCACCTCCAGCACTTTCAGCGTTGTTGTATTATCGGTGAATGCAATGTACTTACTATTGGGTGACCAAGCCGGATCCCAGGCCAGCTTGCTATCACCAAGCGCAATCTTGCGCGGCTCGCGCGTGCCTTCCTGATCGGTGATGTACAGTGCGTATCCTTTGCCGTCTTTATCGGAGAACCAGGCAATCTCTCTACCATCAGGCGACCATAAAGGGCGTCGGTCGGCAGTACCCGAACTGCGTGTCAGGTTGCGCGGATCACCATTTTCAACAGGCACCGTAAAGATGTCGCCTCTGGCTTCCAATAAAATACGTTTACCCGTAGGTGATAGTGACACACTGGTGGCCTGACTCGTAACATTTTCTGAGCGGGTTTCCGCCCAGGGGAAGTCGCCCACTACATTGATGTTTAGTTGGCGGCTCTTACCTGATGCTGCATCTAGCAAGTAGATATACCCGTTCTGCTCATACACCAGCTCGTTGTCCTTGCCCTCCAGCCATTTAATATCACCGGATTTGGCGTGGGTTACTTGTCGTATGGCAGCTGTAGATGGGTTGTATGCCCATACGTTCATGATAAAGTCGCGATCAGATAGGAAGTAGATATCCTGATTGAGCCAAAGCGGTTGTATGTCGGTACTGCCTTCCGTAGGTACTGACTGCTCTTTTAATGTTTTCAGATCCAGTACTTGAAGTGCTGTATTTTGTCCGCCACGATAGTGCCGGAACTCTACGTCCCAGCGGCTCATTCTGTCTACAATCAGTTGGCGGCCGTCGGGTGAATAATGACCGTCAAAACCCCAGGGAGCGGGAAGCATTACAGAGGGACCGCCAGTAACTGGTACTGTCCATAGGCGGTTATAGGGCGTGGGCGCGTTTTCCCGGCCAGAGGCATAGAGAATATTTTTCCCGTCGGGTGTCCATCCCCGTACAGTAGCTGCAGAAGGATACCAGGTCAGCCGCGTGGGACTGCCACCCTGTGCCGGTACCACATACACCTGCGCTACGCCGGAGCGGTTAGAGCTAAAGGCAATCCATTTGCCATCGGGCGAAAAACAAGGTGTGGTTTCTACAGCCGGTGTGCTGGTGATGCGGCGGGCATCGCCACCAGCTTTTGAAGCCACCCAGATATCACCTCCATAGGCAAAAGCCACTTCTGTAGCACTCAGGCTTGGCTGACGCAACAGGCGCGTGCCTTGCGCATATCCAAGACTACTGGTAAGCGCTAGAGAGAAAAGGAAAAAAGTTTGTACTAGTTTTTTTGCTGTCATAATTACGGTGGTTGGGACGGTAAGTAATATAGTGAAATTATCTTCTCAGTGCAACGAAGCCTTAAGTATGTATTAGCTTCCGATCAACATCAGTTTCAGTTTCTATTTGCTTTGAAGATGTATTGATATAAGTGTAGATAAGGTCCTACTTGTAAAATGGCTGATGCATACTTATCTTTCAAAAGTAAAGCATCTATTAAAGGCATAGGAAAGTGAAACCGCTGTAAATTATATCGCAGCCACTTCGTTAACTCCTAAGCCATTTCGAATTCATTCAAACAACGCCAATTCTTGCACATGAGGAAATTTTTTTTCGTTGCTGTATCTCTTATTTCTACACTGGGTGGTCATGCCCAGGCACTCTCTAACCAACAGATAGATGCGTTAGTACAACGAGTTCAAAAAACCTTTGATGTACCAGGAATTGCTGTAGCCGTTGTGAAAGATGGAAAGGTGGTGCATGCTAAAGGATATGGATTCCGTTCGCTCCAGACTCAAGCGCCTACAGATGAAAACACCCTGTTTGGTATTGCCTCCAATACCAAGGCCTTTACCACCGCGGCACTGGGCATTTTAATTGACGAAGGCAAACTGCACTGGGATGATAAGGTGGTCAAATACATTCCCGAATTCCAACTCTATGATCCGTGGGTGACAAAAGAATTTACGATCCGTGATCTATTAACGCACCGGAGCGGAATGGGACTAGGTGCTGGCGACCTGATGTTTTTCCCTGACTCTTCCGATTTTACACAGAAAGATGTGATCTACAATCTTCGGTTTTTAAAACCTGTTTCCAGCTTCCGGACCAAGTATGATTACGACAACAATCTTTACATTGTTGCCGGGGAAGTGGTGTCAAGGGTAAGCGGGCAGAGCTGGGAAGAGTTTGTTGAAAAGCGTATCCTGCAACCATTAGGAATGACACATAGTGCAACTGATTTTGCCCGGCTAAAGGACAAGTCAAATGTGACTGATGCACATGCGCCGGTAGATGGTCAGGTGCAGGTAATAGCAAGACACAATGGCAAGGCCGACCATCCTGCTGGTGCTATCTATAGCTCGGTTGCTGATTTAAGCAAATGGGTGATGCTGCAGTTGTCGCATGGTAAATACGGAGAAGCATTGGATAAGCAATTGTTTTCGGAAACGGTGCACGAAGAAATGTGGTCGCCGCAAACCATCCTGCCAGTGTATTCGCCCGGCCGATACAACACACATTTCCTTACCTATGGATTGGGCTTTTTTATAAACGATGTGAAAGGTTACAAACAATTAAGCCATACGGGTGGACTGGAAGGAATGGTATCTCAGATCACCATGTTGCCAGAGTTAAACCTAGGCATTATTGTGTTGACCAACCAACAGGAGGGTGGCGCTTTTTCCTCCATAACCAACCAGATAAAAGATGGTTATTTGAACATGCCGGCATTTGATTGGGTAGCCCTGCTTTCAGACAACAGAAAGAAATCATTGGAGAGTGCAAAGCAATTGACGGATTCCATTTGGAATGAAATTACCATGGTGCAAAAACAAAAAACAACCAAAACAAACATTAGTCCTTATATGGGTACGTACCGCGACCAATGGTTTGGTGATGTAGTAATTTCTGTAAAAGAGGGAAAGCCCTGGTTTCAGTCAAAACGCTCACCTAAGCTTACAGGCGAACTCTTCCCTTATAAAGACCATATGTTTATTGTAAAATGGAATGACCGCAGCATGGATGCCGATGCCTTTGTGGCCTTTTCTATGGATGGTAGTGGTAAAGCAAAAGGCATAACCATGAAGCCGGTTTCACCGCTTACTGATTTCAGTTATGACTTTCAGGATTTGGATTTGAAAAGAATAAAATAAACAAGCGCACAACAAGAAGCATCATGTATTGGCTGGTTTTTGACTTGAATATTTCTAGAAAACGGTCTTATTGGAAACATGTTTCCAATAAGACCGTTATTCGTCTATTCCAAGCGTGCGAATGTTTAGCAGATGCAAAGAGGGCTCATATTCTAAGACTTTCCTCTGGCGATAAAACAAAAACAACTAACTAAGAACTCTCACATAAAATGTAGCGGAGTGGTCCAGCGCCTTATATTGCGCCCTGAGTTTACAGCTTCACTGTACTATCAGAGGCGGGGGGAATATACAGCACCTGTCGTTTCTTCGCACAGCAGCTGTTTCTATCATCTTTGCTCACTGCATCCAACGTTGGGTAGGGTACGCTTACAACAACCTGCCTATTCTAAACAAGAATTAAAGTAGCGGAGTGTTACTGTGCGTGGGTACTCCTCTTTAGGGGCTGGGGGCGTGCGCTTTGCATCAAGGCAAAAAAAACGTAAAGCAAGAGGAAGGGAGATAGCATCCTATAAAAGTCTGATCATTACTCAGCTAAGCTGGAGCGCTACACACACACACACACATACTCTCCCTCTCAATAGCTCGAGCAGCGAAGACTTGTTTAAACAATAATGTTTACGGACACGTGTCGTTTGTCTACTATAAACTGTTGTTTGTTGACAGCCTCTATTTCTTCTTCATTTAAATGCATAGCCTTGCAATAGAACAATTAAAACAAAACCATCAATTATGAAACAGATCATTGTTGCCCTTATTATCCTGGCTATGACATTACCCTGTTGTTAGCAATTACGGCTCATGTATTTACCATGAGCCTTTTTTACATCAAGCCGGTTTGAGACTTGCCGGGAGATCAATGCTTTTGTGATGCTTCAACAAATAAGAATCAACTCGACATGCGCATCAATAAATACAAATCATGAAAAAGGGAAGTAAGATTATACAATTTGGAGAAGAGGTAGAAGGCTATGCTATTCCTGTTTTAAATGAGCGGGAAATAAGAGCGGCTGCAGGAATTCTGTTTTTGATCTTGTTTATTGCCTTGATGCTGATCCTTTTTGAGCGAAACTTTTTGATGGTCAAATATGTGATCATTGTATTTCTTACCGACTTTGCCATTCGTGTCTTTGTTAGTCCCCGGTTTTCTCCTGTATTAATCATCGGGCGTTTGATTGTTTGTCGGCAGGCTCCCGAATATGTGGGCGCGCCACAGAAAAAGTTTGCCTGGAAAATAGGCTTGACATTATCATCATTAATGTTCATTCTGTTGGACATACTCAATTCCTACAGCATCTTTACAGGTGTTACTTGCTTTGTTTGCCTCCTTTTCTTGTTTTTTGAATCGGCATTCGGCATTTGTTTAGCGTGTTTGTTTTATGGTTTGTTTCATAAAGTGGAATCATTATACTGTGCGGGTGAAACCTGTGAGGTAACAAAGAAGCAAGCCATACAGAAAATATCCTGGGGGCAGCTGCTTATCGTTTTGGTGGCCATTGTATTTGTATTGTTAGCTATTGTTTTTTTGAATGATCATTTTAGTGTTGCTCCAAGAAACCTGAAGGAAATAGTCGGTTCCTTGTATTGATGTTGGTCAGCGCCCCAAGTGTTTGAATGTCAATGCCAACATTTAGAGAAGTCTATTTCAAGTGTTTTACTTTGCGGCCTCTATGTATTTTTTGCGGTTGTTTTTTTACCGCAAAGGCCACAGAGAAACCACAGAGGGGCGCAAAGGAAACTGCTTCAAAGAGTACGCTCTCTACAGTCTATTATAGCTTTCGAACACTTGGGGTTGGCGACCAATGGAAACGTAAAGAGACAGAATATCTCTCTTGCTGTGCTTTCAAGCCTCAACTTTCTTTTATATTTTTGCGAACAGTTTTTTAGTTTCTCTCTCTAAACCGCTTTTTCTGCTGCCGGTCCATTCTATGTAAAAGAATTTAGTCCGCATTTTCTGGACTTCACATTCTGGAACTATCAATCGGCCGCTCATGAAGAAGAATATCTACCTGTCAGTAGTACTTATTATTGTATGTACAGCCATACCGGCTTGTAAAAAGGAAAATTCCTGTGAGGATTGTATCGAGACAAACAAGCCCCCGGTAGCTGTTGCGGGCAAGGATACCTCTATCCGTTTACCATTGGACAGTATAGTGTTGAATGGTAGCCTATCTGCAGATCCGGATGGTACCATTACTACATGGCAATGGTCAGTGATCTCTGGGCCGTCCAATGTTTTGATCAGAAATTCCAATGCGGCGGAAACATCCATTACGAACCTTGTACAAGGAACTTACCTTTTTGGGTTAAAAGTGACGGATGCAAGTGGATTGTATGATGAAGACACAGTACAAGTACAAGTATATGTACAAGTGGTGCCAGGTAAGGCTTCCAGTAATGTTTATTTTTTCTTCAGAGATTCATCTGGCAGCCTTGATGAACAAGGTATTAGGGCCATAGAAGGTTTTAGTCCAGTATTAGTTCTTGCCAAAGTAACGATTGCTGGTTATCCTGATGCACTGATCGAAGGCGTTTGGGCACTGAGAATAACGCCTATATGTCCTATTCTTCTTAACTATGTAGATATGACAGCATTTGGTAGTTTTATTGGTCTTCCACCGGGTACCTATTCCTGGTCTGCCCAGAGTGTTACCACTAATTTTGCCGGGTATCCTGTCCCTGGTGGTTTTGAGTCATACTGGGCAAGGCCGCATCATGCTTCGGGCACAATAACGGTTCCTCAAGGTGCTGACTGCATTATAAAAGAGATTGATTTTTGATTGCTATTTTACGCCAATATTACGCTGCTGTTGGCGTTTCGTTTATTCTTAAGCGTTAACTTAATCACCAGCCGGACAACGGTAGAGAAGCTGCTGTTCTATAGTTAAGGACGAAAGGCGGGTTTTGTTGGTGCAACCAAAGCACAGAAGCACGGAAGAACATCAACAAAGGCGTAAACAGCAAAGGTACCTACTGATAATACCTTCCACCAGATGGGGCCACAAGTTCTCCTAGTGAATGAGTAGTCCTTCATTCTTATTCAATACTAGTCCCGCCCATCAATTCCTTATTGTTTTTCAGAAGTAATGCGGAACCTAAGCCAAATTGCCGTATACAAATGATGGCTTGTTTTTTAGTTATCGTTGTTTTAATAATCTTGTCGCTTTCTAAATGATAAACAGAGCCGCTGAATGGGGTAGGGGCATTGGGAATAAATACGGTATACAGATCATCGTGTACCTTTTCTATAAGAAATGAAAGTTGCCAACCATCATCGACCCTGGCCAAAACCACGTCTAATGTTTGATCTTCAAAGCCAACGATGCTATGCGTTTGGTTTTTTAAAACGTTATAGCCCGGTATCAAGCCCAGTATCGACACTTCCAGATGGTTGATCAGATTTGTGGCTGGTTTAGTTTTGGCCAGCAGTCCGGCTATAAAACAGATGGCTAATAACAGTATTACGGCTATCAGATTGTATAGTGCTACACCAATAAAGGTGATATCTTCAATCGGTTTCAGAAGCGGGTGTAGCAATGTTTGTAACAGGCCGGAGGCTTTTCTGAAAATAAGAATCAATACTACTAATGGTAAAAGGAATAAAAAGCCGCCGGCAATGGTAGTGCGTATGATTGGATAGATCTTTTTCACTGTAATCGTTTTAAATGTGGCTGGTAACAATTCTTCTGAACGGGGCTTCATAAAGGATGGACTGCAGCTGCTGCATGCGTTTTACTAATAAGTTGCCATTGGGTAAGGGAAACTGTAGACAGGGCGTTCAACGCTTATAATAGTGTATTTTCTAAGGTAGCCAGATTTATTCAATATGTCTCCTGGTAGTGGTATTAAATTACCACTTGCTATTCGTAGTAGATGAAAGCAATAAAGCACACATTTTCCCGTCGTTGGGGTTGGTTGGTGACCAACGGTTCTTTAGTATATTAGTGTATGTCCGTACAACAAGAGCATCACGTGCAATACTTCACAGCCGTGTGTAAAGATTGGCTGCCCTTGCTGCAGGAAGATGTGGCCAAACATATCATTTTGGATGCCTTACAATTTAGGGTGAAACAAAACCCGGTAAAGGTCTGTGCTTTTGTACTCATGCCCAATCATCTTCACTTGATCTGGCGGATCAATAAAGAACACAAGCGAGAAGCCGTGCAGCGGGACTTTCTAAAGTTTACTGCCAGGGAGATACTGGTGTATTTGAGTAAAGCTAACCCCGCACTATATGCTAAGTTGCAGGTGCAGGCTGCCGACAGAGCCTACCAGGTTGGGAAACGCAACTCCATGAGCATTGATTTGAATCGGGGCAAGTTCCTGAAGCAAAAACTTCATTTCATCCATGCCAACCCATGTCAGCCGAAGTGGGAACTGGTGGCTCATCCTGCAGATTACTACTATTGTTCGGCAGCGTATTATGAAGAGGGTAGAGATCCTTTTCAATTACGAACTCACTTTCAGGATATATAGAACCGTTGGTCGGCGACTAGCGGCAACTTCTAGGCGAAATCAATCGCATTTAGCTTCCCCTCTATTTATACAAATAGGCGATCGTGCTTGGTAGAAACCTATCAGTAGCTTTAACTTTAGTCGGTGAAAGATAACCCGTTTATAATTCCAGCCTATAAAGAGATTAACGAGTTCCTGCAATCATTTTCATCAGGTTATCAGACTAATGATCCGAATTTATATTGCCTGAGACTAAAGGAAAATATGCCTACAATGGAGCAGTATAAACCTCCATTCAAAAAGGATTTTTACTTTATAGCACTCGTGAGCAATGCGGGCAAAACAAAGATTACTTATGATAACACAAGTATTACGGAACTCAATTCCTTTTTGGTTTTTCAAGCCCCTGGACTGGTTTACAGCTTTTTTCGTGACAACCAAGCTTCGGGGTACCTGATCTATTTTAAAAAAGAATGTTTCTCCTTTTTTAAACCAGAATTTGAAAAAGAATTCCCTTTTTTTGATTTGGTACAGACTAACTTTTTTAAGCTTAATCAATCACGTTTTACTGAGTTCTCGCCTTTGTTCGAAGAAGTATTTGCTGCTTACGAAAAAACAAATGACAAAAAGCATACGGTGGCCACACTAAAGCTATTGGCTTTATTGTATGAGTTGAAAGACTTCGCCTCTGCCTTTAGCCAGTGGGAGCAAGGCTTTACTACTCCACAGCAGTCGCTTTTAAAAAAGTTTATTCAGCTAGTGAATAATTACTATTTAGAAAAGCGAACGATTGATGAATATGCGCATCTTCTCTTTGTTTCACCCAACCATCTGTCGCAATCAGTGAAAGCAGCTTCCGGTAAAAATGCACTGGCCTTTATTAACGATCGACTCATTGCAGAAGCTAAATCACTGATCCTTTATACCAATTTTGACATAGCCCAGATTGCCTGGCAATTGAATTTCTCTGATCCGGCTAACTTTGGTAAATTTTTTAAGCGGTACGTGGGTTCAACGCCACTTGAGTTTCGTAAAGCAAATGAGAAAATACAATGACGCTTCCAAAGGAAATAACGGAAGCTTTTTTGAAAGAACTAGATAAGCACCTGGAAGAATTAAAATCAGGTAATGTGATGTCTACTTTTGAAATACAGGATATTGCAGCGCTGCTGTACATCCATCCTACGCACTTAAGCAATACAATACAGGAAGAATTGAAGCGGTCTCCCTGCGATATTTATGAAGAGAAACTGATGGCTATAGCCAAAGAGCTCATTTTGACCACAGATCTTTCTATTGCTGAAATTGCGAGGCAGCTAACTTTCGATCCTTCCAACTTCAGCAAGTTCTTCAAGCATTTTGCCGGGATAACACCCAAGAAGTTTCGTGATGCCCATGCGGCATAACCTGAACGCTGCATCATTTTCCTGAACTTTTCACCATGCCTAAATGAAAAGGCTGTTTGATTTTTGCAGTAAATAGTATAAATCATTCAGCACATGAAGACCATTCAATTAGGCAAAACAGGCCCAACAGTGGCGGCCCCGGGGCTGGGCACTATGGGTATGAGCGATATGTATGGAAACAAAGAAGCCCGCAATGATGCCGAAAGCATTGAAACCATAAAGGCCGCGCTAGACAAGGGCATTAATTTCCTGGATACCGGCGATTATTATGGCATGGGTCATAATGAGTTATTGATTCGTGAGGCGCTGAAAGGGAGAAGTGAAAAGCCGGTAATCAGTGTGAAGTTTGGCGCCCTGCGTTCACCTTCCGGCGACTGGTTGGGGTTTGATACCCGTCCTGAGGCCGTTAAAACCTTTGCTGCCTATTCGCTGAACCGCCTGGGGGTAGAAGCAATTGATATTTACCAACCTGGTCGTATTCATCCGGCTATTCCTATAGAAGATACTGTTGGCGCTATTGCGGATCTGGTGCAGCAGGGTAAAGTGAAATATATTGGTTTATCGGAAGCCAGTCCCGAAGTAATTAGAAGGGCCCACAAGGTGCATCCCATTACCGCAGTAGAGGTAGAATACTCCCTGGCCTCCCGTGTTATTGAAAAAGAATTGTTACAGGTTTGCCGTGAGTTAGGAATTGGTATTGTTGCTTACGGTGTGTTGAGCCGCGGCCTTTTATCCGGTGAGCTTACGGGCCAGTTTGCACCCACTGATTTTAGGGCTCATGCGCCACGCTTTACCGGTGAAAACTTCGAAGAGAATAAAAAGAAGGTTGCCATTTTGCAGGAAATGGCTGGGCAGAAAGGGTGTACCGCATCCCAGTTGGCCTTGTCTTGGGTACTGCATAAGGGCAACGATATCTTGCCCCTTTTTGGTACTACTAAAAAAAGCCGGCTGCAAGAAAATATAGAAGCGGCCCAAATTCAGTTAAGCAAGGAGGAATTGGATCTGCTGGATAAAACTTTTCCAGAAGGCGCTTTTGCCGGTACCCGCTACGCTGCCCCGCAAATGGGAATGGTGGTGAACTGATGCAAAAGCATTCTTTAAAAAGAGCCCTGTTTTGCAAAACAGGGCTCACTAATTTACCAGCACAACCAAGTTATTGACCATGCTGCCCCATTCGAAATAATCAACTTTGCCTAGTCATTAACTCAAAACAAAAATAAGAACAATGAAAATAGCTGTTTTAGGAACGGGCATGGTCGGTGATGCCATTGGCTCAAGATTAGTTGAACTGGGACACGAAGTGAAAATGGGAAGCCGTACGGCTGATAATGAAAAAGCAAAGGCTTTTGTTGCTAAACATAATGGGCAGGCCAGTGCCGGTACTTTTGCCGATGCTGCTGCTTTTGGTGAGATCATTTTCAATTGTACCGCTGGTGGTGCTTCCGTAGAAGCATTGACCATGGCCGGCGAGTCGAACATTGGAGGAAAGATCATAGTGGATATTGCCAACCCGCTGGACTTTAGCAAGGGAATGCCGCCAAGTTTGATTCCTGCACTGAGCAATACCCATTCATTGGGCGAGGAAATACAGAAAACCTTCCCCTCAACCAAAGTGGTAAAAACATTAAACACAATGTGGTGCGGACTAATGGTGAACCCAGCCTTGATCAACAGTGGTGATCATACGAATTTTATTTGTGGCCATGATGTTGACGCTAAGCAACAAGTAAAAGTGCTGCTGAATGAATTTGGATGGAAGAATGAGAATATTCTTGACCTGGGTGATATTTCTTCAGCCAGAGGCACGGAAGCGATTCTACCGGTATGGTTACGTATTTGGAATGCTACACAAAATGGTGCCTTCAATTTTAAGGTGATCAGCTAGAAACATAGGGTTTGCGCGTAATATTCTTTCAATGGAAGATATTCAGGATTTAATATCGTCTAATTATGGATATTGAGAATCTTGAAAACACAATTCCTGATCAAACAATATTGAGCACTTACCCCCCGCCCCCGTTGCCGTTGGTCGGCGACCCCAAGTGTTCGAAAGACTTTGTCCAGCATGCCCCGGTTCCTAAAGGGAGCGCTTCGCGCTAGTTGGTTTCGCGCAGAGGGAAGAACCACAGCGACACAAAGAGCAGGGAGGGGCACAGAGGAAATGACTGATTGAGCTTATGGGTAATGGGTTTTGAGATGGGCACTTTGCTTTTTAGTATCCTAAGAAGCAACCTGTAACAACCTACTCGTAGTAGCATCAAAACATTCGAACCCTTGGCGGGTGGCGATCAACGGCAACGAAGGTACAAGATAGCAGACAACCTAACGGTTACGATCACCGCCGTATTTATGCAACCACTCGATTACCGCCGTGTCCCTTTGCCCCTACACAAGGGCTGTGGAAAAGAGATATGGGGGCGACTGAAAAAAATATTCCCTTCCCAAAGGCCATTCTTTCACGGAATAGGCCTTTTCTATTCTACATTTATGGAGCAAAGGCCGACAAGCAAAATCTGTATTGCCAAAACCCTAATTAAACCCCGAATTGAATGAAACGCTATCAAACCTACCCGGTTGCTGTGCTGCTCCTTTTGTGCGCTGTGTTAGAACTGTCAGCACAAACGGGCGGTAAAAAGTTCACTACTTATGTAAACCCTTTTATTGGCACGGCTGCTGTTGATAAGAAAAGCTTATCCGGCTGCGCCTTTCCTGGCGCTACGATGCCCTTTGGCTTTGTGCAACTGAGCCCCGATACAAGGCATGAAGTAAACCGGCCCTGTTCCGGTTATGATTATAACGATAAAACCATTGTGGGCTTTAGCCATACCCACCTCAATGGCACCGGCATTGCCGATCTGCTGGATGTGCTTATCATGCCTATCACCGGCAACAGCAAAACTGCTGATGATTACAAAGACAGCGTGTCCAGGGATTTTCGGTCGGCTTTTAGCCATAGCCAGGAGTCTGCAAGACCAGGTTACTACCAGGTTAACCTGCTGGACTATAACGTAAACGCTGAACTAACGGCCACGGCCCATGCCGGGTTTCACCGATACACCTTTCCGCAAAGCAGTGGCGCCGGTTTTGTTATTGATATGGACCACAGCCGCCTGAAAGGCACCGGCAACCGGTCGGCAAAAATTATTTCGGCAGAAATAAGAATTGTTGACAACAAAACCATTGAAGGCTACCGCGTACTAACCGGATGGGCCAAAATGCGAAGGGTTTATTTCAGGGCTGAGTTTTCTCGCCCTTTTGCCAGCAGTTTTTTGTTTGATGGCAAACGCATTTATGAGAACAAGCCACTGGTGATGGGCGCCGAAGGCATAAAGGCGGTGGTACACTTTGACTCCAAAGCCAACGAACAGGTGTTGGTGAAGGTAGGCATCTCTGCCACCAGCATTGCCAACGCCAAACAAAACTTAGCGGCGGAAATTCCGGCGTGGAACTTTGACCAGGTAGTTACTAACGCGGAAAACGCCTGGGAGAAAGAATTAAAACAAATACAGGTAGAAGGAACGGAAAAGCAGAAGCGTATTTTCTATACAGGATTGTATCATGCCTTTATTCAGCCAAACAATGTGGCTGATGTAAACGGCGATTATCCTGCCGGCGATTATACCACCGGCAACGCTCCTGATAAAATTCATTACTCCACTTTTTCCTTGTGGGATACCTACCGTGCTGCGCACCCACTGTACACCATTGTGCAACAGCAAAGAACGGCCGGCTTCATTAACAGCATGCTCCGGCATTACGATAGTTACGGCATTCTGCCCATTTGGCAATTGTGGAGCGTGGAAACTTATTGCATGATCGGCAACCATGCCATTCCCGTCATTGTGGATGCGGCGCTGAAAGGCATTAAAGGATTTGATGTGGCCAAAGCGTATGAAGCCATTAAAGGTTCTTCTACCAGGGATCATATTCAATCGCCTTTTGGTATTTACAACAAGTATGGCTACATGCCAGAAGACCTGCAGTCGCAGTCGGTGTCCATTACACTGGAAACCGCCTACAATGATTGGTGCGTGGCGCAACTGGCAAAAAAGTTAGGTAAAACGGACGACTATAATTTCTTCCTTAAACGTTCGGGCAACTACCGCAACCTGTTTGAAAGCGGCACTGGCTTCTTTCGGGCCAAAGACAAGGATGGTAAATGGATAGAACCCTTCAACCCCTTGCAATACGGAGGCAATGGCGGTCAGCCTTATACCGAAGGCAATGCCTGGCAGTACCTCTGGTATGTTCCGCACAATGTGCCCGACTTTATGAGCCTGATGGGCGGCAAGCAAGCTTTCGTGGCCAAGCTGGATACATTTTTTAACCTGCAGGATACCATAAAGAAGAATGGCAACGCATCGGGTTTCATCGGGCAGTATGCGCATGGCAATGAGCCCAGTCATCATGCTGCTTATTTGTACGATTATGCCGGTGAGCCGTGGAAGACACAGTTTTATATAAACAAAGTATTGCAGGAACAATACGATGATCAGCCGGCCGGTTATACCGGTAATGAAGATTGCGGGCAGATGTCCTCCTGGTATATTTTCAGTGCCATGGGTTTTTACCCCGTCAATCCGGCCAACGGTGTTTATGCCATTGGTTCACCCGTGTTAAGCAAGGCTACCATTGATCTTCCCAACGGTAAAAAGTTTACCGTGCAGGTAAAAAACGCCGGCAGGGAAAATGCGTATATACAATCCATAACGCTGAACGGAAAAGCGTATAATAAAGCGTATATCACACATGCAGACATTCTTAACGGTGCTACCGTGGAATTTACAATGGGACCGCAGCCCAATAAAAAATGGGGCGTGGATATGCCGCCGGTGCTATAAGGAGCAAGCGGTTGTGGGTTATGCCCTACAGAAAACAAAAGCCGGTTATTAATAAAAGAGTTTATCGTAAACCACTTCCTTCGGGAAGTGGTTTTTTTCGTTGCCGTTTGTCGCCGACCAACGGTTCTTTAGTATATTAGTGTATGTCCGTACAACAAGAGCATCACGTGCAATACTTCACAGCCGTGTGTAAAGATTGGCTGCCCTAGCTGCAGGAAGATGTGGCCAAACATATCATTTTGGATGCCTTACGTTTTAGGGCAAAACAAGGCCAGGTAAAGGTCTGCGCTTCTGTACTTATGCCGAATCATATTCACTTGATCTGGCGAATCAGTAAAGGACAGAAAAGAGAAGTTGTACAGCGTGACTTTCTAAAGTTTACTGCCAGGGCAATCCTTGAGTATTTGAATAAAGCTAACCCTGCACTATATGCTAAGTTACAGGTGCATGCGGCCGACAGAGCACTCCAGGTTTGGAAACGCGATTCCATGAGCATTGATTTATATTCAGGCAAGTTCTTGAAACAGAAAACTGATTATATCCATGCCAATCCTTGTCAGCCGAAGTGGAACCTTGTTGCGCACCCTGTAGATTATTACTATTCCTCTGCAGCATATTATGAAAACGGCAGCGATCCTTTTCAATTGTTAACACACTTTTCGGATATATAAAACCGTTGGTCGGCGACCAACGGCAACGGAAGGCTAGCTAAGGGCTAGGCACTGTAATTCTGCCTCATGAAACTAATTAGATCGTATATAAGTTCTTGAACGTCTGGCTCAAGTTGTATTTCCTTTGCCGCATCCACTTTTTCCATTACCAAGTTGTCGTTGATACTTTTGAACATTTCAGTTTCAGTGACTCCACCTTTTATGTCTTTTAAAAGTGATTCACTAATAATCGCATTTTTACCTGCATTTTTCTTGTAGTATTCTTCATACTTAACAAAATGGTCTTTAAAGCGCTGGGTTGAGGACTGAGTGAAATTTAGTATGGCAAGCGCCCAGCTATGACTGTTCCATTGATAACCATTCATTGAATCTTCTATGATTTCATATAGTAGGTTTATCCATTCTTGACCCAGCCGATTTGAGCTTTTATTGTTTTCCACTCCCAGCACAATCCGGATCTGAGTTGAAACAATAAGATTTTCAACTATTGCATGAGAGTTATACCTTTCAGGACTATCAATAGGTAAAGAGTCAAAAAGATTACGCTCTCTTTGATACATTGGTAGGAGGAGTTGCTTTTTAGGGTCTTCGATGAACCCGACAAAACTTGATGCAAAAAGCCTGTATGTACTATTTTGGCAACTAAACAAATCCATGACGATCTTTTCTGCAATTTCTATATGATGGCCAATAGGTAAAAATAAGGCCCCTTCGATTCCTTCTTTCCAGACACTGCCTACAATGTTTAGGTAGTCGTTGTGCTTTGGATAACTAAAAAGCTAAAAGCACCAGGTGTAGATTGATTGTTTAAAGGTTGCTCTATACTTGATTGAGATTGACTATTCTCTTTTTTATTGTTGCCGAAAAGTTTATTTAAAAAGCTCATAGGGATTAGTATTGATTGTCTTGTCTAACTCGTAAATATAAGTTGCTATTTACTACAAAATGCATAAGTAGGAAATCGGGTAAGGTTGCCTTTCCGTTGCCGTTGGTCGCCGACCAACGGTTTTTACTTCTCAAGAGCAGCATACTCAAAATCTGCAGCAATCTTGGGCTTTTAGTTCGAATCCAGTCTTGAGTCGAATTATAGTATCTTTAAATACAGTCTTAATACACCTCCTCCGGAGGTCGCGGGTTCGAGTCTCGTTAGGTCTGCAAAATTGTGTTACGATCCCAGCCTTCGAAACAAGATGATACGGCTTCGAATCCCGTACGCGGTACAAAATTCATAATAACATACAAGGACCATGGGCAACTGCCTTCTAAGCAGTAGGTCATTGGTTTGAATCCAATCCGGATCTCTCTATTTGAGAATGCCTTAAGAATTAATTTACAAGAGTATCAGATTGTGGTTCTGAGGGTTGAGCATCTGCCTTACAGGCTGAGAGCCTTTGTTTAGTTGTGGAGGTGACCGGAATCAAACCCGTGTCCAAACAGGTGAGAGGTACCGAGCAGATTCGAACGGGAAGTTTTAAGTATAATGGTAGGCATGTGGATATGAGTCAAGGCAGAGGAACCGTTGGTCGGCGACCAACGGCAACGAATGGACGTTCCTTACGATTTTATAAAGCGATTTAATAGATCTACAATTGCAAAAGCATGTTCTTCATAGCTAACATCAAACAAAAGAGTGTTGCGTTGCGCTTTTGACTCCACAATGACTTCATGACGGGCCAATTTTGAAAGTGTTGATGAAATAGAAGGTAGAAATGTTTTTATATCCTTAAAAGCTACAATGGTTTTTGATCCTATCAGGGAAGAACTAGTGAGTGTCTCGTTATCAAAATCAAGTTTCAGTGTTTTAATAGGAGAAAGACTAAGCAGAAGACGGACCAGGCAAATTAATGAAAGTAGTAGACCTAATACTTTGAATTCGTCTAGGGTAGAAAGTAGAAAGATGCCTATGCTCAATCCAGTAGCATAGGTAAATGTGCTGAAGTTTATAATGGAATTGCTGACAACTATTGTATTGTCTTGCTCATAGGTATCCAAGTTAGAAATAGCTTTTTCTTTAATGAGGGTGCATAATTGCTGATATAAAACGTCTTTCTTCTCGACAACCATTTGAGCTGGTACTTGGTTTAAGTCTGTAATAATAATAGTTTTTAGTATCGTGGCTACAATACTATTATAAGAGAACCGTTGGTCGGCGACCAACGGCAACGGAGATTATTGTCCTACAAATTTCATAACAGAATAGATAAGAGCTAGAATAAATAAAAATGCACTTGTACTAAACAGAATATAAGCGATATTCTGCAACTTATCAGCCCACCATCTTCTTCTTTTTGCAAACTCTTTAGAAGGTGCTTGACTATTCAAATCAACGCCTAACGCTTCATTCATCTTCCCAATTACCTGAGATAGTGCTTGTTGTTGATCCACCTTGACAGACTCTTTTAGGTGCTCATAAAAATCTCTTGTCCTCTTATCATAAGCTACTTTATCATGTCCAGTTAAGCTTTTTCCTGCGTCAATTATGATTGTTAGATCAAGATCAAAGCTGTCTTTTGCAAGCTGATATATCTCTTCTGAAGTTTCATTTCCTCGGAGTGTATAAGGATAGTAATGAACAAGGTTGGCCATCAATGAACTATCCATGTTTTCAGACAATGCATTGTTTAAATAAATTGATATTGCATAGGCTATTCTTCCTATAATTCCTAGTACTACTGAAGCGGTCAAGATGATAACTATTACGCTAATATTTTTCTTTTCGGTAAATTTTATTTTGTCAATAGAGGAAATTATTAGGACTATCGCGCCGGTAGAAAGGCTTAGCAACCACACAAGAATGTTATCAATCATTTCTTCAAGCCTCTTGCCCGATTCCCGGACACCCTTGTAATATTCCCGAAAATCTTTACTGAACTCAGCTACATAGTTTTTCATAAAAGATAAATCTTTTAATAGATTACATTACTTTGAATATTTCAATACAGATCCAAAGTTCTTAGCTAATTTTTCTAATTCTTCCCAAGCGATTCGTATAGAACTACTTTTCATCACTCTATATTCAATGGAAATAAAAAAGGATGACTCTGTTTTTATTAATTGCACGTAAGAATCTATCTTGGTAGTGGCAATACATTTGCGGATCACTGCCACAAGATATAAAATAGATAATTTCTTAATGTCATTTTAAAACAAAAGCTTACAATTTCAACAACCATCCTTCTAACCCAACCGCCCCAACGAAATCGGCATCGCATACACTTCCAAATACTCATTACTATTTACCACATCACACCCTTCAACCTCCGATCCATACAAACAAAGAATTCCTTTCACCTCTTTATCCACAGCTTCTGTCAACGCTATGCGGCAGCGCTCTAGTTGATCAGCAGTAGTGTTGCCATTGTCTGGTGTGCTGAAGGATACGGCATATAGTATGCCTGTGTCTACATCTTCTAATAACAAGTCAACAAAGCCGTTGGCGCCAGGGATATAAAGGTGCTCGCCATAGCCAAGCTCGTCGTTGTACACGCGTACATTTTTATCGAAGATCATTTCATCTTTTGCCAGTTGCTCTAGCGCCCACTGCCGCAATGCCGTAACAAGCGGGGATGGGGGAGTGAGTAGGTTGCTGGAAGTAGATGATTGAAACACTTGTGTCAGCAACTGGTCGGCAAAGTCTTGCTGGCCCAGTGCGGCCTCGCAGCGTTGTTGTACGCTGGAGTAGTAAGCATCGTAAGGGAAATGTTTTAGTGCAAATGTGGCATACTCCAAGGCAACATCGTAACGCTCGGTTTTTTCCAGGGCTAGCAGGTATTGGCTTGTCATAGTATGAAAGAGTTGCGCCTCCTGGCCAAAGCGTCCTTGCGATAATACGTAAACATTGCCATGCGTAAAATAGTTGAACGCCAGCTCGTAATTCATTTGCGCATCTTCATAATTACCCAACTGCGTGTGGCAATGGGCAAAGTCTTTATAGATATGCCATTGCGCCATCAGGAAGTAGTGCAGTTCCTCACTTTCGTCGGTTTCATCTTCCGGCAAGGGCCAGAAGTCGATCAGTGTATTTAAAAACCAGTCGTGTTGATGGATGGCATTTTCATAAGCGCCCATGGCGATGTAGCAGCGGCCTATAAAATAATGACGTATATAATGCGGGCATTGGTGAAAGCAATGCATAGCTACCTGGTACTGTCCGCAATCTAACTGGCGCAGACCTTTTATCAATTCCTGTACATCGGTAGCGAAGGCCTGTTGTTCTGCATAATAATACAGCAGTTGGGTAGAGCGCCGGTCCAGGAAGGCTAGCAAGGGCTGCCAGTCGCGGAAATACACCATGGGCTCCTTATCCAGGTCCTCCACCAGCTCGCGCGCCAGGCATTCGTAAAATGCTTCGTGGTGATCATTGATCAAGGTGCGCAGAGTTTGTCCATCGTACTGCTCATAGAGCACTTCAAAGCTTAGTTCCTGCCGAATAAAAGCAACGGCTTCTTCTGCCTTCTCAGGCGAGAAAGATTCATATAGGTTTGTTAGTAGATCGTAGAAATGCATGGTGTGTCAGTCATTTAGTTAATGAGTAATAGCTGCACGCTACACGCTGTACGCTGCACGCAGGATATCTTACTAAAGTTTTGATATGCCTATTCTTTAAGCTGTTGAACATTGCAAGGGCTAATGGGTTGTATTGATGGTAATGACTTCGCTGATTTAGGTATATGCAAACTACCATTGCGTTTCACTTTCCAGTTTGATAAGTAGCGCGCCTGCTTTGGTTTTTGATTGGCAGGTGCTGTCGGCTGTTGCACCGGCTTTGTGGTTGGGGGTACTGCCGCTACAGGTGTAGGTGTAGTGGTAGCCTGGCTGGTGGTTTTCTGCACTAATACCTGGCAATGCGCCATCAGCAGTTCCTGTGCTTCTTCCTTTGATTTGCCTTGGTACATCCAACGGTTTACCATTCCTGTTAGCTTGGCAAACAAGCCAGGTTTGCGCACGGTCCCTAGAAGCTGGCGGTAGTACACCCGCTTCACCATCCTGGCCGCTACGCCAAACCTATCGGCATTGGCCATGGTGCGTTTGAGGCTGGGATCCTTGCGCATCATCTTAGCACTCTTATAATCACCCTTGGAGCGCAGGTAATACGTATCACCTAACTTATAGAAGATGATACCATCGATGGTTCCGGTGATAAAGATGGGTCCTACTTGCTTTGCCATGTTGTACGGGTGATTATTGATGATTTTAAATGCTAAGTATTTTAGCAAATCTATTCATTTCTACCTTTCCTTACAAGCGATTTTCAGCCTTTATTTATACACATGTGAGAAAATGAAGCTATGAGCTATGAGAAAGGATGAAGGAAATAATGAACAAGGAACAAGGAAGGATGAATATAGAAGTGAGGAAATGTTCAATGCTCAACTTTCAATACTCAATGTTCAATGAAGAGAGGAGGAGGATGGTAGGAGGAGTAGTGAATGTGGAAGGCAGGTAGAGGGCTTTATCTGTGCAGTTGGTACGGACTTACCTACAGAAGAGGTACAGAAGAGGTACAAGAGACCTACAGACTAGGGAGGGGCTGGCTCGTGAGTGATGAGTGGTGAGTGGTGAGAGGGATAGCTGCGAACTTTGAGCTACGAGATGCGAGAAGGGAAGCTGCAAGCTGCAAGCCAAACAGCCAGGAGTGAGTTGATAGTTGACAGAGGATAGATGACAGGAGGAACGTTATTAGTCAGTAAGTCATTGGTTATTTAATGAGTAAGGAGTGATGAGTAAGGAGGATAGGAGATGTAAAACATCGGAAACTTTAAACTTTAGACCTTAAACCTGAAACTCCAATAATGATTAACTAGTAAGGAATAATAAATAATCAGTAATCAATAATAATCGATGCGTTTGGTTAGGTGTGAAGGATTACATTTGCAGCGAATTTGCAAGACGGGTTGTCTTCTGATTTCAAAGAATGGTTTTCTTACAGTTAAGGCATGTATAAAAGATTGAATAGTTTACATTAGGACAACTTGTCTTATGGCAAGGAGAAGCCCCGCACTAGCGGGGCTTTCTTTTTAATTTAGAATCTGCGACTATCGTTTCTGTCATATCGATCATTATTTCGATTGTCATAGCGGGCAGTGCTTTGACGCGCATAGCGCTCGTTTACTTCACGGATCTTGTTGCGGCGTTGTTCTTCCAGCCGACGAATCTCTTGTTTGCGTGCGGAGTTCTTTAACCGGCGATCTCTTTGAACGGCCTCAATACGTTGATCAAAAATAGCGTTGATGCGGTTGATCTGGGCATCCCGTTCTTTGGCAGTAAATCTATTGTTATCGTAGCGATCGTTGTTTCTGTTGTATACGCTTGCCGTCTCGCGGTGGTCATTTCTGTTGTCCCAGTTACGATTTGATTGTGCAAATACACTACCTACAGCCGTTACAGCGATTAATAAAGCAAAGATCTTTTTCATAGTTATTTATTTTTATTGTTTGTGATGTATATAAGAAGGTTTTTATGCTGAGTTGTTGAATACCGGAGAGAAGTTTAGTAACCAGTATGCTATTAGTTTGTTACCTCCCCTGTTCTTAAGCCAGAAACTGGCCAACAAGCAGGAGTTGCAGCTTAGCCAATTCCCGTGAACCAGGTGGAGCAATGATGCAGGCACAAAGCACTGCACAGGGTTATATCAAATCCTTTTATAGTGTGGATGCAGGTATCAAGATGTCGTTCTTGAAGAACAATGCAGCGGCAGTAACCTTTAGAGTGAATGATATTTTCAGAACAAGGATCAATGAGCAGTACTCAGCCAATGAATACTTTACGCAGACGTACAGTCGGATCAACAATCCGCAGCTATTTCGCTTAACGTTTTCGTATCGGTTTGGTAAGCTGGATCAATCGCTCTTTAAGCGTAAGAATATGCAAAGTGAAACTGGATCAGATATGATGAATTAAAGGTTTTGAAAATTCGAAAATATAATGTCGAAATCCGAATGAGGGCGTCAAATTCCAAAATCCAATGGCCTAATATTCTGCTACCAAATGAATGTTTCTCGACTACAAAAGTTTTCGCAAGCTGTTTGCGATCGCAGTTTGAGCGTGCAAACTTTTGTATTCTTTACGCAGCCATGCTAGTGGTTCGTGAGAAACGAACCACGGAAGAAGAGATGATGAATTAGAAGATTTCAGATCTCAAATTTCAGATTTCAAATTTCCTATCGGCAATAGTCTCGATTTTCTCATAAACAGTTCGTTTTTAATGAAACTAAAGGTGGTGACTACCACCTTTATTCTTTTTAGTAGCAATAGTTGTTGTTAGTTTTTGTTGCTTCCATAAATAGCAATCTTGTGTGTGCGTAACATATACGCTGAACGTAAGGTGTCTCCGGGACGCTGGAATGTAATAGCGTTAGAGGGTTGTAAGGGCATATGGCAGTCGATGCAGTTGTCTTGCAAGACTGCTGTAGTCAATTTCAATGTTTCGTGTGTAACCTCTTTATGGCAATTGATGCAGGCTGATGAATTGGCTTTTACGTTATTCGTAGTATTGGTGTGTGGGTTATGACAGGTAGAACAATCAAGCGTCTTTGCATTCATAAAACACTTGCTCTGCGACAGCAGCTGGTATTGGTTGCCATGAACATCAAAGGATGTCTTATTATCATACTCCGGTAGCGTGATAAAAAAGTTCGATAAGGTATCTCCGGGTCGGAACTGGAAGGTGGACCGATCCTGCATTTTCTTGTTTCCCGAATGGCACATGGCACAGACGTCGAGCTTTTGCTGCCGGCTGAGTGTTGTAAAACTTGTTAGATACTTTGCTTCTTTTGCCTCAGGATAGGCATTGTGGTAGTTAACATGGTTAATGGCCGGGCCATGACAGCGTTCGCAGTCTATACCAAAAAGCAGGGTGTTTTTATCCAATACTTCTTCAATGCCGGCTGTTGAGGCGTTCAGTTTTTTATCTATAAATGAACTATGGCATTCAAAACAATTGGCGCCAATAAATCGATTGAAGTTTACCTGTACTGGTGAAAATCCCGGACTGGTAGCCCAGTTGTTGATGCTGGAATAAAAGGAGAGTGGGTGTTCAAAGGTTTGATTGGCCTTCCAGTAAAGGAAGGTGTAGGCGTGTTTCAGGCCAAATTGGATATCCATCCGGTGCGCTGCTGCTTCCTTGTCGTTTACAAAAGCCGCCTGGTACAAGCCGCTATCCCGATTCTGGATCAGGACACTTGTGCTATCATTATACGCAAAGTGGTTGTTGTCGGTATCCAATTTGCCCGCCAGGCTTTGTTTTGTAGCCGGTTGGGTAGTATTATAGTGGAAAGATTTGACATAGGCATCATAGATGGTTTGATGACATTGGCGGCAGGTAGATGACCCGGCAAAGCCAAGTCCCCTGGGATCGGTACTGGTAATTTGGTTATTGAAACATTGTGTTAGAAGAAAGGCAGATATACAAAAAATGGAAAGTAGCAGGAAGGCTTTTTTATGTTTTCTCATTTTTGGGTAGAATAAGGTTCAACAAGTATGACTGTTTCAATATCCTTGGTTAACTCGTCCTCTATATTACTTTATTTTTTGCTGTGTAGGGAATGGATGTTCTTTTAGGAGATTTCAGATTGCAGATTTCAAGATTTCGGGTTACAAGGTTCAGCCCTTCGTTCTCAACCAAACCGCTAATCGTAACGCCTCTAGCGTTTGTCACCCTGCGCTTGATCCCGAGCCTGTCGAAGGGAAGGGGGCATACACCTGCAATCTGTCCGCTATTCATAATGCCTCGTCGTTTTGTCATTCCGAGCGATAGCGAGGAATCTCAGAGACTCACACCTGAAATAGGACTGGTGTCATAAAAACTTTTGCAGTCACCCTGAACTTGATCCTGGGGCCATTAGAGGAAGGGTTTGCTTTCACATTCAAAGTCAGTTCAAACATCAAATGCAATAGTAAGCTGGCAGGTGCCTAAGCTCACTAATCCTTCCTTAAATTCCATGCATCCGCGGTTGACTACTACTTAAAGAATAGGCTGATAATACTATTACTTAGGGTGATGGCTGTCTATAACTATATGATTTTAAGCAAAATGGGGTAGTATAACAGGCATTGCTAATTGATTATACATATTTGTAATATGTATAATCTTATACCTATTGCGGCATAAAGCCTTATGGGTTATGTATGGAAAAACTCTTATTGACCGTCAAAATACCCGGGTTGACCGAATACATCCTAAGTCCGCCTTTTCTGCTTCTACTTTCACATTGTCTTTCGGTTATACGAAAGATTTAATCCCCCTTATGAATAGATTTTTACTCAGAAGACTAAACGTTGTTCTACTAGCTCTGTGGACTGTGTTGGGTTTTAATTCTTTACAGGCGCAAACTTCTGCCGCCAGTACTACGGCTGGAACGGTAGGTACCGCTAACAATCCCGGTAGTTCGGGAAGCTGGGCTTCGGTTACCAATGTGCAAACAGAAAACAATGTTTATGCTACTGCTTTAATTACCGGCTCCAATAAGTCCTCGAATTACCTGGATGCAACTAACTGGGGGTTCCAGTCGACAAATGCAGCGGCTGCTAATTATATTCCTTCAAATGCTACTATTAACGGGATACAAGTGTCGATCAAGCGTAGAAAAACACTTACTGGTAATGTCCGTGATTCTAAGGTGATCTTATTAAAAAGTTCGGGAGAAGTAGGTGTTAGTCGTGCTTCTACTGTGTCTTGGCCTACCACCAGCGCTTTTGCTGCTTATGGAAATGAAATTGATTTGTGGGGAGCGTCTTTCACGGCTGCAGATTTGACTAACAGCGGCTTTGGGGTGCGTATTGCTGCACGTAATAAGGGAAAGAAGGATGCACAGGCGGAAATTGATTATATAAAAATAACCGTATTCTTTAACCAGACTATTTATTATTCAAAAAACACTGGTAACCTGGAAACGCTTGCTACCTGGGGTACGGTTAGCGATGGCACAGGTACGGCACCGCTCAACTTCACTAGGGATGGGCAATTGTTCATTCTTACCAATCGGGCGACAGCTACGCTAACTGGCAATCTGACCATAAGTGGGCTGAATTCTGGGTTTGTTATTGGAAATGGTGCTGTTGCTACCCCCACCACACTTACCATACCTTCGAACTATGTTTTAACGGCAAGCGTAAACCTGAAGGACAACTCTTCTCTAACCATTACGAATACGACAGCTCCTGTCTTAACATCTATTGGTGCTAATACTACTGTAACGTATAATGCATCGGCCGACCAAACGATTGCTGATGCTGCTTATTATAATCTATCGCTCAGTGGTAGTGGTAAAAAGCTATTTACTACCAATTCAGCTGTTGCAACAACTATTGATAATATCTTATCAATTACTGGTGGTGTAACGGCCGATAACCGGGGAAATAATGTTATAGTAGGAGGAAGTATTGCCAATAGTGGCTATGCCAGCGGTACGGGTTCATATACCTACTCAATTACAGATGCTAATGGTACCTTATCGGGTAATGGAATCTATGATAACCTGGAAGTTGATGCAAGTTCATCTAGCAACTCTACCTACAGTGTTACACTATCTAATTCAACAACAGTAAAAAGTACACTGTATTTAAATAGCGGTTCCATTTCAAATAGTACCAACCTGACCATGAATGCAGGTAGCTTTATAAAAGTAGAAGATGGAACATTAGCCAATGCCCTTTCCAGTACCGGGTATGATGTAACTTACCTTCCTTCCAGCAATACAACTATTACTGCGGGTGGTGAACTAGCGGGTACGGTCAAAAACCTTGATGTGCAAGTAGGCAGTGGCGCTACATTGACCCTGAATAGAAATGTGTCTATGACCGGTAATCTTGCTATTAGCAGCGGTACACTGGATGTAAGCAATAGCAACTACAACCTAACTGTGGGTGGCAATTTGACCAATAACGGTACACTGAACCTGCGTAGCAATACTGTAACACTTAATGGAAACGGAGTACAGACCATTGATGGTAGTAGTGCGCAAACTTTTAATAGTTTGACTGTAAACAATGCAACGGGTGGTAGTGTACAGTTGAATAAACCTGTGACCGTCAACAATACTTTGACACTGACCAACGGGATTGTAACAACATCTTCTACCAATACCCTTACAACAGCTGCTAACGCTACTATAAGTGGTGGTAACAGTGCCAGCTATATCAACGGTCCATTAAAAATGACGGTAAATAGCATCAATTCTACCAAAACATTTCCTGTTGGAAAGAACGGTGCTTATCGTCCACTTAGTTTATCTATTGAGCAAAATGCTACTACCTCAACGGTGTATACAGCTGAAGCGATAGCAGGCGCGCCAACCACACGCACTTATACTACAGGTATTCAAAATGTATCTTCTGTACGCTATTATACAATTGGTTCTAGTAATGCGGCCACTTTGAGTAGCGCTACTATTAACTTAAGCTATAATACAGATGATCAAGTGTTGAATCCATCTGTGCTACGTGTAGCTAAAAGCAATGGTACACAGTGGGCTAACCTTGGCGGAAGTGGTTCTGCAGCCAATAACGGTACGATCTCTTCAACCTCTTTTACTTCATTAGGTGATTTTGTGCTGGCCAATATCAATAGTATTGTCCTGCCTTTAACCTGGTTAGGCTTTGATGCAACTAAGAAAGTAAATGCTATTGAATTGAACTGGCAAACGGCTCAAGAGGTGAATACCGCAGCGTTTGTCATAGAAAAAAGTGCAGATGGCGTTAGCTGGAGTCGTATTGGTACACTGGCCAGTAAGAATATTGCCGGAACGAATACTTATACATTCACTGATGCTTTCCCTGCTGCTGTTAACTATTATCGCATTAAGCAAGTAGATATTGATGGACAGTTTGCCTATTCAAAAACCATCCGCATTGTGTACTCTACCACTTCAACTGATATAGTGGTTTATCCAACCATTATCAGAAATGGCACCATCAATTGTGTAATAAAAGACCAAGAGGTATTAAAGAGTGGTCAGATCTCGGTAGCAGTATATGATCTGTCGGGTAAGTTGGTGTATGCTAATAAAATGAAGCCATTGCCATTAATAACCTTTACCTGCAGCAATTTAGCAGCAGGTCAGTATACCGTATTAATAGGAAATGAAAATAATTATCAGCAAGCAAAAGTGCTGGTACAGTAGTGTGTGTTGATCTTGATTAATAAGAAAGGCCGGGGTAATTACTCTGGCCTTTCTTGTTTTTAATGCCTGCTGTTATATGTAGTAAATGGGCTATGGCTTTGGATTAAATAATTGTAAGTGCTTATACGTAACGCTAAAAGCTTTAAGGCTTTAAATAAAAAAGCGGAAAACGTATTGTCTATTTTTGTTCATTGTTTCCGGCTTACGCCTTCTCCCTTCCAGCGCAGTCAAAAGAGCAAACCGTATCCTTTTTAACAATGAATCAAAAAGTGCGACTTGATGGTGAACATGATCTGAAAGTTGTTCCTTTTAATGGAACTGCTGCAGCATGTGAACAAACGAATGCCTTTGATCCATTGGAGGTATTAAACAGTGTACCAGATGCCTTTCTTGTCTTGAACGAATCCTATGAAGTGCTTTATGCCAATGTAAAGGCGCGTACACTTTTTCAAGTACCTACTGCTTTGCAAGCTCCTCAACGTCTAATTGATTTTTTACCGGTTGAACGAATTGATCAAGTGCTGACCTATATAGATAAGGGGTTTGGTGGGCAGAGTAGTTGTTATGAAATTGATTACAGTCAGCTTGGTATTGATTGTTGGTTGCAGGTTATTTACATGCCGGTATACAACCAGGCAGGTGAGGTTGTAAATGTAACGATGACCATCAAGGACATCACAGAGCGCAAACGAACAGAGTTGTTTAAAGAGCAGATGCAAGCCTATCAAAACAGGCGTTTCCTGGGGCGAGAGCTTTTTGAGCAGTTTATGGAGAACGCCCCTTTTGTGGCATGGGTAACGGATGAAAAAGGGATCATGCATTACATGAACCCGATTTACCGAACGTCGTATGGTTTCTCTGCCAGCGATACAGGGAAGTCAATCTATGAACTATTCCCTTCACAGTTAGCTGTGGATTATCATATAAACAATCTGCAGGTAATAAATAAAGGAGAGGCTATTGAAGCCACTGAGAATGCAAAAACGGCTGATGGTATCACCCAGCGGATGAAGATCTATAAGTTCCCCATTCACTTTAATGGAGTAGTAATGGTGGGTGGCTGGGCTATTGATATTACCGAACAGCAAAAGATGCAGGAAGCGCTCACCCTGAGCGTAGAGCGTTATCATTATGCCAATGAGGCTACTTCCGATGCCATTTATGATTGGGATGTGGTTAGTGGGAAAATATATAGTGGTGAAGGTTTTAATGTCTTGTTTGGTTATGCTGAGAAATCGGTGTCGATACGGTTTAGATTGTCTATTATACACCCGGATGATTTGGAAGGCTATAAGCGTGTTGTGTTTAACGCATTGCGTGGCAATACAACAAACCACTGGCAGTTGGAATACCGTATCAGGGATGTGCAGGGTAAGTATCATCATGTAATGGACAAGGCCTTCATTATAAATAGTGAAAAGAGGGCCATACGCGTTATTGGAGCCTTGCAGGATGTGACAGAGCAAAAGGAGCTGCAAGTGAAATTGTTGCAGCAAGAGCGTAAAAGCCGGCGTGATGTGATCCGCTCCATTATTGAAACCCAGGAAAAGGAGCGTCGTCAATTATCTGTAGAACTGCATGACAACATCAACCAAATGCTGGCATCTTGCAAATTGATGTTGGAGGTAGCGCAGGATAACCAGGAAGCAGCGCCTGCTCTGACAAAGAAAAGCTATGAAGGCTTGCAAACCGTCATTACAGAAATACGCAAACTCAGTCATCGCTTAAACCCGTCGGCTATTGAAGATATTGGCTTGGATGAAGCGGTGCGCGAAATGGTAGAAAAGATCAATTTATCCAAGAAGGTTATCATTGCCTATTCCTGCGAAAGGCAAGAGCAGGAAGCGCAATTGCAGGGCAAGGATAAAGTGGCCATTTACCGTATCCTTCAAGAACAATTGAGTAATATTCTCAAGCATGCGCAGGCCGAATATGTACAAATTCAACTGCGGTTTGATTTGCCTAAAGTATATATAACCATTCAAGACGATGGTGTTGGCTTCAATCCACACTTAGCAAAAAAAGGGTTGGGTTTGCGAAGCATACAGAATCGTATAGAGTACTACTTTGGTGGGCTCGATATTGAATCAGCCCCTGGTAAGGGTTGTCTGTTAATGGCGTGGATCAATGTCGACATCTGACCAATTGATCAATTGCAATCTTCGCTTTCTAATTGCAGAATGTACTCTCTCTCTCTCTGACCATTTAATCCATTCTGTTACAACGTACTTGTGTTTAGGATTTGTTCATAGATTTACTATAAATGATTTCCTTTAATTAAACAATTGCCTACATTTACCCAATTATAGCCTAAACCATACACAATGAAATCGGATGTATCTAAGCTCCTGCAAAAAAGGAAAACTTCCATTCTGGAAACTTGGATGAAAAACCAACTCAGTGATGAAGGTCTCCGCGATGACCTTATGAGTAATGAAGACCTCAGACTACAGTCGGAAGAACTCCTCACTAGTTTACTAGATAATTTAAGCGAACAAAACATTAATAATGGTCAGTCGGACGACTTTGAACCGGTAGTTGAAATTCTCTCTGGTATTTCAATTATCCGGGCTCGTCAAGGCTACTCGCCTCGTGAAACGGGTGTATTTGTTTTCAGTTTGCGCGATGCGCTGATCCAGGCATTGCATGACACTAAGTTGGAACCATTGGAGCTTTATGAAACCACGGTTAAGCTAAACCGGTTGTTTGATAGTTTTGGCGTTACTACTTTTGAAACCTTTATTAAGGGTAGAGAAGAGGTGATCCTGCGCCAGACCGATGAGATCTCAGAAATATCTACTCCTGTCATTCGTGTATGGGATGGTATTGTGGCCCTTCCTATAATTGGGACTTTGGATAGTGCCCGTACACAGATTGTAATGGAAAATCTGTTACAGGAAATTGTAGACACCAGCAGTAGTATTGCCATTTTGGATATTTCGGGCGTACCGGCTGTTGATTCACTGGTAGCGCAACACCTGTTGAAAACAGTAAGTGCTACACGCCTGATGGGCGCAGAGTGTATCATCAGTGGTATTCGTCCAGAGATTGCACAAACGGTTGTACACTTAGGTATAGATCTTTCTAACATCGTTACCAAAGCCAGTTTGGCACATGCGTTAAAGCATGCGTTTAGCTTGTTGCAACTGGAAGTAAAGAAGAAAAACATTCAAAAAGAAAAAGCCAGCGTATAAGCAAATGGATAGAATTCCTATTCTGAGGATGGGTAATTTTCTGTTGGTTACCATCCAGGTAGATCTTTACGACAGGCTGGCACTCAACCTGGAAACTGACCTGGTGCAAATGGTGAGTAAAACAGGTGCACGTGGTGTATTAATCGATATTTCTGCCTTGTCAATTGTTGACTCCTTTATGGGAAGGATCATTGGCAATATTGGAAGTATGTCAAAGATTATGGACGCAGAAACTGTTGTAGTAGGTATGCAACCAGCGGTGGCTATTACTCTTATAGAGTTAGGTCTGGAGTTAAAAGGTGTACATACCGCATTAAATGTTGAAAAAGGCATGGAGCTTCTAGTTAAGAGAATTGGGGCAGATGAACCAGTAAACGAAGAAGACGATGCTGATAGTACTGAATAAGGACCGAATGCCCATTGAAAAGGAGCAGGATGTAGTTCCTTTTCGCAACCGGGTAAAGGAATATGCCGTAAAGATCGGTATGGGGCTCGTTAATCAAACAAAGCTGATTACAGCTGCCAGCGAACTGGTACGAAACATGCTAAAATATGCCGATGGCGGTCTCACGATAATAGAAGTGGTCAGTAAGGGCAGGGAAAATGGCATACGACTTACATTTCAAGATAAAGGGCCAGGTATAGCAGACATAAAGCTGGCAATGAAAGATGGCTTCTCCACAGGTAAAAGCCTGGGGTTAGGATTGCCCGGCACCAAGCGACTGGTAAGTGAATTTGATATTCAAAGCACCGTGGGAACAGGAACTACCGTCACTATAATTAAGTGGAAAAATGGATAATGAGCAGCTTCTCTTTACGGTGGCCGATCGAAGTTATTTTGCTTTATTGAAGAAAGATATCCATGCACTTGCTATTAAAATGGGATTCAATAGCGAGCGAGCCGGTAAGGTAGATATTGTAGTGGCCGAACTGGTTTCAAACCTTGTAAAACATGCCAATGGTGGGCATTTGCTAGTGAAGCAGATCAAGGATAATCTAGGGGGCGAAGGAATTGAGCTGGTGAGTATGGACAATGGTGGGGGCATTCATGATCTGAAACGCATGCTGCAGGATGGCATATCAACCACAAATACATTAGGTCATGGCTTAGGATCTATTCAACGGTTATCCGATAAATGCGAAATATATACCCAGAAGGACTGGGGAACTGTTATTCTTTCCCGTCTATATAAAGATGCGGTAATTAATCCAATAAAGCCGGCAAGTAAAGTTGAGATTAGTACAGTTGTAATTCCAAAGCCAGGAGAAGAAGTATGTGGTGACGGTGTATACTATAAGCTGACAAAGGATAAACTAAAGCTGTTTGTAGGAGATGGGCTGGGGCATGGCCCTAATGCTGCAAAAGCTATCAATGATGCCAGCCATGTGTTTAAAAATAGCGTAGAAGACAGTCCAGTTGATGTTATCCGTGAAATACATCAATCGGTGCGTAAAACGCGAGGCCTTGTGGCTTCAGTGGCCATTTTTAATTTTAAAGAAAAAGTGTGGCGAATCTGCGGCGTAGGTAATATAGCTGTTAAGGTCCAAAGCTTTTTAAACTCCAAAAACTATGTATCTCATAATGGGATAATTGGTCACAATATCCCTAATACCATGAAAGACCAGTTGGTCCCATACGAACCCAATCAAACACTGCTTTTCTGCAGTGATGGCATTAAAACCCGGTGGGAGCTCTATAAATATCCAGGTATCCTTAAAAATGATTTATCTGTTTTAACAGCAGCTCTATATAAGGATCATACAAGAAATACGGATGATGCTTCTGTAGTGGCGGTAAAAATTAATTTATAAGATGATTGAACTGGCAAAGGTCACATTGCAAAACGAAATGGACCTCATTCTGGCCCACAAGCGTTCCATGAAGCTGGCTGAGTTGGTAGGGCTAAGCCTTTCTGCGCAAACCACATTTGCAACAGCGGTTTCGGAAGTATCCAGAAGCGCAATTGAGAATGGTAAAAACAGTTGTCTGATTCTAAGTGTCTCCAAGCCCATTCGAAATGAGAAATATATAGTTGCCGCTATAAAAGACACGCAGGCCGCTCTTGCAAAAAACGAAGGCTTTGAATATGCTAAAAGACTGGTCAATAAGTTTTTAGTTTCCAGTACTGATAATGAATCAACCATTGAGTTGTATTTCTTAATACCCGCTTCGCATAAGATTGGATACAAACAGATTGAGGAGTGGAAAGAGTTGTTTGTTGAAGAACCTCCTGTATCTCCTTACGAAGAAATAAAGCGGAAGAATGAGCAATTGCAACTGTTGGCAGCCAAGCTACAGGAAAGTGAAAATCAATACCGCACATTGACCAATGCGCTGCCGCTGATCATTTTTTCTATTGATGAACAAGGTAAAATCTTATATGCCAACGAAGGACTTTCCCAATTTACCGGTCAATCGATAGAAGATCTAAATCAAACCCAATGGCGTAGTGTCATTCATCCAGTGGATTATGATCCGTTTGCGGTTTTGATGAATGATAAGATCATGTCTGGCGCCACAAATATCAAGCTGCAATGCCGGCTAAAAAATAATGAGACGGGCGAGTATCTCTGGCACATGGTATCTATATCGCCATTGACAAATGACAAAGGGGCTGTATTGTATTGGATTGGATTTATGGTGGATATCAATGCACAAAAAGTATTTGAGCAGACACTAAAAGACAATAAAGAATTAAAAGAAGTAAAATCCAAGTTAGAGGAAAATATCCAGGAACTAAATCGCAGCAACCGGGAACTGCAACAGTTTGCTTATGTGGCTTCACATGATCTACAGGAGCCGATTCGAAAAGTTATTTACTATAGCGATTACTTGTTGGTTAAATATGAAAAGAACCTGGATAAGAAAGGAAGCGAGTATTTGCGCCATATGATCAGTGCGTCGCACCGAATGCGTAACCTTATAAAAGATCTATTATCTTTTTCACAGGTTGACCAGAAGCAATACCGTTTTGAAACGTTGGATTTGAGTAAGGTGGCGCAAGAAGCGTTACAAGATCTGGAACTGGTGATCAAAGAAAAGCTGGCCACGATAAATATCAGTGAACTGCCCCCGATTGAAGCCGATCATTTATTGATGCGACAGCTATTTGAAAACCTTATTTCCAACGCGTTGAAGTATAATAAAGAAGGCGAACCACCCGTTATAGAGATTTCTCATGAAAACGATGGTAAGACCCTTACCCTGTTTTTTAATGACCAGGGAATTGGTTTTAATGAGAAATATTTGGATAGAATGTTTAACTTGTTTCAGCGCCTTCATGGAAGAGATGAATACAGTGGTACCGGGCTAGGCTTGGCAATATGTCGTAAAATTACGGAAGTACATAATGGTCGAATTACGGCTAAAAGCCAGGAATCGAAAGGAGCCACATTTATTGTTCAATTACCCATAAAGCAAACAGGGGCCGTTTAATGAAAAGTATAAAAATGATACTGGTGGTTGATGACGATCCGGAAGATCGTTTTATTATTGAAGATGGATTTGCGGAAATAGGAATGGGAGATACTGTTCAATATGAAGAAAACGGTGAAAGAGCTTTAAGCTATTTACGTGCTGTTGCTGACGATGGAACACTGCCTTGCCTGATTATCCTGGATCTGAATATGCCCAAGATGAATGGAACACAAACCCTTCGTGCCATAAAAGAAGACCCTCGTCTTAGAAAAATTACAGTTCTAATCTATTCTACTTCCTTAAACCCTATCGAAAAGGAAGAATGCTTACAATTGGGCGCCCAGGAGTTTATTATAAAACCAGTTACCTATACCGAGAGCTTAAAAGTGGTTCACTATTTTAAAACACTGTGCGATGGTTTAAATAGCACAGTAGAGTCGTGAGGGTTAAGTTTATGAAATCAATCCTCGTAATAGCCTTTCTCTCTATGGGCCGTATGTAAAGAAGCCTGTCGTCCCATTTCATTTTGTTCAGCCAACGTAAGATTGTCTGTTTCTGTGGTTTCAATCCAAACACCATTAGAGTTGCGAAATACTTGAATAGGTAAAGAATACTGGTTTTGTAACTGTTCTTCAAATGCTGCTGTAGTGGTGGAGGGTTCAATACTAACGTTACCTTCCTTCATAACACCTGTAATATCAATTAAGAGTGTATCGGGTTTAATGTACTGTTGTGGTAGTGATCCTTCACCCTTTTGATGAGGGTTGGTAAAGAACTCGATCTTCAAATAAGGAAAAGCTTCATGAAAGGCTTCCTTCACTTCTGCTACTGTTTTCGTAGCTGTTAATGGCAAACGCATGAACAAAGGTTTAATACACAAAGCTGTCTTTTTGGTTTGCAGTTGTTGCTGATGCCTGGCACGAAGATGAATGACTTTCGTCAACACTATCTCTAGTTGTGAAGACAAGAATATCAGCTTTTGTCATAACTAGGGTCATTGTGGTTGCCTAGTAATTCTTCAAACTTTGTAGAAAGCGCCTGTCATGTTCCGAATTCTCTTTCTATTTATACTGGTTCTCCATGGCCTGATCCACTTAATAGGATTTGTCACTGCCTGGAGGCTTTACACGGTAAAAGATTTCAGTGAACCTGCATGGCTTACGCTTTCTGAAACGAGACTCAAAATAGTGGGCATGCTATGGTTGGTCAGCAGTATTTTATTCGTACTAACAAGCATGGTTTATGGACTTCATAAAGAGTGGTGGTGGGTGGTAGCATTTGGTGCTATAGTGCTTTCTCAGTTACTAATCTTTTTATATTGGAAAGATGCCAAAGCAGGAACTGTTATCAATATAGTGATACTGATGGTAGCAATAGTGGCGGCAGCCAATTGGCACTTTACAAATAGAGTGAATACAGAAGTAGATATTCTGTTTCAGCATGAAAGCAAAGAGGGGCAAAGAGTAGAAGAAGCCCAATTGAGCCACCTGCCTATGCCGGTGCAACGGTGGCTGAGAAGAAGTGGGATCGTTGGAAAAGAAATTATTCAAAGTGTTCGTCTAAAACAAGAAGGACTGATGCGAATGAAACCTAGCCAGAAAAACTGGATAAAGGCGCAGGCTGTTCAATATATTACTATTGATAAACCAGGCTTTGTATGGAGTGTGAAAATGGATGTGATACCCTTGCTTTCAATAAACGGACGGGATCTATATTACAATGGTCATGGCCAAATGGCGATCAAGCTTTTTTCCTTGGTCAATATTGTAAATGCTGCCGATCCAAAAATTGATCAAGGTTCTTTGCAGCGTTGGTTAGCAGAAATAGGCTGGTATCCCTCGGCAGCACTAAATCCATACATTCAATGGGACGGGATTAATGAAGCAGCTGCAAAAGCAACGGTAACTGAAGGTGGAACATCTGGTAGTGTAATCTTCTTTTTTACAAGTGATGGCGATCTGCTACGGATGGAGGCCGACCGGTATATGGGAGGCGGCAACAAAGCCACATTAGAAAAGTGGAAGGTTCAATCTAAAGCGTATGGTAGTTTTAATGGCGTACGAATTCCAGTAGAATCTGAGGCAGCCTGGCATTTAAAAGATGGTGAGTTTATTTGGTACAAATTGAAAATAAAGGATGTGGAGTTTAACAAGCCGCAGCGTTTTTGAGAAATGATCAAGGTCATGTTTCCCGCAGCTGTTAGTCATTGAAAACGACTTTGTATTGTGCCTTCTTTGTTACCGTAAATGCTGCTGCGTTACTTTAACAATTGACCTATTCATGATTTATAAAAGATCCATAATAGTTGTTTGGTTACTATTTGTTTCAGGTGTCATCCAAGGCTATTGCCAATCCCTACAACTGAAGCTGCGCGAGCTACTTTACAGCACTGCTACATTAAAAGAATGGCGCTTGGCCGATACAGCACTTCTTCAGATGTTCTATAATGGACAGAACGAAGGTTTATATTGGCAAAGGCCGGCGCCTGCCGCTGCAAAAACGGAAATACAGCAATTGATAGAAAGGAGCGCGGAATATGGGCTAATCCAAGCCGATTATCATTATGATGCACTGACTGTACAGGCCAGGCAGCAACAGCCAAAGACGGCCGTTGATTCCATAAAGGCAGATATTGTTTTTTCGGATGCGGTGTTGCATTTTTTGAGTGATCTACGTTATGGACACGTGCCTTCAGTTGATTATAATGGCCTGAAGTCCATACCTGATAAGCAAGAGCTGATACGGTTGTTGCAACAGTTGGTTGACGCCACAAATAGGAACGCTTTTTTAGATGGTCTAGAGCCCGATACCAAACAGTATAGGGCCATGAAAAATCTCCTTTGCTATTTCATGGCTACTATAAGTGCTCAAACTTTTAGTGAAGATTCCATTGTGTCAAAAAAAGTAGATGTATCAAATAAACCCTTGCTTTTTAAACTTTTTCTGCTAGGTGCATTAGATACAACCCAACGAGTGACCAATGCCGAATTAGTGGCGGCACTAAAACAGGTGCAGCGTCAAATGGACCTGCTGCCGGATGGGAAGCTGAATAGCTTTACCTTAAAAGCGCTGAATGTTTCTATTAAGGAAAGAGCAGAAGCTTTAAAGACAGCGCTGAATACTTTAAGATGGATGCACAGGTTTCAAAATGATTCACTAGCTATTGTTAATATCCCCAGCGCCAGTCTTTTTGTTTATGGAGAGAAAAACCTGGTCTATGAAACCCGTTTAGTAGTAGGCAAGAAGCAAACACCCACGCCAACTCTTACCAGTTATATTCAGGAGGTGATCTTGTATCCCTACTGGACCGTACCGTTTTCTATTGCCACTAAGGAGCTGTTGCCCAAGATTAAACAAGATAGGGGCTTTCTGGTTGCCAATAATTTTCAGGTGCTAAATAGTCAAGGGGAGGTGTTAGATCCTGGCACTATCGATTGGCAACGTTTGAGTGCTACAAACTTTCCCTATACCATTCGGCAATCCACGGGTTGTGACAACTCTTTAGGACTTATAAAGTTTAACTTCTACAACCCCTTTTCTGTCTATCTGCACGATACGCCAGCTAAAGGACTATTTGCACTGAAGAAGCGATATTTCAGTCATGGCTGTATGCGGGTAGAGGATCCGGTAGCACTGGCTGAGCTATTATTGCATGAAGAAAAAGCAACGGTAAAGAAGTTGACAGCCCAATGCCTAAAGGATCAGAAGCCTACAACCTTTAAAGTGAAAAACCCATTGCCGGTAGCGGTGTTGTATAATACGGCATGGTACGACACCAATGGAAACGTTTTATTCTATGATAATGTTTATGGGAAATAAAGATTGGTGATCATTCAATCATTCGTACTGCGAAAGAATTATGGTATATGCGAAAAATAATTAGTTTTTTTTGTGTTGTAGTTGTGTTGATACTGGTAGGATGCTCTTCCTCAAAAATCGTTAGCGCCTGGGGTACAGACGCGTACTCGCCCCTGCATCAAAAGATGGTTGTTTTTGCCATCGTGAACCCAGAAGACAGTGTACTGCGTTCGAGAATGGAACAACATATTGTTTGCGACTTGCAGGCATTAGGGTACAATGCCTATGCTGCAGCCGAAAGGTATCAACAGCGTTTTAGCGGATTAAATACCACTCAGGTGTATGAGCAACTAACGGCAGATACAGTGGATGCTGTTATAACTGTTGCATTGCTAAATAAACAAATAGAGCAAGTCTATGTTAAACAAAAGCCGCAACAGGATCCTCGCGATGATAATTTTCTAAACTACTACGAAGATTTGAATAAGCGTGTATCGGGTGAAGGATACTATACCAATGTGACCACCTATTTCTGGGAAGGAAAAATTTATGACTTAAAGGAAAAGGAGTTAGTGTATATGAGCCGGTCCGAAACCTGTAATCCTACCTCTATGGAAAATATGGGACATGAATACAGTAAACAAGTTGTCAAAAACATGGTCAAAAAAGGTGTATTAATAAAGCAGGAAGGCGTATTTAAGCCACTTTAATGAGCCGTGGATCAATGGTCGATAGCAGGCATGAAGCCTTAGGTGTTTACATCGTTTATACCTCCTTTGTTACGACGAAAGGATAATGAATTACCTGGCACACCAATCACCGTATAGAGCAGTAAGCATTAATTTTTCTTGGGGTAAAACAGAAGAGCCTCTTGACAACAAGAGACTCTTAAACAGTGTAGAAAAAGAAAGACTTTATTCTTTAGCAAGCTGTAATACTTCTTCTTTGCCATTCAGCCATCGGATGAATAAGGTATAGCTACCTCTTGGTAATCGACTCATGTCTAAAGGCAAGGAGTTAACGCCACTATTTAATACAGCATCACTACTATGCACTGCTGCTCCCCGGCTATCTAACAGCACCAGTTTTACGCGTGAGGTAGTGGGTGATCCAATACGCACTGTAGTACTGCTATATACAGGGTTTTGCGTAACACCTACATAGGCATTGGGGCTACAGGGCGATTCTAATGTGTAACTAGACACCCGCTCGCCACCCGTGCTGCTAGCGGTAATTCTATATACGGCTGAGCTGACATTTTTATTATAGGTAAAACTATACGAGGCATTGCCATATCTTGTCCGGTTGGCGGGAACAACACCTATAACTGTCCAATGTACACCATCCGCACTTTGCTCAATATCATAGCGGTCAGCATTAAATTGCTGCACAGCTGTCCAGTCTATCGTCAAGACATTATTGTTACAATTGGTATTGAGCGAAGTGAAGCGAGCCCCAGACGGGTTTCCCACAATTGCTAAATTAGATGAGCTGCTGTTTCTTAGAATAGCAGCAGAGTCAGCGCTGCCATAGTAATAGGCTAAGTCGCCGGGCATTACTTCTACGCTGCCATTCATACTCCATTTTAATGGCGTTCCAGAAGGAACTCTACCGTTAGTTCGTTGGGCCTGGACCCCAATAGAAAGCGCCCATAAACACCCCATCAGTATCATTCGTCTCATCATCTAGTGTTTATTGTTCAGCGCCGGGCGGTAGGTTAAGCAAATAGAAACCAAAGTCGTGCCGAGAAGCTTAACAAACCTTCAAACTTTTTAATGCAACGGAAAAGGTCAAGTGGGAACGAATATCTATTATCTTTAAACAGAACAAACTACAATATGGACGAAGCTGTTCAACTTAAATTAGACGATCAGGGTAATGGTGCTTTCACTATTTCTGATGGCGACAAACAGTTAGGCGAAATGGTGGTTCGCGAAAGGGACCATCTACTAACGGTTTATCATACCGAAGTAATAGCAGAAGCGGAAGGCAAGGGCTTGGCCAAAAAAATGCTGAATGCCATGGTGGATTATGCCCGTAGCCACCAGTTACAGGTATTGCCACTCTGTCCTTATGTACATGCACAGTTTAAAAGACACCCAGAAGAGTATGCTGATCTCTGGGCAGGAGATGAGTGATTTCAGAATTTGAGATTTGAAGTTTGAAATTGGGTGTCCTACAGATAGCGCCGGTGGCGTGTTTGAACCACAGCGGAAATTGTCTGAACCGGGATTTGGGGTGATTAAGGGATTAGGAGGAAGGAATAATGAACAAGGAACAAGGAATGATGAAGAAAGAAGGATGAGAATGTTCAATGCTCAATTCTCAACGATCAATGTTCAAGGCAGGAGAACTTGCTCTACAGGGGCTGATTTTGTATCTTTAGGGTCTTCTCTTTTAGGGTATCCTCAGCCCTTCTTATTATACTTTTCTATACTATTTCTTATGATTTAATAATGGTGCGTAGATAGCCTGATACGGGCCAAGGTACGGGTGAGGTAGGGTTGGGGTACGGGTAAGGTACGGGTGAGATACGGAGTAACATAGGCTTCCATACGGAGTAACTAAGTATTGGATACGGAGTAACGTAGTAGGAACAGAGGCGTAGTTATGAAGGAACAGAGGAGGAGTAGGCAAGGTAGTAGGTAGTGGCAGAGGAGGATGTCTGAACCGGGATTTGGGGAGATTAAGGGATTATGAGGATAGATTAGGCTTTTAGGGTAAGTGTCCTTTTAAGATAGTAGGCTTTTCTTTAGTGCAGGAGCAGACCATGAAATAAATTCAGCATGACTGCGAGAGACAATATGAATAGCAGGCAGGTTGAAAGTGGAAGAATGAAGCCTGAACCCTGAGATATTCAAGCTAGAAATCTTGAAGTTCTTCTCCTTTTTCTCCTCTGCTCTGTGCAAAATCTTTTTCATTCCAATTGTGATCTAGATATCTTTCTTCTGCTAAACTTTTGTTAACAGGATCTGTTGTGCCCAACGTTTTATTCAGCTGCGTGGGTATTACAAGAAACCCAAGTTAGCAATATGAAAAAGTTAGCAACCAAAACTACCTGCCTCTTACTACTATTAACTGTTGCCTTTGCTTCATGCCAAAAAGAGTCTATTGAACCGGGTAAGCCATCTGGTGGCAATAATAGTGACAGGCCAGAACCATTCGCTCAGTATCTGCAAATAACAATGAATGAGTTTTTGCCTGCTTCAAAGATTGATTCAGCACTGGTTATCTGGGAGGTGAATGGTGTTTCACAAACAGAAAAGCTATCGTTGGTGGGTAACCTGTTTCGGCTTTCGTTGGCCACTCTAAATAATAACGGAAATGGGAGCCTCACTATTCAACTGTTTAGTCAGCTCAAAGTAGACGGTAAGCCATTACAGTGGGAGTATCGTTCGCCTTATACATTAAATCGTACAGAAGCAGTTACTGTAGTGGCTCCTGTTGATATGAGAGATCCTTCCTGGAATCCTAGGGTCATCTTTCACTATGATAATGGCAGGGGAGGCCGCTTTAGTGCGTTGATTGCATTACGTTCAGAGGATGCTTATTTTGAATTGAAAGGTGTAGAGCCTGTATATGCCAGACGCATTGAAATTGTGCGCAGTTACCATAAAAAGGAAACGGGTACATTGGTATTCAGTAGAGGGTGGGTTGGTCAGCATACAAGCTTAGATAATAGTGGTAATTTAACTGACCGGCAGCATTTCTCAAACCTGCGAGAACAGCTGATAGATAAGGATTGGAATCAATACCGCATACGGGCTTCGTTTTATTTGAATAGTAATCCGAATATGACATATGAGTTCAATCTAGAGCAAGACCGGTGGTAAGTCGAAATTCTAAATATCAAATTCCAAATCCCACAGCTGCTTTTTTTATGGCAGGAAACAATGTTTTAGATAGCTTTGGCGCCATAGTTAAGCTGTTTATTTGCGATCGTTTAATGATATGGTTTAATCGCAAGCAGCGATAGAATAACGTGTATTATGTCAAAAGTTATCATTGTTACGGGTGCATCTACGGGTTTGGGCGAAAGCATTGCCAACCACTTAGCCAATAAAGGCCATATTGTGTATGGTACCTCCAGAAATATTGAAGGACAAGCCAAGAAATTCCATACCCTAAATATGGATGTTACCAACACCGACAGTATCGAGAATGCTGTACAACGCATTATACATGAACAGGGGCGTATAGACGTGTGGGTGAATAATGCCGGTTTGGGCATTGCCAGTCCTATCGAAACGCTGTCGATCACAGACGCTAGTCGTGTGTTCGATACCAATGTAATTGGTGTTGTACGTTGCTGCCAGGCAGTTTTGCCACATTTGCGGGCACGACGTTCCGGCTTGATCATTAATATTAGTTCCATTGGTTCAGAAATGGGACTACCTTATCGGGGGTTATATAGCGCCAGCAAGGCTGCGGTAGATCGCATTACGGAAGCTTTACGTACGGAGCTGGCGCCCTTTGGTGTGCAAGCCTGTATCGTGCAGCCGGGTGGCGTAAAAACGGATATTAATAAGAATCGAATCAAAGTTGATCTGCCTGCAGACAATGTCTATAAGGAAAGCTTTGATATTACGTACCAGTTGATTGATGACAGCGTATCTGCCGGCCTTGAACCAGGGGTGTTTGCTACACTTATAGAACAATTGCTAACGGCTAAAGAAGTAAAAAGATGTTACCGCATTGGTAAGCCAATGGAAAAGCTATCGGTACTGCTTAAGCGCTTACTGCCTGCTTCTACGTTTGAGAACATGATCAAAAAGCATTACAAGTTGAAATAGTAACGTTTTCAATTAAATAGTCAGGTATTGGAAAATCTGAAAATGAAATTATCGAAATCCGAATAGAAGGAGCTAAATTCCAAATTCCAGATATGATGTCCTGTTTTCTAATTGAAATGGAAATAATACCAAGGAGGCTACTACAGGTAGCCTCTTTTATTTTAATGTGCTCTTTTTCTTTTGGGTATTGTATATTGAAATCCAACACCATAACTCCAATCCAAAAAACCACCTATAAAGGTGGCGCCTATTTCAGGACGGATAGCCCACTTAGAAAGATCGCTACTAAAACCGGCTCCTACTGAACCACCAAAAAGTAGAATAGGAATAATTGTCTCTTCTCCAAACTCAACCTCTCCTTTAAATCCAAACGTTAGGTCTGATTTATTCTTAGGACTAGTAAATGTGTAAAGCAGTTGGGGTGCGATACTGAATGTATTGCTTGTGTAGGGTTTACTATCATATGTATCCTTGAGGCTATAAACGCTAAAGGGTATTAAAAAGCTGAATTCTTTCTCCTTAATGGCAAATTTGGGTACAATGCTAAAAAAGTTCATGCGGCTCTTCTCTCCTGAATAGGCTATAACCTGTCGCTCGTAGCGAAACTTCAGATCGGCTTTATCAGTAAGGCCAATGCCTATGCGAGCACCTAAACTTTGGAAGCCTGATGGTTCGTCAGGAGATAAGTCCTCCGATAACGAAGGCATATATTCATACCTGGATATATTGCCGCCCAATTCTATGTTCCCCTCTTTAAGGGTGCCTGCTTTTTCAAATTGGTTGTTGAGTGGAATGACTCCGCAAGAAGTACTGCCAATAAGCAGAAGAAAACCGTAGAAAGTAGCTATTGTTTTCATAACCTTGTTTTAATGTGAAACTAGATTGGAAAAGAGGAGACTGCTAATTGGTTATTGCGGTTGTAACTGGATGATTAGCAATAGTTGCAGTGGAGAAAGCAAATGAAGTTAGGTTAATGCTGATTTTGCAAAATTTGCTTAACGTATTTGCATATCCGTGCTTTTTTACTAAAAAGAGTATTCTTATGTAGTAGGAATTGCCAAAGTAAAATAGCGTACTATACGAGTAGGAGTGCGCTTATTTACTGAATTTATGCGCTAACTTCTAAAATAAACAGTCTAACTCTTTCATTACAATTTTAAAAAACGGAAAGGTTGCTACTGGCAGCCTTTTTGGTTGTGGAGGTGGATATCTTACTTTTTCTTTTTGAGAATGATATATTGAAATCCCAGCCCAAAACTCCAACTCGCGCCTCCTATAAAAAACGTTCCCAGCTCGGGGCGAATAGCCCATTTAGAAAGATCACTACTAAATCCCATACCCACTGAGCCGCCTAAAGAAATAGTGCCTCCATCTTTGTAGAGTAATATGTCGCTCTTGGCACTCAGGGTAAGATCTGCTTTATTATCTGGACTGGTAAATGTAAACAGGAACTGCGGTGCTATGCTGCAGGTGATCTCTTTCCAAAAGTCATTTTGATAATTGTAAATGCCAAAAGGTAGTAGCAGGCTGACTTTATCGTCGACCAGCGCGAATTTGGGTCCAATGCTAAAATAATGCTGACGGTTAAATTCTTTACGATTAGCGTTTATCGTTTTTTCGAAGCGAAGTTTCAGGTCTGTTTTATCAGAAAGACCAATGCCAACACGGCCACCAATCATGCTAATGCTGTTGCTTGAAAAAGACGTGCCATCTTCGCCCCATTCCGATTCGAAACTCCCATAGGTAGACATGTTGCCTTGGATTTCTACATTTCCTTTTTTGAGGGTGCCTGCTTTTTCAAAATGATTACTGATGGGGATTACAGCGCAGGAACTGCTGCCGAATAGCAGTAGTAAAATGTATAAAACAGGTGCTGTTTTCATAACCTCGTTTTATGTCAAAACTAGATCTGAAAAGAGCGGCGTGTTAATTGGTAATTGCGGTGGTGGCTTGATGATTAGCAATTGTTGCCAGTTGCAAAGGGTGATGTGCAGACTTAAAGTTGTTTTCGCAAATAGTATGACTCGTAGTGGATTATAAAGGCGGGTTTACTAAAACTTGTATTTAAGTATAGCAGGATCTGCCAAAGAAAGGAGTATTGTCAATAAGAAGTTTTATTGCAACAGCTTGATCATTTCCTTCCTTCTTCATTCATCCTTCCTTGTTCAATATTCTTCTCTTTTTCTCCATCCTCTGTGCAAAATCCTTACTAGCCATCATAGGCCTGCAAGCCTGCTTAGCACTTTCTCTTTTGTGCGGAAAAAGAACTTCTTGCGTTCCTTCTCATTAACGATGCTGATAGGGGTAGAGCGTTTGATGATGTTTTGAAAATGATCGTTGGTGAAATCGCAAAAGCGTTCATCCTTAGTAAGCATATAGTTGTGCACGGCGTGGTTGATGTATACCACTTTAGCACCATCCAGATGCACCATAATCGTATTGTCGCCTAAGATAAATTCGTTGATATAGATCTGGTAATCGCCAGAGGGAAGGCCACAGGCAGTTGTTGTATGTTTTTTGCCTGTTTCTGCAAAACCTTCTATGCGCTCAACAGCTTTGAGTAATCCTTCATAAACAACTTTTATATCCTTTTGTTTGGCAAAGGTTTGGGTGTCTCTGTAATATTCAATCTGTCGAATGGTACTATTGATACTTTCCATATTCCATACCTCTAAAGATGGCATGGTGGCATACAGGTCGCTGATCTTTGTGCTGGCTTCTTTGAAAATGTCCACGTGTTCTTCTAACAGAAATCTCTTTGTTGCAAAAGTTGGATCATGAACAATACTCTTACGCCAAAAGAAGCATTTAAAGGCAGCCAACTCAGGAAAAGCAAAGTGGTGGAAGATGGGTACGTCTTTGTTGAGATAGTACAACATCTTCTGCTCAAACGAGTTCATGTAAGTCAGGTCCTGGATCAAAGCCTTTAAATACTGGTCAAACTGGAAGGCGCTGTTGGCGTTTAGCGATCGGTCTGAAAATAAAATAGCGTTTGAAGACAGATGTAAAAACTGGTCCAAGGAAAGCTTATAATGAGATGCCAATTTTTGGATCTCTTCAAAGTCGATGGCCTTTTCCCCTCTGATCCTTCGGTAGGCACTGTCCATGCTGATATTTAGTAAATCGGCTATTTCATCTACTAAGGAAAGATGAGGAGGCAATTGCGTTTTGATGAAGTTGAAAAAAGCCTGTTGATTTTGGGGTGCCATGTTGTAGGGTCGTCTTGGTTGTTTGCTTTCCGAAACGTTCGGTAATTTAATTTACCATTAATTCTACAAAAGAAATACTGTATTTCAAGGTCTTTTAACGATTGTAGAAGAATCACTATTTGTGATTAGTTTAGAATTTTATCACTTGCCGTATTCCTGATTCGGTTGATTAAGCGCTTGATTTTGTGTCAACTGAAGAAATCCCAAAGTATTATTCTTCTACTTGATTGATAAATAGCTATACTTTTGTTAGTTCCCTTTTTAGATTTTTAAGCACTCTTTAATCACTTTCTTATGGGCGTAGAAATTGAAAGAAAATACCTCGTCAATAAAGTGCGATGGGAGCAATCGGGCAAGGGTAGACGGCGATTTTACCGACAAGGCTATATTCTGTCGGATCCGATTAAGACGGTGCGGGTGCGACTTTCCGATACAGAAGCTTTTCTAACAATTAAAGGTCAAACAATAGGTGCCATACGCCTGGAGTATGAATATTCAATTCCAAAGGAAGAAGCAAAAGAGCTGTTGGACAATTTCTGTAGCTCTATCATTGCCAAATACCGGTATGAAGTGCAATATGGAGATAAACTATGGGAAGTAGATGAATTCCTGGAAGATAACGAAGGATTGATGGTAGCTGAAATTGAATTAGTTAATGAACAGGAAACCTTTCCCTTGCCAGATTGGGTAGAACGGGAAGTGACAGATGAACCGAAATACTATAATGCCAACCTTGCTGTGCATCCTTACAAAAGCTGGAAAGATTGATGGTGGTGAATGGTGAGTAGTGAATGGACGGTTTCTAATTATCGTACTTACATTCTTATATTGAGAACAAGCCTTGACCGACTGGTATGAACATGTATGACAAATTTTAGTGACGCAATGGACCTCTTATTTTGTCTTATCTGCCCATGAAGATGCCTGCTGTCATTTAATAGTTTTGTGTATCTATCAGTGGCTAAACAAAATCAGATATGGGTAGACTTTCCTCTTTTACATTTCTATCATTAGATGGGTATTATAAAGGAACCAATGACGATATCAGTTGGCATAAGCACGGGGCCGAAGAAAGTGAATATTCAGCAGAAAGTTTAAAGGCTAATAATATCCTTTTGTTTGGGCGTGCCACCTATGAAATGATGGCGGGTTTTTGGCCAACACCTGAGGCCGCAAAAGCTTTTCCTGAGGTGGCAGCGGGCATGAATAAAGCGGAAAAAATTGTTTTTTCACGCATGTTGAAAAATGTAGATTGGCAAAACTCCAGAATTGTAAACGACAACCTTCTGGTGGCAATACAAGTGCTAAAACAGCAAGAAAAGGATATGACCATTTTGGGTAGTGGTAGTATTGTTGCCCAACTTGCGGAAGCAGGCTTGATAGATACTTATCAGGTAATGATAGATCCGGTGGCCATTGGCAAGGGTACTCCATTGTTTCAAAATATGGCCTGCCACTTAGATCTAAAACTCACAGAAACCCGAACATTTAATAGTGGCGTTGTCTTGCTAAATTATGAGTCAACATGATAGCTTAAACCTAGGTAGTCCCATTTGTTTAAACTGCACGGAGGTGGCCTAAAAAGCTATTACTACAATTAAGTAATAATGAAAATAGTGCGTTGTCTAACGCACTATTTTCATTATAGTTTGATCGCGGCCTATTGCTCTGTTACATATTTAGTTTTAACAGCCGTTTTGAGGCCTTTTTGTAAATCATCGGCATTCATTACGGGAATAAATTCAACCTTAGCTTTTAAGGTGATGAAGAGGGGCTCTGCAATAGATGGAATGTCTGAAACATCTTTTAGATCAAATACTAATAGACCGGTTCTGTTGCCATTTTCAGCAAAGAAATACGCCGCTTCTGGCTTCAGGCGATCCATAGTGTCTTTGATAACAGCTGGGAGTCTGCCATCGGCAATTGCGGTATTACCAGCAGTGATGTCTGATGTGAACTTGAGTAATGTGCGCATAGCTTATCGTTTTTGGTTAGGAATGTTAACGAAAAACGTCTTCAGGTATACTGTACGCTATTGAAAGGGTAAGGCTGATAGTACTATTAATATACACCCTTTTTAGTCGAGACTATTTTTAAAGTTATGCACCTGTACATTTAGCACTGTCTGTGCTATTATATCTTATCGAATTGCAGTAACTTGGCTTTGCAGAGTTAGTACTACTTCAGTATAGGGCATAACTTCCTTTTTTATAATAGTATTCGTGAATTTGCTTATTGCTAATTATTAGATGCCAGGCTTATGCAATTATTTACTCTCCGGGAACAAATAGTAGAAGTGGTCAATAAACTGTTTGTTTACACCGATGCTCAGGAATGGGAGAAGCTACAACAGGAAGTGTTTACGGAACAGGTGCTATTTGATATGTCTTCAATGGGTGGTAAAGAAATGGTTACCACTGCAGCCAACATCTGTCAGATTTGGAAAGAAGGTTTTACAGGCGTTGATGCAGTGAATCATTTGGCCGGCAATTACCTGATAAACATAAAGGATGAGATAGCAGATGTGTTTGCGTATGCCACTGCCACACACTACAAACAAGCCGCTACACAAGGTAAAACCCGCGAGTTTGTAGGCACTTATAATCTACATCTTACTCGGCACGGTGACGGTTGGCGCATTGATCAATTCAAGTATAATCTGAAATACGCAACTGGTAATCTTGATCTTATCTAAAATAATCTTATTTGATTTTAAAAGGCAAGGTCAAGTCTTTCATTTATGACTTGACCTTTTTATTGCTTGCCATGTGTTTAAAACGAATAGCGTAGGCCTAGCTGCAATCCCCATGTACTTGCTGTAGATACTACATCTTGAAAGCTTTCCGTTACAGGTTTGTTGTTAGCTGAATTGAGTCGGAAAGTGGGTTGTCCGTTTACTACACTTGTGGGAACCAGGATACTGCGTTGCACATAGGTTTGTTGTACGCCCCAGTCGCGATTGAGCAGGTTGGGAATATTTAAAACATCGGCACTGAATTGAAGGGTGTGTCGGCGACCTCCTTTGATAATAAAAAAGTCTTGCAACAAGCGGGCATCTATACGGTGGTAAAAAGGTATGCGGGCAGCATTTCTTTCTGCATACTCTCCCCTGTGTTTGCTCAGGTAGGGGTCTTGCTCAATAAATTGGTTGTAGATATCCCATTGTTGTTGTGGTGTATAGGCCACGCCGCCTATAGTGGTTGGGGTGAAAATGATCTCATTTTGGTTTCGAGGAATATAGATGAGGTCAAAGCCATTCTGGTCGCCATTGATATCGGCACTATAGGTATAGCTATAAACTGTTTGTGACCCTTCGTAAAACAGGGTAAGTGTTGTAGCAAAGTTTTTCGCATATTCTTTACGGTAAGAGAAAGCACCAACTATCCGGTGGGGTGTGGCAAACTCAGAATAGCCTAGTTCCAATGCATTACCTGTTGTTTTGTTTGGATTAGTATTCCAGGCAGATATGGCTTGTGAACCCGGGTTTCCTGTTACATTCTTTGATAGTGTGTAATTGTAACCCAGTGATCCATAAAAGCCTTTGGTAAATGCTTTGGTAACTTGCGCTGTAAGATTTAGTGTTCCTCCCTTACTAGTGTTTTCCAATACTATAGCTGAAGCAATGTCAGCATTCAGTCTTGAGTTAGAAGTATAGCGGGGTCTTGCATCTGGTCCAGTAAAAACTGTATCGGGCGGACGAAGATTAGCATTGCGCATATACACGGAATTCAACTCTTTTGTATACAATGCTTCCACTGTCAGGTTAAAACCTTTACCCAAGCCCTGTTCCCATGCTACATTCGACCGCCAAACTTGCGGAAACTTAAAGTCGGGGTTAGCAAAGACAAAGTTGGAGTTCCTGACGATTGTTGTTCCTGCTGTTTTAGGGAAAACATCATTGTAGGCATCCGGATTGGGGTTGAATGGGAAATTAACCAATGCACTTCTGGAATTCACTGAGGCGGTTACCTGGTACATGGCACTGTTTGTAGGAATATTGGTAAGCCATACAAAAGGTATTCTACCAGTAAAGATGCCTGTGCCGCCACGAATAATGGTAGACTTATCGCCTTTTACATCCCAGCGGGCACCAATACGGGGCGACCAGTACCATTTTGATTCCGGCCATTTTCCTGTTGTATAATGGGTAGGTGCTCCATTTTCATCCAGAAATGTTAATGCTTCCACCGCAGGGTTAGCAATGGGCTGATCATCATATAGAGGGCGGTCTACACGTAGACCATAAGTTAACCGCACGTGGTTTGATAAAATGTATTCATCCTGTGCATAAATACCTAGCTGGCCAATTTTTAATTCGGCAGAGTAAACCTGTGGCTCGCCCTTTATTAAGGAATAGGTATACGCGTAGTAGGCTGGCGGCTGATTAGTAATAAAATCATTTAGTGAGCGGAATATATAATAGCTGTTAGAGCCTGGCATGAACATATTTCCCACTTTCTGGTGTTCATACGATACTCCCGCTGTAATAGTATGCTTTCCTGCAAAGCGCGTAAAGTTGTCAATCAGCGACCAGATATTATTGATCACATCATTATTGTAGGTAAAAGGATCCATACCTACATGCAGGTAATTTTGGTTGTTGATAGAATCACCTGGCGGGAGATTTAGAATATCAATAGTGGGGAACACGCCTCCATTAAACGTTCTTGTATCTCTGATCTTGGTATAGGTGGCCAGGAATTGGTTGGATATAAGATTGCTAAAGCGACTGTTGATTTCAAACGTACCTGATTGTACCTTGTCTTCGAATCCATAGTTTGAGTTTTCGAACCCCATACTGTTATTGCCAAAGCGATTATTCCCTAAACGAGTTAGTACACCAAAGCCACCGCCAGGAATGCTGGTATTATTTAAAAGCACGTCGTTAGTGTTTTTAAAATCACTATAGCGTACTGTTGCACGATGCTTATCTGTAACGTTCCAATCGACTCTTCCCAGGAGCTTGGTGTTCTTCTGGTTAAAGTTGGGGAAGTTGTCGTTAGCACCGGGGTTATATCCATATTTACTGGTTAGGAAGTCTTCCAGCTTTCGCATAGAGTCAATAGGGGTTGCAGAAACGTTACCTCCTGGAGGAAGGCCAGACTGCGTTGGGCGGAATAATACACCAGGGAACTCACGAGTTTCACGTTCTGCATTTACAAAAAAGAAAAGCTTGTTCTTTAGAATAGGCCCCCCAAGTCGAAATCCATAGATCCCATTGGAGGTTTTCTGCGCAGGAGGTAAAGTGGTCTTACCTACCTTGGTACCAGAGAAGTCTTCATTTCTGTAAAAGCCATATACTGACCCTGTGAATTTATTGTTACCGCTGCGGGTTACGGCATTAATGCCCGCACCGGTAAAGCCTGCCTGCCGCACATCAAAGGGTGAAATATTGACGCTTATCTCTTCGATGGCGTCCAGTGAAACAGGGTTGCCACCACCAGGTAATGGGTCGTTGCTTAACCCAAAATTGTTATTCAGGTTTGCTCCATCTATTTGAATATTGTTGTAACGCGGGTCCCTGCCGCCAAAGCTATTGTTAGCTCCTGCTTGTGGCGTCAGTCGTGTAAAATCGGTTATGGTACGGTTAATACTAGGTAGGGTGTTGAGTTGTCGATTCGATATATTGGTGCTGGTGCCTGTTTTATCAGGAACGCGACGGCCACGGGAACCTGTAACAACTACTGTTTCCAGTGCCTGTACGTTAACTCCTAATACAGCATCTATCGTGTAGGGCTGTCCCAATAGTAGTGTGATACTGTCTTGTCGGAATGGTGCAAAGCCGGTATAGCTAACGGTTAATTCATAAGGGCCGCCTACTAGTAAGTTGGGTAAGTTGAAACTGCCATTACTGCCTGTGGTTGCGGTATAACGTGTACCGGTTGGCAAGTGAATAGCGGTAACCGTAGCGCCTGCCAGGTTTTGGGCAGTATTACTTTTTGCTGTACCGGTAATACTACTGGTAGTAACCTGGGCAGTTACAAAAGTTGATAGCCAGCTGAACAGGAGTAAAATTGCCAACTGCTTCATAAAAAATAGTTTGGGATAAAAAGGGGGCCACAACAATGATACCCTATTGTTTCGCTGTTTTATTTTTCAGGCAATTTGATTAGCGGCAGGTTAGTTCCTTAGCTCTGGATTTGCCAATGCTTATCTGTGTAACTCTGTGTATTATAGTTACTTCGTTGCTCCCTTGGTGTAAGTCGCTGATGGGAAAGAACAGCGGATGATAGTATTATAAACTTTGTGACAATAATTGACTGTTCTGTTAGTAATACAGAGTACTACCCATTTGGGTTAGTAAGAACTACAATGGAAATAGAAGCGCTTATCTTCTCCTTATTTAGAGAAAAACATTGCTTTCAGCAAAAAGCCAATAACAATGCCGGTAAGAAGTGATTTAGTATTGTTAGCAGGAATAAAGCGGGTAGATTCGGGTGTTATTTCATAAATACCTTTTAGTGTTGTGCGCAAGCCACCACCACCGCCAGCTCCTTCTCCTGCAGATAATGGTTCAGTGCCAATGTTGGATGAGTTATCTGCTTTTTTCCCTTTTGGCGCCTGTCCAAACCCACCGCCAAAACCATAGGCAATGCTAGCCACTGGAATGATCGTTTTATTACCCGTTTGAATGGGGTCTCCATATACATATTTTACAGAAGCATTCTGAGAGAATCCCTTTGCTATTTTTTCTATGAAGTTTTCGTTTTCCATTTTGATTGTTTTCTGAAAAGGTAGATGGTTCTTATCTGCTAGAGGATGACGGCAAACAGGGCTAAAACTGACAGCGATTATTTAGAATTATTGGCTAGTTCTGCTACACACGGATAATAGGTGATTGTTTTTTCGGTACAATGAATGCAGTTAATTAGGTAGCGATATCTGGCTGCAATAATTCTTACTTTTCCGCGGGAAACCAATGTGAGCAATATGTTTAGGCAACTACTGGAGTTTAAACCATCAAATCGGAAATGGGATTTTCCCATATTAGCCGGCCTTTGTGTAGGGATTCCCATACTGGCAGGCTATTTTACAGGGTTAAGCAATGAAGGAAAGCTGGCTTCATTAGCTGGCCTGGTTATACTCTATGCACAAACCAGCAGTATCGCTGCTACTATGATCACACTAATGGCTTGTTCGTTTGGGATCATGGTTTCCTTCCTGGTTGGTTCGCTCTTTAGTTTTAATCCTTATGTGGCGGCATTGGCATTAGGCGTGTTTGCTTTTATGATACATTGGGCCTTGTATTATTTAGGACTGGCACGTCCACCTGGCAATTTTTTCTTTATTATGATAGCCTCCGTGGCTATTTGTATGCCATTCAATCTGCAAGCACTTCCTGGTAGGATAGGATGGATAGGTATCGGTACTATAATATCCTGCATGTTGGGTTTGGCATATAGTGTATTATTTATAAAAAAGATGCATGCAGCTCAGCCAGTTACAGCCAATACAAAAAACAAATACATGAACCTGATCGAGTCCATCACCTTCGGGCTATTTGTGGGGAGTGCTTTGCTGGTAGCTCATCTGCTTGAGCTTGAAAATCCATATTGGGTTCCTACCTCCTGCGCTGCTGTAATGCAGGGCGTCAGTACCCGGCATATCTGGCAACGAAGTGTTCAGCGTATTGCAGGTACTTTTATTGGCTTATGTGCCACCTGGGTAATTTTATTACTGCAGCCATCACTCTTAGTTATTTGTTTTAGCATCATCTTCCTCCAAGTGATAGTAGAATGGTTAGTGGTGCGTAATTATGGAATTGCCGTTATTTTCATTTCCATACTAACCATCTTTTTAGCAGAGTCGGGCAATAATTTAATCTCACATCCCACAGGGCTTATAATAGCCCGCTTTTACGATATCCTTATTGGTAGTGTAATTGGTGCCATTGGCGGCTGGGTACTGTATAACGAGCAGCTCTATTATGCTGCCAGGAGGCAGGTTCGAAAAGCAAGGGTAATACTGTCCCGGCGCCGTTAGCTGTTTGATTTTGGCTTGAATGCAACAAGTGAAATGCCTTGTCTTCCCAATTAAAATGATGCATATTTGAGCATCCATTTCTTTTTAAAGTACTGCTATGAGACGTTTTTTTCTTAGTTGCCTATGTTTTATGTCTGTTTGCGTATCATTCTCCCAAAAGAGCCAGCTTCCTTATGATAGTGTTGCTGCATTTAAGGAAGATATGGCAATGGTAACTAAAAACGGTAGGTATGGATTTATTAACCGTGATTACAAAGAGTTGATACCACCTATGTATGTTTCTGCTTATGATTTTTCAGAGGGCGTAGCTGCAGTGGAGGTATATGATAGCCTTACTGCTGCAGAAGGTAACAGTGCATGGATTTTTATTGATAAGACTGGAAAGCAAGCCGTACCCGGCAACTATCAATTTCTTGAATATCCATTTTCTGAAGGACTGGCTGTTGTAGATAAGGAGAATAAAAAAGTAGTGATCAATAAAAAGGGAGAAGTGCTTGCGATAACTGACCCATCATGGGTATTGCCTTTTCAATTTGGTTTTGCCAAAGTCAAAAATGATCAAATGCAGTATGGAGTTGTTAACCTAAAAGGACAACTGGTCGTACCTGTGGAATATGAGCAAGTAACCCTCTTGTCTCCAAAATTGGTACAGGTTGAAAAGGAGGGGCAATTGGGATTTTATAACACAAAAGGTAAGAAGCTTACCAAGTTGATGTATCAAGAGGTAGATACCTTGAATAATGGTTTTGTTAAGGTCATGGAAAAAGGCAAATATGGTTTATTGAACAAGGAGGGAATAGAAGTGGTCGCACCCAAGTATGTACAGATTGATGATTTTGAGGAAGGACTTGCGCCTGTTAAAAGAAATGATAAGTGGGGCTATATTGATGAAAAAGGAAAAGAAGTAATTCCTGTTAAATACAAATTCGCCAACTCTTTTATAAATGGAAAAGCCACCGTAATCATGAATGATGAGGAATTTTTTATTGATAAAAAGGGTAAGTATGTTAACGAACATTATACTGACTTTATATTGAGTAAAGAAAGCCTTACGAAAGAGGCAACAGAGAAGGCTTTCTTGCATATATTAAACGATATAGTGACGAAGTATCCTTATGCAGAAAGTGAAGAGGTGATTATGGATAGTTTATTTTCTATACATAAGGGTATCCTGTCTGGCTCATATCGTGAGTATACACCTAAAGGGGTAGGCGTGATGAGGTTATCCATGCCGGTAAGTAAAATAAAAGAGGTGTGGTACGATTATAACATGGGCTTTTATCTTGAAGGAAATACAGGAACAATACAGATTGCTAAGCCTGGTGAAACAAGATTCGAAGAAGAAAGCACATCAGGGATGGTGCATTTAGCGGCACTAAAAGATGGTGCTCACGGACAGCGTTGGATAGAACAGTTGACAATAGCTTTAAATGCGCTTAAAAAGTATTATCCATAAACGTTCGCTTTTATAAATTTTAACGTTTAATCACAGTTGTTAGCGTAAGGTTTTCGATCTGCAGAGCCATGTTTGGCACGGTGATTGGCTATAAATACATGTGGTGAAAGATTTGGTGGTAAATGTTCTAATGTGGTGAGTATGAATTGTGTGTTTTGACACAACAAGGAGTAAACAATCAAAATGGGCAGCAATTAGCTGCCCATTTTCATATTCATTAGTCAAGGCTTAATACTTTTGCTTTTTTTAAGCCAGTATAACATGAGCACAGAAAAGAAGTACAGTCGGTTTACCTCGCAGTTAAGCGTTCGCCCAGATGATATTGATATGTTTCAGCATGTGCATAACAGCAAGTATTTTGATTATGTGCTGGCGGCACGTTACGAGCAAATGGAAACCTGCTATGGTATGTCTATGGAGGCATTCATGGAAGCCGGATATGGGTGGGTGGTAAAAACGGCTCATGTGAATTTTATTCGTCCACTTACATTGGGTGAATCTTTTTCCGTTACTACGGGCATCGTTTCCATGAATGAAAAAGAAGCGCGAGTTACCTATGAGATCATAAGTAAAAAAACAGGCAAGCTTTGCAGCGATGGTTGGTTCGATTATGTGCTAATTGACCTGAAAACAGGTAGAGGTATGAAGATTACACAGGAGATGATAGATAAGTATTCAATTTGATCGATTGAGAATTATACTTTCTGATTTTCTTTCGTATGGCTAAGTTTTCAGTTTATTATGAAACAAATATGGGTGAATAGTTTGATGCTGTGTCACTTAAGCCAGTTTTACTACAATACATAGTCAATATAATGTATAGTGAATGAGGGGCTTTTTATGAATTAGGAAAGGTGATGATCAGGCTACATCCCTTACCTGGCGCAGTAATTAAGTTAATTATTCCTTTATACACTTCTGTTCGGTTTTTTATATTATTGATGCCAACACCATCAGTGGTAGTTGTAATGTCAAAGCCAACACCATTGTCGATTACCGATACGGCAATAGTTTCCTTATTTGCAGCAATTGTTATAGCCACCAAGCTGGCTTTTGCATGCTTTACAATATTGTTCATCTGCTCTTGTACAATTCGGTAAAGTGTTAGTTGCATGTCTTTACTCAAATACTCCTCCTCAACATGGAACGTAAATTGAATTTCAAACAGGTTGAGCCATCGGTAGTGTTCTATCAGTTCCGTAATAGCTGCTTTAAAATTCAGATCGTTGATAACGGGCGATACCAATTGCTTAGACAAGAGCCGGATCTCGTCAATAGCTTTTTGTGTAAGGACAACACTTTTCTCAATAAAAGCAGCCTGGTGTTCCGGGAAGCTTTTGATGTTTTCAATATATAGCTTAACAGTTGTAAGAATTTGGTTTACATTATCGTGCAGCTCTTTGCCAATCTCTTTTCTTTCTTGTTCCTGTGTTTGGATAATGGCTTTCGCAATTTCTTTTTGAGCAGTAACCTTTTCATTAATTATGCGATGCTGCATTTGCAGCTTTTCTGTCATATCATTTGCTATCACCAGGCTGTGCAAACCAGATGTAAGTTCAATGATCGTAGCTTCGATCTGTACAAAAAATAAGGACCCATCTTTTCTCATATGGCGGTGCATGGAAGAAAATACGGCATGTCTCTTATGTCTATACCTTTCAATAGTCTCATACAAGTCCTGGCGATCTTCCGATGGCCGTAGGTCTATGATCGTTAGAGCTAAAAACTCCTCACGATTATAGCCGTACTGTTTTATGGCTGCGTCATTTACTTCCACTATACGTAAGCTATCTATATTGAACATTAGCTTAGGTATCAGGCTTTGATTAAATACCAGTTTGTACTTTTCCTCCGATTGCTTGATCAGAGCTTCTGCTAGTTTTTGTTTTGTAATGTCTTGACCGGCTCCTTCTACACGAATGGCTTTTCCTTTATCATCTCTGATTACCTCAGCATAGTGAGCGACATCAATTAACTCTCCTGAGTTCTTGATAATCCGGTGTTGATAATTAGGATAAGTATCCTGGTCCAATGTTGTCAACACTGCAGTTAGCTTGTTAATATCCTCAGGATGAATAAAGCTGAATAGTGCTGCAGCAGTGATTTTATGATCCTCCGGAATGGTTAATCCTAGTAAGTTAAATAGCTCCGAAGAGGTTGTAAAGGTTTGTGTGGCTACGTCATATTCCCACCAAACAAGATTTACCAACTTATAGGCTCTATCTAATCTGCCTACTTGCTGTTTGAATGTTTCCTTTTCTAGTTTTGTTGGTGTTGCCTCGCTGGCCACACAATACAAAACTTGTTTAGTGGCATCCCATTGAATAGTCCAGGATATTAACTTGTTTAAGCCATTTTTGCATGTGCATTGGGTCTCTATCCTTATTATTTCGATACCCAGCTTTGCATGTGCTAGTGCGTTTAAGAAGTTCCTTCTGTCTTGACCTATTACCAGGTCTCTAATTGACCAACCCATTAATTCCGCTGGTGTGTAACCCCATAAATTGTAAGCTGCGCTGTTGGTAAATAGGAATTTTCCTTTGGCGTCCAGGGAGCAAATTACACTTTGAGATGCATTAAGCAGGTTGTGGTAAAACGATAGGTCGTCATTATGTCCATGATGCGTTTCACCCATTAATAAGGGTGTAGTGCTTAAGTCTTTCATGTTAGTTTTCTTACGTGGCAGTTGGTAGTTTCAGCAATTTAAAGCACCTGAATTGCTTTTCCAGTAAAAAGTTCACATAAATTTTATTACAGGTATAATCGGTGTTAATATTTCCCTCAGCACCTGAAAGCTGGTATTGTAAAAAGCAGATGCCGGTTTGCTATAATGCCAAATAGACGAATAAAGTATAACTCAAACTGCAAATGTTATAACAACCAGCGTTGCCTCTTAAAGGACCTTTGTAATATTAAAATTAGACGTATATGAAAACGACAAGTTCTACATTAATAGAGTTGCCTCTTGCTGGTGTAGAAAGCGAGCATTGTGCATTGATCGTGGACAAGGGGTTATCCAAAGTGGCGGGCGTTACTTCTCATAAAGTAGAATTAAACAATCAAAAAGCCATCATAACCGCAAAAGATGCGGAGACCATACCGCAGGCAATTCAAGCCATCCGTAATCTGGGGTACGACGTGGAAACCGTCAAGCAAACTTTTCCTGTAACTGGTATGACATGTGCTTCGTGTGCTATAAGTACAGAAAGCATGATCAAGGCTCAGGCCGGTGTGGTAGATGCCATTGTGAACTATGCAAGCCAAACGGTAAAGGTGGAGTATATACCCACTATTGTTACGCCTCAAGATCTAAAGTCCAGCATTCAATCCATTGGTTATGATTTGATCATTGAAGAATCTGCTGATGCCAAAGATGCATTAGCCGAAGTGCATCGTCAACGTTTGCAGGAGCTGAAGAAAAAAACCATTTGGTCTGTTGTGCTATCGATACCCTTGGTCGTAATCGGTATGTTCTTTATGAATATGTCTTATGCTAATTACATTATGTGGGCATTAGCAACGCCAATTATTGTGGGCTTTGGGCGCCAGTTTTTTATAAATGCCTGGAAGCAAGCCCGGCATCGCTCCGCCAATATGGATACATTGGTTGCTTTAAGTACTGGTATCGCCTATTTGTTTAGTGTGTTTAATACGCTTAATCCAGATTTCTGGCAAAGCCGTGGCTTACATGCGCATGTTTATTTTGAAGCTGTCGGCGTAGTGATTGCGTTTATTTTGTTAGGAAAGCTTTTGGAAGAAAGGGCAAAGGCTTCTACTTCTTCTGCTATTAAAAAGCTGATGGGGCTGCAACCTAAAACAGTAACTATCATCCATCATGGTGGCCATATGGTGGAAATGCCCATCGAAAAAGTAAGGGTGGGTGATGTGATAGTGATTAAGCCAGGTGAAAAGATCCCGGTAGACGGCACTGTTGAAAATGGTGAATCCTATGTTGATGAAAGTATGATCAGCGGCGAGCCAGTTCCTGTAGCTAAACAATCTGGGGCAAAAGTGTTTGCCGGTACTATAAATCAGAAAGGTAGTTTTCAATTTAAGGCTGAAAAGGTCGGAGGTGAAACCCTGTTAGCGCATATCATTAAAATGGTACAGGATGCTCAAGGTTCCAAAGCTCCCGTACAGAAGTTGGTTGATAAGATCGCGGGAATTTTTGTGCCGATTGTGATTGCCGTTGCTATTCTCTCATTTGGGGCATGGGCTATTTTAGGTGGTGAAAATGGCGTTACGCAGGGGCTGATGGCGCTCGTAACCGTGCTGGTAATTGCTTGTCCTTGTGCTTTAGGGCTAGCTACGCCTACTGCAATAATGGTTGGCGTTGGTAAAGGGGCTGAACATGGTATACTTATAAAGGACGCTGAAAGCCTGGAGCTGGCCCATCAAATCAATGCCATCGTTTTAGATAAGACAGGTACTATTACAGAAGGTCAGCCACAGGTCACTGATATACTTTGGTTACAGGAAGGTGCAAAGAGCCGCAATGTATTGTATAGTATAGAACGTTCATCTGAACATCCTCTTGCCGAAGCGGTAGCTGATTATTTAGGAGGCGTAGCTAAAAGGGTAGATGTAACCAATATCCAATCCATTACTGGTGCCGGTATTTCTGCTTCGTATAATAGTTCAACGTATTTAATTGGTACAGAAAAGCTGCTATATCAAAATGGTGTTTTGTTAACCGATCTTGTAAAATCCTGGAGTGAACAGAAAAGAGCACAAGCCAATACCGTCATCTTTTTTGCTAACCACCAAACTGTATTAGCCGCAGTTGCCATTGCTGATACAATTAAACCTTCTTCTGTAGCGGCTGTTCGTCAATTAAAAGATATGGGTGTTGAAGTGTACATGTTTACCGGCGATAATCAGCAAACGGCAGCTGCTGTGGCAAAGCAGGTTGGTATTAAACAATATAAAGCCGAAGCCCTGCCCCAGGATAAAGCTGATTTTGTAAAACAACTGCAGGCGAAGGGTAAAATGGTAGGTATGGTTGGCGATGGTATTAACGATAGTCAGGCGCTGGCTCAGGCTGATGTAAGTATAGCCATGGCAAAGGGAAGCGATATTGCAATGGATGTAGCAAAAATGACATTGATGACCTCTGATTTGGCTCGTATACCAGCTGCATTGAAATTGTCTAAACAGACAGTGCGCACCATTCGTCAAAATCTCTTTTGGGCCTTTATCTATAATATTATCGGTATCCCAATTGCTGCGGGTGTATTGTATCCTTTCAATGGTTTCTTGCTGGATCCAATGATTGCCGGTGCCGCGATGGCATTGAGCAGTGTTAGTGTAGTGGCTAATAGCCTTCGGTTAAAAGTGGCTAAAGTATAAAGAGGGATGAGTGTTTAAGGGAGGAAACCAAAAATTATATAAAAGGAACAAAACATTGTATAACAAATAGCTATAGACCTCAAATTAGCTTTGTGCTTGAATCAATAACTATAAAAACAGGATAATATGACAACCTTACAATTTAAGACCAATATAAAATGTTCTGGCTGTATCGCTAAAACAACGCCTTATTTGAATGAAGCAGTAGGTGAAAGCAACTGGAACGTTGATGTACAAGATCCCAATAAAGTACTGACGGTTTCTGCTAATCCCACGGTAAATGAAAAAACAGTAATTCAGGCGCTTGAAAAAGCAGGTTATACCGCAGAAAAAATATAGAACAGTATGTCTGTATTCTATTCTGTTGCGCGTTTTGTTGTCAAACTGTTGAGGTGGGTGTTTGTTAGGAAGAAGACGTGTTGCCAGTGAGTTGGAATGGTTTTTTGAGAGCTGGTATAAAATCGTAAACAATGTCAAACATACCTCAGCATTTTCCGGAAACCGCCACTTTAAGAGAGAAAATTCTTTATCTGCTTTCTATATTACACAAAGCCAGCGCTGATGAAGTTGCTATGGAAATCATGGAACTGCAGGGTATAGCTTCAGAAGATGGCGTAGGGGCACTTACTATAGATGTAGATGAGGAAATACAACGGCTCTGCGATGAAGGATTGGTACTTCCTATTAAGGAACATCGTCAGAAAAAGCGCTATGGATTATTTGCAGCTTAGATCAAGTTAATAAATAGTATAAATCAAATAAGAACCAAACGATGAAAAGAATCTTTAGCTCGGCTCTATTCTTATCTGTCACTTTGTTTGTTATGTCTTGCAACAGTGGTGAGGCCACTAACCAGGCAAAGCAAATAAGCGCTTCCAAAGATCAGGAGAATAGCTATGCCTGTTCTATGCATCCGGAAGTAACCGGTAAGGAAGGCGATAGATGTCCTAAATGCGGAATGACATTAGTAAAAAGAAAAGCGAGTTCAAATTCAAATGCATACTATATGCAATTAGCCACGACACCCGCCAAAATAATTCCAAATAAAGAGGTGGTGTTTTTGCTAACACCACAAAAGAAGGATACGACAAATGAGCAGGTTACGCTGGAAACGGCGCACGAGAAAAAGATTCACCTGATCTTAGTGAGCCATGATCTTTCCTGGTTTGATCATGTACACCCAGAGTTAACGGCAGATGGCTCTTATAGAGTAAAGACTGCGTTTCCGGCAGCAGGACATTACCTGGCTTTTGCCGATTATAAACCGGTAGGAGGTGATCATGTGGTTAATAAGATTGAGTTGCACGTGGAAGGAGCGGTTCCGCCTGTTAAACAGTATACGGGTGAAAAGCTTTCAGGCGCCTCTGGTAAATATGCCTTTTCAGTAAAGCCAATTGGTGGTCAGTTTGTAGCAGGAAATGGTATGCAAATGGAAGGTGTGATAGAAAAAAGCGGACAGGCTGTTGATGTAAATACGTTTACTGATTACTTAGGTGCAAAAGCGCACATTGTAATAATTGGAATGGATGATAAAGAGTATCTGCATGTGCATCCGGAAGTTGTAAATGGAAAATTTAATATCCATACAACATTTAATAAACCGGGGATTTATCGTGGGTGGATACAGTTTAACGGTGATGATAAATTACATACCATTGACTTTACATTAAATGTAAAGCAAGGCGCTACTCTTGATGCTACAAAAGACAACCCTTCCAACAGTTCAACTACTCATGGAGAGCATCAGGCAGAACATCACCATTAATAATTCAGCATCAAGTTTTTTATGGCGCATAAAATGTAAATAGACTTTTGAAAGTCGATAAGTTAGTATTCCTATTTTAATTGGCAGTACATGAGTTTATATTATAAGAGGCGGAAGTTATTCCGCCTCTTATAGTTTGTATATAATATGTTTTACCAGTTACGTTGAACTTTAAACTGGCCAATAATGGAGCTGACTTTTAGCTGTTTTCCATCAGTAGATGTTTCAAAATAGCCTGCATGATCAATGGCGAATATACCGGTAATGTATTTTTTGCCGTCCTTGGTTATTTCTTCAACGGATAAGAATCCTTCGCTATCTTTTCTGTCGGAATCAATCTGGTAAATAGAAGCATAAATATGTTTTAAATCAGGATCAGCATATTCAAAAACAACATGTTCTTCTTCATCCGAAAACATTGACCATGGATATTTGCCATTTGAATTACTGCCAGCCATCACAGGCCATTGAATGGTGATCTGGGGAAGATCATTTGATATTCGAAGATTGCCTAACGAATACATAGGTAGTCCCGGTGTTTTAGAAGCCATTGCTGCATGTGTTGTCCAAGGGCCACCATCAATGCTGAGCTGAATACCGTCTTCAATAAGGTATATAGTGCTGATTAATAAAACTTTTACACCTTTCACATTTAGTTCCACTGTTACAGTGGCTGTTTTACTGGCAGGTTTAGCCGAGGGAGCTGTATAGATCGCTTCATTCCCTTTGCCTGTTAATTGGCCTGGTCCGGATAGTGACCAGCCAACAATGTATTTGGGGTCCAGTTTAATAGGTACATCATTGGCGTCAATGGCAGGAAGTTCTTTGCCTAATGGTGCAATAAGATCCTCTGCATCTGAATGTACGTATATTACTGCCTTTAGATTTACCTGTTCTCCTAGGCCTACCGTTTTAACGGGTGGGGTCAGTACCATGGCTTCGATCTGGGCCCAATCGCTGAAGTGCGTGCTTTGAACCGTTACCGTTTTTTGAACGGGGTCAATGGCAGTGCTGCCTACTGTTGTCCAAACACCTTCATTATTTTGATAGGCAATTTTTAATGTTTTTGTGGAACTTACCAGGCGCTCCATCTTTTGGTAAGAAAAGCGAATCGTCACAGGCTTTTTAAAGGTGGTACCGTGCGGCGTTAGGCGATAACTATTACCTAATCCACCACCACAGGTGTTAGAGAGTGGCTGTATACCAATCTCTGTTTCTTTGCTAAGGGCCCCCTCCGGGATTTCAATTTCGATGGTACCATCAGGGCTTTTTACCAGTCCGCCCTCTGGGCCAACAAATTCAGTATAAGGCTCGCCGATAGGCTTGCCTACTGCAGATACGGTGCCGCCTCCTGTTTCGTCGGAATCTTCAATGTGGTCGGGTTTTTTACAAGAGAGAAAAGAAAAAAAGAAGATTGGTAAAAGAATGGTTGCCCATACTTGTTTGCTGGTTAGCCTTTTCATTTTTAAACGTATTGTTTTGGTACGCTAAGGTATTTATGCCCACCACCCTTTTTCTTAGTAGTACTTCGTAAAATGAAAAATGCGTAGTGCTAACTACTGTATACAAATAATTAATAATAGAAGTGACCGGTATGGCAGATTCAGCATGTTATTGGGTTTTATATAACGTTCATTTTGGGTGGTATTTATTATCTTTTAATGACCTTGTCTGCTTCCGGTCTATATTCATTGTTCTCCAATCCCTAATTCCTTCATTCATCTATACGTGCTCAATATCTTCTATCTCCATCAGCTAATTATTACATTCACTAATCAACTAACCCCACCTTCGAAGTTTTCTTTCTGGAGTATCTCCCTAGTCTCTTGTACCTCTCCTGTACCTAGTCTGTACCTCTTCTGTACCTCTTCTGTAGGTAAGTCCGTACCAACTGCACAGAAAAAGCCCTCTACCTGCCTTCCACATTCACTACTCCTCCTACCATCCTCCAATGCTACTTCTATATACATCCGTAAATCATGAAGAAAAAATATAATAAAAAGAGCCAGAAGTGCTCCTAAAAGTGAAGAGTCTAAAGATACTAAAGCAGCCCAACTCATTATTCATCACTCATTTCTCATTGCTCGCAGCTTTCATTAGCTAATCTTCACATCAGCTAATCAGCTAATTTTCTCATCGCTTCTTATTCACTCACCGGGCTAGGTATTTCTCCATTGATACCCAATAAATAATCAAATAAGTTCACTTCTGTTGGTAACTGAAGTTTCTTACGCAGGCGATAGCGACTGATTTCAACGCCGCGAACGGAGATGTTCATTAGCTGCGCAATCTCTTTCGTCGTTAAATTCATACGTAGGTGGGCACAAAGCTTTACATCATTAGGGGTTAAGCTGGGATGTTTGGCTTTTAGTGATATAGTGAAGTCGCTATGTACTTTGTCAAAGTGCTGGGCAAAATGATCCCAGTCTTTTTCTACCCGCTCGTCTTCCCCTAATATCTTAATGATCTTCTTGTATTGATCAATTGTTTTTTCGTCCGTGCTGGTTTTGGATAGACGTTTGAGTTCTTCCTTGAGATTGGTGAGTAACTCTCCTTTTTGTAATAAATGCATAGCAGAAGAGGCTAGCTCCGTATCCTTATCCGCCAGTTCTATTTCCAGTTTTTCGTTACGTAGTTTAATGATTTCTTTTTCATTCTTTTCCAACTCCAGTTGGTAGAGGTATTCTACTCTTTTTTGCTCTTCTTCGTATTTCTCTTTTTGTAGCTGAAACTTCTTTTTCTGCCGTAGGTATATCAGATATACAGCCGTAAATAAAATGAGCGCATATATTAAATAGGCCCACAAGGTTTGATACCAGGGTGGAAGAATGGTAAATGTAAAGCTGGCTACTTTCGACTCGTTACCCAGGTTATTGCGGGCCTTTACATGAAACGTGTACTTGCCGGCAGAAAGGTTGGTGTATTCTTTTTCTGTTTTCTTAGCAAAGTCAGACCATTTATCTTCAAAGCCTTCCAGGTAATAACTATATTCAATGGTAGATCGTTGGGCATAGGCAGCTGAGGCGAATTCAATATGAATGGAATTCCAGGCGTTATCTATCTTAATATTCCTTGCTTGTGCAGTTGTATTTGACTCGTTTACCTCTTTAAAGTATCCTCCATATAGCAGGCTGTCTGAAGGTCCTAGCACGCGAACAGTTCTAACCTGTATCTGTAGTGGGTATTTGTTTTTTTTGTATTGGTCGAAGTTGATATGATAAAAGCCTTTTTCCCGACCTATAAATACATTGTTATTATTAACCGGATAGATAAACTCAAAGCCATCAACCAGTTTGTTTGTCAATTCCGGCAGGTAAATGATTTGTGGCTTGGATTGAGAAAAGTCCACAACACCTAATGATTTATTGAACACAAACCAGATGTTGCCATCTTTGTCTTCTTTCAGATAGCGTACTTCTAAGTTTTTGAATATGGCGTTATAGAAAGCGGAAGGTTCAAACTGATCGCTTGCGGCATTATACTCATAGATACCCTTCGAGGTGGTAAGTAAGATCCGGTTTTTGATCTTGAATATATAATTGCCATTGGACGATAAAACATTTTCCTTGGCTGTATACTGCTTTACTTTAGGAAGCTGGCCTTCTGTATAGGTGATTTTGTAGACGCCTTTATAAGGATGTGAAGCCCATATAGTATTGTTGTCTACTACGATGAAGCGGGCAGATTCAAAATGGGCATGTATATTTTTATTTGTTAGCTGATGGGTCTTATAATTATAAAAGTTAATGCCTTGGTAAGTGCCGGTTATAATTATGGAAGAAGGCAGTACGTTAGATAAGGGAAAGAAGTTCCAAAAGCCGGTAGTATTGTCAATAGGTAGTGCGTTATTGTCGCGAATGAGAAAACTACCATCATGGTGACCAAGCAACAGTTCTCCGTTTACTTCAGACAGGTTCCAGACCTGACCATTGGAGTTAGCAACATGCTTAAAAGCCCCCTTTACAAAACTTAGGTCGGGATGACTATATAAGGGCACACTAAACAGTCCGGTGGATGTACCTATATATAATTGATTGTTGTGTATGATGGAAGCATAGCCAGACCCATTGTTTTGATAGTCTGGTAAGATCAATTTAATGGCATTGTTATAAGCAATAAAATCGATACCGTTATCCAGTCCCAGCCAGATGTTGCGCTCTCGATCCATAAATACACCCAGAATATTGTTATCCTGTAAGCCTTCCTTGGTGGAAAAGTTTTGTATCAGGTTGCCAGCTCTGTCAATAATATAGCATCCATCCAAGTTGGTAATAACGGCAATGTGGTCATTGTTGACCAAGGTTACTCCTGAAATGTATTTGTCGGCAATTTGGTTGAGGAAGGGCGATTTTAAAGGCGTAAGATTTTGGCCTGATAAAATATACAGGCCGTTTTTACGTGTGGCCAGCAAGGTTGAATCATGTCCGATAGGGGTGGCGCCAGTAATAAAAAAGTCGTCTGGTAAACCTGACGGTTGAATAAAAGGTACCCACACGCCATCCTGGTAGGTAAGTAAGCCTTTAGTATAGTCCTGGGCTATCAGCCGGTTGTTGCAGGTGCCAAAGTATCGCCAGTGCGTACTTTTATATACTGTACAATTTTTACCACTGAACTGGAAGATCTTGTTGCTGGTTTGGAAAAACGCCCGGCCCTGGTAAAACTCAATTTCCCATACATCGGTTAGGGATGCTTCATCTTTAGGAATTAACGGTTTCAGGGAGTGAAATATCAGTTGTCCTTGTTCATCCGGTGAGAAATAGCCGAATTCGTCTTGTCCGCCAACATATAATTTATTATCTGGACCAAACTCAATGGCTCTGACAATACTTTTATTAGGGAGGGGGTAGGTTTTCCAGTTTTTACCATCAAAACTTAAAACCCCATCATTATTAGCAAAATAAAGAATGCCATTCTTGTCCTGTTTTATCTGTCGGTTCTGGGCACCCGCCGTATAAGATTGTTTGGTATAATTAACAATAGCGGGTAGACCAATGGTATTTTGGCTATACAGGGCATGCGCAATGAAAAGGGTCAGGGTTAGAAGAATAAGTTTCATCGTTAAGCAAGCGTAAGTGAAAATAAAAAAATTACATGAAGTAGTAGTGAAGGGGTGGAAATGTAGAAAAACTACGATTTTAAACAGGGATGATGTAGTAATGATGTAGTACAGAAAGCTCTAGTAGTGCAGTTGGCGGCTACTTTTATGTTCTAATCCGCTGGCAGCGTTTTGCCGTCAGCGGAGCCACTCTAAAACATAAAAGCTTGCGTATGAAACTGAAAATTGCACTCTTGCTCTGTACTATTCTTTTGCTACAGGGTGCCCTCATCCCCGTTTGGGCACAATCGCTCACCGTTAAGGGGAAGGTTATTTCTAAAAACAACAATGAACCCCTGCCTGGTGCTACGGTTACAATTAAAGGTAGCAACACAGCTACGATCACTGATGAAAATGGAGACTTTACCATTAATATACCACAACGAGGCTCAATGCTTGTTATTAGCTATGCGGGCATGGAAAGCCAGGAGGTAAGTGCGGGGGACGGAGCCGTTGCCGTTAGCCTTGCCGGTATTACGGGTTCTTTAAACGAAGTTGTAGTAGTTGGTTATGGCCAGCAGCGGAAAGCAAACGTAACGGGTTCTATTTCTTCTATAAAGGCAGACCAGTTACAAACGGTATCCAATACCCGTTTGGACCAGGCCCTGCAAGGTAGAACCGCCGGTGTGGTGGTTCGTCCTACTTCCGGACAGCCAGGTGCTCCTGTTAATATTCGGATCCGGGGTACAAGCTCTAACAGAAACTCCAACCCCTTATTTATTGTGGATGGTATCAAAACAGGCGGTATGGAATCTATCGACCCGGCAGATATTGCCTCTATGGACATTTTGAAAGATGCTGCCTCTGCCGCCATCTATGGTTCTGAAGGCGCTAATGGGGTTATCATTATTACTACTAAAACCGGCCGCAGAAATTCTTCCTCTATATCTTATAGTGGACAGTATGGTGTTCAGTCGGTAAAGGATGGATTTATTGACATGATGAATGCCCAACAATACCAGCAATACCTGGAAGAAGCCAAAGTGGCTGGACGGCCAACAGCGGCCGATGTTGCGGGTATTGGCGCCGGTACCAACTGGTTGGATGAATCGCTGCAAACCGCCCCACAACAACACCACTCCTTAACTTTTAGTGGCGGTACTGATCGCACCACCTACCTGGTTACCGGTAACGTCTTTACGCAGGATGGCGTAATTGGTGGCGATAAATCTCGCTTCAACCGTTATTCAGTACGTTTCAATGGCGATTACAAGGTGAAATCATGGTTGAACATTGGTAATCGTTTAGCCTATAGCAATCACCGCAGAAGAGCAATTTCCGATAACAACGAGTTCGGATCAATCATTAGTAGCGCCGTAGTTATGGATCCAACTACGCCTGTGCGTTACCTGCCCGGAACAACATTGCCAACCCACGTACAAAATGCATTGGCGGCTAATAAACCACTGCTTCGCGATGAAAATGGAAACCTGTATGGTGTTTCCAACTTCCTGAAGGGTGAATATGTAAACCCTGTAGCACGGATACAGGAAACTAACGGTGAAAACGTACAGAATAAATTGATCGGAAACGTATTTGCCGATATTGAGCCTTTCCGCGGATTCAAGTTTACATCTCGCATTGGTATTGATGCGGCTTTCCAATTACAGCATGGTTGGACACCAACTTACTGGTTCTCTGATGAAAGCCAGAACACGGTAGCTAGCGGTTATGATGTAAGCGACAACTGGTATACCTGGTTGTGGGAAAACTTTGCCACCTATCAAAGAAAGGTTGGTGATCATAATTTCACCATACTAGGAGGTACCTCAGCTCAAAAAACGCATGAGCAGCATATGGGCGGTAGCTATTCTGGTCTATTTAAAGAAGAAGATCGCTTCTCCTACGCTGATTATGTGCCTGATGCTAACGATCGAATTGGTAGCACTGCTTTTGATGTTACGTTGGCGTCTTTCTTTGGTCGATTGACCTATGATTATAAAGGACGGTACTTATTCAATGCTTCTGTAAGAAGTGATGGTTCATCAAAAGTAGCTCCTGGTTATCAGTGGAAAACCTTTCCAGCCTTTTCTGCAGGCTGGGTATTGAGCAACGAAAGTTTCTTCCCGACTTCTATCAGCCGTGTGGTGAGCAATGCTAAACTGCGAGCTAGCTGGGGGCAAAATGGTAGTATCTCCTCTGTAGGTATCGGCGAATGGATGAACCGGATCGGTGGTGGATTACAATATCCTGACGCAAGTGGAAACCTGATTGTGGGCGCTGCACCAACTAGCTTACCAAATCCAGAGTTGACATGGGAAACAGGCGAACAGGTTGACATTGGTGCAGATCTTAGTTTCTTCAGCAATCGATTGAACTTTACTGTAGATTATTATAAAAGAACTACAAAAGATCTTCTTACCACAGGTACCGCACCCTCATTTGTAGGTGCTAATATTACTACTGTCAATGCAGGTGATGTAGTCAACAAAGGCTGGGAGTTTGAACTGTCTTATGCAAATATGCCTCTTAGAAAAGGCGATTTCTCTTACGAGATTGGTGGTAACCTAAGTACGCTACATAATGAAGTAACCTATCTGGATCCCAATTCGCCCATCATCTTTGGTGCCGGCGTTGGTACAGGATGGTCAGCCACTGCTATGCAGGTAGGATATCCTATCTGGTATTTCAATGGCTATAAGACTTCTGGCATTTTCCAAACACAGGACGAGATCAATGCTTACTTAGCTAAAACAGGTATTACCGGTTATACTCCAAAACCAGGTGAGCCAATTGTTGTGGACGTAAATGGCGACAAGCAGATATCTGGTGCTGACCAAACTATGATTGGTAGCCCTCACCCAACATTGTCCTATGGTGGTCGAATAAATCTTGGCTTTAAAGGATTCGATTTCTTGATGTTTGTTCAGGGGCAGTCAGGTAATGATATCCTTATGGGCTTCAATCGTACGGACCGTGCTACAGCCAACAAACCACTGTTCTTCTATAACGATCGTTGGACAGGCCCTAATAGCACCAATTCCTGGTTTGCCCCTAACGCATCAAACCCATATATCTATAATGGTGATTTGATGATATTCAATGGTGCCTATACGCGGATCCGCCAATTGCAATTAGGTTATACACTGCCAGGCAGTTTATTGAACAGAGCTAAAATCAATAATGCCCGTGTGTACGTTTCATTGGATGACTACTTCACGTTCACAAAATATCCTGGTGTAGACCCTGAAGGTGGTAGCAATGATGGTAACAGCATTGGTATTGATCGTGGTGGTTACCCAGTGCCAAGAAAGCTCATGTTTGGCCTAACCTTTAGTTTCTAATTCAATAAAGAGATTACAATGAAAACATTAATAATAAAGACATCATTTGTTTGTTTAACAGCACTGGCTTTAACCAGTGGATGTAAGAAGTTTTTAGATCAGGAAGTGGTAGGCGCTTATCCAGAACAGGATTTTTATAAAACGGATGAGGATGCTACACAAGCTACAACGGCTGTATATGATATGATGCAGGCGCATTATAATACGGCTTGGACCAGCTTGTATATGGTAAAAACACTGCTAACGGATGAAAGTAATGCTGGTGGTAATAACTCGGGCGACCAACCGCAATATCAGGCGTTAGATGATTATAATTTTGATGCTACCAATGCAGGTGTAAGAGATGTATGGCGTATTCTTTATTTTACAATTTACCGCGCTAACAAGGTCATTAACTCTGTGAAGCCAGAAACAGACTTGCGTAAGCGCTTGATTGCTGAATCAAAAGCGTTGCGTGCGTACAATTATCTGGAATTGGTTTCACTGTGGGGAGATGTTCCTTTAGTGTTGGCTGATATACCAAAAGGAGGATTCACAACTACCAAACGCGCGCCTAAGGCTGAAATATATGCGCAAATTGAGAAGGACCTGAACGAAGCAATTGCTGTATTGCCCTTAAAAAGCCAATACAGTGCTGCTGATAAATTCCGGGTTTCAAAAGGCACAGCCCAGGCCATTCTTGGTAAAGCATTATTGTATGAAGGCAAGTGGAGTGATGCTGCAACACAGTTTGAAGCTGTTATTACTTCAGCTCAATATGGTTTGGCACCAACAATAGGTTCTGTTTTCTCTAAAGCTGGTGAGTTTGGAATTGAATCATTAATGGAAGTTTCCTATACATCTGGCCGTAATTATGACTGGGGTAATTTCCCTTGGGGTGCTCAACCGGAAAGTAATATTCACGTCCAGCTAATGGGGCCCAGAGGTGACTTTTATACAAAGGCTCCTGCCGATTCATTAATAGCCGGATGGGGTTTTATCCTTCCAAAGAAAAAAATGTATGATGCCTTTACAGCTGCCGGAGATGCTAATAGAAGGAAGGCAACAGTAATGTCTGAAGATGAATTAAAGGCAGCAGGAGGCAAATGGACTGGTGCCGGTATCTGGGATTATGAAGGCTACTTCCAACGTAAATATGGTTCTTTCGAAACGCAAACCGGTGGTCCTATCAATGAGTTGAACTATGGCACCAACTGGCGCCTCATTCGCTACGCCGATGTACTGTTGATGGCTGCTGAAGCCTATAATAAAGCTGGTAACGATGGGAAGGCATTACCATACATAAATATGGTACGTCAGCGTCCAGGTACAGCTTTGCCGGCATTAACCGGTGTAGCAGGCACGGCTTTATTCGATGCTATTGTAAAAGAACGTCAATTAGAACTAGCCTTTGAAGGTGTTCGTTTCCAAGACTTGGTACGTTGGGGTAAAGCCGCTCAAGAGTTAGGACCATTAGGATTTAAAACCGGTAAGCATGAATTGTTGCCTATACCTGATTACGATGTAAAATCAGGAGGTCTTTCTCAAAATAATAATTATTAAAAACGTCTAAACGTAATGATGAAAAATCGCTAGGGATTAAACAACATGGAGTTTACTGAATTGATTAGTAAACTCCTGTTGCCTTAGCTGATTGAAACTTATTTGCCAGCTATAAAAGCATGGCAAAAGAAGACTTATGTGCTGACATAAGTAGGGAGTTTAATTCTCATTCATAAGCAATCTTAAAGGGTGGTTCATGTTTACTTATATGGGTTGGACATCTGCCACCCTTAGTTTTTAATACCCTATTATAAAAACAATTGTTGTGTATCACTTCTTTTTTTCGATTCGGCTAAAGGGTGGTGTTGCTTTTGTAGCTGGCCTTCTTTTCCTTTTTGGGATAAAGCCTGCCAGTAGCCAAAGTTATCTAAAGGTGGCGGGTAGCCAGATCGTAAACGCTAGCGGCCAAGAGGTTATTTTACGGGGTATTGGACTGGGGGGCTGGCTGCTGCAAGAGCCCTATATGTTGCAGTTGGCCGGTGTTGCCGCTGCTCAATATGACATTGAACGAAAAATAAAAGATGTGATTGGGGAAGCAAATACAGCAACGTTTTATAATGCTTGGTTGGCCAACCATTGTCGAAAGGCTGATATCGATTCATTAGCAGCCTGGGGATTTAACTCTGTACGCCTGCCTATGCATTATAACCTATTTACATTACCTGTTGAAGCCGAGCCGGTTGCTGGGCAAAACACATGGCTGCAAAAAGGCTTTGATCTGACAGATAGTTTACTAAGCTGGTGTAAGGCTAATAAAATTTACCTGATTCTGGACTTACATGCAGCGCCAGGCGCACAAGGAAATGATATTCCTATTGCTGATAGGGATACAGCAAAAGCTTCTTTGTGGCAAAGCGACGCTAATCAGAAAAAAACGATTGCATTGTGGCGAAAGCTGGCCGAACGTTATGTTAACGAAGAGTGGATCGGTGGCTATGATCTATTAAATGAAACCAATTATGGGTTTACGAACCCTGCCGATAAAAACGGATGTGCTGATTCACTCAATGCACCATTGAAAAAATTGTTGAATGATATAACTGTAGCTATCCGTCAGATAGATCAACGGCATATCATTTTTGTGGAAGGGAACTGTTGGGCCAATAATTATAAAGGGTTGTTGCCTTTTAGTGATAATAATACGGTGGTAAGTTTTCATAAATACTGGAACTACAATGATCTTTCTTCTATCCAGGGATTTATTAATATTCGACAGCAATACAATACGCCTATTTGGTTAGGAGAGTCAGGCGAGAACTCCAATGCCTGGTTTACGAATGCTATTCAGTTGTTAGAAGAAAATAAGATTGGCTGGGCCTGGTGGCCACTAAAGAAGCTGGGTTCAAATAATCCGTTGCAAGTAAAGTTAAATCCTGGCTATTTGCAATTACTCAACTATTGGAAAGGCGAAGCACCAAAGCCTACAGTTGCTGAAGCCTTTAAAGGTCTAATGCAACTAGCGGAAGATGTAAAGGTTGAAAATACGATTTATCGCAAAGACGTGATTGATGCCATGTTTCGGCAGGTTAATTCTACAGAGACCAAACCTTATCATCCCAATAGTATAACAAAGGCCGCCATACTAAACGTAGTAGATTATGATTTGGGTAGAAGTGGGTATGCCTATCACGATGCAGATTCCGCTAATTATCGTGTTGCCACGGGTAAGAATACAGCATGGAATAGAGGAAGAATGTATCGAAATGATGGTGTCGATATAGACACTTGTAATGATTCATTTAGTAATGGCTATTGTGTAAGCCATACAGAAGTAGGTGAGTGGTTGCAGTACACTATAAATGTTAGTGAAGCCGGCATGTATGATATAAGCTTTCGTACTACAGCAAAGGATAGCGCTGGTAAACTGCAACTGCAAGTTGGTGATAAAATTATTGGCGATGTAAAGCTTCCGCTTACTAAAGATGACCAATATTGGACAACCACTACTATTAGAAAAGTGGCATTAATAAAAGGGACGAACAAGCTACGCGTAACTATTCTAAATGGAGGTTTCCGCTTTAGTAGTATTCAAATACAACTTCTTTCAAAGAATAAAAAATAATAACCACGTAACAATACGAGCAATGACTAGAAAACACTATGCACTTTCAATACTGCTAATACTGGTTTTTGTAACTGGTGGCCAGGCGCAAATGCAAACGAATGCTTCTGTCGAGGCTAAGATCGAGGCACTTATCAAACAACTGACCCTTGAGGAGAAAGTAAAAATGATCCATGCCAGTTCTTCTTTTACAACGGGTGGGGTGCCCCGTTTAGGGATTCCTGAAATGGTCACTTCAGATGGTCCTCACGGTGTGCGGCCAGAGCATGGTCGCGACTGGAACCTGGATCAGAATGTATATGACTCAGGTACCTATTTGCCTGTAGGTGTTTGCCTGGCAGCAACCTGGAATCCTAAGTTGGGCTATTCCTTTGGCTCTGTTCTGGGCAGTGAGGCCAACTTTAGAGGTAAGGATGTGATCTTGGGACCAGGCATTAATATCATTCGCTCTCCCTTGAACGGTAGAAACTTCGAGTATCAAAGTGAAGATCCTTACCTCGTCTCCAAAATGGTGGTGGGATATATTAAAGGAGTGCAGGATCAGGGCATTTCAGCCTGTGTAAAGCACTATGCTGCTAATAACCAGGAAACACGCCGTTTTTGGGTCAATGTGAATATGAGTGAACGGGCATTGCGTGAGATCTACTTGCCTGGTTTTAAAGCGGCTGTACAAGAGGGTGATGTAAATACCTTAATGGGCTCTTATAATAAGTTTCGCGGCCAATGGGCTACGCATAATGCCTATCTGATGAACCAGATCCTGAAAACCGAGTGGGGTTTTAAAGGGCTAGTAATGAGCGATTGGAACGCAGTGCATAATACAATGGAGGCCATTTGGAATGGTACAGACCTTGAAATGGGTACCGATTTAGGAATGTTGCCTAATCCTAATTATGGTAAGTTTTTCCTGGGCGATACAGTTGTGACAATGGTAAAGGCTGGCCAAGTACCCGAGTATGTGATTGATGAAAAAGTACGTCGCATCCTGCGGGTAATGTTTAAAACCAATATGATCGATGGCAAACGTAAAAAAGGAGAATATAATGTAAAGACGCACCAACAAACGGCGGCGCAAGTGGCCGAAGAAGGTATCGTGTTATTGAAAAATGAAAATAATATACTGCCTTTTAACAAGAGTAAGCTAAAGTCAATTGCCGTTATTGGCGTTAATGCTACACGTCCGCAATCAATGGGTGGCGGTAGCTCGCAGGTGAAGGCATTTTACGAGGTCACACCCTTGCAAGGAATTCAAAAATTAGTAGGTAGCGGTGTCAATATTACTTATGCTCCAGGCTATACCATTACACGAGGTGGTACTGCTGATCAATTGTCTATAAACAAAGCAGCTGAAGCAGCGAAGAATGCAGACGTGGCTATTGTTGTAGGTGGTTGGACACACGGCTATAACTATAGTGTATGGTCTGATAATGCTTATGATGCCGAGGACACCGATAAGCCAGATATGCAAATGCCCTTTGGTCAGGATGAATTGATCAAGGCTGTGTTGGCTGCTAATTCTAATACCGTGGTTGTATTAATGGGCGGCGGACCAATAGATATGACACAGTGGGTAGATCAGACAAAGGGAATACTGCAAGCCTGGTACCCAGGTATGGAAGGCGGCAATGCGCTGGCCAAGATCCTTTTTGGACAAGTGAATCCATCAGGAAAACTGCCGATGACTTTCCCGAAAAAGTTAGAAGATGCACCTGCGCATAAATTGGGGCAATATCCGGGCGATTCAGTGAATGTTTACTACTATGATGACATCTATGTTGGGTATCGCTATTACGATACCTATAAGGTAGATCCCCAGTTTGCTTTTGGTCACGGTCTCTCCTATACGCAATTTGAGTATAGCAATTTGAAAGTGCAGGGAACAGGTAAGAATGTTACAGTTTCGTTTACAATAAAAAATACGGGTAAGTTAGCCGGTTCGGAAGTGGCTCAGGTATATGTACACCAGCAAAAGTCTTTGTTGCCAAGACCAGAAAAAGAGTTGAAGGCTTTTGACAAAGTAATGTTACAGCCAGGGCAACAAAAAACGGTTACGCTAACATTAAAAGAAGATGCTTTTCAATACTATAATGATATGCAACACAAGTGGGTGTTGGAGCCTGGTACATTTGACATTTTAGTAGGCGGCTCTTCAAAAGAATTAAAACTGAATGGAAAAGTAACCCTCTGATTAGAGCAACGATATAAATAAGCTTGACTGCTTGCTGTCTACTAGTAGTTTCATTTAACTGCTAGTAGCTCATTAGATATTTGGAATTTGTTTTTTGGTATTTCCTCTTTTGGGTATCCTAATCCCATTCCTAAAAATCAATCTTATGCAAATGAAATTGATAAAGGGGCTATTGACCGCAATAGTCCTTTTTACTACAATTATAGCACAAGGCCAGTTTAAGAAACTGGTTTGGGCCGACGAGTTTAATTATCAGGGCTTGCCGGATAACACCAGGTGGAGCTATGATACAGGCGGCCATGGTTGGGGAAACAATGAATTACAGTACTATACGCTTGTACGTCCGGAAAATGCGCGCGTTGAAAATGGAAACCTTGTAATTGAGGCACGTAAAGAAGATTTTAAGGAGGCACATTTTACATCAGCCCGTTTAGTGTCTAAGAATAAGGGCGACTGGCAGTATGGTAGAATGGAGATAAAAGCTAGGCTTCCCAAAGGAAGGGGTGTGTGGCCTGCCATATGGATGCTTCCAACGAACTGGTCATATGGTGGCTGGCCGCAAAGTGGTGAAATAGATATTATGGAGAACGTAGGTTATTTGCCCGATTCTGTTTTTGGTACTGTACATACAGGAGCTTTTAACCATGCCATTGGTACACAAAAAACGGGTGGCGTAATAAGAACCGATTTGTCAGAGGCGTTTCATGTTTATGCCATTGAGTGGACAGCTGACAAGATCAGTTTTTTTGTTGACGATGAATTGTATCATGTGTTTGTAAACAACAAGAATGGTAGTGAGGCCTGGCCCTTTGATCAGAAATTCCACATGCTGCTGAATATTGCTGTAGGTGGTAACTGGGGTGGTAAGTATGGTGTTGATGAATCTATATTTCCACAACGCATGGAAATAGATTATGTGCGTATCTATCAATAGAAATCTATGCAACGGTTTTTCATTCTAGCGGTTTTTGCTTTTGACCTTCTTGCTTGCTCTAAAAAGGGTGGAAATACGGATAGCGAGGCAATCAATCCTGAAGTAAGCATAAATGATGTAGTGCAAGCAGAAGGAAACAGTGGTACATCTGACTTTGTATTTTCCGTTTCGCTTGATAGACCAACTTCTAAAACGGTAACACTTTCTTATAGTATCGTAGATGGAACCGCCTTAAGTCCATCTGATTTTGAAGCAACCTCAAGCCAGCTTCTCACCTTTCAGCCACAGGAGACCTCGAAACAAATTATTGTTCATGTGAAAGGTGATGCAGTTAGAGAAAGTGATGAAACGTTTATGGTCAACTTAGATCAAGTCACAAACGCCACCATTGTGAAATCTACGGCTACGGGTACTATTCAAAATGATGATGCAGTGGGGGAATTTTCTAAGTTGGTTTGGAGTGATGAATTTAACAATGGAAGTTTAAACTTAAATGACTGGATGTTTGAGACTGGGGATGGATGCCCAGGTCTTTGTGGTTGGGGTAACAACGAATTGGAGTATTACACCAGTCGCCCGGAGAACCTCTTTTTTCATAATGGAAACTTGGTCATTGAGGCACGAAAAGAAGATTATAGCGGTAGAAGCTATACTTCGGCCAAAATTGTTACCAGGGGAAAGAAGTCATTCAAATTTGGGCGTATGGACATACGGGCTAAGCTTCCCAAAGGCAAAGGTGTATGGCCAGCCATCTGGATGTTGCCGCAACAAAATGTATATGGCGTTTGGCCTAAGAGCGGCGAAATTGATATTATGGAATTGGTAGGACATGAGCCAAATAAAGTGTATGGCACTGTTCATTTTGGTCTAGGGCCTTCCAGTACCCAGTATAGCAGAGGTTATCAATTACCAACTGCCGATTTCAGTACAGACTTTCATGTGTACTCTATTATTTGGGATTCAAATAGTATTCAGTGGCTGGTAGATGGGCAAGTATTTAGCAGTTTTACAAAAACCGATGTGGGAAGTGCCACGTATCCATTCAATGAAGAGTTTTATTTTATTATCAACCTAGCCATAGGTGGTAACTGGCCGGGCAGTCCTGATGCTACTACTGTTTTCCCGCAGCAGTTAGTTGTTGACTACATCCGGGTCTACCAATAAACTTGTTAACTCTTTTAAAAGGTATAATTACATAGGGAAGCAAACATCAATGGCGCATCCATTTCCCTTGGAAGTCTTGATTTTAAAGCTGCCTTTTAAATTGTCGGCCCGGGTTTTCATATTTGTCAATCCAATACCTTTTGGCTTTTTAGTGAGATCGAAGCCTTTGCCATCATCAATAATGGAGATACAGAGTTTACGATTATGGTTTTTGATATCAATAATAACCTCCTTGGCATCAGCATATTTAATGATATTGTTCAAAGCTTCCTGAACAATACGGTAGACAGCTAAATGAAGATCCTGGTTCACGTTTGCATTTTCCAGATTGTAGGTCTGGTATTGAATCTTAAACCGGTTGGTAAGATTTATAGACTCCACTGCCTCTTTGATTGAGTCTTGAAGACTAATATTGCCTAATGTTGGAGCAGACAGGCGTTTAGATATACTTCTGATTTCGTTGATGCAATCTTGTAGGAAATAATTTGACTTTTTAAGTAGCTCCCTATCTTCTCTATAGCCACTCAGGAACATTTCATTATACAGCTTTACGGTAGTTAGAATCTGGTTCACATTGTCATGAAGTTCTAAACCTATTTGCGAGCGCTCTTCTTCTTGCGCCTTTATTACCGCTGCAGTTATTTCTCTTTGTTTTTTTAATTGCTCGTCTTCCAGTTGTTTCTGTAAACGCATTCTATCTGTTATATCCCTGGAATTAATAACAATACCATTAACAAACGAGTTGTTCAAATGATTAATGCCTTTCGATTCCAGCCATAACCAATCGCCATCGCTTTTTAGAAACCGATGTGCAATGCCAATGGCATCAGGGTTATTTTGAATGACCTTGGCCAGTTCAGAAAACACATCCCCTTTATCATTCGCATGTATGTAGTCAAATGCATTTTTATTTAAAAACATGTCCGGTTCAAAACCAAGGATGGTTCTTACATTCTCGCTTACATACTTAAAGGTGCCGGCTTCATCTATAATTACAATAATATCCGAACCATTTTGAACCAATGATTTGAACTTTTGCTCACTAATAGCTAACTGTGCTTCAGTTTTCTCGTTTTTTTTTAATTCTCTGAAATTGGCTTCAGTTTTCTCGGAAGCATCTCTGGCCACACAGTATAAGAGATGATCTTTCTCATTCCATTTTACTGACCAGGATACAGGAATAATAGAGCCGTCTTTATGTATATACCGGTTCTGAAAATTTGTAATTACGTATGTGCTTTTTATTTCATCTGCCGCCTGTATGGTCTTTTCAATGTCTTCCGGTGCCAGAAAGGTTAAAAAAGAGGTATTGATCATTTCCTCTGGCGTATACCCCCAAAGCTGTAAGCTGGCTTCACTCACGTATCTGAAATTTCCTTGTACGTCAATGGTGCAAACCACGTCGACAAGAGAATGCAGCAATTTTTCTAATTGTTCTTGGCCAAATTTAGGCAGGTGAGCCTGGTCATAAGAATTGGAAGCAGAATAGCGGCTGTTCATGGCGGTGGCAAAAGTCAGTAAACACTCACTATATAGCCGTAAGACATTTAATAAATAAAACATATTTATTGCCGCTTTACGTATATATACTTATTATGATGTAAAGAAATAGTCTTCTCTATGCGATTGTGTTTCAATCTTTAATAGCGCCAATATTCCAGAAGCCGTCCCATGCTCTCCAAGGTTTTCTTAAGCTATAAACGACTGCTATCTAAGGATTATAGTTTTGGAGTTAAGATTTCTCCTCTCAACTTAACCGCCCTAATAGCTACTCCGTTTTCCATAAAGAGCATTTCTGCTCTTGATTTTCGCCTCCTTTTCACCTGATTCGAGCTTGTTAATCGGATAGGATAACCCGAGGATAACCTGAGTATAACCCGAGGATAAAGAGAGGATAACCTGTATCTATATTGATACAGGTCATCTACGGGTTATGTACTCTTTATATACAGATTATCTACGGGTTATCCTATTTGTCTCCCAAAATATAGTCAGACTTTAGTAAAAGGAGATTTGCCATCTGATCAGGGGAAGGGCTGGCAAATGGTTCGTGGGATTATTTATAAACAGGTACAGTACCGCCGTTAGGCGTTTATTAGACGGCAGATAAAGAGGGGCCTCAACAGGTCACTGCAAATGAGAAGGCATAATATGCATCCTGTTTATTATTTGAGTTTGGCAGTAGGCTCTGTTTCAGGTAAGATGATCATTGTGTTTACAAAGACCCTGTCGTTGGCATTGATTACACTTGAAGATGACATAATAGGGTTGATCACGCTTTTGTTTGCTGTATAGCATTCCAGGCATTCCAGCTGAATACCCAATGACTGGAAATTAATGTGACCGCTGTTTTTCTTTACAACAAAGCCGGGTTGGTCTGAATCCCAGCCATAGAACTCTAACGGCTGGCCATTTAAGGTTTGCAGTTCTTTCAATGACATGCCTAAATAAATGCCTTGTTTAGACCGCCACCTGTGAAACTGGTTACCATTGAAAATGTTCGAATTGTTGTTAACGCCTGCAGGGGCACCCAATATTAGAAAAGAGATGTCCTGGCGGTTTTCTTCATCATTCCAGATAAAGATCACCTGATTGCTGGTGTTTGGAAATAAAATAGAGCATTTGCTGGTCTCTTTTTCAGAGTAGTGAAAAAGGTCCTCTTTCACATTGGTAGAGCCAAATACGGCAGCAATATACTCGTGAGTGGTTAACTGTAACAGGTCTTCGGCATATTGGAACTCGCTAGGTGGAGGCAGTTTCTTAATTTCTAAGACCAAACTATAATACGACAACTTATTATTTTGGACTTTGCAAATCCGGGCTTTTAAGTTCCTTTTTTGGAAAGAGGCAATGATTTGATCATTCGTTTCCCTGTCTTTGTAAGTACGAAAATTATTCTTTTCAAATTCTTGCTGCCAAGTAGTATACTCGGCTTGTGAAGTAGTTTGGAGACTAATGGTAATGCAAGATGTATTCTCACTGCGTCCTATAACCTGCCGGGTCATTTTGTCTTTACTGTACCGCAGAAAGGATAAGTCCGTTCCGAGTGAGTCGGTGTAGGCTTTAAATCCTTTATGCTTCAAAAAATCAGAGAGCGGCTCAGGTTTCATGGCAGAGCAAGCTATTAGTCCGTCTAAGGAAATCTCCTGCTTCTGAGCCTTGATATTGGAAGTATAGAATAGAACTGTTAGTAAAATGTAGAATTTATTCATGCATCACTCCTGTTTAGCTAGTTTTCCAAACATGACCTATTAGAAACAATCATAGGATTGAATCGGCTTCAGAAGGATAGAGGCGGTGGAAATGCTAACAAAGAGGTAACGGAGTGGGAATAAATAGGATTGGAAAGTTGGTTTAGTTTCCTGGGGTAACGCAAAGTTTAAGCCACGGTAGGGCTTATGTTGTGAATTCACTCAATATACAAAATACCAAGCGATGTTCAATTATAAAGTTACAGTGTTTATTTTTCAACTGAATCAACCAGCGTTTTCTTCGGAGGATTATAGTGTGGCACTTTTATGCGCTCAAAAATAAAGGCTGTCAAAAGCATGCAGAGTAGAAGTACAGCAAAGCCAGCTTCCTGTGGTACGTCTTTTAAGAAATAACTGAGTAGTAATACCAAGCCGTGGATGGTACAAAGAAGTTTTGCTGTAAAGCTATGGCTCCATCCATTTGTTGTCAATAAATGATGAATATGGGTTTTATCAGGTGTAAATGGGGATTTACCTCTCCACATACGTAAGCTGAATACCCGCATGGTATCAAATACCGGAATTAGTACAATCCCTAAGGTGAATACAGGTACATGTGGTAGTAATGCCTGTTTTTGTCCAATATTCAATTGCATAAGCCGGATACTTAAGACTGAAACCACAAAGCCCAGAAGGAGGGAGCCTGTGTCACCCATAAAGATTCGGGCCGGGTTAAAATTGTAATACAAAAAGCCAAGCAGGGCCCCCGCTAATGCAAATGCTATAACAGCCGAGGTGTTGTCTCCGCCTAAACCTAGGAAAAGGCCTAGCATCATCAAACTCATAAATCCCAGCCCACCAGCCAATCCATCAATGCCGTCAATAAGGTTAAAGGCGTTAGTTACACCTGTAATAGCCACAATTGTAATAATGTATTGAAAAATTACCGGCAGTCCGTAAATACCCAATAATCCATTTAAATGCGAAATACGTACGCCGCTGAACGCAATAATGGATGCTGTTGCTATTTGTATGACAAATTTGTTGCGAACGGAAATATTGTGCAGGTCATCTAATATTCCTAACACAAAAAGAACTGCAATGGAAAAAAAGAATGAAATAGTAAACAGGTCTCTTGATATAGGTATCCACAGCAGGCAGGCGGCTACCATGGCTATACATACGGCTATCCCGCCCATGGTAGGAACAGGTTGGGTATGTTCTTTTCGGAGGTCTGGAATATCAAAAAGTTTAAATCTGTGGATTAGTTGAATCAGGATCGGCATGAGCAGCATAGCTACTACAAACGCTGTTACAAAGCCTAGGATTGATATTTTAAATAGGGTAAAGTATTGCGTGATTTGCAGCAGCATAGTTTTGAAATTCCAAATGGAGTACAAGTTTAGAAAAAATATCACATCTAATGAATTTGTGGTTGTGCTAATTTTACCGCAAACGAAGAATTGATCACCACGTCTAATATATTAACCCAACCCATTGAATACTTAAAAGGTGTTGGGCCTCAACGTGCCGACCTTTTAAAGAAGGAGTTGGGGTTGTTTACATATGGTGATCTGCTTCATCATTTTCCCTACCGGCATATTGATAAAACCAAGGTGCTAAAAATTTCGGCATTAACAGGAGGGGTAGAGTTTGCCCAGGTACAAGGTGTGCTCTCATATAAAGAGGTAATAGGCGAGAAGGCTGGCAAACGTTTGGTGGCTTACCTGCGCGATGATACAGGGGTAATAGAACTGATTTGGTTTAAAGGGTCGACCTGGATTGAGAAGATGTTGAAGGAAGGATATGTCTATACTGTTTTTGGGCGTATTGGGTTCTTTATGGGCAATCCGCAGATTGTGCACCCGGAAATTGAATTAAAGTCCAGTGAGGATAATGGTATTAAAAACTTGCTGGAGCCCGTATACTCCACCACCGAAAAATTAAAAGCAAGAGGGTTGGGAGGCAAGCAGATTGGGAAATTGGTACAGTCACTCTTAGCGTTAATAACGCCAAGGGATTTACCAGAGAACTTACCAGAATCCGTCTTGACAAAAGGACGTTTGGTGTCGCGTTATGAAGCGTATTGCCAGATTCATTTTCCGAAATCCCAGATTGAAAGCAACCAGGCTATTCGCCGATTGAAATTTGAGGAGTTGTTTGTTGCCCAGATCCGGCTGGCCTTGACAAAATCGGAGCGACACCGTCACTCCAAGGGAGTAATATTTAATAAAGTAGGCGACCTGTTTAATAGTTTCTATAAAGATCACTTGCCATTTGAATTAACTGGTGCCCAAAAAAGAGTGATAAAAGAAGTGCGGGTGGATTGCGCCTCGGGACATCAGATGAACCGGTTACTTCAAGGTGATGTAGGTAGTGGAAAAACGGTGGTAGCGTTACTGGCCATGTTGTTAGCCATTGATAACGGCTTCCAGGCCTGTATGATGGCGCCTACAGAGATCTTGGCCCAACAGCATTTGCAGTCTATACAAAATCTTTTAAAAGATATGCCGGTGGGAGTGCGTTTGTTAACAGGTTCTACAAAGGCAGCAGAACGCAAACGTATTCTGAAAGACCTGGTAGAAGGGGAGGTTCATATCCTTATTGGTACCCACGCCATTATTGAAGAAGTAGTACAGTTTCAAAACTTAGGATTGGCTATAGTAGACGAACAGCACCGGTTTGGTGTGGCGCAACGTGCCCGTCTTTGGAAAAAAGCTGCTATACCGCCACATGTTTTGGTGATGACTGCAACGCCCATCCCACGTACGCTGGCCATGACGGCATTTGGCGACTTAGATTATAGTGTGATGGATGAGTTGCCACCTGGCCGTCAACCGATAAAAACCGTACATCGCTATGACGATCACCGGGCAAAAGTGATGGATTTTATCAAAGACGAAATAAAGACTGGCCGGCAAGCCTATATTATATTCCCACTTATTGAAGAAAGCGACAAGCTGGATTACGAGAGCCTGATGCAGGGGTATGAAAATGTAAAAGCTTTTTTTCCTGAACCTCGTTACTGGATCAGCATGGTGCATGGCCGGCAAACGCCTGATGTGAAAGAGAATAATATGCAACGTTTTGTAACAGGCGATACGCATATTATGGTAAGTACCACCGTTATAGAAGTGGGCGTAAATGTGCCCAATGCTACAGTAATGGTTATTGAAAGTGCGGAAAAGTTTGGACTATCTCAGCTGCATCAATTAAGAGGCCGCGTAGGCCGGGGGGCAGAGAAAAGCTATTGTGTCCTTATGACGTCTGTAAAACTAAGTAATGATGCCCGCGAGCGCATCAAAATAATGACGTCTACTAACAGTGGTTTTGAAATTGCAGAAAAAGATTTAGCGCTTAGGGGCCCCGGTGATATTGAAGGGACGCGGCAAAGTGGAGCCTTGCCTTTACGACTTGCAGATTTAGTAAAAGACAAAGGAATACTTGAAGCTGCCAAAAATTATGCAGAAACGATCGTTGAAAGTGATCCGGACCTAGACTCGGCAGAAAATTTGAGGCTTAAATATTACCTGATGTCATTGAAGGGTAAAACCCCGTGGAGTAGAATATCTTAACATTAGTTTGCACAACATTTTTCATTTTTTTCTGTTAATTTCAAAACACATTGGAAAGAAAAAGCCACATACTCCTTTTCCTGTACTGTCTTGCATTTTTTTCTTCGCGGAGTCAGCAATATGAAAACATTCAGTTTATAGAAAATAAAGGCCAATGGGATGATAAAGTCCAATTCAAAGGAAGCTTTCCCGGCGGTGCTATTTTTATACAACGAGATGGTTTCACCGTTTTGCAGCATAACCCTGAAGACTATAAGCGGCTGGCTGAAAAAATGCATGGTCACCAACTGGATCCACATGCCCGCCAATCGTCGCAAAGCGATTCTCTGACTATTCGCTCACATGCCTACGAAACACAGTTTGTCGGTGCCAATCAACGACCCACTATTATTGCCGATAAACCCATTGTTACTTATAACAATTATTTTATTGGTAATGATCCTTCCAAATGGGCGGTAGGCTGTAAGATCTACCAAGGTATTACGGTTCAAAATCTTTATCCCAATGTAGATCTGCGTTATTATTCCAACAATGGCTTAATGAAATATGACCTTATTATTAAGCCGGGTGGTAATGTTTCGCAGATTGCCCTGCAATACAAAGGAGTAGAAAAACTCACTGTTAAAAACAAAGAGTTGTTGGTGGGTACTTCTGTAGGTGATGTGAAAGAGTTGTACCCCTATACCTATCAATATAGTGCAAAAGGGAAACAGGAATTACCTTGTAAGTATATTATAAAAGGAAACACGGTTCGGTTTGAAGTAAAGAACTATGATCCCACACAGCCACTAATTATTGACCCTACACTGATCTTTTCATCTTTTTCAGGCAGTGCAGCCAATAACTGGGGTTTTACGGCTACTTACGGTCCTGATGGTAGTTTATTTGGTGCTGGTATTGTTGAAGGTGAAGGTTTCCCCGTATCACCAGGTGCTATGCAAAGTCATTATGGTGGTGGCTCTTGGGATATTGGTCTAATAAAACTATCGCCTGATGGTTCTAACCGTGTATTTGCTACCTATATTGGAGGAAATGGAATAGAGCAGCCTCACAGTTTAGTAGTAGACAGGCAAGGTAATGTGGTAGTTGCCGGTCGATCTAACTCTCCAGACTATCCTACACGAGGTGCTGGTAAGGTAGGCCCTGGCGGCGGATATGATATTATAGTAACCAAATTGAATGCTACAGGGACCGCTATTATTGGATCTTTGAAGATTGGTGGAGTAAATGATGACGGTGTAAATATATCAAGTACCCGAAACCGAAATTCTTTGCAATACAATTATGGAGATGATGGTAGAAGTGAAGTGATTTTGGATGGTGCTAATAATATATATGTTGCATCCTGTACGCAGTCTGTTTCACTTAACGCTGCCGAACAATTCCCTGTTATCGGAGGTTTTCAAAGAACACCTGGTTCAGGACAAGATGCTGTTGTTTTGAAAATAGCACCTGATGCCTCTAATGTAATATTCAGTAGTTTTCTGGGCGGTAACGGCAATGATGCTGCCTATGTTTTGTCTATCAATCCAACTACCAGCGACATCTTTGTAGCCGGTGGTACAGAAAGTACCAATCTTGCCCGTACAACGGGTCGCGTCTTCAATACTAACCAGGGAAAGATTGATGGCTTTATTTCTGTGATCAGTAACGATGGAACTGTATTGCGTCAAACCACCTACCTGGGTACGCCAGAATATGATCAGATCTATGGTATTCAGTTTGACAAAGAGGGTTTCCCTTATGCCATGGGACAAACAGAAGGCCATTGGCCGGTACAGGCTCCATGGTCACAGCCCAATGGGAAGCAATTTATTGTAAAACTGCAGCCTGACCTTTCAGCTTTTGTTTATTCAACTGTTTTTGGTACCGGTGCCACGCTGCCCAATATTTCTCCAACAGCCTTTTTAGTAGACCGGTGCGAAAATGTTTACGTGTCAGGTTGGGGTGGCGTTATTCCAAGCACTGGCTTTAGGCTGGCAGGTACTGCTGGTCTCACAACGGTCAATCCTCTGCAGCCCACAACTGACGGTGAAGACTTCTACTTTTTTGTATTAAAACGTAATGCTACGGCTCAATTATATGGTGACTTCTTTGGTCAGAATGGCGGGTTTATTGATCACGTAGATGGTGGTACCAGTCGCTTTGATGCGAACGGTGTAATCTACCAGGCTTTATGCGCTAACTGCGGTGGCGGTGCCCGGTTCCCAACTACTCCTAACGCCTGGGCTTCAACCAACGGAGCTTTGAATGGCCGAAGTGTCAACTGTAACCTGGCCATGATTAAAATAGACCTGGAGCTGGCTGGTATTCGTTCCGGCGTCCAGCCCTCCATTAATGGTGTTCCCCGGGATTCTGCTGGCTGCGTACCGCTGACTGTTGATTTTAGAGACACGGTGTTAAATGCCGTTAGCTATGAGTGGGATTTTGGCGATGGGTCGCCTGTTCTTCCAACAACAGTACCGAATACCTCTCATACCTATTCGCAAGTAGGTACGTATCGCGTCATGTTAATAGGGATTGACCCCAACTCCTGTAATTTAAGAGACACTTCTTATACGCACATTATTGTAGGTGATCAACAGGCTACGGCTGATTTCAACTCGGTTAAACAAGAGCCATGTGAAGAGTTCCGTTATCAATTCACTAATACTTCAGTTGCTCCTGCCTCCAGACCGTTTACAGCAACTTCGTTTATTTGGGATTTTGGTGATGGCTCACCCCAAGTACAGGCAGGAGTGGGCTCCGTTAATCACCAGTATACAGCACCCGGTTCTTACCGCGTAAGGTTATATATGGTTGACTCCGCGTATTGTAATGCGCCTGACTCTGCCGTAAAGGTTTTGAATGTTGCTGCTTTGGTGAAAGCCCGGTTTGAAACACCCGCAGCAGGTTGTGCTCCTTATAACGCCGTATTTACTAATACCTCGGATGGGGGCCAAGAGTTTTTCTGGGAATTTGGTGACGGAACTACATCTACAGATCCCAATCCTACACATCAATACCTGTCTCCAGGAACATATACCATTCGTTTGCGTGTTGTAGATCCAAATACCTGTAACAGGGAAGATCAAACTAGCTCAACGATTACAGTTTACAGTAACCCGACAGCTAATTTTAGCTTAACACCTCAACCGCCGATCGTTAACACAGCAATCAGCTTTACAAATCTTTCCTCTTCAGATGGTGTACGCTTCAAATGGTTGTTTGGAGATGGTGATTCTTTAGTGACCACAACCCGGGATATTGTACAGCATGAGTATAACTCAACAGGAAAGTTTGACGCCTGCCTGATTGTGTTTAATGCCAATAATTGTTCTGATACTATTTGTAAACCGGTAGAAACTTTAGTGGAGCCTGCAGTAGATGTGCCCAATGCCTTTACGCCCTTGAGTGGTGATGTTAATAGTAAAATATTTGTACGTGGCTATGGTATTAAGCAAATGCGATTTACTATTTGGAATCGTTGGGGGCAGAAAGTATTTGAAACGGAAAGCAATAAGGTTGGATGGGACGGCCGTTATAAAGGTGCGATTCAACCCATGGATGTATATGCTTATACCTTAGAAGTAAACTTTACTGATGGAACCAAGACCAGTAAGAAAGGAGATATAACCTTAATACGTTAAAAGCGAGGTGCGTATGAAAGATAAAATTTTACAGCTTATTCTGTTATTAACTGTAAGCCAAATGTCGGTTGGAAGCCTTCATGCGCAGGATCTTCACTTCTCGCAATTTATGAATTCGCCTTTAACCACCAACCCGGCGAATACCGGATTTATTCCTGACGGAGACTACCGGTTGGGTATAAACTACCGAAATCAATGGTCCTCTATTATGTCGGTCCCCTACAAGACCATGAGCGCCTTTGGTGATGTTCAGATGATGCGCGATCGCTTTGAGAATGGATGGTTAGGGGCCGGAGGAGCTATTTTAAAAGATGTAGCAGGTTCGGGTAATCTAAGCTCAACTAAGATATATGGCTCTATTGCTTACCACCAGATGCTTGGGTATTCCAGTCTCCTTAGTTTAGGGTTCAATGTGGGGATGGCCAATAAACAGATTAACGTAAGTAATTTAAAGTTCCCTGATCAATTTGATGGTCATTTTTTTGATCATGGTATACCTACTAATGCAATTTTGGATCGGACCAATATTACCTATTTTGATATGCAAGTAGGTATGAACTATGCCTATTTTCCAAATGAAAGGGTATATGTAAACGCTGGCTTTTCTTCTCACCACGTAAATAGGCCCAGAGAATCTTTCTTTGATAAAGACCAAGGTGGTTATGATAACCGCTTGCCCCGCCGTTATATTGGTTTTATAAACGGTAGCTTTATGCTGAATGATCAATGGATTGTAAATCCCAATGCCTACTTTACCATGCAGGCCGAAGCCAGTGAGTTAGTTTTAGGCGCAACGGCACATTACAATCTTTCCGGTGATGGTGAGTACCTGTTGATCGGTGGGCTTTATTACCGCCATCATGAGGCTATTATACCAGAAGTAGGCTTAGGTTATAAAGATATTACACTAACATTCAGTTACGACGCCACAATGTCTACACTCAAGACATATAATGGCACACGTGGCGCCTATGAGTTTTCACTGATCAAACAGGGCGTATTTACCAAGTATAACGGTAATCGTTCACAGTCCATGTGTCCCTCTTTTAAAAATTTATAATTCTCTATTCGCTTGGTTTGCAACAATTGACCGACTTTTACAGAAGAAAGTAAAGGTTTATATCCATGATGACAACTACACCAACTCTTCCTGTATTAGGACAATTGGAAGCGTTTCAAAGTATTGTTGGGGCTCAGTATGTTTATGTTGATGAAGAGGTGTTGAGCCAATATGCCAGCGATGAGACAGAAGATTTGCATTTCCCCCCCGATGTAGTGATCAAGCCTAGGACTGCAGACGAGATCAGTGCTATCCTTAAAATTTGTAATCAGTATAAAATCCCAGTAACGCCACGCGGTGGTGGAACAGGGTTAAGCGGTGGTGCGTTGCCTCAAATGGGTGGTGTATTGCTGGCCATGGAGCGAATGAACAGTATCCTGGAAATTGATGAACATAACCTTCAGGTGATAACAGAGCCTGGTGTAATAACCGAAGTATTGCAAGATGCCGTACGTGAAAAAGGACTGTTTTACCCGCCAGATCCTAGTAGCCGTGGTACCTGTTTAATTGGTGGTAACATAGCTGAAAATAGCGGTGGTCCCAAAGCCGTAAAATATGGTGTGGTAAAAGATTACGTGTTGAACCTGGAAGTAGTATTGCCAACAGGGGAGATCATCTGGACTGGTGCTAATGTATTAAAGAATGCTACGGGATATAATCTTACACAGTTGGTGGTAGGTAGTGAAGGAACCTTAGGTATTGTTACCAAGATTGTTTTAAAACTATTACCACATCCAAAGCTCGACCTATTGATGCTGGTGCCTTTTAAATCGGCTGAGAATGCTTGTGCTGCTGTTAGTGCCATTTTTAGAGCCGGTTATTTGCCAAGCGCTCTGGAATTTATGGAGCGCGACGCACTGGAATGGGTAATGAAGTTTGTAGATAATAGTGTGGTAGCTATTGACGAAGAAACAAAGGCCCACTTGCTGATAGAGGTTGATGGAAATGACATAGAAGTGTTGATGAAGGAAATGGAAGGAATCAGTGAAGTGGTAATGGGCTTTGATTGTGGTGAGATCCTGTTTGCCGATGATGCACAGCAAAAAGCAGAATTGTGGAAGCTGCGCCGCCGGGTTGGAGAAGCCGTTAAATCACATTCTGTATATAAAGAAGAAGATACTGTAGTTCCAAGAGCCGAACTGCCAACGCTGTTGAATGGGGTAAAGGAAATTGGTAAGAAGTATGGCTTTCATTCTGTTTGCTATGGCCATGCGGGTGATGGAAACCTGCACGTTAATATTATTAAGGGTGAACTAAGTGATGAACAATGGAATGGCTCATTGAAAAATGGTATCCGCGAAATATTTGAGCTGGTAAAAACTTTAGGAGGTACCATTAGTGGTGAACATGGTATTGGACTAGTTCAAAAGGAATACATGGATATTATTTTCGATCCGGTAAGCATGAACTTGATGCGTCAGATCAAAGCTGTATTTGATCCTAATAATATTTTGAATCGGGGTAAAATTTTTGATGCCTAAGTTGTCTAAAATCCTGTTTTAGAAAAAAACAGCCAATTCAAGGAAGCTTTTTAGCTTATAACTTGTCTTTAAGAAAGGAGAGCAAGCTTATGAAAAAGATTGTATTATTCACTGTGCTATGCTGTATTGGACTATTTGTTAGGGCACAGGATGAGGAGAGTGAGGATAATGGAAAAGGACTCAAAAAGGAAAATGTTTTTGCTGGAGGTTATCTGGGACTTACGTTTGGTGATTACACACTAATTAATGTTTCTCCACAAGTAGGTTATCGTTTTTCCAAGTGGTTTGCTGCTGGAGTAGGCCTAAATGGACAATATATAAATTATAAGGATCGGTATTCCAATGGTGACCTTTACCGGAAAGTAGAGCAAGGGGTAGTAGGGTTAAACTTTTTTGGCCGTTTTTTTCCAGTAAACCAGGTGTTTTTACAAGTGCAACCAGAGGCTAACTACCTGTTTGGTAACGAAACCTATTACCAGCCTTCAAAAGAGGAGTATAAGCTAGATGCTGTGATAGCACCCAGCTTTTTAGTTGGCGGAGGTGTAATGTTATCCCCCAGTGGCAAAAGCGGTGTTGTTATTTCGCTGATGTATGACATCTTACAAGATAAAAATTCGCCATACGGCAACAAGCCTATCTATAATATTGGTTTCAATTTTGGACTGTAGCCTATTATAAATAGGCTAGCAGTTCCTTAGGTTCTTTTAGTACAATAAGCTTCTCTTGAAGGTCACCATACAAGAATCCTTCATCAGCTACTTTTTGCATGTGTGTCAGCAGATGGTCGTAAAAGCCATTGGAATTCAGTATAAAAACCTTTTTATCGTGAATGGCTAGTTGGTTCCAGGTCAGGATCTCAAACAATTCATCCAGGGAACCAAATCCACCTGCCAATATAATGGCGGCATCGCAGCGCTCATAAATGGTGCGTTTGCGTACATGCATATCTTCTACCACCAATAATTCTGTAATACCTTCGTGCTGTGATTCCCACTCTACCAAAACCTTGGGAATGATACCATACACTTTGCCGCCATTGTTCATAACACTATTGGCCGCTATACCCATTAAGCCATTTTTCCCACCGCCATAGATCAATGTAAGATTGTGTTCAGTAATGATCTTTCCGATCTCTTCAGCATGTTGTTCATAGATTGGATGCTGTCCTTTTTGGGAGCCACAGAAGATAGCTAACGATTCAATAGGCATAAGTGTAAATATATATGAGATGGCAAATGGAAAACAAAATTCTTTATCTTCAAAAAATTTGTGGCATTTTGCATTCTTTCATCAATACCTAGCGCATGTCTCCTGCTTTATTATTCTCGTTTGTAATAGGTTATTTCGTACTTCTGTTGGTTGTCGCTTATTTTACTTCGCGTAACTCTAATAACGATTCATTCTTTATTGGAAACAAAAGCTCTAACTGGATGTTGGTGGCTTTTGGTATGATCGGTACCTCCTTGAGCGGGGTGACGTTTGTAAGTGTACCTGGTGCGGTTGGTAAGCCTTTAGGGGCTGGTTTTGAAGCCTTCACCTACTTTCAGATAGTTATTGGATATGTGATTGGGTATTTTGTTATTGCTTATGTTTTGCTGCCATTGTATTATAGGTTGAATCTAACCTCTATATATAATTACCTGAGCAATCGCCTGGGTTTTACATCTTATAAAACGGGAGCTTCCTTTTTCATTCTTTCCAGAACACTTGGGGCTACTGCCCGTTTGTATCTGGTAGTAGCGATACTGCAGGATGCTATTCTGTCCTCTTTTGGTATTCCTTTCTGGGTAACTACAGCAGTAATTCTTTTAATGATTTTGTTGTACACTTTTGAGGGTGGCGTAAAAACCATCGTATGGACTGATACTTTGCAAACAACTTGTATGATCCTGGGATTGATCATCTGTGTTGTGTTTATCCTGAGTCATATGAACTTAAGCTTTGGAGAAGGTCTGAGCGCTTTGTCTGAAAGAGGTTATACCAGCATGTTTGTGTTTGATCCTAATAGCCGCTTGTTTTTTGTAAAACAGGTATTAGCTGGTGCATTCATCACCATTACAATGACTGGTATGGATCAGGAAATGATGCAAAAAAACATTAGCGTGCGCACCCTGAAGGACTCACAAAAAAACATGTTGACCTTCTCTTTAATTCAAGCCGTGGTAGTATTGCTCTTCTTGTTCCTAGGTGGCTTATTGTATTTGTTCGCATCTCAAAATACTGTTGCTGCTACTGGCGATAAATTATTTCCCGTTGTAGCCTTAGAACATATGCCGCCAATGATCTCTGTGGTATTCATCATTGCCCTGATATCTGCTTTGTTCCCTAGTGCGGATGGTGCTATTACGGCTTTGACATCCTCCTTTTGTATTGACCTGCTAGGCTTAAAAAGAAGAGAAGATTGGGATGAAAAGAAAAAGAAAAGCGTAAGAAGAACCGTGCACTTAACGTTTGCAGCCATCTTCCTGTTATTTGTAATGGTGTTCAAGTGGGTAAACAACCCAAGCATGATTGGTGTAATCCTGAAAGTGGCTGCTTATACCTACGGTCCTTTATTAGGCTTGTTTACTTTCGGAATTATGACCAAGCGTAGTGTTAATGATAAACTTGTTCCTTATATCTGTATTGCAGCGCCTGTTATCTGTTTCTTCCTGGATAAATTCCAGAAAGACTTGTTTGGTAATTTTGAAATTGGTTTAGAACTATTAATTATTAATGGCGCAATAACCTTTATAGGGTTGCTGCTTATTTCTAAGCCAGGGAAAGTTTCTAAAGAAGTAGAGCCGGTAGCAGCACATGGAAATTATTAATCCGCTGGCACAAGAATATGCCGAATCGTTTACCACTCCCGATGATGCATTGTTACAAGAAATAACGGCATTTACGGTAAATACACATGCCAAGTCGCACATGCTGAGCGGACACCTGCAAGGCAAGTTCCTGGAAATGGTTAGTTGTATGATTCGCCCGCAATACATTCTGGAAATCGGGACTTTTACTGGCTATAGTGCTATATGTTTGTCGAAAGGCTTACAGTCAACAGGGAAATTGCATACAATAGAAGTGAGGGAAGAAGATGCTGCAGTGGCACAAAACTTCATTAAAAGATCTTCTTTTTCAGAACAGATAAAAATTCATATCGGTGATGCCCGGCAGATAATCGATGAGTTGTATTATCCTTGGGATTTGGTTTTCATTGACGCCGACAAGGTCAGCTATACTGAGTATTTTAACCGGGTTTTACCAAAAGTGAAGCAAGGTGGTTTTATCTTAGCGGATAATGTGCTATTTCACGGACAGGTTTTAACCCCCGAAATCAAAGGAAAGAACCCAAAAGCTATACAGGCATTTAATGAATATATAATGCAACGTACCGATGTCGAAAAGGTTTTGTTGCCTTTGCGGGATGGGATCTACCTGATCCGGAAATTATAAGCATATTCTAGTTGGAATAAGTTGAAGCTGTGAACTAGTAAACTTTTCATGAAGCAATACTTGTTTCCAACCTTCTAAAACAGGCCCGATGCTAAAGCTAAAATTTACATTTTTCCTTTCCATTATATTGACAGGTTTTTCTGCGTTCTCACAACCTGCCAACGTTATTAAAGAATATATTGGCAAGTATAGCCAGATTGCTATTGAGGAAATGAAGCGCACTGGCGTACCGGCTTCTATTACTCTAGCGCAGGGTATTCATGAAACGGAAGCTGGTAGAAGTAAGTTGGCCACATCTTCTAACAACCACTTTGGTATCAAATGTAAAACGGAATGGACAGGAGATAGGGTCTATCATGATGACGATGCTCGTGGTGAATGTTTTCGTAAATATGAGTCGCCATTTGATTCCTATCGCGACCACTCTGATTTTTTAAAAACGCGTGCTCATTATGCTTTCTTGTTTCAATTAGATCCCACGGATTATGAAGGATGGGCCTATGGATTAAAGAAGGCAGGCTATGCTACTAATCCTAAGTACCCACAGCTGTTGATTAAACTGATTGAAGATTATAATTTGCAAGATTATTCCCTCATAGCATTGGGCAAAAAAGAATCTTCTTCATCTGATATTGCTACTGTAACTAACCCAGAACCTCCAAAGAATACGCCGGCTAATACTGAAACTCCCAAAAGCACAACACCCAAGATTGGTGAATATATCGTTGAGAAGTTGTTTCATTTTCCCAAAGGTGTTTTTAAAGTAAATCACACAAAAGCCATTGTAGCACCAAAAGGCTCATCGTATTTAGCTATTGCCCAAGAACATAATATTTCGCTTTCCCGTCTTTTTGAGTTTAATGATATGGAGCCGCAGGAGGTAACAACTAAAGACCAGTTGCTCTTTCTGCAGCGTAAGCGGAAAACGGGTAATAATGATTATCACATTATTGAAAAGGACGAGACCTTGCACGATATAGCCCAGGCGGAAGGCATTCGTTTGACAAGCTTGATGCAATTTAACTGGTTGGCACAAGGACTGATGCCAATGTCCGGAGAGCAATTGTATTTGAAGAAAAAAGCGCCACAACCTCCTAAAATGGTGAGTGATTATGTAAATAATAATAATGTAAAATCAACTCCAACGTCAAATGTTATGGAAGGTTCAGCAGCTATGTTTACCTTGCACACCGTTCAGGCCAAAGAGACTTTATACTCTATCTCTAAAAAGTATATGGTAGGTATAGACGATATCAAGAAGTGGAATGGACTGGATTCAAACGAATTAAAGATCGGACAACAATTACGTATCAATACAAAAGCAAATGCCTACAATTAAGGTTCACGATAAGACATTTGATATTTATTTGCCTGAGGCACAACTTCAGGAGAAAATTAAAGGGATAGCCGATCAAATAAACAAAGACTATGAAGGCAAAAAGCCTTTGTTTATTGCCATTTTAAATGGGTCTTTTATGTTTGCTGCCGATCTGTTTAAGAACCTTACTATTGACGCGGAGATCTGTTTTATAAAGTTGGTTTCTTATAAAGGAATGAAGTCAAGCGGCAATGTTATTACAGCTATTGGCTTAGACGAAGATCTCTTCGGCCGTGAGATTATTATTGTAGAAGATATAGTGGATACTGGTAAAACACTTACAGAGTTCCTGCCGCAACTGATGCATCAGCAACCCGCCTCCCTAAAAGTGGCCGCCCTGCTGCATAAGCCTGACGCATTAAAACACCCTTTAGAGATAGATTATTTAGGATTTGCAATTCCCAATAAATTTGTTGTAGGATACGGCTTGGATTATGATGGGTTTGGCAGAAATCTGAAAGAGATCTACCAGTTGGTAGAGCCTTCTTGACGAGTTCTGAGAGAAGTTGTATCTTCTAATTATTGATACTAGCTATTGAGATTTTTGCTATTCATAACGCTTGCTTGCTTATGCCCCGTTCTCCTATACTCACAACAATATTATTTAAAAGGTGAAGTAAAGGACGAGGCTGGCAATCTTTTACAGAATGTAAGCATCCGCCATTCTAAAAGCGGTTATATATTTTATACCGGTATGTCGGGCGGTTTTGGTATTCAAAACAACACTCCAAAAGATACGCTCACCTTTTCGCTCGATGGGTATCAAAAACAAAGCTTACTGGTTAACGCCGACTTGTACAATACCATTACTTTAAAGAAAGCAGCTGCTGCTGCCAAGAGTTTTAAGCTAGCCTCACTTACCGACAATCTGCGGTTTGAAAACCAAAAGCAATGGTTAATAGGCGATGAATCTTACGCCAGTATCGTAGAAAATGGTTTTGTTTCGGCAGAAAAATACGCATCTACTTCACTTACGCTAAATGTAGATCGGGCAGCCTATAGCAATGTAAGGCGCTTTTTAAATACCAAAAAGCAAGTGCCGCCCGATGCTGTGCGTATTGAAGAAATGCTGAACTATTTTAACTTTCAATATACGGAGCCAGCAAACGGGCAAACCTTTCAGATTCATTCAGCACTTACCAACTGCCCTTGGAACCCGGAAAATGAATTGCTCTTTGCCCGTATCACTTCAAAAAAAGTTCCTTTAGATAAGTTGCCTCCTAGCCACCTGGTTTTCCTGATTGATATATCTGCTTCTATGGATGCCGATAATCGGCTGCCTTTGTTGAAAGCGGGGTTTAATGGTTTAGTAAACAACTTGCGTCCACAAGATTCTGTGTCTGTTGTTGTATATGGTGGCACAGTTGCAGTAATGCTTCGTGCAACAAGCGGTAGCGAAAAGCAAAAGATATTGAATGTAGTGGACAGCCTTCAGCCAGGTGGTTCTACACCTGGTGAATCCGGCGTTAAGCTGGCTTATAATTTAGCGCGTCAGCATTTTATTAAAGGTGGCAACAATAGAGTGATACTGGCTACCGATGGCGATTTTAATGTGGGCATAAGAAGTGAAAGTGATCTGGAAGAGATGATTGAAGTGCAAAAATCCGGAGGTATCTATTTAACCTGTTTGGGGGTAGGGATGGGCAACTATAAAGATTCCAAAATTCAAACACTAGCTCAGAAAGGGAATGGCAACTTTGCCTATATAGATAGTTATGCGGAAGCTGAGAAAATATTGATGAAGGAGTTTACGCAAACCTTGTATACGGTAGGCGATGATGTGCACTTGAATGTGGTGTTTGATCCCACTGATGTAAAAGAATATCGTTTGATAGGATTTGATAATAAAGTAGGTGCTATAAAAGATACGTTGGCAACCGTAGAAGGAGGTGAAATTGGCTCGGCTTATTCGATGCTGCTGGCATTTGAAATTACGCCACAGAAAAATACAGCTGCCATGCGGCAGCCCGTACAGTTTACCTTACAATATTTAAACTCCGGGCAAAGCAATAAGCAACAAGAGTTGACAAGTCATCCCGCATTGCAGCTTACAACATTTGATAATTTAGATAAGGAATACCAGTTTGCCAGTGCAGTAATAATGTTTGGCTCGCTGATCAAAGAGTCGCGCTATGCGAAACACATGACGTGGGAAAAAGTGTTGGCCATTGCCAATCAGTCTGCTGACATGACCAACCCTTCTCAGAAAGAATTTATAAGCCTGGTTGCCCAGGCTAAAGAACTATATAGTAAGAAGAAAAAGAAGAACTATTAAGAGAACATCTCCCGCATCTTATCAAAGAAAGATTTCTGTCCTTTCTCTGGATTTGGTTTGAAATTAGGCGAGTCACTTAACTTCTCCAGAATGTGTTTTTCCTCATTGCTTAAGGTCTGTGGCGTCCACACATTTACCTGTACCAGTTGATCTCCTTTTTCATACGATTGTACGGCAGGGAAACCTTTACCTTTTAGGCGGAATACTTTACCGCTTTGTGTGCCGGCAGGAATCTTGATCTTGGCGCGACCGTCAATGGTAGGCACTTCTACAGAAGCTCCAAAGGCAGCATCAGTGAAAGAGATGTGCAGCTCGTAAGCTACATTCAGTCCTTCACGCACAAGCTCCTTATGTGGTTCTTCTTCAATTAAGATAACCAGGTCGCCAGCAGGTCCACCACGCTCACCTGCATTTCCACGACCACTGATATTTAGCTGCATTCCTTCTTGTACACCAGCAGGAATATCAATGGTTACTGTTTCTTCGCCATACACGCGACCTTCACCTTTACAGTTACCGCATTTTGATGTAATTGTAGTTCCTTCACCATTACAAGTAGGACAGGTAGTTACTGTTTGCATCTGTCCTAAGAAGGTGCTGGTTACTTTGCGTACCTGGCCACTACCACCGCAGGTGCCACAGTTTTGAACGCTATTCTTATCTTTTGCGCCGCTACCATTACAGGTAGTACAGCCTACATATTTTTTTACCTTGATGTTCTTGGTAACGCCCTTAGCGATCTCTTCAAAGTTCAATTTCAGCTTTACGCGAAGGTTAGAGCCACGTGTACCACGCGCCCTGCGTTGACCACCGCCACCACGTTGCTGGCCACCAAAGAAGGAGCCAAAGATGTCTTCGCCGAAGATGTCGCCAAACTGGCTGAAGATGTCATCCATATTCTGACCGCCACCAAAGCCTCTTCCGGCTCCACTAACACCTGCATGTCCAAAGCGGTCATATTGGGCGCGTTTGTCAGCGTCGCTCAATATTTCATAGGCTTCAGCTGCTTCTTTAAACTTTTCTTCAGCAGCTTTATCACCAGGGTTACGGTCGGGATGGTACTGCATGGCTACTTTACGGTAGGCCTTTTTGATTTCTTCTGCAGAGGAGCCTTTGCTTACCCCCAGTATTTCGTAATAATCTCTTTTAGCCATTTTTTCGTTTACCATAGCATTACCATGGATTTATTATGTTTCAATGATACGTATTTGTTTGGGTGTCCACTGTCAACTGTCGACGGACCACTGAAAAAACAGGTTTGCTGCGGTCATTGGACTGTGGACTGTCGACCGTTATCTATCTTACCTTCCCACTACCACTTTAGCAAAACGAATGATTTTATCGTTAAGATAATAGCCTTTTTGTACTTCGGCTACTACTTTGCCTTTCATCTCTTCACCTGCTTCAATTTCAGTAATGGCTTCGTGTTGGTCTACATTAAAATCCTTGTGCAGGCTTTCAATTGGCTTTAAGCCTTTAGCTGTCAAAGTATTTCGTAACTTATTGAAAACCAGCTGTACACCTTCTTTAATTTGTTGTACATCGTTGGTTTCTTCCATTTGCTTTTGGGCGCGCTCACTATCATCCAAAACATCCAGTAAGTCGTTAATGACTTCTTTACCCGCTGTTTGGATCAGCTCGATACGCTCCTTAGCGTTACGACGTTTAAAATTGTCAAATTCTGCCGCTTGGCGCAGGTATTTATCCTTCAATTCTTGAACCTCAGCTCTTAATTTTTCAATTTCGCCATCTTCAGCTCCCTGTTCATTTACTTGTTGATCACCAGCCATGTTCTCATCGTTATTGATATCCATGCCTTTTACATCTTCCGTTTGGTTTGCTGCAGATGATTTATTGTCCTTTGTCATAGCGTATTTAAAATTGTTTGCAAAGGTACGGTTGTCAAGAATTCTGCCAACGGAATGGATTGGGACAAATTGGCGTAAGAGCTGCAAGCTTTACGCTTTTAGCGATTGGTTAACTGTTTAAAAGGCGGGTGAGGCTCGTGAATGGTCAATGGTGAATGGTGAATAGGCCTGCTCAGAAAGCCAAAGGATCAATCCCTCCCTTATTTTTTTATTGAACATTGAAAGTTGAGCATTAAACATTTCCTCCACTTCTTCATTCTTCCTTCCTTGTTCCTTGTTCATTATTCTTTCCAATCTGCAATATTCACCACTCACCATTCACCACTCACCATTCCCTACCTTTGCGCCCATGAAAGTGCATTTGCGTAAAAAGATTGCTAATCGGGTGGCTAGTGGACATCCATGGATTTTTGCTAATGAGGTTGATAAAGTAGAGGGAACGCCGGAGCCGGGTGCCATTGTAGATGTGTTTTATGGCGATGGCAAGTTTTGCGGGAAAGGCTATTATAATCAGCAATCGCAAATTATGGTGCGCTTGCTTACAAGGGAAAAGAATGTTGAGATCAATGATGAGTTCTTCTTAAATAAAATCCGTCAGTGCTGGGACTACCGCCAGAAATTAGGATATTCTGAAAACTGCCGCCTGGTGTTTGGTGAGGCCGACGGTCTGCCGCAATTAATCATTGATAAGTTTAACGACTATTTTGTTATACAAACCCTGGCGCTAGGCATAGACCTTTGGAAGCCAGCCTTAGTTAAGGCCTTGGAAACGGTGTTTAAGCCTAAAGGTATTTATGAGCGGAATGATGTTCCGGTGCGTGAACTGGAAGGGTTACCTCAGCAAAAGGGCTTTCTTTCTCAGCCGTTTGATACCAAGATTGTCATAAATGAAAACGGACTGAAGTTTCATGTTGATCTGGAAAACGGCCAAAAGACCGGTTATTTCTTAGATCAGCAGGATAATAGACGTGCCATTCAAAATATTGTTAAGGGCGCCGATGTGTTGGGAGCCTTTACCTATACCGGCACTTTTGAGATTCACGCCGGCTTTTATGGAGCTAAATCCGTATTAGGACTGGATATATCAGATAATGCTGTTGCGCAGGCCAATCGTAATGCCGCATTAAATGGTTTGGAAGATGTGGTGAAATTTGAATCTGCCAACGCATTTGACGTATTAAAGCAGTGGGGTAAAGAAGGGAAGAAGTGGGATGTAGTAATGCTGGACCCGCCAGCCTTTACAAAAAGCCGCGCCAATATTCAAAAAGCTATTACCGGATATAAAGAGATTAACCTGCGTGGTATGAAGCTGGTAAAACCGGGTGGATTCCTGGTAACCTCTTCCTGTACCAACTTAGTACAGGCCAAGCTGTTTTTGGAAATCATTGAAATGGCGGCTAAAGACGCCCGTCGCCCTATTCGCCAGGTTACCTTCCAGGCCCAGTCTGCCGACCATCCAATTGTATGGGGTATGGAAAATACGCACTACCTGAAGTTTTTGATTGTGCAGGTAGGATAATGGTCTCGGGAAACCAGAGACGTGAAAGAGCCCGCGCACAAAGCCAAGATCTTGAGACGTGAAACGTCAAACGTGAAAAGGGTTCCTATAAATCAATCTTATCCTATATAACAAAAAAACACTCTTTAGGAGTGTTTTTTTGTTTGAGGGACTTTTCATCCGAACGGCCAGGTTTTCTGAAAAAGGAAAATAGGTACTAAAGTTTCAGATGGCTACTTATTAAAGATTGTAATCATTTCAGGCTTGGTCCTTTTCTGGTTTTCTTCGATTTTCCTTCGATTCTTCTTCGATATTGCTTCGATATTCGTTCGATAGATAGGATCGAAGGAAATACGGTGCAGAATCGGTCGGTTTATGTGGAAAAGGGTCGTGAGTTATTCCTTTTTTCTTCTGAAGCGTGGATTTTTCTTTGCCTCTTGTCGATCAGGAGTAAACTTTAAATCTTCCCGACCTCATAAGCCAGAAGAACCATTTCCCCCTTAGCTTTGTTCCCCTTTTTAAATAAAATAATAAATATGACAGCTCAAGTTGGACAGCCTGCACCCGATTTTACTTTATATGATAATGACAAAAACAAACTAACCTTATCTGAATTGAAAGGCAGTAATGTATTATTGTTGTTCTTTCCTGTAGCTTTTACCAGCGTATGTACTGCTGAGCTTTGTGCTGTACGTGATAATCTGAAGTATTATGAAAGTGCCAATGCCAGAGTATTTGGTATTTCGGTTGATTCCATTTTCGCCTTGAATAAGTTTAAACATGAACAAAACCTTAACTTCCCTTTATTAAGCGATTTTAATAAAGAAGCATCTAAAGCATATGGAAGCTTGTATGAGAATTGGAAATATGATATGCTGGGTGTTTCTAAAAGATCGGCTTTTGTAGTTGATAAAGAGGGGGTTATACGTTATGCGGAAGTGTTAGAAAATGCCGGGGAACAACCCAATTTTGAAGCTATCAACCAGACTTTGCAAACATTGTCCTAAAGCTTTTACTTAAAACAGAAGGTTTTCGGCAAACCGTTTGCAAATGAATTTTTAATAAACTATTTTGCAAATAATAAAACCAAAGGAATTACGTTGAGGAGACTTTTACTTTTAGCTACTCTTATAATATCACTTTCTGTTTTCTCCGACGCTCAGTCGCCCCGATCGACGTCCCCGGAAACAGCAGGTCCTGTATTACGGTTTTATCCTAACCCAGCTACAACCGTCATTAACTTTGATTTTCAAGCGAATTACGAAAAGGGATGTGCCCTTGCCATATATAACTTTATGGGGCAAGAGGTATATTCAGCTAAAAACATAGCTTCCAAAACAACAGTTAACCTGAATACTGACAACTTCAAGCGAGGGCTTCATTTTTACCGCCTGTATGATGCTAGCGGTAAATTGTTAGAAACGAATCGCTTTCAAGTCTCGAAATAATAAAAGCCCCGATAAATCGGGGCTTTTTCTTTTAGAATACTAGTATCGTTTGAGTGCTACGTATAAAGAGGCTTAAGTATCAAGTATTTCTGGCGTTATTACACAGCATCATAGGCCGGAATTACCTGCTCTTTTCTTTTTGTTAGTGTAATGTGTTTTTCTACGCTTTCTACAATGGCCTTTTCTAAAGCGTCCAGAAGTCTCTTTTTTATAAAATGGCGATAAGTTACCAGTCCTACCTGTCGAACGGGTACTGGTGGTTTAAAACTGCGCAGCTTATTAGCCTTGTTATTATCAAAGTCTAAAGTAGCCAGCTCTGGAATAATGGTTATGCCTTTGTTCAGTTCGGTAATCTTTAAAAGGCTTTCAATGCTGCCGGCCTCATAGTCCAGGTGATGGGCGCGGGCCTGGCTTTTTTGCAGTTCACATAAATAAAGCATTTGCGAACGAAGGCAGTGCCCTTCTTCCAGCAGCCAAAGTTTGTTTACGTCAATATCTTCAGGCACCAGGTATTTCTTCTGGAGGTTTTTATCTGGGGCAGCTACAAATACCTTGAACTCCTCGTAAAACAAATGCGACTGTTTAAAGGCTGCATCGCCAAGTGGAATAGCCATTATTCCAACATCTAATTTGTCGGTAGCTAATAAATGCAACAGTTGGTCAGTGGTTTGTTCAATAACCTTTAGCTGTATGGCGGGATACTTTGTTAGAAAAGAAGAAAGAAAGAGGGGTAACAGGTAAGGGGCCAAGGTAGGTATGATACCAATTCTTAAATGCCCCTTCAGTCCTCCTTTCTGATCGTCGGTGAGTTGTTTAATACGTGCGGCTTCTTTTACAACTACACGGGCCTGTTCTATAACAGCTACGCCCACTTCTGTAGGAACAACGGGTTGTTTGCTGCGATCAAACAACGTGACATTAAGCTCTTGCTCTAGTTTCTTGATCATCATGCTTAGGGTGGCTTGTGTAATAAAGCAAGCTTCTGCTGCTTTGGCAAAGTGCCGGTGTGTGTCTACCGCTATGATATATTCAAGTTGTTGCAGGTTCATATTAATAGATATTGTCTATGCAATAATAAAAACAATTACCTTTTGTCTATCAATATATACTTTATGTTTTACGACGCTGACTTACAGCTATCAATACAAACTAGGATGCAACTGGCATATAGCAGAGGCTTGAAAAAGTGGCCGATGTGAAAGAAGACAGTATACGCAATATCATCAACTTATGAGGTGTAGTGAAAATGAAGCTGCGGTTAAAGAATACAGGCCTTCCTAACAAAGTAAAAGTTGGTTGTGGTGAAGCCACCCTAAGGGTATCTTTTTCTATGATGGATTATTAAAACTTAGGACAAAGAACCGCATTGAGCGTAGAATTATCCCTATTAGAAAAGCCAATATAAGATACTCCTAACTCAAACCCTCCTCTTCCATAGCTAGATGTTCTTAGCTTAGAGATATTAACATCATAACTGAAGGAGAAAGAGTATTTATTGTAATCCAACTTTAATGCAGGAATAAGCGCATCGTTCCAACGCAGGAAAGCACCACCATGTATAGTGTACTTTGCATTTTCCCAGTCTTCACCGAGTTTCATACCATACAAGGCGCCAGCAATGATCTCTTGATATTTTCCTTGTGTAGAAATATCTCCTTGTAGTGTTATGTAACTTGCTGGTGTAACCGAAAAGCGCACACCAGCAGATCCTACTATTTTAGGTTCTAACTCTGTATTCTGATCGGCATAGAACGAGTTCTTAGGCTTATTAAAGTGATGGTAGGCGACACCTACAAAGAAATTGTTTGCAGGATCGGCATTTAGTTGCGAGTTATAGGTTAAGCCAACAGCTCCGTCTGCATAGAGATATTGATTTTTTGTAAACGTTTCCCCATCACCAACACCATCATAAGTACTATTGGTGGTCATTTTGGAGCGGTCTAAACGCCGTTGCACAATGCCGCCCATTACACCCAACGATAGGTAGCGATTTACTTCCGAGCTTAAAGACTTATGGTAATTAATAGCAGGTAGCACATGACTGGATACCCAAAACACGCTTCCCGCATTATCGTATAACAACTGGAGTCCTGCTGTTAAAAAATCATCTCCTTTGCCAATGGGCATTTTATATTCAGCATTAAGCGAACCGGTTTTGTATGCTTGTGTTACGCTGTTCCACTGATCGCGATAGACAGCTTGTACACGTATATCTCCGGTAAATATGCCAGCCAAAGATGGATTACGCAGCAGGGGGGCTTCAAAAAACTGTGAGAAATGCAGGTCCTGGGCATAGGAGCTTTGCACAATCAATGTTGTGAAAAACAGTACTGCCAAGTATTTTAATTTGGTTAAGTGTACCATAGTTTACTTTATTAAGGCTACGTTTCCATCAAATCGGATGATTTCACTGTTTTCACAAAAGATCTCAACCTGATATACATAAACATCTGGTATTGGATTATTGCCTTTGTATTTTCCATCCCAGCCGTAGGCAGGATTGTTAACTGGGAAATCCTTCTGTTCAAATACTACTTCACCCCAGCGGTTAAATATTCTGAGTGATTTTACGCGATCCAAGCCCTTGCCGCGTACATAGAATACATCGTTTGCCCCATCGCCATTAGGAGAGAAGGTGTTTGGAACAAAAACAGTTGCACCCTTGCATATCACAATTACCTGCACAATGCTGTTATTGCGACAGCCATTACTGTCTACATAACTTACGGTATAGCGGGTGTTAAACTTAGGACTGGCAATTGGTTCCGGGCAAGTAGTACAGCTTAAAGTGGCTGCAGGCTCCCATGTGTAGCTTCTTACTCCACTACTGTAAGTGGCCGGAATTTGAACAGGTGTACCAACGATGGTAGTTAACGTTGATGGCAGGGTGGCCGTAGGTAATGGATTGATATGAAGCATTTTGGTTACAGAGTCTGCACATCCACTGCTATTAAAGGCATAGGTCTTCATTGGGAAAGATCCCGCTGTTACATACTGTTGTGGAACAGGGTTCTGCAATTGAGAAGTATTGCCATTGGGGAAAAACCACTGCCATCGCAAAATCGATGTATCCGGTCGTTCCATAATGCCAGTATGAAGTAATCGTTCATTCACACAAATAACTGTATCTGTCTTTACCGAAATATCCGGGCTTTGTACAATTTTAACGGGCCCTTGTCGCAAGGTGTCGCTACAGCCAGTTTCTGTTGTTGCATAAAAAGTAACGTTATAAATGCCCGGGTTTTTATAATAGTGGGTGCCAGGGCTGGCTATAGAATAAGTAGTTCCATCTCCCATATCCCAGTGGTAGCTTACAACCGGATCATTAAATGTGGTAGAGTCATTGATCCGTACGGTACCACTATCACAGAAAAAGTTTTTGTCCAAGCGGTACTTGGCCTTTATACCTTTAAGACCAATGACTTTGTCGCCCGTGAGGGGTACAATACATTTTCCACTTGGTTCTTTTAAGATGATTTTGGGAACAAAATTGCCAAAGTCTACATAAGTATGGGTGAACTTATTAGAGTCAGTTGTTATCACATTACCATCGCCCATATCCCAAACAAACTGGGCTTTCATGGGCGAGAAGGCTTCTAAGTCTACTGTTACTGGGGTACATCCTTTTAATGGTGCATAAGTGATTTTTGCATCTGAAGGGTTATAGACTTTTACAGTATTTGTGGCTGAGTCTTTACAGCCCCCTGGACTGGTAACCACCAGCTTAATAGGGAATGTACCAGTGGTTGTATAATAATTGGTAGGGTTAGTTTGAGTGGAAGTGCCAGTGCTTAAATTCCAAAGCGATGATTCATAGAAATATGAGGTGTTCTGAAACTTCGCTTCAAATGGTGTGCAGTACGATGTGAAATTGTTAGCATCAAATGAGGCTTTGGGTAGTGCTATTTTTACGATATTTTGTTTTATGAGCGAATCTTCACAGGCAAATATGTCTCGCACTTTTAGTTTTACGGTATAGATACCTGTGTCTTTATAAGCATGAAAAGCATGCTGTACATCATTGATTTTTGTGTTAAATGTTGTGCTATCTCCAAATTCCCAGAAGGATGAATAGGGGAGATCGCTTTTGGTTAGATTTCTAAACATAAGAGCAGAACCTGGACAACTAGCAGGCGAAACAGTCCAGTCTACTTTCAGGGTTGAAATAACCACAAACTGCCTGTATGTTTTTTTGCTGGTACAACCTTTGGCATCTGTTACGGTCATACTAACATCATAATCGCCTACACTATCATATGAATGTTGAAAAGGAGGTGCCGTATAGGTTTGTGTTTTGCCGTCTCCAAAATCCCATTCCCATTTTACAATGGCATTGATGCCATCGGTTTTTGTTGAATCGATAAACGTAGCTGTCAACCCTTTACAACCAGTGTTAGTAGTAGAGGTGAAGTTTGCATCAGGGCCGTTTACTCGTATAAAAGAATCTTTAGTTACTTGATGTTTACAACCGAAAGTATCTGTAGTTACAAGTTTTACATAATAATTGCCAGCGGCGGGATATGTAAATTGTTTAGATGGTGAAGCTCCGCCATCAATGAGCTTGCCATCTCCAAAATCCCACGAATAGTTTTTAATGATGCCAGGTACTGGCGGTTTGGCTGTTAAGGTTGGACTGAATGGTTTACATCCCTCTCTATTATCGGCAGTAAAATCAGGTGTCTGATCTCTAATGACAACATTTTCAGTATAGGTATGTGTACAGCTGCCATTGGTGGTGGTAAGCGATACTGTATAGGTGCCAAATCCCGGAAACGTATACGGTGGCGGTGTTTTCCCCGTGAATGTTTGATTATTAATTTTCCATTCCCAGGTAAGGGGGGCAAGCGACTTGTCGGTAAAAGTATAGGTAAACTGATTTGCACAGTCGGGTCGATAGGAGAACTTCGATACAGGAGGTTTTATATTGACATATTGCTTCTTAACGAGCGTGTCGCCACAGCCATGATTGTAAGCAATTAAAGTCACATCTAGCTTACCCGTATCTGAATATTCATGCTTAGGATTTTCGGCTGTAGATCTGGTGCCATCTCCAAACAACCATAGCCATTCATCTGTAGGTACAGACGACTCATTTTTAAACTCTATAGCTTGACTAGCACAAACATCCCTTGGAAGTCCTGAAAAACCAGCCTTTGGTTTTGCGCCCACTTTTACGGCTTTGTCGAGGGTAATTATTTCGGTACATCCTGTTTTTGTAGTAACGGTCAGTGTTAAATTATAGGTTCCCTCTTTTGTATAAGTATAGGTTGGTGTTGGTGCGGTGGAGGTTCCTCCATCACCAAAGTCCCATTTATACGAAATAACCTGATCATTTGTTGCGGCGTTTGCTTTAAAAGTAAAGGGAAAGGGAATACAACCTTGAGTGGGTAAGGATGGAATTGTGATTGTTGGTTTAGTAATCTTAATATACTTGGGCATCCGGAGTGTATCGTTACAGCCACTAGGACCAGTAGCGACCAATGTAACATCAAACTCCCCATAGCTGGTATAGGTATGGCTAGGATTGGCAGCCGTAGAGGTTGTGCCATCACCAAAATCCCATTTATAGCTGGAGCCATTACTACTATTGTTGAAATTCACAGTAAACGGCGGTTGACATTTGAATGTATCAACTGCACTGAAATTAATAGTCGGTCCATCGGCAACCGTTATTGTCTTTTCTAGTGTATCTGTACATACGGCATAGACGTTGACCAGGGTAACGGTATATGTGCCTGCTGTAGGAAAGCTTGTGGAAGTATTTCTTGTGTTATCCTTAAAACCAGTTGAAAACTCCCATTGAGAGGAAATGGGCCTTGGTGTAGAATTATTTAAAAAGGCAATATTGGTTTTGGGACAGATAACAGCTGGGGTAATAAAATCAGTAACAGCTTTACCCACTTCCAGTACTTGACTTACAGAGTCCATACATCCTATATCACTACTTACTATTAAAGACACTTTATAATTGCCATTGACGGCATAAGTAGTGCTGGCATCTCGTGTATTAGCTGTTGCGCCATTGCCCAAGCTCCAGCTATAGGTTAGGTTGCCCGGCCCTGTAGATCTATTGGTAAAGTTGTAGGTGGCAGGGGCCATACAAACCATAGGGTCAATAAAGGTAAAGTTGGGTACTACACCTTGTATTATATTGATATAGTTGGGTTTGGTAATAAGCTTAGTACATCCTTGATCATTTGTGATGGTAAGGGTAACTGTATAACTACCAGCTCTTTTATAATTATATCGCGGGTTCTGCTCGGTGGATACCCCACCATCCCCAAACTCCCATTTCCATCCTTTAATTGTAGTGCCAAACGGTGATGTAGAAAGGTCTGAGAACTGAATAAAGTAAGGTGAACAGCCAGATTGCTTGTCCGAGACAAATTCTGCTTGTGGCGGGTCGAAAACGGTTATATATGCTGTTTTTACAATTTTACTGCTATCCGTTTCGTCAGCGTTGAAAATCGTAAGTGTTATTGTATAGGTTCCAGGATCAAAGTAAGTGGTAGAAGGGTTTTGTTTACTGGATGTAGCGCCGTTTCCAAAATCCCATTTCCAAATTTTGGCACCCCCTTGAGATAGGTCCTGAAAGTTTACTATAATAGGAGAGCAACCAGATGTAATGTCTGATTTGAAGTCAGCAGACAAACCCTGGCCATATAGGGCTGCTGTGGCAAGTATAAAACATAAGAATAAAGCAGCTTTTTGTTTCAAGACGATTTGCCTTTTTAGGGTGTAACGATAGTATTAAAAGGGCTTTTACAGGATTCATCTTGGGAGGTATTTGTTCAGGGGATATTGTGGTTTCTCTAGCTCAGCAAAAACTGCTCCTAATTTTATCTATAGCATTTATACCTACTCTTTTTTCAAATGTAGCTCACGCTTTTCACCATCAATAGTAAGGGTGGCATCAACACTTGTCCAGGTGCTGTTGGTGATAAGCCACCTACCGTTCAGGAAAGTCAATGGGCTACTAGCATTTGTAAAATTGGCATCAATTGTTCGGCTGCTTACATCTGCCTCCCAATGGCCAGACATTTCAATCACATTGCTTTTTAAGGCATCTACCGTATGGTTCTCTTTGAATTGAAATTTATATCCGCTAAAGCTGTCGGTAATTTCCGTTGAGCCTTTTTGAAATTTCGTTACGATCCAATAGCCTGAAGTGATGGCATCTATAGCTGCTGCTTCTTGTGCCTTTTCTATTGTTTTTTTACAACTCGCTATGCAAGATACTATAAGCAGTACGTATAGTGCAAGCTTCATTTCTAGGGTATTTGTTTACCAAATTAATAAATCGTTTCGAACTTTTTCAATATATAACCCATAAAGTGAGAAACATCCAAGCCGCTACCTGTAACCTGTTTACACAGCTCTTCACTGGTATAAAACCGACCTTTAGCATGTATATTTTCGCGGAGCCAATGTAATAATGATTGGGTTTGGCCCTTAGTTATTTGTTCTTCCAACTCTGGAATATTGGATTTTGCTGAGCTATAAAATTGCGCTGCGTAAAAGCTTCCCAAGCTATAAGTGGGAAAATATCCAAAACTGCCGTGGCTCCAATGTACGTCCTGTAGGCATCCACGCTTATCATCAGGAACGGTTACATTTAGTAAGTTATTGTAATGCTCGTTCCAGAAATGTGGGATCTCGTTGGTTTTCAATGAACCCTCTATCAGTTTTTTTTCCAGTTCATAGCGTATGTAAACGTGAAAGTGATAGGATATTTCATCTGCTTCGGTACGGATTAGGGAGGGTTGAACCTTATTGATGCCCTTATAAAAACGAGCAAGTTCTACTGCTCCAAATTGCTGGGGAAAATGTTGCTGTAGAGTTGGGTAATAGTATTGCCAAAAAGCCTTGCTACGTCCTACATTGTTTTCCCATAGGCGAGATTGCGATTCATGTATGCTGTAAGAGCAAGCTTCTCCAAGAGGCAAGCCATAATGCGCAGTTGGTAACCCTTGTTCATAAAGTGCGTGCCCCACTTCGTGAATACAACTCCAGGTCATATTGCCAAAATCATTCTCATCTACTCTGGTGGTAATGCGTACATCTTGAGCATTGAAACTAATGCTGAACGGATGTTCGCTAATATCCTGGCGTCCTGCCTCCATATCATAACCCAATTCTTTAATAAGTAACA